>CAMNIN010000004.1 GCA_946540735.1 uncultured Prevotellaceae bacterium | reverse complement strand
ATTGTTTGTACATCAATAAGGAGACGCATGAAGGAATGTTAGCTAGAAGTCAAGTTTCTGAAGGAGATTTGCTCATTAAAATTACTGGTGTCGGACGAATGGCTATCGCATCTGTTGCACCAGAAGGATTTATTGGTAACACCAACCAACACATGGTAGTTGTTAAAACGGGCAATAAAGAAATCAGCAAATATCTTGCGAGATATCTAAACTTGGATATAATAGAAAAGATTGCATCTCGTCATTCAACAGGAGGAACCAGACCTGCTTTAGATTATCCTTCAGTTAAAAATCTACCAATAATTGAAGGAATTGACTTTTCTTCAATTGACAGAGCTATTGAATTAAAGAAGCAAAAAGAAACCGAAGCCCAAAAACTTCTGGATAGTATTGACGCATATATTCTCAATGAACTTGGAATTACTCTGCCTGAATCTAAAACAGATTTAGGGAATAGATTTTTTATAGTTAGCAGAAGCACATTAGATAAACGTTGGGATCCTTATTACTCACAAGTGTATTTTCGGGATGCTTTCAAAGCTGTTGAATCAGGGAAATATCCTGTCTCCAATCTGAAAAGTATTTCAGAATTGATAACATCAGGAATAACCCCTAAATCAAGAGGTGAAGCTTATACCGAAGATAGGATTAATGGAGTTCCCTTCATCAGAAGTGGTAATATTTCCATTGATGGAGAACTCAACTATGATGATTTATTATATCTCAGGCCCATAGTTCATGAAACGGTAATGAGTTCATCTAAATTAAGGATGAACGACTTATTAATTGCGATTGTTGGTGCTACAATAGGACAAGTTGGTATATATCTTTCTAATGAAGAAGCCAATATAAATCAAGCTATTGCATTAGTCCGATTAAAAGAGGGTAACAACATTCAGTTTGTCAAAGAATTATTAAAGTCAAGCATAGGACAGTTATCTTTGAATCGCTTGAAACGCCCAGTTGCTCGCGCTAATATAAATTTGGAAGAAATTGGCACGATTAAAATTGTCTTGCCTCCCCTTGACAAACAAAATGAGATTGCATCACATATTTTTGCTATACGTCAAAAGGCAAAAGCCTTGCAAGAAGAAGGAAATGCAATATTGGAAGAAGCAAAAAGGATTGTTGAATCAATGATTATAGGATAATCTTTAATACATAAGTTGAAGTGTTATGAAAATAAGGATACATAAAGAATACAAATCCATCAAAGCTCCACAAGAGTTTGATTTACCTGACTTTGTCGTACTAACAGGGAAAAACGGTAGTGGGAAAAGCCACTTGATGGAAGCTATGAGTAAATACGAGTATGCAATCCTCTTTGACAGAGAGAAGGAGCTTCCTAAAGTCAAGTATATTGGTTTTAATGGTCTCAATCCGCAGGTGAATACAGATAGTGATTACCTTAGTATTACAAACCAAAGAAAAGATGCATGGAATCAATTAAATAATCAATTAACAGAATTACGAACTCGATATGGGAATAATATTCAAGTATATATTAATTCAAATAAGAATAGGAAACAAATCCTTGGATATTGGTATAAAAAGGCTAAAGGAAATATAGACGCTTTAACAGAAGATTTTGTTTTTGATAATTTTGAAGTTTCTTCTGATGAAATCTTTTCAAGTCAGTTCGCTTCAATATTCAAACTTTATCAGATTCGTTACGATGACAATAAATACTTTAAGTATAAAAATGATACAGAAGGTGAACATAATAAAGTCCTTTCAGACGAAGATTTCAAAACTCTATATGGTCCTAAGCCATGGGAACTTATTAACAACATGCTTGAATTTGCCCGGTTACCATATCGGGTTAATCATCCAGAAGGGCACAGAGAAAAGTCGTTTCATTTGTGCTTGACAGATATAAATACAGGCATTGAGATTCAAGTGAACGACCTTTCTACTGGTGAAAAGGTTTTAATGTCTCTTGCATTATCAATATATAATTCCAATGAAGAGAATGCGAGGCCTGACGTATTGTTGTTGGATGAGCCGGATGCCCCATTACATCCTGAGTTTTCAAAGGTATTCATAACCGCTGTTGAGAATTCTATTGTAAAAGAGGCTGGCGTCAAAGTTATCATATCTACCCATTCACCAACAACTGTTGCTATTGCCCCAGAAGAAAGTCTTTATCGGATGAACAAAGTTACAAGTTGTCCTGAAAAGATAACAAAGCAGCAGGCTGTCAATATCTTAGTTCAAGATTTGGATAATGTCCGACTTTCTTTTGAAAATCGTAGGCAAGTTTTTGTTGAAAGCAAATACGATACGCAGTATTACAATAGTATCTTTAGTATCGTTTCACACAAATATATAATGCCCACTTTACCCCAGTTCCTTCCTCCAAGAAGTGGAGACGGGTCTAATTGTGATGAGGTAAGTGATATTGTGAATGCTCTAAGGGGATTTGGAAATAATTTAGTTTATGGCATAAAAGATTATGACAACAAGAACCATAGTTCTCAATATGTATTAGTTCTTGGTGAAGGTCATCGATATGCTATTGACAATTATATATTTGACCCAATATATGTTGCATTTCTGTTAATTAGAGAAAATGTTATTAAAACAGAAAGTGTAGATTTGCCGCCATTCACCTATGTGGAACTATCCAAAATGGATGATGACCAAATTCAATCATTAATTAACTATGTTATAGATTCGCTTGGTCTATTATCAGCCAACGAATTTGAGTATCAGACAATAGGAGGTAAATGCTATAAAATCACCCAGGAATATTGTACAATTCAAGGTCATGAATTGGAAAGAAGAATCTTGAATGAATGGCCGCAATTAAATTCCATAACAAGAGGGGGAGGAGATAATAAATTAAAGAATCACGTTTTAGATACTGTATGTAAAGACTATCCAGATTTCGTTTCTACCGATTTTGTAGAACTATTTAACAAAATAGTTTGAATGAGAGATAGGACAGTAGTTTTAAATAAATGGTTAACTCTCACGAGTTAATGGCTAAGTATAATACACTTAGTGGGTAACTTGAAAAGGAGCTATTTCATAAAGAAGGTTGTAGATATATCAAAAAAAGTTATAAAACGTAAGTGGAAATTTTTAATAAATTCAAGTGAATGATCAATTTATAACGATATGACAAAAGAAGATGGAACATACCTTTTGATGGTCGATTACAGACATTCCGATGGAATTTGTACGCATCATATTCCTATTCAATATGGTAATGGTGAAGCTCATCTTTTGATGTGTGACTATAACAATGATTGTTGGGCTTCTGATGGTAGTCCAATCATGAACTTTGGCGAGATGACAGAGAAACAATTATTCGACGTTGTTAGGAAGGCACATATATATTATTCTTCTCTTAACGATGGCGATAATTTTCGTCTTAAGCATCTGAAACTGGATTGTGGCCAAAATTTTAATTCCATTTACAGGCCAATATTCACATATAATCTTACGGAAGACTTTCAAGCCACATCACAAAGCGAGACATCTTTCATAGAGTGCTACAAAGACCTACCCATTAATAACTTCCAAGAATATTCAAATCAACTGCGGCAGTTAGAGATAATTCTTAGTGATTTGTCAGAGGTTTTCAAAATCATTGCCCCACATCATAATCAATTTAGCGTTTACGGGCACGCTATCAGGAACATCATTATTTTAGCTTGTACAGAATTGGATGCAAGGATGCAAAGCATATTGGCCAATAATGGAGTCGAACCCAATGGGAACTACTTTGAAATGTTGGACTATTACAAACTTAATGATGCTTTAAAGTTAAATGAATATGAATTGTCTTTTTACAGATATGGTGATTTAGGAACCTTTTCGCCTTTCTCTACATGGGAGAATAACGAACAGTTATATTGGTATCAAGCATACAATCATATAAAGCACAATCGAGAAAAACATTTTGCTGAGGCAAAATTATTCTATGCGATAAATGCAATTATGGCTTACGCCATTATTCTAATTGCCCAATATGGTTATAGGAATGATCTATGGCGTGAAGCAGTTGGAAAAATCATTCATATAGAAAGAGAGCCAAAGTGGGATTTGGAAGATTTCTATTTGAAAAGTCCAGAAGATCAGAGACCAGTTCCCTATCCATTTAAACAATAAGATTGATTACATAATCTGTTGACTATTTTTGAAAGACTAATGTAGGTAAATGTACAAAATATAAATATGCGCGACGAACGTAAGTTTAACATAGAAGATTTTGACGAGTATATCCGTCAAGGCGAGCCAGATAAGAAAGAAAAGCCTATATCTGGCAGACGGCCATTGGGCTGCAGAAGGAGATGTCTGCGTACGAGTGGGCGAAAGGCCACTCTGGCGTTCTTCTGGCAGATGATGTAGTAAAAAGGGACGAGAAATGGTGAAACATCTTATTTGCATACTGTAACCATACTCTAGCTTGCTTCTAGCCTTACTCATCAGTATGGCTGAAAAAGGCCAGAAAGCAGGCTAAAGGAAGGCAGAAGGGAGCAAGGCAATAATTAAGGAAGAAGAATAAATACGTTATAGAAATAAAAGAATACGAGATATGAGCAAGATATCAATACGGTTCTACAAAGACCATAAGGTTCGTGCCGTATGGGACGAAGCCAACAACCAGTGGTGGTTCTCGGTTCTGGATATTGTGGGGGCTATCAATCAGCAAGATGACCACGAAAAGAACCGTAACTACTGGAAGTATCTGAAGGCTAAACTGCGGAAGGAAGAGAATGAGTTGGTTAGTGCTACTACCCAACTGAAGCTTACAGCTGCGGACGGAAAGAAGTACAAAACGGATGTCATCAGCCAAATCGATGTAGAGAAACTCGCTAAGGTTATACCCAACAACCAGGCTACGGCCTTCCTCGACTGGTTCACTTATAGTGACAACACAATTGACGGGCGCAGCAAAAAGAAGGCCTATACGTTTATTGAAAGTAATCTCGTGGCAGATAAAGACGTGGGAACTGTCAAGGCTCTGCAACAGATTCATGCCTATATCTTCGGTGGGCTATATGACTTTGCTGGGAAAATCCGTACCAAGACTATTGCAAAGGGGAACACCTTGTTTTGCCTGGCAGAACATCTTCATAGTTTCTTGAAAACTGTAGAGTCGATGCCAGAAAACACATACGATGAGATCGTGGATAAGTATGTGGAGATGAATGCTGCCCATCCGTTTATGGAAGGCAATGGCCGTTCAACGCGCATTTGGCTCGACTTGATATTCAAGAAACGCTTAGGCCTGTGCGTGGATTGGAGTCAGATAGATAAACGGGAATACCTTGATGCGATGATTGCAAGTCAAATGGACAGCACTAAGATTCGCGAGTTGCTGAAACCTGCATTGACGAATAAGATAGACGACCGCGAGATCTTCATGAAGGGTATCGACTACTCGTATTACTATGAGCAGGAAGACTAATTGACTTTTTAAAAACAATAAAACCACAGGACAAGTTCAGGACAAGCTCGGGACAAGTAGCGAACAAATAAGATAATTGGGAAAATATGAAGGATAAAAGAATTTACGGCATGTTTGGCCCGAAGATAAAGGCCATGAGGCTGGAGCAAGGGTTGAAGCAACGACATTTGGCTGAATTGCTGGGGACGGACATGCCCATGTATAGCAAGATGGAGTTGGGAGCAAGACGTGTAAGGCGTGACCAGGTTCCAAAGTTGGCAGAGTTGTATAAGGTTGACGAGAAGGAACTGATGACGCTCTGGCTGGCCGATGGCGTGTATGCCGCATTGAAGGAGGAAGATAAGAAGCTCCGTTTGGATGCCATTGACTTGGCAAAGGAGTACTTTTCCAGAAAATAATGGAGAGTAGCCAAAGTCCTCTCATTTCCAAAATACTTGTTTTCGCAGTCGCACAAGATTGCAAAAAGTGGCAGGAAATGGTGTCGAACTCAAACCGATTGTTTTCCCATTGTTTTCCCGAAAACAAAAATCAGCAACTTGAATTTCTTCTAAGTTGCTGATTTTCAGTGTGGACCAGCCAGGGCTTGAACCTGGGACCTCCAGATTATGAGTCTGTTGCTCTAACCAACTGAGCTACAAGTCCGGCAGATGTCGGCATGACTCTGATATTGGAGTGCAAAATTACTGCTTTTGACCGATAACACCAAATTTTCACCTAAAAAATTTTTTATGGATTTAAATATTTGGTGTTTTGGATGGGTTTGACTACCTTTGCTGAAAACAATTCACCAACAGCCCATCATGGATGAAGATTTCGACATCAGGAGCGAACGAGTCTCCCCGATGGAAAAGGATTTCGAGAATGCCCTCCGACCACTGAGCTTCTCTGACTTCAGCGGACAGAAAAACGTGGTGAGCAACCTCCAGGTCTTCGTGGAGGCTGCGAAATTCCGAGGGGAACCGCTCGACCACACACTGCTGCACGGTCCGCCTGGACTGGGCAAGACTACCTTGAGCAATATCATCGCCAACGAACTGGGCGTGGGATTCAAACTCACCAGCGGTCCGGTGCTCGATAAGCCCGGCGACCTGGCGGGCATCCTGACCTCGCTCGAACCCAACGACGTGCTCTTCATCGACGAGATCCACCGCCTCTCACCCGTGGTCGAGGAATATCTCTACTCGGCCATGGAGGACTACCGCATCGATATCATGATCGACAAGGGTCCATCGGCCCGATCCATACAAATCGGACTCAACCCCTTCACCCTCATCGGCGCCACCACACGCAGCGGACTGCTCACCGCTCCGCTTCGCGCGCGCTTCGGCATCAACATGCATCTCGAATACTATGAGCCGGAGACACTGACCAAAATCCTCAAGCGCAGCGCCAGCATTCTGCGGGTGCCCATCGACGACAGCGCTGCGGCCGAGATCGCAGGGCGTAGCCGTGGCACGCCGCGTATCGCCAACGCCCTCTTGAGGCGCGTGCGCGACTTCGCTCAGGTAAAGGGCACCGGACGCATCGACGAGGACATCACGCACATCGCTCTCTCAGCTCTCAACATCGACCAATACGGTCTCGACGAGATCGACAACAAAATCCTGCTCACCATCATCGACAAGTTCAAAGGTGGTCCCGTGGGTATCACGACCATCGCCACGGCCATCGGCGAGGATGCCGGTACGGTGGAGGAGGTCTACGAGCCTTTCCTTATCATGGAGGGGTTCATCAAGCGCACACCACGCGGACGGATGGTCACCGAACTGGCCTACCGACACTTCGGACGAAACCCGTATCAGGGCAACATCATGCAGATGAGCTTGTTCGACCAAGAGTGATCAGCGCAGGAGGAGTTCTCTCACTTACATCATTATGACTACAGCAGTATTCACAGGCAGTTTCGACCCTTTCACCATCGGACACGACGATATCGTGAGGCGTGCCCTCTCTTTGTTCGACCGCATCGTCATCGGTGTGGTGGAGGGCAATGTACACAAATCTCATACACTGACCGCAGAAGAGCGGAAGGACGCCATCGACGCCGTCTATGCCGATGAGCCTCGCGTCGAGGTGAAAATCTACAGTGACCTGGCCGTCGACTTCGCACAACGCGAGGGGGCGCATTTCATCATCAAGGGCATCCGGTCGGTGAAGGATTTCGAATATGAGCGTGAGATGGCGGAGATCAACCGAAGCCTCAACGGCACAGAGACCTTGCTTCTCCTGGCCGACCCCGCACTGGCGCATATCAGTTCGAGCATGGTGAGGGAACTGGCGCACTATGGAAAAGACATCAGCAAGTATTTACCCCACAAGAAATGATCACATACAACAGCGACGGCATACGTATGCCGAATATCAGGAAAAGGGCCACCACTGCTTGGATCAAGGCTGTGGCTGCTTCTTACGGACGATCTGTCGGAGAGATCGGCTACCTCTTCGTCAGCGACGAACGCATCCTCGAGGTCAACAAAGAATACCTCGGACACGACTATTACACGGATATCATCACCTTCGATTACGATGAGGGGGAGACCATCAACGGCGATATCGTCATCTCGCTCGACACCGTGCGCAGCAATGCGGAGCAATACGCGAAAAACTATGACGAGGAACTGCACCGCGTGATCATTCACGGAATCCTCCACCTCTGCGGCATCAACGACAAAGGGCCTGGTGAGCGCGAAATCATGGAGCAGGCAGAAAACCGCGCGCTCGCCATGAGGTGATTTTTACACTTTCGGGGGACTTTTTCTGTGTCATCGCGGCTGAAGAATGGAAAAAAATACTTACTTTTGCAAAAAGTATGATGAGTATGGTGGATTTTTATAGGAGAAAGACGCATCTCAAAACCGGCCTCATGCTGGTTTTGCTCATGCTGGCGACATGCCTCGACGCTCTTGCCGCAAAGGAGGAGAGGGCTGACGACGGATACATCATCTGGAGCGCTGACAATATCCAGATGGTCTATCTGCAAGACTCTACCCAGTATGTGTGCGACCCCGACCATATCCTCAGTCAGGAATACCGCGACTCGGCCAACTTCTACCTTAGAAAGCTCAACCACGAGTTCGACATCCAGACGGCATTCATCATCGTCAACCATGTGAAAAACGGCGACACCTTCCGAATGGCTCAGGACGTGGGCAACAAATACGGCATCGGATACAAGGACACTCGCACCGGACTGGTCATCGTCATCGCTGTGAAAGACCGGCAATATTTCATCGCACCGGGCAAGGGACTGGAGGAATTCCTCACCGACCTTACTTGCAATCGCATCGCCATGAGTTTCATACAGCCTAATATGAGGGCGGGAAACCCCGACTTGGCGGTGGCCCAGACTTGCCACGCTGTCTACTCGCAAATCAAAAGCGGCGAACTGCCTCCCGCGACTTCGATCGTGCTTGACGAGGATGAACTGACGTGGGGCGACATCTTCTTCCTCATCGTGATCCTCGTCATCATCATCTACCTCTGGCGGCACGGAGGCTCGGCAAGCGGAGGAAGTGGTAGCCGGGGCAGCGGACCGATCATCTTCGGCGGAGGGGGCTTCAGTGGAGGTGGCTTCGGAGGCGGTGGTGGCTTCGGAGGCGGAAGCTTCGGTGGTGGAAGCTTCGGAGGTGGAGGCGCCGGCGGAAGCTGGTAAATCTCAGATTCATCATTAATCAACAAAAAATAAAAGAAAATGAAAAAAACTTCTGTCATCATCATTGCCATCATCGTCGTGGCAGCATTATGGGCCATGGGTGCCTACAATGGTATGGTCGCCTTGCAGGAAGACGCCACCAACGCAGCGGCCAACGTTCAGTCAGCTTATCAGCGGCGAGCTGACCTCATCCCCAACCTTGTCGAGGTGGTGAAAGGTTATGCCCAGCATGAGGAGAACACCTTCAAAGAGGTGGTTGAGGCTCGTGCCAAGGCCACACAGATGACCATCGACCCCAGCAACTGCACTCCCGAGCAATTGCAGGCTTTCCAGAAGGCTCAGGGTGAACTGGGTGCCGCTCTCGGTAAACTGATCGCTGTGTCGGAAAACTATCCCGAACTGAAGGCTAACGAGAACTTCATGGACTTGCAGAAACAACTGGAGGGCACCGAGAACCGCATCAACGAGGCCCGCAACAAGTTCAATGACACTGTCACTGTTTACAACCGTGAGATCCGCACCTTCCCGAAGAATCTCTTCGCTGGCATCTTCGGTTTCAGAACCATGGAGAAATTCGCTGCCGACGAGGCTGCGCAGAAAGCTCCTACCATCAAATTCTGATCCTTCTCTTCTGCTACCCTCAGCGGGTAGCAGTCAAGCTAACTTCACATAATCCCCTCATCGTGAGGGGATTTTATTGTCAAATAACACAATATGAAAAAATTTCTTTTCACGGCGGCTCTGCTCATCGCCTGCACCAATCCCAATGCACGACAACTGATGGATGCCGACAAGACCGCTCGTCCCGACGATTCTTCCAGCATGGTCGCCTCCACCGATACGAAAGCGGACTCCGGCGCTATGCTGGTGGCCGAAACGCCTAAGACAACACCCGACAGCACCGCTCTCAGTGCCACCGCCCAGTCTATGGAGCGACAGGGCATGGTCAATATTCAGTCGCTCGATCCTACCATCGTGGTGAGCTTGATGTACTCTCGACCCGACAATTTCACCGGAAGGGTGCTGTATGACGACCTGCGCGAAGGCTACCTGCACCCTAAAGCGGCCAAGGCGCTTGTCATGGCTCAGCAGCGGCTCAAGCAAATGCACCCCGAACTGAGCCTGATCGTCTTCGACGCCACTCGCCCCATGAGCATACAGCAGAAAATGTGGAACGTGGTGAAAAACACAAAGAAAAACATCTATGTGAGCAATCCCGCCAACGGGGGTGGCATGCACAACTACGGCATGGCCGTCGACATCTCTATCTGCCGGGTGGGGGGCGACACTATCCCTATGGGGGCAAAGGTCGACTTCATGGGCGACCTGTCGCATATCGACAAGGAAGACCTGCTGGTGAAAAACAAACGCATCTCCGAGGAAGCTCGCGCCAACCGGCAACTGCTGCGGGAGGTGATGGGCGTGGGCGGATTCAAACCGCTGCGCACCGAATGGTGGCACTTCAACCTCTGCACACGAGAGGAGGCGAAACGCAACTACAAAGCCATCAAATAAACGACGGGGCCTTCACATGACCGACCAAGCGACCCGACAGTTCATCCTCATGCACAGAGGCGACGACGTGCGCACCTTGGCCCTGCATGCCGACAGGTATGACGGCATCGATATCGCATTCGCCATCGACCAGATCGCAGGCTGGCAGAAAGCACGTGGCAAACTGCCTGCATGGGCGGCTTGCGACGATATCGTCTACCCTGCTCACCTCGCCCTTGAACAATGCTCATCTGAGGCGACCGCAAACTACAAAAACAGGATCTGCCAGCGACTCATGGCCGCACTGCCCGATCAAGACGCGCCAAGAACCATGGCCGACTTGACCGGGGGACTGGGTGTCGACTTCTCATTTCTCGCCACGCTCTTCCAGCGCGCCATCTACATCGAACGGCAACCTGACCTGTGCCGGTGCGCACGCAACAATTTCGACGTGCTGCACCTCACGCAGACCGAGGTGTGGGAGGGCGACTGCCTGCAACTGCTCGAGCAGTTGCCGCCGCTCACCTTGCTCTTCATCGATCCTGCACGACGCGACAAGCACGGACAGCGCACACATGCCATCAGCGACTGCACACCCGACATCCTGCCGCTGCTGCCACGACTGCTGCAAAAACCCGACCTCCTCATGGTCAAACTCTCTCCCATGCTCGACTGGCACGACACCGTCAGAAGCTTCCACTCCGTATGCCCGGGCTCCGTCGACGAGGTGCACTTCGTGGCCACAGCCAACGAATGCAAAGAACTGCTCGTCGTCCTCTCACGGCACAATACCCGACTGCCGGTGCGCATCTTCTGCGCCAACGACGACAGCATCTTTTCCACCGACGAAAACACCGAGCAGGGGGCTGCACTGCCGCCCTTGGTGAGTGATGTGCAAGAGGCGGAGTCATTCTGCTGGCTCTATGAACCGCATGCCGCCATCATGAAGGCTGGGTGCTTTGCCTCACTTGCACTGCATTTCCCGGTCAAGGCGCTCTCTGCCAACAGCCACCTCTTCCTCTCTCACCAACAACTGGACGACTTCCCCGGACGGAGAATGCGCATCGTCGGATGCTCCACGATGAACAAACGCCAACTGCGCCACTGCCTGGGCGAGATGCGGCAGGCCAACATCACCGTGCGAAACTTCCCGCTCTCCGTGGCCGAACTCCGCAAACGCCTACACATCACCGACGGGGGTGACAACTACCTGTTCGCATCCACCATCGGAAAACGCGACCACTTGATTTTTGTCTGTAAGAAATCCTAAAAAACGACCATAAATTTTGTCGGGTCAGCATTTTTGCTTACTTTTGTCGGATGTATATTAATAACCACTGATTATTTCGATATGTCAGCTATTACGATCAAAAGTGTTGAGACACGCAAGGATCTCAAACGGTTCATCGAATTCCATTACGACCTCTACAAAGGCGACCCCTACGACGCACCGGCGCTCTACAGCGACGAGCTGCAGACACTCAGCAAAGACAAAAACGCCGCTTTCGAGTTCTGCGAGTCGGCCTACTTCCTGGCTTATAAGGACAATCGCATCGTGGGCCGTGTGGCAGCCATCATCAACCATAAGGCCAACGACAAGTGGCAGCGCAAGTGCGTGCGCTTCGGATGGATCGACTTCATCGACGACCTCGATGTGTCGACGGCCTTGTTCAAGGCCGTCGAAGACTACGGACGATCCAAGGGTATGAACGAAATGGTGGGACCGCTCGGATTCACCGACATGGATCCCGAGGGGATGCTGACTCACGGATACGACCAACTGGGCACCCTGGCCACCATCTACAACTATCCCTATTATCCACAGCACCTGGAACGGATCGGGGGATTCGAGAAAGACAACGACTATGTCGAATTCAAGCTTTTCGTACCCAAGGAGGTGCCGGAGAAATACGCCAAGATCGCTCAGATGATCGAAAAACGATACAACCTGCACGTGAAAAAGCTCACCAGGAAAGAGGTGTTCGAGGGTGGCTACGGGAAAAGGGTCTTCAACGTGCTCAACGAATGCATGAAAGACCTCTACAGCTTCTCTGAACTCACCGACAAGCAGGTCGACCAGTATGTGCGCATGTATATGCCTTTGGCCGACCTCAACCTCTTCACGGTGATCGAGGACTGGAACGTCGAACCGCACAAGACCGTGGGCGTCGGACTCACCCTGCCCTCAATGTCCAAGGCGCTACAGAAATGCCATAAAGGGCGCCTGTGGCCGCTGGGCTGGTGGCACCTCCTGAGAGCCATCAAGTGGCACAAGACCAATATCGTCGACCTTTACCTCGTAGGCGTGCTGCCTGAATACCGCAACAAAGGGGCCAACGCACTGCTCTTCTCTGACTTGATCCCACGTTACTCGGCCTATGGCTTCGAATGGGGAGAGACCAATGTCGAAATGGAGACCAACTCCAATGTGCAGAGCCAGTGGGGGGCACTGAAGACCGAGCTCCATAAGCGACGCCGCTGCTACAAGAAGAAGATTTGACATTTGAGACTTAACATTCGAGATTTACATGCAAGAAGAAAAAGATATATTTGACCCATCACAGCAACCCACCGTAGAATACACCGACGATAATATCCGTACCCTGACGGGCATCGAGCATATCCGCACACGACCCGGCATGTATATCGGCCGGCTGGGCGACGGCTCGCTGCCCGAAGACGGTATCTACGTGCTCCTCAAGGAGGTGATCGACAACTCTATCGACGAATTCAAGATGAACGCCGGGAAGCGCATCGAAATCGACATCGAGGACAATCTGCGCGTGAGGGTGCGCGACTATGGAAGAGGCATCCCGCAGGGAAAGATGATTGAGGCCGTCAGCGTGCTCAACACTGGCGGAAAATACGACTCCAAGGCTTTCAAGAAAAGCGTGGGACTCAACGGTGTGGGCGTGAAGGCTGTCAACGCCCTCAGCTCTCGTTTCGAAGTGAGGTCCTACCGCGAGGGACAGGTGCGCAGCGCCACCTTCGCCCTGGGCGTGCTGCAGAGCGACACCACACAGGCCACCGACGACGAAAACGGTACCTACATCTGGTTTGAACCCGACAACACGATGTTCAAGAACTACCGCTTCCACGACGATATCGTGGAGAACATGCTCCGCAACTACACCTACCTCAACACCGGACTGACCATCATGTACAACGGTAGGCGCATCCTCAGCCGCAACGGACTGGAGGACCTGCTCAACGACACCATGACCAGCCCGGGCATCTACCCCATCATCCACATGAAGGGCGAGGACATCGAGATCGCTTTCACTCACACCAACCAGTACGGCGAGGAATACCACTCCTTCGTCAACGGACAGCATACCACGCAGGGCGGCACCCACCAGAGCGCTTTCAAGGAGCATATCGCCAAGACCATCAAGGAGTTCTCCGGAAAAGGGTTCGAATATGGGGACATCCGCAACGGACTGGTGGCTGCCATCGCCGTCAACATCGAAGAACCGATGTTTGAGAGCCAGACAAAAATCAAACTCGGATCTCTGACCATGAGCCCTGAGGGGGTGTCGGTCAACAAATACGTCGGCGACTTCATCAAACAGGAGGTCGACAACTACCTGCACAAAAACCCCGACGTGGCAGAGACCATGCTGCAGAAAATCGCGGAGAGCGAGAAAGAGCGCAAGGCCATGGCTGGTGTGACCAAACTGGCGCGCGAGAGGGCTAAGAAAGCCAATCTGCACAACCGCAAACTGCGCGACTGCCGCATACACTACAGCGACACGAAAAACGACCGGAAGGAGGAAAGCTGCATCTTCATCACCGAGGGCGACTCGGCCAGCGGAAGCATCACCAAGAGCCGTGATGTCAACACACAAGCGGTCTTCTCGCTGCGAGGCAAACCTCTCAACTCTTTCGGACTTACCAAAAAGGTGGTCTACGAAAACGAGGAGTTCAACCTCTTGCAAGCTGCTCTCGACATCGAGGACGGTCTCGACACACTGCGCTACAACAAGGTGATCGTGGCCACCGACGCCGATGTCGATGGCATGCACATCCGACTGCTCATCATCACTTTCTTCCTGCAGTTCTTCCCCGACCTCATCAAGAAAGGACATGTATACGTGCTCCAGACACCGCTCTTCAGGGTGAGGGCGCGACGCACGAAGATCAAAAACAAGCAGGTCATCGCCGAGGCCGATTCGCAACGGACTGCCGGGGAGCGAAAAAGCGACTACGTGACACGCTATTGCTATAGCGACGAGGAGCGGCTGAAGGCTATCAGCGACCTTGGACCCGACCCTGAGATCACG
This sequence comes from uncultured Prevotellaceae bacterium, assembly GCA_946540735.1. Taxonomy (GTDB): domain Bacteria; phylum Bacteroidota; class Bacteroidia; order Bacteroidales; family Bacteroidaceae; genus Prevotella. The sequence continues at coordinate 102,400 of CAMNIN010000004.1, read as the reverse complement.
CGCTTCAAAGGACTCGGTGAGATCTCGCCCGACGAGTTCGTGCACTTCATCGGCCCCGACATGCGACTGGAACAGGTGACGCTCCACAAAAACGACAAGGTGCAGCAGTTGCTCGAATACTACATGGGAAAAAACACCATGGAGCGCCAGAATTTCATCATCAACAACCTCGTCATCGAGGAAGATATCCCTGAAGAAGAAGCATAACATCATGAGAAGAATCTTACTCACCGCAGCCTTCGCGCTGCTCACCGCGACCTGCATACAAGCACAACTCCGACTGGGCGACAAAAACCCCAAAAGCAAGTTGCATATGGCCGAGATGGCCATCACCAACCTCTATGTCGACAGCGTCGATGAGGAAAAACTGGTGGAGGATGCCATCCGGGGCATGCTCGACAAACTCGATCCTCACTCCACCTACTCCACCGCCAAGGAGGTGAAGGCCATGAACGAGTCGCTCGAAGGGAGCTTCGAGGGCATCGGCGTGCAGTTCAACATGATGGAGGACTCCCTGGTGGTGATCCAGACCATCACCAACGGACCGTCAGAGAAAGTAGGCATTCTGCCTGGCGACCGCATCGTCGAAGTCAACGACACGGCCATCGCCGGCGTGAAAATGTCGAAGGAGGAGATCATGAGGCGGCTTCGCGGCCCGAAGGGCACCAAGGCTCAACTCAAAATCGTCAGGCCAGGCATCAAGGGAAAGCAGCCTTTCACCGTCGTACGCGACAAAATCCCCGTCTATTCTCTCGATGCTTCCTACATGATCCGGCCGCGCACGGGCTATATCCGCATCGGCAACTTCGGCGCCACTACCTACGATGAGTTCATGGCTGCGCTCAACCGACTTCAGGAGAAGGGCATCGACGACCTCATCATCGACTTACAGGACAATGGCGGCGGATATCTGCAGGCTGCGGTCAATGTCATCAATGAGTTTCTCGCCAAAGGCGACATGATCGTCTATACCGACGGACGAAGCACACCTCGCCACGAATACCGCTCAGACGGAGGCACACGCCCTTACCGTGGCCGCGTCGTCGTTCTTGTCAATGAGTTCAGTGCCTCGGCCGCCGAGATCGTGGCTGGTGCCTTCCAGGACCAGGACCGGGGATTCATCGTGGGCCGACGCTCGTTCGGCAAGGGCTTGGTGCAGCGCCCCATCGAGTTTGCCGACGGTTCCATGATCAGGCTCACCATCGCTCATTACTACACTCCTTCAGGACGGTGCATCCAGAAGCCTTATGTCAAGGGCGACCAGAAAGACTATGCCAAGGACCTCGACAACAGACTGAAGAAAGGTGAACTGACCAATGCCGACAGCATCCACTTCGCCGACTCGCTGCGGTTCCTGACGCTTCGTGAGCACCGCACCGTCTATGGCGGCGGTGGCATCATGCCCGACTATTTCGTACCGCTCGACACCACTAAATACACCAAGTACCACCGGCAGCTCGCTGCCAAGAGTGCTATCATCAATGCCAACCTGAAGTATATCGATGCCAACCGCAAGGCTCTCAAGAAGCGTTATGCCAACTTCGAGGACTTCAATGCCAACTATGAGGTGCCACAGAGTTTTGTCGACGCTGTCATCGCCAATGGCGAGGCTTCGGAGGTGAAACCCAAAGACGACGAGGAACTGGCCACCACCCTGCCCTACCTGCGCACCCAGCTCAAAGCTCTCGTGGCTCGCGACCTGTGGGACATGAATGAGTATTTCCAAGTGATGAACGAGACCAACGACATCATCCAGAAAGCCCTGGAGGTGCTTAAGAAGTGACTCGACGGCTCTTGCCACTTGTCATCTGCGGTATCCTCGTGGGCTCCTGTACGAGCCACAGGGAGAAACCAAGGGGTGAGGCGGAGCGGTTTCACACTGACGTGATGCTGCGCACCACACCGGTCAAAGACCAGGGGGGCGACGACCTCTGCTGGATATACGCCATGCTGGCTACCATTGAGACCGAGCACCTCATGCAAGGCGACTCCGTCGACTTGTCGGCGGCCTTCATGGCCCGCCAACTTCTGGCCGAACAGGCGAGGCAGTGCTATGTCCACGGCCCTCAGTACAAGCTTTCACTGAGGGGCATGTCGACCATGGCCTTGCGTCTGCTGCAGTGCTACGGCGCCATGCCTTTCAGTTCTTACCGCATGCCCGGGGATGCCGACCTCACAGGGCTCGCCATCCAGGTGCGGCGTAGCGCTTTGCACGCACGGGCTCACCTCACCGGACTGGAGCATCTCGACCGGCAGATCGGAAAGACCCTCGATGAGGCCATCGGCTACCTGCCTGCTTGGGTGTTCATGCTCGGTTGCCAGTACACGCCTCTGGAGTTCGCCCACAGCATCTGTGCCAAGGATGAATACCTTCCTCTGACCAGTTTCACCCATCACCCCTTCGGACAGTCGTTTGTCCTCGAGGTGCCCGACAACCATCATCACGATGTGTTTCTCAATCTGCCTATCGACTCCTTGATGCGATATGTGGACCATGCACTGCGCACAGGACATCCCGTCTGCTGGGAGGGCGACGTCACCGAACCTGACTGCGATTTCCGACGGGGCATAGCCCGGCTGCCCCACGGCCACAAGCCTGTCACGCAGCAGAGCCGCCAGCGGGCCTTCGACCATGCACAGACCACCGACGACCACTGCATGGCTGTCGTCGGCATCGCGCACGACAAAGAGGGAAAACAATTCTACATCTGCAAGAATTCCTGGGGGAAGAACAACCCTTACGGGGGATTCTTCTTCATGGAGGAGGATTACATGAGGGCCAAGACCATCGCTCTCATCATCCCCACAACTGCTCTCCCTAACATGCAGCAAATGACGGAGGGGATGTAATACTGATGCTTTGTGTTGCTTTTCTCAAAGATTATTCGTATTTTTGCAAAAAAATAACAACTACAGTACCATGGATAGAAAAAAGACACTGGCTCTGGCCTTTTACCTCCTTGCGATGACCTTCATCCCCGTTTCTGCTGCCCATCACGGCCTCAACGCCCCCGCAGGGGAGAACGACGACGAGATGGTGGCCTATCTCTTCACCTATTTCAACAGCAATGCCCCTGAGGACGAGCAGATATGCTATGCCATCAGCGACGACGGATATAACTTCACGCCGCTCAACCATGGCCTGCCTGTCATCACAAGCGACACCATCGCTCTCACACAATGCGTCCGCGACCCGCATATCCTGAGATGCGAGGACGGAAAGACGTTCTATATGGTGGCCACCGACATGCGCTCGAGCCTGGGATGGGCGAGCAACCGCGGAATGGTGCTCCTGAAATCTACTGACCTCATCCACTGGCAGCACAGCACGGTCAACTTCCCTACCCGGTATACCAAGGCTTGGAAAAACGTGACCCGAGTGTGGGCGCCTGAGACCATCTACGACCACCAGGCTGGCAAATACATGGTGTTCTACTCACTGAGGACCAGCGACCAGGGCTCTTTCGACAAAATCTACTACCAATACGCCAATAAGGACTTCACCGACCTGGAAGGGGAACCGAGGTGGCTCTTCGACGCTGGCAACGCGACCATCGACGGTGATATCGTGTACAATGAAGACGACCAACTCTATCATCTCTTCTACAAACAAGAATCTGGAAGGGGCATCTACCAAGCGGTGGCCCGCCAACTCACCGACAAGTGGAAAATGGTGGATGGACATGTGGAGCAAACCAAGGAGGCTGTCGAAGGCGTAGGCGTCTGCAAAGCCATCGACGGGAAATCATGGATCATCATGTACGACTGCTATGGCAACGGACACTACCAATTCTGCCGCTCTGAAGACCTCAAAACCTTCCAGTTCGTGCAAAACACCGAGACAAAAGGGAAATTCACACCCAGACATGGCACCATGATTCCCATCACCAAGGCTGAGAAGGAACGACTGCTCAGGGAGTTCGGCAATCACCAGCAGCCTATCCTGCCGGGATTCCATGCCGACCCGGAGGTTCTCTACAGCCACAAAACTAGGAAATATTATATCTACAGCACCACCGACGGTACTCCGGGATGGGGAGGACACGACTTCAGCGTATTCTCAAGCACCGACCTGATACACTGGACCGATGAGGGGAAAATGCTCGACGTGAAAGGGGACCAAGTGAAATGGGCCAACGGCAATGCATGGGCTCCTTGCATCGAGGAAATCAAACAGAAAGATGGCTCTTACAAATATTATTTCTATTTCTCGGCTCATAACCCCAAAACCAACCGCAAAGAAATCGGAGTGGCTGTCAGCGACGACCCCGCAGGACCTTTCGTTGATTCTGGCGCACCGATCATCACTGATAATGACAGGCCTAAGGCGGCAAGGGGCGGACAGGCCATCGACGTGGATGTATTCACTGACCCTAAAACCGGGAAGCATTACCTCTACTGGGGAAATGGGTTCATGGCAGGCGCCGAACTCAACGACGATATGCTCTCGGTGAAAAAGGAGACTATCAAACTGCTTACTCCCGAAGGTGGAAGCCTCGAAACATGGGCTTTCAGAGAAGGGGCTTATGTCTTCTTCCGCAAAGGCACATACTATTTCCTCTGGTCGGTCGACGATACAGGAAGCCCCAACTACCATGTGTGCTATGGCACTGCGAAATCACCGCTCGGCCCCATCCAGATCAACGAGAACAACTATCTCGTCATCAAGCAGAAACCTGAGGACAAAATCTACGGCACGGCCCATAACTCCATCCTGCAGATTCCGGGTAAAGACGAATGGTATATCGTTTACCACCGCATCAACAAAAACTTCGTGGATAAGAAATTCGGTGGCGGCGTGCCTGGAACTCATCGGGAAGTGTGCATCGACAAACTCTCTTTCGACAAAAAAGGCAACATCATTCCCGTCATTCCCACTCTCAACGGTCCACTGCCTCTCGTCAGCAAGAAATAAGCCTGGAGACAGAGTGTCATGACTCGACAAGAAGACGCAGCAGCTCGTCTGCGTCATGCGCAAAAGTGATGCGGCGGTGATAATCGCCGCGCATCACTCCCTGAAGCTGCAATCCGTCAAGCATCGACTCCAGTCCGTCCCAGAAGCCTTTCATGTTGTAGACGATGACACGCTTGTCGTGATAGCTCAACGTGCCTTCCGCTGCCACTGTGAATATCTCATCGAGCGTGCCGATACCTCCTGGCAGCGCCAACACCACATCGCTGTGGGCAAGCATCAGCTGTTTGCGCTCACCCAACGTCTCGCATAGGATGCGCACGTCGATACAATCTGAGGTATGGCCTCCCTGCTCCAAACGGGCGGGTATCACACCGATCACCTGTCCGCCCGACTCATGCACCGCCTGCGCCACGCACTCCATCAGCCCCATGTCACATCCACCATAAACCAGGGTGTGACCTCCGCGGCCGATCCATTCTCCCAAGGCTCGGGTCATCGTGAAAAAATCGGGATCAAGTGCGTCGTTGGCCGAACAAAAAACAGCTATTCTCATGTCATGCTTATTAAAAATGTAGACTTTATTTTGAATTGCAAAAGTAACAAGAAAAACACGGAAAATACAAAAGATGATGGCGATAAAAGAAAAAAAAGCTCAAAAAATTGCCAGTTTCATAAATAATGGCTAATTTTGCTAACAAAATGACAACCATACTATCAACCGTTCAATAACCAACTAACAAAAAATCTAAATGGCAACAGAGAAAATCGATAACCTCGACAAAAAAATTCTCGGCATTCTTTCAAAAAACGCACGCATACCCTTCAAAGACGTAGCAGCTGAATGCAACGTCTCCAGAGCTGCTATCCACCAAAGGGTGCAGCATCTCATCGAAAACGGCATCATCACCGGAAGTGGATTTGATGTCAATCCCAAAAGTCTGGGATACACCACATGCACCTACGTGGGAATCACGCTGGAAAGGGGAAGCATGTACAAATCAGTTTGCGAAAGACTGATTCACATTCCTGAAATCGTGGAATGCCATTTCACCACCGGACCCTATACCATGCTCGTCAAACTCTATGCCCGTGACAATGAGCAGCTCATGGAATTGCTCAACAGCCAACTGCAGAGCATTCCCGGAGTGGTGGCCACCGAAACTCTCATCTCACTCGAACAAAGCATCAAACGTGAGATTCCCGTAAAAACCGACGATTCTGACAACTGACAAAATGACTTCCTTCGACCTCTCTTCTCATCTCGACAATATCTACTCCGCTTTCCCCGAAGCCAAAAGAAAACCTATCATCGGCATCACAGCCAACTTCTGGGATGGGGAGGCAACAATGGGAAAAGCTTACTACCAACAGGTGGTCGATGCGGGGGGCACGCCTGTGCTCATTCCTCCCGTGGCCGACAAGGATGTCATCATCAATACCTTGGAGGGTATCGACGGACTCCTTCTCTCCGGAGGGGGAGACCTCAACCCGCTGTGGACCGGAGAGGAACCTTCACCGCAGCTACACCGCATCAATGCTGAGCGCGACCTGCCAGAACTGCTCATCACACGACTGGCATACAACCGACAGATTCCTATCCTCGGCATCTGCCGGGGCATTCAGACGCTCGCCGTGGCTCTGGGGGGAAAGGTGATGCAGGATATCACCTCTGCCTTGAAAGCAGCCAAAGAGGCCGAAACGGCTGACAACGACAAGAAAAAGAAAAAGGAAAAGGAAAAAGAAGCACAGCCTGCCTCACCCACTCCGGCAATCAAACACACCCAGGAGGGCGACCGAAACCTGCCCACTCACTCCGTCGACATCGACAAGGATTCCATCGTATACCGCATCTATAAAAAGGAGCGCATCTTCGTCAACTCTTTCCACCATCAGGCCGTGGCCGACACGGGGAAGCACTTCCGCATCACGGCAAAAGCCGCCGACGGCGTGATCGAAGCCATGGAGAGCACCGAGTTCAAGCCGATCCTCGGCGTGCAGTGGCATCCGGAATGCCTGGAGGCTGAAGGACGGAAACTCTTTGAGTGGCTGGTGGCTCAGGCGAGCAATTTCCAACTGGCCAAGCGCATTCACGACAGGGTGCTCACACTCGACACACACTGCGACACTCCGATGTTCTTCCACCAAGACATCAAGTTCGACCAGCGTGACTCACGAATCCTCGTCGACCTGCATAAAATGACCGACGGACGGCAGAACGCTGTCATCATGGCGGCTTATCTGCCACAACCCAAGATGGGGGAGTCGTTCTCCTCGAAAGTGGCGTTCGATGTCAACACACCCATGGAATACGCCGACTTCATCTTCGACAAAATAGAGGCTATCGTGAGAAGCAACCGCAAATACCTCAGCATCGCACGCACTCCCGCCGACTTGTATGAGGATAAGCGGAAAGAACGGAAATCCATCATGTTCGGCATCGAGAACGGCATCGCACTCAACCACGACGTGGCCAACGTGAAGCACTTCGCACAGCGGGGCGTGGTCTATATCACGCTTTGCCATAACGGCGATAATGACATCTGCGACAGTGCCAAAGGATGCGACACCAATCACGGCGTGAGCAAGTTCGGCGAAAAAGTGATACGGGAGATGAACCGACAGGGCATCATGGTCGACCTGAGCCATGCCAGCGAACAGAGCTTCTATGATGCACTGGAGATAAGCAAGACTCCCATCGTATGCAGTCACAGCAACTGCAAGGCGCTCTGCGACGTGCCGCGAAACCTCACCGATGACCAACTCAAAGCGCTCGCACGACGGGGGGGCGTGGCTCATATCACACTCTACGGGGGATTCCTCCGAAAAGAGGGTGAGGCTACCATCCGAGATGCCATCGAGCACCTCAACCACGCCGTACGCATCATGGGTATCGAACATGTGGGCCTGGGCACCGACTTCGACGGCGACGGCGGGGTCATCGGCATGGCTGACTCTTCGGAGGCCATCAACTTCACACTCGCTCTGCTCAAAAACAAATACAACGAGCGCGACATTCAAAAGATATGGGGCGGCAACTGGCTCAGAGTGATGGCCTTGGTGCAAAACAGCAACAATTAATCATCAAGCATGACAAGAAACAATTTATTGATTTCCTTCCTGGCTCTGCTGGCCTTGCTGGTCTGCAGCGGTGCCTCTTGCCAGCGCAAGCCCAAACCTGTCGAGGTGATCGAAGTGAGACCCGAAGGACCTGAGTTCAACGCCGACTCCGCTCTGGCCTATTGCTATGCCCAGTGCGACTTCGGTCCAAGAACCATGAACAGCGAGGCGCACGAGAAGTGCGGACAATGGATCGCGGAGAAATTCGAACAACTGGGATGCCGCGTGCAATTGCAGAAGGCCGCACTCACCGGATACGACGGCACGATGCTCAGAGCCACTAATATCATCGCTCAGTGGCAGCCCGAGAAAAAACAGCATGTGCTGCTCTGTGCTCACTGGGACAGCCGCCCATGGGCCGACAACGACCCGGACAGCACCAATTGGATGACCCCGGTGATGGCGGCCAACGACGGTGCCAGCGGAGTGGCTGTGATGCTCGAGGTGGCTCGTATCCTGCAAACCGCCGACTCTCTCGACTTCGGCATCGATTTCGTTTGCTTCGATGCAGAGGACTGGGGCGTGCCGCAGTGGAGCAACCGCAGCGACGAGAGCTCATGGGCGCTGGGGGCTCACTACTGGGCAAGCCACTACCACCCAGATGGCTACTCTACCATCTACGGCATCCTGCTCGACATGGTGGGTGGACAGGCGGCTCAATTCTATCAGGAGGGCATGTCGGTGAAATATGCTCCTCGCATCGTGGAACGGGTGTGGAACGCAGCTCATGCCGCAGGCTACAGCGGATTCTTCCCCAAAAATGTCGGCGGATACATCACCGACGACCACCTGCCGGTCAACGAGAAAGCGGGCATTCCTACCGTCGACATCATCCCGCATTACCCGGATTGCGAGGCAAGTTCGTTTGGACCTACCTGGCACACCGTCAACGACGATATGAACCACATCGACAAAAATACACTCAAAGCCGTGGGACAGACCATCATACAAGTGCTGTTCACGGAATGACTACCCCAAAAAAACGACCTATTCTGATACTATTTACTAAAACATGCAGGAGGACGTGACCCTACGGGCACGTCCTCCAAACTTTTATGGGGTGACACGGATGATCCTACAACTGGCCGGCTTCCACCATGAGCACCACGCGCTCTGTCAGCCGGTCTGTGGTCTCGGGCTTGTATTTTTTCTTCAGACTCGCACCGAAGGTCCAGGCGAAGGCCTGCCAAAAACCAGCACGGATAGGACCCATGAAGGCTTTCACAATGTCATACGACGAGGAATTGCACTCCCGGTTCACCAACTTGATCAGCAACTTGCCTTGTGAGTAGGTGAGCTTCTTCATCCGGGGCTTGTATTTCTGATAGATCTCCTTCTCCACCTTCTTCATGTGCTCATCACGCGACTTCTGGTCGGGGAGGGTCTGCATATACTCATAGGTCTCGATGATGATCTTGTTGGTCTCCTTGGCTATCGGAAGCACTTTCTTCACATTCGTGACAAGACGGTTGAAGGCCTTGCGCTGCTTCTCGCTCTTGATCTCCATGACAGGGTAGACATACACATTGTTCATCTTCATGAACAACACACTGTCACCATCCACCAAAGCTTTCGCCAACCGGACATCGGGCACGAAGGCGGGGTCGCCTGCTGCCGACGAGGGGTCGTCCTGGGCCGATACAAATAGGGCAGGCAACAGCATGAGGAGCATGGTAAGAATCTTTCTGGCTTTCATGGCGGCAAAAGTAGGAAAAAAGACGTAAACTCATGGAAAAAGAACGATAAAAAATGTTTTTTCGACACATTTACTACGTTCTCGGCTACAAATATGGGGTTTTTTAAGTATGTTTGCAAAACCAATGACTTGTCTTATGCCACGATATGACCGTTTATATCTCTTCTGCTTGCTGGCTATCAGCTCGCTCATGGCTCACGCACAGCAACAACTCTCTTGGGAGGAGGCCTTCGCCAATCTCTCCACTGCCGATGATATCGGAAACACCGATTGGGAAGACACTTATGAGATGCTGTCGCAACTGGAGGAGGACCCCATCGATATCAATACGGCTTCGCGCGAGGAACTGCAGAGACTTCCTTTCCTCAGCGACAGGCAGGTGGAGGATATCCAAGCTTACCTCTACCAGTATGGCGGCATGAAATCGCTGGCTGAACTGGCCATGATCACCTCTCTCGACTACAACACGCGCATCTTGCTCACTCACTTCGTCTGCTGCAAACAACCTTCCACCAGTGCCGCCGACGACCTGGGAAAAATGATCCGATACGGGCACCACGACTTCGTGGCTACGGCCAACGTGCCGATGTATGAGCGGCATGGTGACCAGAAAGGCTATCTGGGCTATCCCTACAAACACTCGGTCAGATACCGGTTCGCTTACTCCAACAGGCTGAAAATCGGACTGGTGGGGGCACAGGATGCCGGGGAACCGTTCATGGCCAACAAAAACAGCATGGGCTATGACTTCTACTCTGCCTATGCTGAAGTGCATGACCTCGGATGCTTGAAATCGGCTGTGGCTGGACGATACAGAGCTTCTTTCGGCATGGGACTCGTGGTCAACAACGGTTTCAGCATCGGAAAACTGTCTATCCTCTCATCCCTCGGCAACCAAACCTACGGACTCAGGGCTCATACTTCTCGCAGCGAGGCAAGTTTCCTGCAAGGGGCTGCTGCCACGGTGACCATCACAAAAGGACTCGACCTGAGCGGTTTCGTCTCCTACCGGAAAAAAGACGCTACTCTCGCTCATGGCGACTCTACCATCACCACCATCCTCACCAGTGGCTACCACCGCACCGAGAACGAGATGCGCAAGAAAAACAACATCAGCGAGACTGTGGCTGGCGGCAACCTGAGTTTTTTCCATAAAGGCTACCACATCGGGACAACGGCTACCTATACCCGGTACGACAAGGACTTGATGCCGAACACCAACCTCCGATACCACCGCTATGCCCCCACAGGACGCAACTTCTGGAACATCAGTGCCGATTATGGCTATACCGGGCACCTGATCACCATACACGGCGAGACTGCCACGGGGGATTGCGGGGCTCTGGCTTCCATCAATACCGTGAGCCTCACGCCGTCATCGGCTTTCTCGGTGATGGCCATACATCGCTTCTATGGCAAGAAATACCATGCCATGCATGCAAGGAGCTTCAGCGAGGGGGGGAAGGTGCAAAACGAGAACGGAGCATACCTGGGGGTCAAATGGTTGCCGACACGGCAACTGAAACTCACGGCTTACACTGACTATGCCTACTTCGCGGCCGCCAAATACCAGGCACAGGTGTCGTCGCAGGCGTGGGACAACATGGTGCAGGCTCAATACGACACGAAACGGTGGTCACTCACAGCCAGATACCGGTTGAAAATGCGCGAACAAGACAATGCTGAGAAAACCGCACTCATCACCAAGACCACACACCGTGCACGGCTGACGGCTTCCCTGCCCATAGGGGCATGCAGATGCTCCACCACCGCCGACTGGACGGCCTCTGACAGCGAGGCAAAGAGCTATGGATGGATGGTGACTCAGAATATCAGCTATGCGCACCGATGGCTCAGAATCAATGCCTGCGTGGGGTATTTCGATACCGACGACAGCGACAGCAGCGTCTATGGCTTCGACCAGGGGGTGCTCTACTCCTATTCCTACAAATCCTTCTACGGAGAGGGCATAAGATACGCTTGCTCGGTCAGGGCCGACATCGGACGCCAACTGATGGTGATCGCTCATGTGTCGACGGTCGATTACTTCGACCGCGACCATATCTCCAGCGGATACCAGCAGATCGACCATTCCTCGCAAACGGACCTGGAACTCCAGGTGAGATGGAGATTCTGACGGCGCTACAACGTGGCTCCGACCTCAAGCAGCATGTCCCATACGGCGATGATGTGGCAGATGGAACCTGCCAGCACGAAGAAATGAAAGACACTGTGCATATAGCGCTGCTTGTTGAAACTGTAAAAGACGGCTCCTGTGATATAGCAGACGCCTTCGGCGATGATCCATATCACGGCGGCTGTACTCACATTGTTGACCAAAGGCTTGAATGCGACGAGCACACTCAAGCCCATGGCTACGAAACAAATGGTCTCCAGATGACTGTGCTCCTTCAGGCGGACCAGACTGGTCACTGTCCCTGCTATCGCACAAGCCCATACAAAACCGAATAAGCCCCAGCCCCAGTAACCATCCTCGCGGAGGGCTACAAGCGTGATGGGGGAATACGACCCGGCGATGTGCCAATAGATGGCGGCGTGGTCCCAGCGACGGGTGCGCTCCTTCCATTTGCTGGTGCGTGGCAGGGCATGATAGACCGTGGAGGAGACATAAGAGCCCAACATGCCCACCAGATAGAGGATCACGCCCATGCGGGCCCAGCCCAGGCCCTTGCCGGCACACATCACAAGGAATAACACTCCCACCACGATGCCCAGGAGAATGCCTGCGGCATGCGACCAGGTGTTGAGATGCTCTTCCTTGCGGGTGTAACGGATGCTCATGGGGGGTCTAATCAGCCAAAGTGAAGTCCAACTGGCGTTTCTCGATGTTGGCACGGGCCACCTTGATGGTGATCGGATCGCCTAACTGGAACTTATGGTGATGGCGGCGCCCTACAAGGCAGTAGTTGCGCTCATCAAACTCATAGTAGTCGTCGTCGAGGTCGTGCATGGGCACCATGCCCTCGCAGTGGTTCTCGTCGATCTCACAGTAGATGCCATACGACTGGATGCCGCTGATGTGCGCCTCATACACATTGCCGATCTTGTCGGACATGAACTCCACCATCTTGTACTTGATGGAGTCTCGCTCGGCATTGGCGGCAATCTGCTCCATGTCGCTGGAGTGCTCGCACAACTCCTCATAATGATCCTTGTTGGCACTACGCCCGCCTTGCTGATAACGGGTGAGCAGGCGATGAACCATCATGTCGGGATAACGGCGGATGGGACTGGTGAAATGGGTATAGTAGTCAAAGGCCAGACCATAGTGGCCGATATTGTGAACACTGTAGCGGGCTTTCATCATCGCACGCAGCGCCACGGTCTGGATGAGATTCTGCTCTCGCTTGCCGATGCACTCGGTCATCAGGGCATTCAGACTCTTCGAGATGGCACCACGGGTGCCTGTGGTCTTCAGCTTATAACCGAATTTGGCAATCACCTCACGCAGGTTCTCCAACTTGGTGGGGTCGGGGGAGTCGTGGATGCGGTAAGGCAATGTCTTTGCCTTGATGCCCTTGGGCACACGGCCGATACTCTCAGCCACGGTGCGGTTGGCCAGAAGCATGAACTCCTCGATGAGTTTGTTGGCATCCTTCGACATCTTGAAATAGCACCTCACGGGCTTGCCGGTCTCGTCGATGTCGAAATGCAACTCCTCACGCTCGAATTTCACAGCGCCGTTCTTGAAACGCTCCTCACGAAGACGCTTGGCCAAACGGTCAAGCACAATCAACTCGTCGGCCAACTCTCCCTTGTAGCCGCCCTTCGGGGCTTTGGGGGCTGGCTGGCCGGTGCCATCCACCACGCCGTTGTCTTCCAAGATCTGCTGCACTTCCTCATAAGCGAAACGGCGGTTGCTGCGGATCACCGTATGGGCCAGATGCCATTTCCTCACATTGGCGCTGTCGTCCATGATAAAGATGACACTGTAGCATAACTTGTCCTCATCAGGGCGCAGAGAGCAGATCAGGTTGCACAGACGCTCCGGGAGCATCGGTATCGTACGGTCGACAAGATAGACACTGGTGGCACGCTTCTGCGCTTCCTTGTCTATCAACGACCCTTCTTTCACATAGTGCGAGACATCGGCGATGTGGACACCCACTTCCCACAGACCCTTGCCGGCACTGCGCACCGACAGGGCATCGTCGAAGTCTTTCGCGTCTTTCGGGTCGATCGTGAACGTGCAGACCTCACGGAAATCCTCACGGCCCTGAAGTTCGGCGGGGGAGATCTCAAACGGAATCTTCTCAGCGGCTTCCTCCACCGACTTGGGATATTTGTAGGGCAAGCCATACTGGGCGAGAATGGCATGCATCTCGACAGTGTTGTCGCCGCTCTTGCCAAGCACGTCGACCACCTCGCCCACGATGTTCTTCGAATCGCGGCTGGGCCACTGCGTGATCTTTACCACGGCCTTGTCGCCGGTCTTGCCTCCCTTCAGCCTCTTCTTGGGCACCATGATGTCCATGGCGATGTTGCTGTCGGTCACCAGGAAAGCATAGTCGCGCTCCACCTTGAGCTGACCCACAAACGTGTCACGGGCCCGGGAGAGGATCTCGGTCACCATGGCTTCCTTGATGTGATGCGTGCGGCGGGCGTTGAACGTCACCTTCACACGGTCGCCGTCAAGAGCAAACATCGAATTGCGCTCTGCCACGAAGACGGGCTTGCCGCCATCGTCTGGAATAAAGCTGTTCTTGCCATTGGCCTTGCGACGGAAAATGCCTTCTTGCACTTGTCCTTTGAGGTTGAGCCGGTAGGAGGTGGCTGACACCTTGCTGAGATAGTCGTCCCATGCCATTTCCTCCATCACCTCGATGGCAAGCATCTTCAGAGGATGGGTGTTGAGACCAAGATCCTTGAAAATCTTCTTGAAAGACAACTCCTCGTTGGGGAATGACTGGAAATAGCTCATCAGGGCATCCGTCAGTTGTCTCTTGTTCATGCGTTTACCGCCTTTTTTTCCTTTTCCCATAGTATTCGCTCGTTAGTTTATGCAAAAATAGCGAAAAAAAGAAGACAAAACAAAAAGAAACCTGTTTTTTTGTCTTCAAGTGCTATTCTGTCTCCCATTTCCTATCTTATTAGGTGGGATAACACGAAATGAGCACGGCATTTTTGGTCAGTTCGCTTTTTTGATGTAATTTTGCACAGCATAGCATTTTGCTGGGCGCAAAAGAGTTTCATGGAACGTATATTAATAACCGGTGCCAGCGGATTCATTGGCAGTTTTATCGTCGAGGAGGCTCTCGCCAAAGGTATGGAGGTGTGGGCCGCCGTGAGGAAAAGCAGTTCAAGGACTTTCCTCACCGATAGCCGCATACACTTCATACAGCTTTCACTATCGGATGTCTCCCTGCTGTGCAGCCAACTGCAAGGGCACTCCTTCGACTATGTGGTGCATGCTGCTGGCGTGACAAAATGCCTGAATGCGGAGGATTTCCACAAAGTGAACACCATCGGAACACAGCATCTGGTGGAGGCTCTCTTGAAAACACGCCAACCGCTGCGCAGGTTTGTCTACCTCAGTTCTCTGAGCATCTTCGGACCGGTCAGGGAACAACAGCCTTATCAGGAAATACGCGAGGATGACACGCCCCGGCCCAACACAGCTTATGGCAAGAGCAAACTTGCCGCTGAGCAATGGCTCGACGGTCTCGCCGCCAAGGGAATCTCATTACCTTATGTCATCCTGCGGCCTACTGGGGTCTACGGACCAAGGGAGCGCGACTATTTCATGATGGCCAAAAGCATCATACAGCATGTGGATTTCGCCGTGGGATACAAACAGCAAGACATCACTTTCGTCTATGTCAGCGACGTGGTGCAGGCCGTATTCCTCGCTCTCGACCATGGCAAGACGGGGAGCAAATATTTCCTCAGCGACGGCGAGGTATATCAGTCGAGGGCTTTCAGCGACTACCTGCATCAAGAGTTGGGCGGCAAATGGCTTTTGCGCATCAAAGCTCCCATCTGGGTGCTCCGGATCGTCACGTTCTGTGGCGAGTACTGGGGCAGGCTCACTGGCAAGGTGACCGCTCTCAACAACGACAAATACCATATCATGAGGCAGCGCAACTGGCGCTGCGACATCCAGCCAGCCATCAAGCAACTGGGCTACCAGCCGCATGTCAAACTGCAAGAGGGGGTGCGGCTTTCGGTGGAATGGTACAAGCAACATCACTGGCTGTAAATTGTTTAGCATGAGAAATCTGTTCAAATTTTTCTTCCTTATCGAGAAGAATCCCAAGAAAGGACTGATGGCCTACGAATGGATCGTCCTGGCATACTTGGCTGTCACACTGGTCATGGCGGTCGTGATGCGGGACCAGCTGCCCAATGCCGACAACATGGTCTGGGGGCGCGCCAAGGTGTTGGCCATCACACTCGCACTATGGGGGGTATACAGGATGCTGCCCTGCGGATTCACACGCACCACGAGGGCTGTGGTGCAGATGTCGCTGCTCAGCTGGTGGTATCCTGATATCTTCGAACTCAACAGGGCTTTCCCAAACCTCGACCACGTCTTCGCTTCGTGGGAACAGGCGCTCTTCGGTTTCCAACCGGCTCTCGTCTTCTCAAAAGTGATGAGCAATGCCGTTTTCAGCGAACTGATGTGCCTGGGTTATTATAGCTACTACCCCATGATGGCTATCGTGGCCTTTGGCGTGCTGCTCACCCGACATGCCGCTTTCGAAAGGGTGGTGACCATTATCCTCGGCGCGTTCTTCATCCACTACGTCATCTTCATCTTCCTGCCTGTCGGCGGACCGCAGTTTTACTACGAGGCCGTGGGCATGGACAAGATCGCACAGGGTATCTTCCCCAACCTGCACGACTATTTCAACCACCAGCAGGTGCGCATGACTTGTCCGGGCTATGCCGAAGGAATGTTCTATGCCTTGGTCGAGCAGGCTCATCAGGCTGGTGAGCGACCCATCGCTGCCTTCCCCAGCAGCCATGTCAGTGTGTGCGTCGTACTGATGATGACAACATGGTTCTTCAGGATGAGAAAGCTCTTCTGGGTGCTGTTGCCCTTCGCAACCTTGCTTTGCCTCTCTACGGTCTATATCCGGGCTCACTATGCCATCGACGCCCTGGCAGGACTCGTCAGCGGAGCGCTCTGCTGGGCTTTGCTCTACCCGCTCACACAAAGGATGGAGACACAACGCAAAACCGTCAAGAAAAAGAAAAGATGAAAAAACTTTATATCGAAACCTACGGATGCCAGATGAACGTGGCCGACAGCGAAGTCGTGGCGGCTGTGATGCAGATGGCGGGATATGAGACGACGGATAAAGCCGACGAGGCTGATGCCGTCTTCCTCAACACCTGCTCGGTGCGCGAGAATGCGGAGAACAAAATTTTCCGCCGGCTGGAGGCTCTCCATGCCGAGAACAAAAAGAGCCACCGGCGTATCATCGGTGTCCTGGGATGCATGGCCGAACGGGTGAAGGATGACTTGCTTCATAATCATCACGCCGATATCGTGGCGGGACCTGATGCCTACCTCAACCTGCCCGACCTCACGGCACAGGCCGAACTGGGGCACAAGGCTATCAATATACAACTCTCCACCACGGAGACCTACCGCGACATCGTGCCTCAACGCATCGCCGGAAACCGCATCAGCGGATTCGTGAGCATCATGAGGGGATGCAACAATTTCTGCCACTACTGCATCGTGCCCTACACCAGGGGGAGGGAGCGCTCTCGCGACGTGCAGAGCATTCTGCGCGAGGTGACCGACCTGCAGGCCAAAGGCTACAAAGAGGTCACTCTGCTCGGGCAGAATGTCAACTCCTATCACTCCGTGGCTGAGGGCGATGATGTCAACTTCCCCTTGCTGCTTCGAAAAGTGGCTGAAGCCGTGCCCGACATGCGTATCCGATTCACCACCTCGCACCCCAAGGACATGAGCGACGAGACTCTGCACGTGATCGCCGACATGCCCAATGTGTGCCGCCACATCCACCTGCCCGTGCAGAGTGGAAGCGACCGCATACTGCAACTCATGAACCGCAAATACACCCGGGAGTGGTACCTCGGACGCGTAGAGGCCATACGACGGATCATCCCCGACTGCGGACTGTCGACGGACATCTTCGTGGGCTATCACAGCGAGACGGAAGAAGACCACCAACTCTCGCTCTCACTCATGCGCGAGGTGGGCTACGACTCCGCTTTCATGTTCAAATACAGCGAGCGCCCGGGTACCTATGCCTCGAAACACTTGCCCGACAACGTGCCTGAAGAGGAGAAAATCAGAAGACTCAACCAACTCATCCAACTGCAGACCGAACTCTCTGCCGAGGCCAACCGACGGGATGAGGGGAAGACCTTCGAGGTGCTCGTGGAGGGCTACAGCAAACGCTCACGCCAACAGCTCATGGGGCGCAACGAACAAAACAAAGCCGTGGTCTTCGACCGGGGCAACCACCATATCGGCGACACCGTAAGCGTGAGAATCACCAGTTCGTCGAGTGCCACACTTCTGGGAGAAGAAATACACTGATGTCATGAAAGAATTCCTCCAAGTCCTCAGACGATTCATTCCGCCATACAAGAGATACCTTGTGCTGTCGGTGCTGTTCAATATCCTCTCGGTGATACTGAACATCTTCTCTTTCGCGGCCTTAATCCCTATCCTGCAGATCATCTTCAAGACGGGCGATACCGATACAGCTACCTCTCTCATGGACTGGGACTGGAACCATGCGCAAGACGTGCTGATGAACAACATGAACTTCTACGTCAACCGCATGATCGCTGACATCGGCCCCACAACCACTCTGCTCATCATCGGCTTGTTCCTGGCTTTCATGACCTTGCTCAAGACGGGGGCTTACTTCCTCTCCTCGGCTACCATCGTACCGATCAGGACGGGCGTGGTGAGAGACATCCGCAACCAACTCTACTGCAAAATCACCTCACAATCACTGGGCTTCTTCTCCGAAGAGCGCAAAGGTGATATTATCGCACGAATGAGCGGTGACGTGCAGGAGATCGAGAACTCCATCATGTCAAGCCTCGAAATGCTTTTCAAAAACCCGATCCTGATCGTGGGATATTTCGCCATGCTGCTTTTCATCTCATGGCAACTGACTCTCTTCACACTCATCATCGTGCCGGTCATGGGATGGCTGATGGGATATGTGGGGAGAAAACTGAAAAAGAAGAGCATCAAGGCACAGGCCCTGTGGAGCGACACCATGAGCCAAGTGGAAGAGACGCTCGGAGGACTGCGCATCATCAAGGCTTTCTGTGCGGAGGAAAAGATGAACAACCGCTTCGACCGCATCAACACCGCCTACCGCAACGACATCATGCGCGTCAATATCCGACAGTCGATGGCACACCCGATGAGCGAGTTCCTGGGGACGGTGATGATCGTCATCGTACTGTGGTTCGGTGGCGTGCTCGTGCTCAACAACCATACCCTCTCCGGACCGATCTTCATCTACTACATGGTGATGCTCTACAGCATCATCAACCCGCTCAAGGAATTCTCCAAAGCCGGATACAACATTCCCAAAGGACTGGCTTCGATGGAACGTGTCGACAAAATCCTGCTTTCCGAGGTGGAGATCAAAGAACCTGAACATCCACAGCACATCCATAGCTTCGACCACGCCATCGAGTTCAGGCATGTCTCCTTCAAATATGGCCAGCAGTGGGTGCTGCGTGATATCAACCTCACTATCGAGAAAGGCAAGACCGTCGCCTTGGTCGGACAGAGCGGCAGCGGAAAGTCTACACTCGTCGATCTGATCCCACGCTACTATGACGTGCAGGAGGGACAGGTGCTCATCGACGGCATCGACGTACGCCAACTGGGCTTACACGACCTGCGGTCACTGATCGGAAACGTCAACCAGGAGTCGATTCTGTTCAACGACTCCTTCTTCAACAACATCGCCTTCGGCGTGAAAGACGCTACACGACAACAGGTGGAGGAGGCTGCACACATCGCCAATGCCCATGACTTCATCACTGCCTCGGAAAATGGCTACGACACCTACGTGGGAGACCGGGGGGGAAGACTCTCCGGCGGACAGAGGCAAAGGGTGAGCATCGCAAGGGCCATTCTCAAAAACCCTCCCATCCTGATCCTCGACGAAGCGACATCGGCTCTCGACACCGAGAGCGAACGACTGGTGCAGGACGCTCTGGAACGGCTCATGAAGACACGCACCACGGTGGCTATCGCCCACCGACTCTCCACCATCCGGAATGCCGACGAGATCTGTGTGCTGCATGAGGGACGCATCGTGGAGAGAGGCACGCACGACAGCCTTATCGCCGCGGATGGCTATTATAAAAAACTTCACGACATGCAGGCATCATGAAAATCCTCTACCCCTTCATACACGGATTCTTCTATCTCATTTCGCTGCTGCCCTTCCGCGTGCTGTATGCCATCTCCGACGGTCTCTACTTGTTGGTCTACCGCATCATTGGATATCGGAAACGGGTGGTGAGAAACAACCTCACTTCTTCGTTTCCCGAAAAAGGCATCGACGAGATCAAACGCATCGAACGGGGTTTCTACCATTTCCTCTGCGACTATTTCGTCGAGACGCTCAAATTGCTCTCGATCTCTCCCGAGAAAATGCTGCAGCACATCGAGTTCCACAACGTGGAGGAAATGGAGCGGTGCTTCGACGAGGGACAAACCTGTGCCGCCATCTTAGGACACTACGGCAACTGGGAATATCTCTCCACCACAGGCCTGGGGTTCAAACGCTATCCCGATGCCGTCATGGGACTCATCTACCACCCGCTCTACAACAAAATCTTCGACCGCCTCTTCATCGACCTGCGACAGCATCTCGGCGGGGTGTGCATCGCCAAGAAAGACATCCTCAGATACCTCGTCACCTACCGTCGCGAGAAGAGAATGTCTCTCTTCGGATATATCTCCGACCAGACTCCGAAATGGAACAACATACACCTGTGGCTGCCTTTCCTCAACCACGACACGCCTGTCTTCACCAACGGCGAGAAAATCATGAGAAAGATGAACAACGCCGTCTTCTATGTCGACATGCAAAGACCTCGTCGAGGACACTATGTGGTGACCTTCAAACTCATCACCCGAACACCGGCGCAGCTGGAGGAGCATGCCATCACACGACGCTTCTTCGAGATGCTTGAGCAAACCATACGGCGAGACCCCCGCTTCTACCTGTGGAGCCACAACCGATGGAAACGCACGCACGAGGAGTTCGACCGCATGTTCAAAGTGGTCGACGGAAAAGTCATCCCAAAATCGACACAAGAATAATCACAAAAACCAAAGCTAATCATGAAAATCATCAACCTAAGCGACAACAACTCCATCATCAACCAGTATCTGGCTGAGATCCGCGACAAGGACTATCAGAAAAACCGACTGCTCTTCCGCAACAACATCATGAGAATCGGTGAGATGATGGCTTACGAAATCTCAAAAACGCTCGACTACGAGACCCGCGACATCGCCACGCCTCTGGGCATATCAAAAGTCAACGTGCCCACCGACAAAATCGTGCTCGCCACCATCTTCAGGGCTGGACTGCCTTTCCACACAGGCTTCCTCAATGTCTTCGACCATGCGGGAAATGCCTTCGTGAGCGCCTACCGCGAATACATCGACGAGGAGCATCACCAGGTGGGCATCCATGTGGAATATCTCGCCACACCAAGCATCAACGAGAAAAACCTCATCATCGCCGACCCGATGCTCGCCACTGGCGGAAGCATGGAACTGGGATACAAGGCTTTTCTCTCAAAGGGTACGCCAAAACGGATTCATGTCTGCTGTGTCATCGCCACTCCCGAAGCCCTCAACAATGTCAAAAGGGCTTTCCCCGAGGACAAGACCACGGTGTGGTGCGCTGCCATCGACCCGGGACTCAACGAGCACAAATACATCGTGCCTGGATTCGGAGACGCCGGTGACCTGTGCTTCGGCGACAAGGTCTGATCTCTGGTCATATCAATTTCCATCTGGCTTCTTGGTGTCCAGCACCTTCGCATCATACCATCTGAATGCAGACGGATCGTCGGGATGGGCTGGATCGAAATCCTGCCAGTCTGAACGGAGAGAGGCGACGAAAGGCAAACCCAGCTGTTTCATGCCCATCACCACCATCTTGGCTACCTCATAAGCGCCGAAGGGGTTGAAATGGGTGTTGTCGGCCAAGGGCTTGTCCTGACCGGGATATGTGTTGGCTGGATAGTGCACAAGGGCTTTCTTGCTGCCTTCGAAACCAAGGGTCTCGAAGAAGGTGCGGGTCATTCCGTTGAGGTCGATCACGGGCACGTGCTCTCGCTCGGCCACCGACAGCATGGCTGCGGGGAAATCGCCGTGCGTGTCCTTGATGTGCCGCTGGTCATCCTGCCAGAAACGACGCTGCGTGGGGGTGCAGAAAATGAGGTGCCCTCCCGCAGCGCGTACCTTGTCAACAAAAATCTTCAGATTGTAGACATAATGATACCATGCTCCATCGCCGGGACGCTTCTCCTTCTCGTCGTTGTGGCCGAACTCACACACCACATAGTCGCCGGGACGCAGCATCGTGAGGATCTTCTCCAGACGGTTGCCTCCCAGGAAGGTGCGAGCCGTAAGACCACTCTCGGCATGATTCGAGATGGCTACGGTGGAGTCAAACCACCGGGTGATCATCTGACCCCAACTGGCCCAGGGCTCACTGTTCTGGTCCACCACAGTGGAGTTGCCACACAAGAAGAGGGTGGTGGCCGTGGTGTCGGGCTCGATGCGGATGCGGCTCACAGCGGGTGAGGCGCCGTTGAACTCCAGCGTGAGACTGTCGTCCCAGTTGAGGTAGTCCTTCTCACGCTCCTTCAGTTTGACGGTCTCATGACGCTCCCCTTTGTCGGTGACAACGGTATAACCCGGCGAACGCTTGTTGACTATGAAACTGTAGTCGACCAACTGGCCTCGCCTCGTGGCGGCGTTCTCCACCATCAACCTGCGTGACTCTGCACGAACGACGGTCTCGGCCTTGCGCTTCTTCGACCCCAAGGTGACGGTCACTTTGTAGTTGCCGTCAGGCACCTGAACGGAGAAATAAGTGGGCTCTGTGATTTTTACTTCATAAGTGCCGGTCTGGGCACTTGCTCCCAGCGACATCAGAAACAGGAATAAGGACATTAGCTTTGTTTTCATCGTAGCGTTTTTTGAAATGACAGACCATCGAAGTATGGTCACAGCGGCAAAATTAATGCTTTTTTCTGTTTGACCACCAGTTTTTCTTGTATTTTTCACTATTTTTGCACCATGAGAGTATTACCGCTGATCCTTGTTTCCGCATGGATGACGCTTTCTTCCCATGCACAGCAACGACTGGTCGTGGCCGACAAAGTCACCCATGAGCCGATCGCACAAGCGAGCATCTATACCAAGGAGGGCGGACATTTCTGCTCTGCCATCACCAATGATCAAGGGGTGGCGGTGATCGATTTCCATTTCTCACGCCTCACCTTCTCACACCTCAACTATGAACGCAGGGTCCTGACCTCGCTTTCCGACACCGTTTACCTCACGCCACGCTACCGGCAGACCGCTGAGATCGTCGTGCGCAACATCGAACCCAAATGGATCAGGGAGAAACTGCGCCAAGTGGTCAAGACTAAGCGTAAAGTCTACTTCTCTCATCCTCGTGTCCTGTGCTATGACTATCACACCCGGAGCATCGACCGCAACTCCTATTATTCCTATCAATCCAAAGGCCTGATGCGGATGAAAAGCGACGGCCACGACCACTACGATATCTGTCAGGAAGTGGGACACATCGTCAGTGTCGACAGTACTACTCTGACCGACGTGGCCAACCTGCGCCGCATGCTTTACGAAGATTTCGTCGACGAACTCGACGGTGGCTTCATCCGTTCTCACAAGTTCAGCCAGAACGGTGAGTTCAAGAGCGACAACAAAGACGAGGTTGAACTGGTGTTCCGATCGAAATACCGCAACGACGACCGAGGACGCATCGTCGTCGACACGGCGCGGTGCGTCATCCGGTCGGCTTACCGCGTCACTGGCACCGAAACCAACAAGCAGGAGCGCATGTCGCCTGTGCTGCTCAGCTTCGCCCATGCCATCTCGGGCTACCGCATCGACAAATGGAACCGTACCTATCACGTCAATTATGCGCAACTGCCCGACGGCACCATGTCGCAGGAGAAAGTGAGCTACAAATTCTATATAGAGGGCTACGACAGGGAAGACTCGCATACCAAAGAATACAACCAACAGACGGGTGGCGGATTCCCCAATATGGAGGCGACACTCCAGTTCTCGCAGTCTGCCTCATCCGTGCCCGACAGCATCACATGGGTTGAGTTGCCTGGCTCATGGTACCTACGGCTCAGTTCCACGCAATTACGGTTGCAGGAAATCAATCTCTCGCACCAACCGGCTTCCTTTGACCTCTTGAAAGAGGAGGACGACTGAATCTTGGAGTTTCAACGGGTGTGTTTGTACACAAACACCGCTTTTTCGGATTTTCTTACCAAGGAAAACACGGCCTTTCGGCCTATATTTGCACAAAACGAACTTCATCGACCATGCAAAAGACATTTTTCTCTTTATTCTTCTTGTTCGCCGCTCTGACGATGACGGCTGCCACCTCATACGATGTGCGCGACTATGGCGCAAAAGGGGATGGACAAAACCTCGACAGCAAGGCCATCAATGCCGCAATCGAAGACTGCGCCGCTCATGGTGGCGGTAGGGTGACGCTCAGCGCTGGCGAATACCTCTCGGGCAGCATCCGGTTGAAAAGCCATGTCGAACTGCATCTTGAGGCTGGTGCCAAAATCATCGCTACCGACCAGGCTGGTGCCTACGATGCCTCTGAGGTATTCGGATTCCCGGAATACCAGGACGGCGGACATACGTATTTCCATAACTCTCTGATCTGGGCTGAAGGACAGACGGATGTCTCTATCACCGGAAGGGGCATGATCGATGGCAGGGGACTTACCCGAAAGGATACCGAGACGGCTGGCAATGTGCATGGCGGTAGTATCGGTATGGGCGACAAGGCCATCGCGCTCAAACTCTGCCGCAACATCCTCATCCGCGACATCACCATCTTCCGGGGCGGACATTTCGCCATCATCATCACTGGATGCGACTTCGCCACGATCGACAACGTGCTCATCGACACCAACCGCGACGGCATCGACATCGACTGCTGCAAGTTCACCACGGTCTCCAACTCCAAAATCAACAGCCCCAACGACGATGCTCTGGTGCTGAAGAGCTCTTACGCACTCAAAAAACCAGTCATCTGCGAGAATATCCTCATCACCAACTGCATCGTGACGGGATATAAAGTGGGTACCGTGCTCGATGGCACCTACATTCCGGAGAAAGTCAACTGGGTCTGCGGACGCATCAAACTCGGTACGGAGAGCAACGGGGGATACCGCAACATCACCATCACGGGATGCAACTGCTTCTACAGCAGCGGACTGGCCTTCGAGGAGGTGGACCAAGGAAAAATGGAGAATATCGTCGTCAACAACATCTCGATGAGCCATGTGCACCACTACCCGATCTATATCACCACTGGATGCCGTAACCGGGGACCGAAGGAGCGCACCGACGTTTCCACAGCTCGGGATATCCTCATCAGCAACGTCTTTGCTGATGACTGCGACTCCCTGTCGGGCATCCAGATCACGGGCATGCCCGGACACCCGGTGGAGAATATCTGGCTGAGCAATATCCATATCCGATACAGAGGGGGCATCACACACCCTGTCGACCCCAATTATCCCGAACTCGACAAGAAATATCCTGAAATCGCCAAATTCCTCGGCACTTGTCCGGCTTATGGCCTCTTCGCCCGCCATGTCAAGGGACTGCACCTGCGCGATGTATCCTTCCGACTCGATCAGCCCGACGTGCGCCCATGCATCCTCACCTCGGATGTGGAAGACGTCCAGTACGACAACGTCATCACGCCCGAGGGAATTTTCAGACCACAATAATCAAAAAAAGACCGGATCAGTCGAGGTGAAACACTTCCTGGATGGGTATGGTGACCGGTGAATTGTCGGGATTCACTTCCATGATGTCGGCCATCATATCCCACCATTTCTGGGTGATGGGATCCACGTCGGTGGTATCCTGGCTGCTGGCCTCACCCGCACATTCCTGATAACCGAAAAGAATGTTCGTTTCCTTGTCCCAGTAAATGCTGTAATTGCACACTCCAGCATCCTTGATCATCTTCACCAACTCGGGCCAGATGGCGGCATGACGACGGGCATACTCTGCCTCACAACCAGGCTTGAGAAACATTTTAAAGGCAAATCGCTTCATAGAAAAAAATTGATAGGATAAACAATATGCAAAAGTAGTCCAAAAAAACATAAAAAACACCTTTTTAGGACATTTATCTATCTAAAACGGACAAAAATACATAGACAATGGATGCTCTTTCTTCTAAATTTGTCGTCGAAACTTTACCTATACGCCTATCAGATTATCAAAATACTATTATTCACCTAATTAAAAACCTATGTCAAAAAAACATTACTGTTTGATGCTTTTCATCTGCTTGGGTATGCTCTTCGGAGCACAGCAGACGATCTCTGCGCAAGGTGCGCAGAAGCAGAAAGTGACAGGAACCATTGTGGATGCTACTGGTGAACCCATCATCGGCGCCAGCATCATGGTCAAAGGCTCATCGACCGGTACGGTTACCGATATCGATGGAAACTTCAACCTCGACAATGTCCCTGCCAACGGAAGCCTTGTCGTCTCCTATGTGGGATTCTCCTCACAGACCGTCAACGTCAACGGCAAGTCCAACTTGAAAATCACACTGGAGGAAGACCGCCAACTGCTCGATGAGGTCGTCGTCGTGGGATACGGCGTACAGAAGAAAAGCGACGTGACAGGTGCCATCACCAGCGTCACCAGCGAGGAACTCAACGTACGGCCCGTGAGCAACGCTCTTGAGGCCATGCAGGGTAAAGCGGCTGGTGTCGACATCACCACCAACGAGCGACCAGGACAGTTGGGTAGCATCCTCATCCGTGGACAACGCTCCATCGGCGCCAGCAACGCTCCTCTCTATGTGGTCGACGGCGTGCCTCTGATGTCTGCCTCTGCCATCGAGACGCTCAACCCGCGCGACATCGAGACCATCGACATCCTGAAAGATGCCTCCGCCACTGCCATCTACGGTTCTCGTGGTGCCAACGGTGTGGTGCTGGTGACTACCAAACAGGGTAAGACGGGGAAAATGAGCATCGACTACACGGGTACGCTCACCGTCTCCAACATCGTCGACCGCTCTCCTTCCATGAGTGCCGCCGACATGATCGAATTCCGCCGCTGGGCTGCCTATAACCAGAATGCGGAGGAATTTGCTCACCCCGACTCTCCCACCATGGCCAACGATGAGAAACTCTTCGACACCTCGGAGGACAACCACACATCGTGGAACAATATCAAAAAAGGATGGGCCGGCGGTTCATGGGACCCCTCAAAGGTGACCAACACCGACTGGACGGACTACGTGACACAGACCGCACTCTCACATGAGCACACCCTGGCCGTCAGCGGTGGTACAGACAAGATGAACGCTTACGCTTCTTTCGGCTACCTGAGCAACAAAGGTACACAGAAGGGACAGTGGTATGACCGCTATACCGGCAAGGTGAGCGTGAATATCAAACCGACAAAATGGTTCACCATCCAGGCCAACATCAACGGGTCTTGGCAAGAGCAGGACTACGGTATGTCAACCCTGCAAGGACGTTCAGGTTCCGTGCCCGACGCTATCTACGGCACGGCCAAACAGATCTATAACTTCGCTGTGCCCTACGACGAGCAAGGCAACGTGGTGACTCACCCGGGTGGCGAGACTACCGTCTACACCATCATGGAGGAATGGAAGCACTCTCAGCAGAAATCACAGACTTTCCGCGCTCTGGGCAACTTCTCCGCCACCGTGGACTTCGGCGAAATCTTCGAACCGGTCGAGGGACTGCGCTACAAAATCAATTTCGGTCCTGACTTCCGCCACTGGCGAGAGGGGGTCTACGTCGACGGATTCTCGGCTCATAAAGTCAACCAAGACGGTACTGAAGGCACCAACTTCTCCAGACTCCAGAACCGCCGCGACTTCTCTTGGACGCTCGACAACATGATCACCTACGACCGCACCTTCGCCGAGAAACACAAACTGGGGGTCACCTTGCTGCAGACGGCTTCGAAATGGAACATCGAGAATTCTTCCATGCAGGCCCAAGGACTGGCCAAGGACTCTTACCTCTGGAATGCTTTCGGAACTGTTGATGTCACCGATGCCACGAAAAAGGCTTCCATGAGCTCCGGACTCACCGACCGACAGCTGGAATCCTATATGATCCGACTCAACTACGGCTTCAATGAGCGCTATCTCCTCACAGTCAGCGGCCGATGGGACGGTGCCTCACAGCTGGCCGACGGACACAAATGGGACTTCTTCCCCTCTGCTGCCTTCGCATGGCGACTCATCGAGGAACCTTTCATGCAGAATGTCAACTGGGTGAGCAACCTCAAACTACGCCTCGGTGTCGGTGTGACGGGCAACTCCGCCGTCAGCCCCTACAGCACCAAAGGTGATATCACTGGTATCTACCTGCCTTTCAACGCTGCCGACAGCAAACTGTGGAACGTACAGGGATATACCACCAACGAACCGTATTACATGGCCAATCAGTTGACCATGGCCAATCCCGAACTGGGATGGGAGAAGACCACTCAGTGGAACATCGGTATCGACTACGGATTCCTCAAGAGCCGCATCTTCGGTAGCCTCGACTTCTACTGGTCGAGAACCAACGACCTGATCATGTCGACCACCATCCCCACACTGACCGGATTCCCCAGCACGCTCTCCAATATCGGAAAGACCAAGAACCATGGTGTGGAGTTCACCCTCAATGCCCTGCCCGTCATGACCAAGGACTTCACTTGGGAGACTGACTTCAACATCGCTTACCAGAAAGATGAGATCGTCGAACTGGCCTACGGCAAGAACGACATGGTCGACAACGGATGGTTTATCGGCGAAAGCATCAGCGTCTACTACGACTTCGCTACCGATGGACTCTGGCAAGATACTCCGGAAGACCAGGCTGAGATGACCAAATGGAACGAGAACGGCTATAAATTCCGTCCTGGTATGGTGAAACCGGTCGACCAAAACGGCGACTACAAGATGGACTCCAACGACGACCGGGTGCTGCTCGGACGACGTAACCCCACCACCACTATGGGATGGAGCAACACCTTCAACTGGAAAGGACTCGAACTGGGTATCAGCATGTTCGGACGCATGGGATACTACTTCAACACCGGTGGCGAGGCGGAGACGGCTCATGGCAACCAGCGTGAGATCGACTACTGGACTCCCAAGAACACTGGCGCTGAGTATCAAATGCCTATCCTGGCACAGGCCACATCAGGATCCGCCGACCAGTTCTCTGGAAAACTGGGCTACAAGAAGGCTTCCTTCATCAAGGTGCGCAACATCTCGCTCGGCTACAACCTTCCTAAGAATCTGTTATACCGCTCTGGTCTCTCACATGTCAAAGTCTATGCACAGGTCATCAACCCATTCAGCCTGAAACAGTCAATCAGCGGGTTTGATCTCGACACTGGCCGCACTTACTTCAACCGCAGCTTCGTCTTCGGTTTGGAACTGGGATTCTAATATAAGACAACAACAACTAAAGACAATAGGATATGAAACTCTATCAATCTATCATAGGTGGCCTGCTCGCTGTGACAATGACCGCAGGCGTGACATCCTGCTCAAGCGACTTCCTCGATGAGGACCTGACCACCAAATACTCCACTGATTACTTCGATACCGAAGAAGGTCTCGAGGCCCTCACGGTTTCGTTGTACGGAAACATCAGATGGCATTTCGGATATGAGTGGGCCTATGGCATCACACTCTATGGCACCGATGAGTTCACCAGCGGCAATGACCTGACTTCCGACGCATGGAACGAATACGACTCACGATTCGGACCCGTGGTGCAGGGTACCAACAGAAACTGTCCGCAACCGCAGGCGCTCTGGGACGAGGTGTACTATGGCATCGCTTCCTGCAATACCATCATCGCCAAGGCCGACATCATCAAGGATGAGAAAGTGCGCAACCGCTGCCTGGCTCATGCCTACTTCCTCCGCGGCTACAACTACTACCGGCTCACAGCCCAGTATGGTGGCGTGGTACTGCAACTCACACCGACCACGGGCGTGGTGCGCAACTTCAAGCGCTCTACCGAGGCAGAATGCTGGGAACAGGTGATCTCTGACCTCCGACAGGCTTACAACCTCTTCCCGGGTGAGGAGTTCACCTACGGCAAAGGCATCACATGGACCAAGGCCACCGCTGCCCACTTCCTGGCAAAAGCCTTGCTGTTCCGCGCATCCGAGCGTTGCGACGCTTTCAACAGCGGTACAAAAGAGGCCGACCTGCGCGAGGCTATCAGTGCCTGCGACTATGCCATCAGCGTACGTAAACTGGCTCCCAACTACAGCAACCTCTATGCTGACTGGAATGGTGTCGACTGTGCCACCGAACAACTCGACGAGATCCTCATGGAAGCTGGATTCAACAACTCGTCTTCTACCATCGGACGATTCGGCAACCGCACCTACAACTACTTCTGCCCGCAGTTCTCCAACTTCTCCAACGGATGGGTGCGCCGCGGCTACTGGATTGGCGACATGGACTTCCAACGCTGCCGGCCGACGGAGTACACCTACGCTGCCTATGACCACGTCAACGATGCCCGCCTCTGGAAGACCTTCAAGACGGTGTTCGGAGTCAACAACGTTGCTGACAAGGGTGCTTCTGGCGTGCAACTGGGTGATCCGGGCATCGTGATGATCCTCAACACAAAGGATGACCACACCTACGACAAATACACCTTCGGCGCCAATAAGCAAGAGCCTACCTTCAAGGACGAAGCCGGCCGTCTGCCGGAATGGAAAGTCGGTGAGCGCCAAACCGCCACAAGCGGCAACCTGACTTCCAAACCTGGACAGTGGATCCCCAACTCCTCAGTGCTCTATCAGAATGGTGTCTATGTGGCTCCCACATTCATGACACCTGGCTACAAGTACAGCAATTTCTTCGCTGGCATCAACAAGACTGCCGACGGCACACGACAGGCTGAGAAGGGTGACTCCTTCCGCGACGTCATCATGGCACGCCTGGGTGAGACTTACCTCATACGAGCTGAGTGCTATGCCCGCCTGGGCGACTACGCATCGGCCAAGAAGGATATCGACGTAATCCGCGCACGGGCTCAGTGGAAAGCTGGCGAAAACCGCTCCTACTACGTCGATGGCTCACAGGCTTTCGAGAAAAATGCGCTGAATACGGGTACCGCCGCCACTAACTACATCAACTCCAACCTGTGGATGAACACCTACTATCTGTCGAACCCCAACCAGCCGGTCACCACAGAGGCTTCTGACCTCACCAACTGGACTTGGGACAACCTCCCGGCAGAGGATGAGGCTATCCTGGCCAAACTCGGCGTGACGGACCAGAAACAGAGGGCTATCCAGTTCATTCTCAACGAGCGCACCCGTGAGTTGATCGGTGAGTGGCAGCGCTGGGAGACGCTTTCCCGCACCAAGAGCCTGGTGCCGCGCGCCAAGGCCTTCAACACCGAGGCTGCCAAGAACATCCAGGAACGTCACAACTACCGACCCATACCGCAGTCGTTTATCGACGGTCTGAAGAATGAGGACGGCAGCGACCTGAGCGATGAGCAGAAAGCTGCTTGGCAGAATCCTGGATATTAATGAAATCTATATAGATTATTCTAAGTCATATATTAGGTAATTTTCACTATCAGGACCTCACCGTTGCGAAACGCTGAGGTCACTGAATCGGATTTTATTGTTAGGTTAAAGAAAAGAATCATTTAGACTGGTTAGAAAAACCCCTGGCTGCAGTGGCAGTCAGGGGTTCTTTCTTCTTACCCTTTCTGGTATTTCGATGGGGTGATGCCAAAATACTGCTTGAAACAGCGGCTGAAATAGAGCGCATCGGTGAATCCCACTTGATAGGCCACCTCTGCCACAGTGATCATCTCGCCGCTGCGGAGCAGCTCTGCAGCACGCTCCATGCGCTTCATGCGGATATAGTCCTTGGGGGTCTTGCCCGTTACTTCCGTCATCTTGCTGTAGAACTGTGAACGGCCGTAGCCTGTCGACTGGGCAAGGTCGTCGACCACAAGATCGGGATTGGAGAGGTTGGCTTCTATCTTCTTGTCGATAATGGCACGGAATTTCCGGTCACGCTCACTGGTGATCAGCGGTGCGGTCTTCTCGTCTTTTTTCTTGTCGTCAGCAACGTCTGAGGTAGGTGCGGCATTGACAGCTCCTATATTGCTGTAGGCGGCTTTCAACCGGTCGCGATGCTGGATGAGGGCGATGCTCTTGCTCATCAGCAAAGCCGGACTGAAAGGCTTCGGCAAGTAGGCATCCGCTCCGAAACGGGCTCCCTGCAACTGTTTCTCGATAGTCCCGATAGCGGAGAGGAGAATGAAGGGGATATCGAATAGCTCATCACTGCCCCGCACTCGTTTCAGAAGTTCGATGCCATCCATGATGGGCATGCGGATATCACTCACGATCAGGTCGGTCTCCTGCGGATCTTCCTTGAGGATTCGAAGGGCTTCTTCTCCGTTCTGTGCCGTGATGACCTTGAAATAGAGCGAGAGTTCGCTCTTGACATATTCCCTCACATCCTCGTCATCTTCCACAATGAGCACCTGGCGGTCATTGAGGGGCACCGTGGCCATCTCCTTGTAATTCTTGTCCAACTCTGTTGTCTGAGTATCTTCCTCCTCGGTGAGTTGGGTACTGCCGAAATAGTCCTCGGGCTGGTATTTTGATGGGTCATCGGGGATGGAGACCACGAAAATGCTTCCTCCCGTGGGATTCTCCTCATAATGGATCTCACCATGATGGGCCACCACAAGCTCATGGGTGAAATGAAGGCCGATGCCGATGCTGTCGGCCAAAAGATTGGTCTGCATGAAACGGGTGAAGAGCTGGGGCTGTTTCTCTTTCGGCACACCTACTCCTGAGTCTTCGACTCTGATCACCAACTGATGGTCTTGCTGTTTCACCCTGACGGTGACGTCTCCTTTGCGGGGGGTGTATTTGAAGGCATTGCTCAGAAGGTTGTACATGATCTTGTCGACATACCCCCGGTCCACAAACATATCGTAATGCTGGGCAAAGGGCACAAACTGCAGGTTCATGTCGCGGTTGAATGCCATATCGGAGAAACTCAGCGTCATGTCACGCAGGAAACGGATCACGTCGGTCTGCTGAAGACGCAACGTGAGCTTGCCATGCTCGTATTTGTCAAAATCAAGCAATTGGTTCACCAAACGCATCAAGCGGTCGGTGCTGCGACCCATATTGCTGATGGGCTGGCGGATGGCGGATGGCAGTTCACCGGCTTTGCGCATCCGTTCCATCGAGCCCTGTATGAGGGTGAGGGGTGTGCGGAACTCATGGCTCACATCCATGAAGAAACGTTGCTTGAACTCACTGATCTCCTTGTCCATACGGATGCGGTTGCGCATGGAGTAGGTGATGAGCAACAGCCGGATGATATACCATGCGATGCCGCCTACCACCAACAGGTAGATGAGCCATGCCCACCAGGTGTTCCACCAGGGCTGGCGGATGGTGACCTTCAGCGTCACTTCCTTGTCGGAACCCGACATCCTGACGTGGAAGGTGTAGGTGCCTGGCTCCAGGTCTTTATACACGGCCTCATTCTGGCGGGTGGGCTGGCTCCATCCGTGGTCGGCTCCTTCGAGCATGTAGATGTACTCCGTATTGTGGGGATAGTCGAATTTCATGTCGGAAAACCTGAACGTGAGGGAGTTTTCGTGATGGCTCAAGCGGATGGGCTGCCCCTCGGTGTAGGCGTTCTGCATGATTCCGTTGACGAGCAGGTTGGTGATGGCCAGATGACTGCCGTCGCTCCTGTTGAGCCGTGTATCGGAGGGATCGAAACTCACCACGCCGTTGTTGGTACCGAAAACGAGATGCCCGTCGGCGAGCATACAGGCTGAGTTCTCACTGTAGACATCGCCCAATTTGTCGGCAGAGAGGTAATGGGTGGAGAACTGAGAGGTCTTGGGGTCAAGACAGGAGAGTCCGTAGTGCGTGCCGATCCACAAACGGCCTTGGCGGTCGGCTATGATGGCATTGGCGGTATTGTCGGCCAAACCTTGTTGGGTGGTCAACTGCTCAAACTGCAGGTGATCCACCTGAGATGGGTTTTTCACCTTGTAAACCCCACCGCCGGCGGAGGCCAGCCACACCACCCCATCCGCATCCTCGTAGATATCTCGTATCTCGAAATAGCCCAGGGAACTGTTGGAACCATTGTAATAATGATAGGCTTTCGGGTCGGTTACTATCTTCTTGGGGTCGAACACCACTATGCCGTCGCCACATCCCACAAAGATGTGGCCGGAACGGGTCAGGCGCAATTTCGTGACATTGCGCATCAGCGGACTGTCCTCAAGGAATCTGCGGAATGTCATGCTGCCATCAGACTGGGGCATCGCCAGACAGAGGGCTCCGGTGTTGACGGCCACCCATACACCATGGTTGTTGTCGCATAAGATATCAAACACCTTGCCTGCCGCCAACGACTGACTGTCGCCTGGGATATGCTGATAATGAAGGCCGTTGACAAAGACGCCATGATTGCGCGTTCCGACCCACTGCCGCCCTGAATGGTCGATACAGACCGACAGCATGTCGTCATCCACGCCGATGGATTTCTTCTGCAGCGTCTCTCCCGCAAGCTGGTATGTGCCTCCCATGAAATTGCCGCACCATATCTGGCCGTCTGACGTCTGACGCACCGCCCTGAACAGGTTGACATAGTTGGGCGAAGGACTGTCATTGACGTAATAGCGCCGCACTCCCATCGGCATGGGGGTCAGCACACTGATTCCCATATTCTCCTGTGAGACCCAGATGTTGCCGGAGCGGTCGGCCATCAACCCATACAGATAGTCTGACTTGATGGGAGAGTAATTCTCTTTCTGTGGGGAATGGTGCACCAGGCGACGGGTGTCGGGCGAATAGACGAAAAGTCCATTGCCCGTCGTGGCGATCCAGATATTGCCGTCTTTGTCGGTCAAGACTTTATATGGGGTGATTCCTCGCTTGTGCAGCAACTGACTGTCGAGCACATGAAAGGTGTACACCTCGTCTCTTTTCTGGTCGATATAGTAGATGTTCACGGCATGGTCGGCCAGGTAATAATTGCCGGTGTTGTCACGATAGACGGTGGCGTGGGGCACCTGCAGGCTGTTGACGGTCATCTGACGGGTCCGGTCGTCATAACAATAGGTGGTCTGCTCGGTCACGACCCACAACTTGTCGCCATTGGGCACAAGTCCACGAATG
Organism: uncultured Prevotellaceae bacterium; assembly: GCA_946540735.1. Taxonomy (GTDB): domain Bacteria; phylum Bacteroidota; class Bacteroidia; order Bacteroidales; family Bacteroidaceae; genus Prevotella. The sequence continues at coordinate 67,147 of CAMNIN010000004.1, read as the reverse complement.
GTGTTCCCTTCCTGCCAGACCGGGAAAGGGGTGCCGATGGCCTGCAAACGACCATCAGTGCCATAAGAGGCTACCTTGTTGGTGTCAAACGAGAAATACATCTTGCCGCCCATCTCTGCCGCGGCATGATAGGCGTGGTCCGCATCCACACAGGTCAGTTTCCCTCCTTGCTTGAGATAGAGGCCTTTGGCCGTACCGATCCAGATACGGTGATGACTGTCGGGCTCGATGAAGAGCACGTTGTTGGAACGTAACTTGCCGTTCTTCTCACTGTATTCTGTACTCGTGATCTTTCCGTCACGGTAACTGATCTCCAGACAGCCGGTGTAAGTGTACCACAACCAGGTGTCGCCTTCTGGGGTGAAGATGCAGTCGCAATAGTTGCGGGCATTGTCTCCTCCTGGTATGAATTCCACAAAACGCTGCTGGTTGGTGTCATAACAACTGTAGCGCTCTCCCTGCAAACGGATAAAAAGCAGTCCGTTGGGATTGATATGAAGCTCTCTCACACGGTTGGTGAGCAGAAGGGAATTGTTGCCTGAGTCAGTATGCCGAAGCACATCAAACGAATAGCCGTCATAACGGCACAAACCGTCGGAGGTGGCCATCCATATATACCCCTGAGGGTCTTGCTCCATATTGATGATATAATTGCTGGGCAACCCGTCCTCCGTACTCAAGTCTCGATACTTGAACTCGACTTGGCTCCAAGCATAGCTCACTGACAGCAAACAAATCGCCGCAGCTAAAATCTTTCTCATGGTCATATATTAGGTTTTGCTGCAAAAATACGAAATAATCCATCAACTTCGCCACCATATCGTACAAAAGTGATGAACAATCGGACACTTGGCATGGTTTTTTTGCTTTTTATTTGATATTTTTGTACTGAAATCACTTCAGACAACAAATACCGACCTATGAAAAAATTGTTTTTTATTGTGGTGATGATGCTCTCGGGCATGATGGCCACGGCGCAGAACCAAAGTGCAGAAGTATTGGCCACAGCGCAGAAAGTCAATACTTATTTCATGAAAAGACATGCCGACCCTACACAGGACACCAATGTGGGCCGAATCCGCCCCAGCAGCCTGTGGACAAGAGGCGTTTACTACGAGGGATTGATGGCTCTCTATGAGATCGACCCCAACCCCGAATACATCGACTACACCGACCGATGGGCCAACTACCATAAATGGACACCGCGCAATGGCATCAAAACTACCGATGCCGATGACCAGTGCTGCCAGCAAACCTACATCGACCGATACATGATGACCAAGGACAACCGCATGATCCAACACGTGAAGGAAAACCTGGAACTGCAGATGAACAGTGGGAAAATCGGCTACTGGACTTGGATCGATGCCATACAGATGGCCATGCCGGTCTATAGCAAGATGTACCGGGCGACGGGCGAGCGCAAATATATCGACCATGCGATGAAGATGTATACCTGGAGCCGTGACACCTGCGGCGGCGGACTGTTCAATACCGCTGAGGGACTGTGGTGGCGTGATGCGGACTACGTGCCGCCCTACAAGGAGAGCGACGGACAGAACTGCTACTGGAGCCGAGGTAGCGGATGGGTGTATGCCGCACTGGTGAAGGTGATGACCGATATCGGCAAAAAAGACAAGTATTTCAAATCACTCAAGCGTGACTTCATCCTCATGAGCGAGGCCTTGCTGAAATGCCAGCGCGAGGACGGACTGTGGAACCCCTCACTGGTGTCGCCCGTCACCTATGGCGGCAAGGAACTCACAGGCACGGCGCTCTTCCTCTACGGCATGAGCTGGGGCATCAACAATGGCATCCTGAAGGCCAAGAAATACCAACCTGCCTGCGACAGGGCATGGAAAGCCTTGGTCAACGACTGCGTGCATGCCGACGGTTTCCTGGGATATGTGCAGGGCACAGGGAAAGATCCCTCGGCCGGACAACCTGTCACCTATACTAAAGTTCCTGACTTCCAAGACTACGGCACGGGGTGCTTCCTCCTTGGCGCTGCCGAATACTACAAGATGATGGTGCACCAGAAGAAATAATGCGTCCACGCTTATTGGTTCTTTGTGAACCAACCCCTGCCCCAAATGTAGAGACGTCGCACCGAGGCGTCTCTCTTTGTTCGGGCGGATTTGCCGCTCGGCACCCGATATGGTGACGCTTGGCTTGTCCAAGAATCCGCCCGTATTGAGTGTTAGCATTTGCAATGCGATTTTAGCGGATTAAAAATCCTGATACTCACAGCATCGGGATTACAAATCCCGATGAACTGCGGCAAATCCCGATGAACTGCGGCAAACCCCCATGAACAGCGATATCAAGATGATTGCACTCCCTATTTCAGAAACTTGGCCAGTGGCGAGCCTGCCTTGCGCAATCCGGTCTTGACGCTTTGGGCGTTGGCCTTGGCACCTTGCAGCGAGGAGTGGGTGTGGTCGTGGTTGAAATAGGCGGCTGTCTTTTTCTCACCCAACTTGTCGTATTTGTCGGCGGTGATATTGTGCACATCGATGAATTGCACGCCGGTCTGCTCCACCACCTCGCGGTACCAACGGCCATAGGAGTCGTTGCGACGCTCGATATGACCATCCTTCCAGATGTTGCGGGGAGTCAGCGAGAGCAGGATGGGGGTGCCGCCCTTCTCACGCACGTCCTGGATGAATTTCCGCAGATACCATCCGAAAGTATACACCACCTCGTACTTCCCGTTCGACTTGAGCTTGTAGACATGACAACTGTCGGCGGTTCCTCGGATATCGGCACGCTCCTTCAGACTGTCGATGGCACCCACGTCGTTATGGCCAAATTGGATGAGCACGTAGTCGCCTGGCTGGATGCTGTTGTAGACCTTGTCCCAACGGCCTTCATTGAGGAACGTACGGCACGAACGGCCTGCCATGGCACAGTTGGCGATGGTGATCTTGCGGGTGTCGAAAATATCGGAGGCGACAGCTCCCCAGCCCCACATGCCGTCTTTCTCCTTGTCGGTGTTCTTCACCGTACTGTCGCCGGTGATGAAGACCACGGGTTTGCCGTCCTCACGCTTCACATCGGCCACAGGAAGGTCGACATTGACCAGACATGACTTGAGCCAGGCGATCCAGGGGTGGTCGCACTGAGCGATGCCCTCAGCGGCACTGCGGGCGTTGAGCACGGCTCCAAACTTACTGGTGTGGATCTTGTCGCCGAAGAAATGGTAATTCATCTTCTCCGCTCCGAATCCCTCCAGCTTGGCGGCAGAGCGCTCATTGAGGTCGATATAGGGCACTTGTTCCTCCTCGGCCACTTGCTGGCACCACTGACTGTGGATCTTCCTCACCACACGGCCGTCTTCCCATGCGTTTCTCGGTGTGAGCGACATGAGCACGGGGAAAGCTCCCGCGGCACGGGTCTCATTGATGAAACGGCGCAAATAACCGCCGTAACTGTAGACATCCTCCGCACGGTAGGTGGTGTCGCCCTTATGGATTTCCTGCACGTTCACATGCAGCACGGTGTCCTTGTCGATGCCGGGGATGCTGGCCCGGGCCCGCCCGGTGTCGTAGGGCCCGTTGTCGTTGTGGCCGATACTGATGATCACCCAGTCACCGGGACGTAAGGCGCTGCGGATCTCGGGCCACAGCATACGGTAGAAGGTGCGGCTGCTGGTGCCGCCCAAGGCTTGGTTCTCAACGGTGATTTTCTCCTTGTCGAAAAAATCCTCCGCGAAATAGCCCCATCCCCACTGCCCGTTGTTGCCGTTGCCAAGGGTGCCGTTGCGCATGGTGCTGTTGCCCACCAGGAAGAGTACGGGATTGCTGCCTTTCCTGCTGCTGCCTGGTTTCACACGTGCCTGTCTCACTTTGTCGAGACTGTCGAGGGTGAGGTCAGTCACTTTATTGACATCCTCCATGCCCTGCTGACGGACCACCTGGGCCTGAAGACCTGATGACAGCATGAGGGAGACGAGGACGAATAGGATTTTCTTTTTCATGATGCTGCGTGTTGGTTATTTCTCAAATGTGCAAGGCAGGGCCAGCAACTGATACATCACTGTGCGGGCCATGCGGATATGCCCTTCATCATTGGGATGCAACTGGTCGCGCTCGTTATGGCAGTAGATGATGTGCTCATCGACGAGAGGATAGAAACCGCAGGTGGCATTGAGGTCGATCACGGGAACTGCCCAGATGTTGCCTGCCTCTTTCACGCTCTCCACGTAGGCATCAACCCATTCGCCGATCTCATTGGTATAGGATTCTGCCGGCTGGATGTTCTTCTCGTTGCCATAGAAATAACCGCGGTGGATAGGGGTGAGAAGCACCACTTGCTTGGCAGGAAACATCTCCTTGACGCGTTTCAGGGCGATATTGATACGGCCACGGTAGGTGTCCTTGTTCATCGACGGGGTGCGGTGACGCCGCAGCACATTGGCCTTCGCACGGTGAACGGCGGCCTCCACAGAGTCTTCGGTGATGGTATACCACTCGCCGATAGGCACTGCAGCATTGAAATCGTTGGTCCCGATGAAGATCAGGATGGCGTCGAAATCGTCACCATGCTCCTGACGGAGCTTCTCGGCTTGGTTGGGAATGTCATTCCACTGGCGGCCACTGATGGCATAGACGTAGGGCTCGATGCCGAGCCAGGTCTGCAACCAGTTCCACCACTTGCGTTGCGACCCGCTGTTGCGGGGGTCGGTGATGCTGTCGCCGAAATAGGCGACTCTCTTCCCTTGCCAGGGATGCTGGATCAGGGCTTGTGCTCCCGCTGACAGGCTGAAGGCCAGTGCGGCGATGCAAAAAAACAGTCTCACAGGTTTCATGATGATTGGTTTTTAAGTATTTCATGGATGGGGGAAAACCCCACCGGTCTATGGATGACGTTGCAGGTATTCCGCGGTCTGCTCCATGGCGAAGACATAGCGGCGCAGGGCATCGAAATGGCTGCTTCTGGCAGGGGCTTGACGCAACTGGCCGTCACCTGTCACCTCATAGCAGAAGTCTTTCTCGGCATGGGGGTCATGAATCAGGCACGATACGCTGTCGCGGGCCACAAGTTGGGTGTCGGAAGTATAAAAAACTTTCTCACGACGTGTTTTCAGCAGGTCGACTCCGAATCCCTCATACTCATAGCCCATGCCCATCACGCCAAGGAGGGTGGGCATGACATCGACCTGCATCCCCAATCCGTCATAGCTCTTGGGGGTGATGCCTGGGCCAAACATGATGCAGGGGATATGGTTGTAGGACTGGGGAAGTTCGGAGTCCATCTCGCCCACCAGCTTACCATGATCGGCGAGGATGACGAAAATGGTGTTGTCATACCATGGCTGACGACGGGCTTGCGCGAGGAAGTCACCGATACACTGGTCGGCATACTCCACAATCCGGGTCTCGGGTTTTCCCGTGCGCCAGTGCCTATTATCGGCTATGATATAGGGGGGATGGTTGCTGATGGTGAGCAGGGTCGCCATAAACGGCCGACGGGTGGCTGCGACCTTATTGATCACTGGCAGGGCGTACGTAAACAAATACTTGTCGGGCACGCCGAAACTGTTCACCACTTCTTCTTTGGGATAATCCTCCTGGGCGAAAACCTCGTCGTAACCGTTGGTCCGCAGGAATGCGTTCATGTTGTCATACTGCGACTCATGGGTCATGAAAAAGAGGTTGTGGTAACCTTGGCTCTTGAGCACGGTGGCAATGCCGGTGCGCCGTGGGGTCACCGTACCCTTCATGAGGTTGCGCATCATCAGAGCGGGGAAGGAATAGAGGGTGGCTGTGATGCCATGGTTGGTGTGAATACCTGCGGAATAGAAATGGGTAAAAGCCAACGAACAGCGGTAGAGGCTGTCGAGCGTGGGGGTGAGCGGTTCCTTCTGACCAAAGGTCTGCATCAGACTGGCCGACATCGACTCCATCAGGATGATGACCACATTGGGATGCGAAACGACGCTGTCGGCAACGATGGTCCTGCTCAACAGCGAGGTGCTGTCGGCGGGGGTGGTGATTCCCAACTCATTCCTGACATACGCCAGGGCTTCATCATAGGGCATGAGATGCAGTTCGGCATTCTCCTTCCGCATACCGTCGAGTGTGCTGGTGAACAGGTTGAAAGCAGGGGATATGCCCAACTGATTGAGGAAGGGGTCATTGCAATAATAGGCCTGACTGATCTTGATGGGATTATAGCCGCGCCTGCCACGGATGCCGAAGAGGCAGAGGGCCAGGAGAATGACGGTCAGCAGCAATCTGCCGACCATCCAGCGCCATCCAGTGGATGAGGAGGAGGAGGCGATCCGGCGGTCTGCCCATCGGCGCCATCGGCGGAGACACCACACCAACAGGATGACCGTGACCACGAAAAGCAGGAAATACACCAGATAGCTGGTCTCGCCCACCAACATGCCTGCCGTGGTGCCCACATAGCCAAACCATCCGAAGATGGAGGCATCGATGTTCTTGAAGAAATAGGCGAAATAGGGGATGTTGGAGGCGGAGACGGCCATCACAACGGTATAGAGGACACCTAACCATATCCCGGCAAAACGGCGCAGGGCCTTGGGATACCAGTTGAAGGTGGCGGCCAATAGCAACAGGGCAAGCGGCACGATGAGGATGTAACAGGCGATGACATTGTCAAACCATACTCCCTTGACGAATGCGGTGAGCACAGGGGCGTCATTTTTGGGCGACATCATCCCGCTGAGGGCACAAAATTCCACAAGACGATAAGACGACAATAGCAGCAGAACCAGCAAATGGGCTCCCAACAAGTATCCTAAGGTATGGAGATAACGCTTCATCAGTCGCTCGTCATCTGGGTTTGGAGGTATCAACGGGCTTGATGGTGATCTTCTCGGGCACTGCAGGCACTGTGGGCTTCGGCGCAAGGTCGACAGAGGGCTTCATCTGCTCTGTCACCGACACTGGCTCTGGCTCTCGCTCCACTTTCTGTTCGGTGCGCTCCACTTGTTTCTTGGGTTTCTCCACCTTAGGCAGACTTTCCCATTCCGATCCGCTGATGCCTTTCACCTTGTCGCCGTTGGAGTCATACGAGGCGGAACGCATGTCTGTACTCACGGTATAGCCGTCTTTCTCCTGGACGACACGCCCTCGGTCGATGAATTCCAGCTTCTTGTCATCAATGCCCAAACGATAGAAACCAAACTCGGTGTTGCCGGCGTTGCGGGAGGCGATGATCAGGATATATTTCTCATTGGTGCTCAGATAGGCGTTGAGCACACCGCTGCCATTGTAGTCGACGGTGGCTTTCGGATTGAGTGCCGTGATGTCGATCTCCTCATGGGTCTGGTTGGAGGCATCGAAAAGATGCAGATGACCGTTCTGCAAATAAAACATCCCGTGACGCTGGCGGTCGGGGAATTTGGCCACGATGGTGGAACTCTGATACAAGTCGTTCTCCACACTGTCGATCACTTCCTTGAGCTCGTTGTCCACGTTGTTGTTCAGACTGAATGTCTCGGTCTCCATCATCTGCACGGCGATGAAGAAGCACAGCACGATGATCGAGAGCACCGCGATGACACTGCCGATCAGAATCGTCGAAGGGGAATACTTGCTGGCGATTTTCTCGTCGTATTCATGCTTCACCTTCTCGGTGTCTTCCTTCAGATGCTTGATGTATTTCCCCAGATGACCCTCTTTCTGCTCTTCAACGGGAAGTTCCGCCGGGTCACTGGCAGGGGCTGCATCCGCAGCGACCTCCTCTTGGGGCAACTCGGGCTGACTGTTATCCTCATAGACAGGTGGCTCCACCTCATCGATGGATGCGAAATGCGTCTCTGCTTTGCAGTAAGGACAAATCTGGGCATACAAGTATATCTGTCGCCCACACGACGGGCATTTCTTCACTTTTCTCATGGGGTCAGTCTGTTGATGAGTTGATTATTTGTTGAGTTTCCAAGTCACACCGTCCTTGGTGTCTTTCACTTCAAATCCGGCGGCACTGAGCTCGTCGCGGATCTTGTCGCTGGTGGCCCAGTCCTTGGCGGCTTTCGCCTTGGCACGGAGCTCCAGCACCATGTCAACCACGCGGCCGAAGGCTTTCTCACGCACATCAGAGGAATCTCCCTTCTCAGGACGCAGACCCAACAGGTCGAAGGCAAACAGATGCAGGGTCTGCCTCAATTCCTCAAGGTCGGCGGCACTGATGGTGCCTTTATGGTCGAGCAGGATATTGATCTGATGGCAGGCCTCGAAGAGTTGGCTGATCACCACAGGGGTCTGCAGGTCATCATTCATGGCGTCATAGCATTTCTGACGGAGCTGGCTCACCAATCCATGGGTGGCTTCATCCGACTCCTTGGCGACTGCGATGCGCTCAAGATCGGCGATGCCGTTGAGCAGGCGCTCCAGTCCTTTCTCACTGGCTTTCAATGCCTCGTTCGAGAAGTCCACGGTTCCTCTGTAGTGGGCGGAGAGGATGAAGAAACGGATCGTCATCGGCGTGTAGGCCTGCTCCAAAGTGGGATGGTTGCCGGTGAAGAATTGCTCCAGAGTGATGAAATTGCCCAGGCTCTTGCCCATCTTCTGCCCGTTGATGGTGATCATGTTGTTGTGCATCCAGTAGGTCACCATCTGGTCGCCTTGACTGGCCACAGCCTGCGCGATCTCGCATTCATGGTGCGGGAATACCAGGTCCATGCCGCCTCCATGGATGTCGAAATGGCTGCCAAGGTACTTGCGCCCCATGGCGGTGCACTCACAGTGCCATCCCGGGAAACCATCGCTCCACTCACTGGGCCAGCGCATGATGTGCTCGGGCTGCGCTTTCTTCCAGAGGGCGAAATCGGCCTGGTTGTGCTTCTCCCCCACCCCATCCAGTTCACGGCTGGCATTGATCACGTTGTCGAGATTGCGGCCGGAGAGAATGCCGTAACCATATTTCTGGTTATATTTGCTCACGTCGAAATACACGCTGCCATTGCTCTCATAAGCGAAACCGTTGGAGAGAATCTCCCTCACCAACTGCTGTTGCTCGATGATATGTCCCGTGGCATGAGGCTCGATGCTCGGCGGGAGCACATTCAGTGCTTCCATGGCCTTGTGGTAGCGGTTGGTGTAGTACTGGGCGATCTCCATCGGCTCCAACTGCTCCAGACGGGCTTTCTTGGCGATTTTGTCATCTCCTTCGTCGGCATCGTTCTCCAGATGCCCCACATCGGTGATGTTGCGCACATAGCGCACCTTGTATCCCAAGTGCTTGAGATAACGGAAAAGCAGGTCGAATGTGATGGCCGGACGGGCATGACCCAGATGGGGGTCGCCATAAACCGTGGGGCCGCACACATACATACCTACATTGGGGGCATGAAGGGGCTTGAAAGCTTCCTTCCGCCGGGTCAGCGTATTGTAAATGATCAATGTCTGTTGCATCTTCTTTTATCTGTTTGTTATTTATTCGGAGCCTTGTTACGGTCCTCGCCCCTCCCCTCAGAGAAGTGGAGGGCTCCCGCAAACTCCCTAAACTGTTGCAAAGGTACGAATAAGCGAGCGAAGTGCCAAATTTATTTGGGCAATTCCGAGCGAAAGTACCTTCGGCGAAGCCAAAGGTACGAATAAGCGAGCGAAGTGCCAAATTTATTTGGGAAATATACTATTGATAAAGCCCCGCCATGAGCGCCTGTATCTCATCATCGGTAGCCAGATTGAAATCACCATTGAAGGTATATTTCAACGTCGAGGCGGCAAGGGCGTAGTCGAGAATCCGCTGGTCGTCACCAGGATAGGCCAGCATCGCATGGATCTGTCCGGCGGCGAATGCATCGCCCACTCCCATCGGGTCGACCATGTCCTGAATGTCATAGATCCGGGTGGAATACAACTTCCCCTCACTCCAAAGTAGGGCGGTGAGCAGGTGATGACTGGCGTTCACCTGATTGCGCATGCCCATAAGCCATTTCCGGCATCGGGGGAAACGGCGGTGGATGTCCTCAAACCATTCCTTGTAGGGCTCCAAGTCCATTTCGTAGTCGGGAGTGACAGCGGTGAAGGGTATCTTGGGATGCTGCATGAGAAACTCAAACTCGATGACATCGCCAAACATCACGTCGGCATACGACAACATGCGGCTCAAGGTCTCTATGGGTTTCGCTCCTGGATATTTCCAAAGGTTCTTCCTGTGGTTGATGTCAAACGAGATGGTGATGCCCATCTCGTCAGCCACACGCAGTGCTTCGAAAGTGGCTTCCGCAGCATCCTCGGAGAGGGCGGCGGCGATGCCCGAGGTGTGGAAGACTGCAGCGCCCCGCAGCACCTCATGCCAGTCGATCATACCTGGTTTCAATTGAAAGAAAGCAGATTCTGCCCTGTCGTAGGTGACTGACGAATTGCGCAGCGCAGCGGCACCTTCGAAATAATACGCTCCCATGCGCTGACCGTCCATCATCACATGCCTCACATCAAGACCATACTCCATCAGCATCATCTTGGCGGCCAACCCGATCTGCGACTTCGGCAACCGGGTGACATAAGCCACCTCATTGCCGAGCGTGGCAAGGGAAATGGCCACATTGGCCTCACTGCCTCCGAAATTGCCGAGGATCTCCTCGCCTTGCGTGAAACGACGATGGGCCTTCTTCGAGAAACGAAGGAGCAATTCTCCAAAAGTCACGATTCTTCCATTCATAAGTGTAAATTCCTTTTTTCTGATTGTCTTTTGGTACCGCAAAAATATTAAAAAAAAACGAACACGCCCCCAAAACCCAAAATAAAGTGTGAATAATTTGCCATTTTACTTGATTTCAAGTACCTTTGCGCCCATATTTCGGTAATTTTTAAATAGATAGTATGGCTTACACACTACTGACTGCTCATGAAGCAGCTTCAATGATCAAGAATGGAGAAAACTTGGCCCTTAGCGGTTTCACTCCGGCTGGCGTGGCTAAGGCTGTAACCAAAGAACTGGCTAAAATCGCTGTCGCTGAACACGAGGCCGGCAGACCTTTCAAAGTGGGAATTTTCACTGGTGCATCCACTGGGCAGAGCACTGATGGTGACCTGGCACTGGCCAACGCCATCAAATACCGTGCTCCCTATACCACCAACAACGATTTCCGCAAACATGTCAATATGGGGGAAATCCCGTACAATGACCTTCACCTGAGCCACATGGCACAGGAACTGCGCTATGGATTCTATGGCGACATCGACTGGGCTATCCTCGAGGTCTGCGACATTGAAGAGGGCGACGGATGCTACAAGGCTTACCTCACCGCTGCCGGCGGCATCAGCCCGACAGCTGCCCGCCTGGCCAAGCACGTGATCTTGGAACTCAACTCTTTCCACAACCCCAACGCCAAATTCATCCATGATGTCTACGAGCCGCTGGATCCTCCTTACCGTCAGCCGATACCCATCACCAAGGTGAGCGACCGCATCGGAAAACCCTATGTGGAGATCGACCCGAAGAAACTCGTGGGCGTGGTGGAGTGCAACATCCCCGACGAGGCTCGTGCCTTCAAGGACAATGACCCCGTGACCGACCGCATCGGCTACCTCACCGCTGAGTTCCTGGTCGATGAGATGCACGCCGGACGCATTCCCAAGGAGTTCCTGCCGCTCCAGAGTGGCGTGGGATCCACTGCCAATGCCATCCTCGGCGCTCTGGGTGCCGATAAGCACGTGCCTGACTTCAACATCTATACCGAGGTGATCCAGAACTCCGTCATCGCCATGATGCTCGACGGACGCGTGAAGGATGCTTCTGCCTGCTCCCTGACCGTGAGCAACGAGTGCCTGAAACAGGTCTACGACAACATGGACTACTTCAAGGATCACCTGACACTGCGTCAGAGCGAGATCTCCAACTCACCGGAAATCATCCGCCGACTGGGCGTGATCGCCATCAACACCGCCATTGAGTGCGACCTCTACGGAAACGTCAACTCTACACACATCAGCGGCGTGAGGATGATGAACGGTATCGGTGGATCGGGCGACTTCGAGCGCAATGCCTACCTGAGCATCTTCACCTGTCCTTCCGTGGCCAAAGGGGGCTTGATCAGCAGCATCGTGCCCTTCGTGAGCCATCAGGACCACTCGGAGCACGATGTCAACATCATCGTCACCGAACAGGGTATCGCCGACCTGCGTGGCAAGAGCCCCGTGCAGCGTGCGAAGACCATCATCGAGAACTGCGCTCACCCCGATTACAAGCAACTGCTCTGGGACTATCTGAAACTGGGCAAGGGCGGACATACCATCCACTGCCTGCCGGCTGCCTTCGCCATGCACGACACCTTGGCTCGCAAGGGCGACATGAAACTCACCGACTTCGCTGAATACGTGAAATAATTTCTCACACCTTGCATTCATAAAAACCGAGAGGGACTGGACACAATGGTCAGTCCCTCAACTTTTTCCTACATGTGTCTACTTTAGTCAGCACCAAAGACTATACGGACACCTTCCTCCATCCGCAGTGTGCGTCTATATTGAAATGTCGGCGCATTCTAAAAAAATCGTCACAAAATCCGTTTTCCTCGTTTCTTTATTATATCTTTGCAATATCATGTGCGACCAGAAGTCGCAAAAGCAATTATTCAGCCCTCGGAGGAGGTGTCTGAATCTGCTGTTCCGTCAGCAGTAGCCTAGGCAGGCATGCGTGAGGGGCGACCTTCGGGTGTGAAGCCCTGCCGACAACGTGGCCACCCGCCGAGCATCACGGCGGCGACGCTGCCAGGCTGACCGATATGGACAACATATGTGAATCACTACACCATCGTAACAAATGATTGGCTCACGGATACTGACGAGCCATGCCAAAAAGGCAAGCAGTCGGGTTGGCGGTCTATTTTGCACCGCCACATGGACCAAGGCACTGCCGGTGGATGGGTGGGTCCTAAGTCGGACGTCAGTTGCTTGTGCGGAACTGGGTAAGTCTGTACGCCTCCCACGAGGGAGACTTCCCGAATGGGTCAGTCAATCGCAAGAGCGACCCAACCGACGTGCAGATATGAGAGAGCGGAGAAAGCGAACGCCGCGGTGTAATGCCGCGGATAGGGATTGGGACATCATCCCGACGCGAAAGCGTGCAGACTTCCGCATGGTTATTCGTTGTGAGACGCGCTATAGAACTTGTAGAATGAGGAAAGGACAGAGAATGTCTCGGCAAATGAGCGGAGCCTCCCAAGAGGTGAAGTGTGCATCCTCAGCCGAACCGAGGGCATGGACGAGGGACGAACTCGACCATGCGCGGAAGTGGGTAGGCAAGCTGCAGCGGCGAATCGCAAAGGCACAAAGAGAGAAGAGGTACAACAAGGCGAAAGCCCTGCAACATCTTCTCGTCACAAGCAAATCCGCAAAAATAGTGGCGGTGGAGCGCGTGACATCCAATAAAGGAAAGAGAACCGCAGGAGTGGACGGGGTGACCTGGCAGACGAATGCGGCGAAGGCGAAAGCCATAGGCACCCTTAGGCGTAGGGGATACAAGCCCAAGCCTCTGAAGAGAGTGTACATACCGAAGAAAAACGGCAAGAAGAGGCCGCTCGGCATTCCGACCATGAAGGACAGGGCTATGCAAGCCCTATACCAAATGGCCTTGGAACCGATAGCCGAGACGACAGCCGACAAGAACTCCTACGGCTTCCGAAAACATCGGGGCTGTCAGGACGCGATTGACGCGCTGCACCGATGGCTCAGCCGCAGGGAATCCCCCGAATGGGTGCTTGAAGGCGACATCAAGGGATGCTTCGACCACATCAGCCATGAGTGGCTTGTCCGTCATGTACAAACGGACACCGAGATACTGAACAAGTGGCTGACGAGCGAGGTTGTCTGCAACCGCCTGCTGACACCCACCACGGAGGGAACTCCGCAGGGCGGCATCATCTCGCCGACACTCGCCAACATCACCCTCGACGGAATGGAGCGGCTCGTCAAGAGACGATACCCGTCAAGCCGTCCGAAGGGGACGAAAGGCAAGTGGCAGACGAAGAAAGTGAACCTCGTGAGGTATGCGGACGATTTCATCGTCACTGCAGCCGACAAGGACACACTTTTGGAGATAAAGGCCATGCTCACGGCATTCCTTGCGGAGCGAGGCCTCGAACTCTCGGAGGAAAAGACACTCATCACGCACATCACGGAAGGCTTTGACTTCCTTGGTTTCAACATACGGAAGTACAACGGAAAGTTGATAATCAAACCGTCGAAGAAAAGTCAGGAGCGACTTGTGGAGAAACTGCACGAGACCATCTTCCGATGGAACAAGACAGCCACACAGGAAGCGCTCATCGACATGCTCAACCCGATACTGCGCGGATGGGCAAACTACAACCGACATGTGTGCTCCAAGGAGGTGTTCTGCAAGATAGACCACATCATCGTAAACCAACTCATGAGGTGGGGCTACCGCAGGCACCCGAGGAAGAAGAGGCATTGGACCAACCGCAGGTACTTCATCAGTGACGGGCGCAACCGATGGACGTTCGGCTTCAAGTACATGATGGACGGAGAGGAAAAGACCTACCGCCTCCTGCGACTTGCAGATGTGCCCATCGTGCGCCACGTCAAGGTGAGGGCAGATGCGAATCCTTTCGACCCCGCATGGGACGAATACTTCGCCAAGCGAGCCGACAAGGCAAGCCGCCAGAGAAAGGCTAAAGGGGCACGCGTTGCCCGAGCAGCCTAAGACCCTTTATCGGATTCAGTGCGGACACAAAGTCCGTACACGTACCGGTTAGAGTCCGTGAGACGATAACTTAGTAATAACTTGAGCCGTATGCGGTGAAAGTCGCACGTACGGTTCTTAATGGGGAAAGAGGGGGCAACCCCTCTGACCTACATAATTAATAATTATATCATGAAAAGATTATTCACATTTTGCTTCCTCTTGAATTTAGCAATGGTGGCTTCGGCCACTGGAAAGGTAGGACAAGTGGCCAACGTGCTCGCACGGCAGACAACCTCGCTCAATGGAATGTGGAACTACATCGTCGATGTGCAGGAGGAGGGCTATTACGACTACCGTATGAAGCCCACACAATGGGGATTCTTCCGTAACGCCAAACCACAGAAACCTGAAGACTTGATAGAATATGATTTTGACAAGGCACCACAAATGATAGTGCCCGGCGATTGGAATACCCAAGACAGTCAGCTGTTCTTTTACGAGGGCACCGTATGGCTGAAGCGAAACTTCGTCTATCATCAGCAGCAGGGCAGGCACACCTTGCTCTATTTCGGGGCAGTGAATTACGATGCCAGGGTCTATGTCAACGGCAAGGAAGCTGGCCACCATCAGGGAGGTTTCACACCGTTTAATTTCGATGTCACCGACCTGCTGAGAGACGGCGACAATACGGTCATCGTGAAAGTGGACAACAAACGCCATGCCTACGATGTACCCACGCAGATTTTCGACTGGTGGAACTATGGCGGCATCACTCGCGATGTGCTCTTGGTAGATGTCGCTCCTGTTTACGTGGAGAATTACAAAGTGTGTCTGGAGAAAACTCCCCAGACCAAGAATGCACAGCATAGTATTGCGTTCAGTGCCCAACTTAACCAGTCGCTCGCCGGACAACAGGTGAGGCTGAGCATTCCCGAACTGAAAGTGAGACAGACACTTCACTCCGACGACGACGGCCGTGTGGCGGTAGCACTCAAGGTGAAAAAACTGCAAATGTGGACACCGGAGAATCCCAAACGCTACCGTGTGGAAATCTCTGTCGGCGAAGAGACACTGGCCGACAGCATAGGATTCCGCACCATCGAGACCAGGGGAAAGCAAATCTTGCTCAATGGCCAACCTCTATACCTGAAGGGTATCAGCATGCATGAGGAGAAACCTAATGGGGGAGGACGGGCCAACAGCACTGCCGATGCACACACACTGCTCTCATGGGCTAAGGAACTGGGATGCAACTTCGTACGACTGGCGCATTATCCGCACAATGAGTATGCCGTGCGTGAGGCCGAAAGAATGGGCATGATGGTGTGGTCGGAGATTCCGGTCTACTGGACCATTGCATGGGACAATCCCCAAACCTATCAGAATGCCGAGCAACAGCTCACCGATATGATTTTGCGCGATCAGAACAGGGCAAATGTCATTATATGGTCTATTGCCAACGAGACACCGCATTCCGAAGATCGCGACACCTTCCTCAGCCGACTGGCACAAAGGGCAAGGAGCCTCGACGACACACGACTCATCTCCATGGCCATGGAAGTGACGTCGGCATCCAATTTCCACAACCGTCTCCAAGACAATATGAACAAATATGTCGACGTCGTGTCGTTCAATCAGTATATCGGATGGTACCGCGATGTGAACGACGCGTCGAAGATGACGTGGGAGATCCCTTACGACAAACCTGTGATCATCAGCGAGTTTGGCGGAGGAGCCAAATATGGAATGCATGGAGCCAAGAATCAGCGCTGGACAGAAGAGTTTCAGGAGAATCTCTATCGGGAGAACTGCGCAATGCTCGACAAGATCGAAGGACTCGCCGGCACCACACCGTGGATACTGAAAGACTTCCGCTCACCGCGGCGTGTGCTCAACGGCGTGCAAGACTACTACAACCGCAAAGGTCTCTTCTCTGACAAAGGGGAGAAGAAGAAAGCCTTCTATGTGCTCAAACAGTGGTATGAGGGCAAGTGAGTGTCTGTCGCTCCCTCTGCCAATGCCATTCCTTCGGGAAATAATGATTATATTCACATGCTGCCAGCCTACAGCACCTCGACCCCAAAGAGGCAAAACGGAAAGTGCAGTGGGTGAAGGAATACTTGCCATCGACCTATAAAAATGTATTGGTGTCCGCTAAAAATGAATAACTGCCAGAACACGTGTCCGCAGTGCCGATAAACAGGCATTGCGGATTCGTTTTTCAAAAAGTAAGCCCCTTAGTCAAAAAACGAGCGTTCCGGTGGTATAGATTCTTCTTTTTCAAGTATGGCCAGCCAATCCTTTTCCGGCTCCTCAAAGAACGAGTAGCAGTTGACATAGTACATGAGCATGATTCTGAACAAGGTGGCCATGCCAAAAAGAAACTTCAGTTTATTATTGATTGACCAAGCTTTAACAACCAGGTTAATCCGAAGAACGGTTTTTATTCTTGTTTGCCACAATGCGTTGCTTATTGTCGGCGATGACAGATATTGTCTCTTTTTCATGGTCTGCACAAAAAAAAGTGCGAAAAAGCTTCTTAATAAAAGAATTTATTGTATTTTTGCGGCCAAATTCAACTGATAGTTTATATAGTTGACCTTGCGAAAAACATATTTTTAAGAAAAACCAACACATGAGGCATCTTATCACGGCATTATTGTTGTGCTCATTGACTGTTGAGGCTGTGGCCCAGCAAACATTGGACTTGAGTGGGACGTGGAGCGTCACTGCAGGGCAGGAACGTGCTGTCATCACGTTGCCCAACACACTCGATGGGGCAAACATCGGTCAGGAGAATCAGCTCCAGCCAATGTTGCGGAAACCACAATTATCGCGACTCACCCGAAAACATTCTTATATAGGGGTGGCCATCTATCAGCACGAAGTATTTATTCCCAGAACCATGGCCGGCAAACCCCTTCAGCTCTCGCTCGAGAGAGTGATGTGGAGAAGCAGGCTTGCCATCGACGGGCATGACCTCGGACAAATGCAGGAGAGTCTTGTAGCTCCACATATCTTTAATATTGACAAGGGACTCTCGGAAGGGACGCATCTGCTTACTCTCACCATCGACAACAGGCAACAGCATGACATCTCCGTCGACCATCTCGCTCATTCCTATACCAACGACACGCAAATCATGTGGAATGGAGTGCTGGGAGAAATGAAACTATATGTCGCTCCCATGATCAGCGAGGTGCAGGTCTATCCCGATGTCGAACAGCAACAGATTCTCATCCGACTGGTGGGCGCCGACGATGCGCAGTTCGCTCTTGATGGCATCAGCGTGAGCCCTCTGAAGAGAGAGGATGGCATGTTTGTGCTGCACATCAATGACATGAGAACATGGAGCGAGTTCTCACCTCATCTCTACAATCTCAGTGTGACTGCTGGCGGACAAACCGAAAACGTAAGTTTCGGCATGAGGAGGTTCGCGGCCGAGGGCAACAGGTTGCTCATCAATGGCCGGCCCACTTTCCTCAGAGGTACGCTCGAATGCTGTGTCTTCCCCTTGACGGGCACGCCACCAATGGATGAACGGGGATGGATGAAGGTGTTCGCAACGGCCCGTGACTATGGGCTCAACCACCTGCGATTCCACTCATGGTGCCCACCAGAGGCGGCTTTCCGCGTGGCCGACAAGATGGGGTTCTATTGCCAGGTCGAACTGCCCAACTGGTCGCTGAACGTGAACAAAGACACGGCCACGGCACAGTTCCTATACGATGAGTTCCGCCATATCGTCCGCCACTACGGCAACCATCCTTCGCTCTGTATCATCAGCTGTGGCAATGAGCTGCAACCCGATTTCGATTTCCTCAACAAACTGACGCGCTATATGAAGTCGTGCGACCCACGGCACCTCTACCTCACGTCGACCTTCACTTTCGAAAACGGACATGGGAAAAGGCAGGAACCTGAGGACGACATCTTCGTCACACAATGGACCGAACGGGGATGGGTGCGCGGACAGGGGGTGTTCGATGAGCATCAGCCCGATTTCAACAGCGACTACCGTGAGGCCGCGAAGGATGTCACCGTGCCGCTCGTCTCACATGAGATAGGGCAGTATAGCGTATACCCCAATATCCAGGAGATAGATAAGTACAACGGCGTGCTCGACCCTCTCAATTTCAAGGCAATACGTGATGACCTGCGGCAGAAGGGGCTTCTCCACCGTGCCGGTGAATACCTCGAAGCATCAGGGCACTTCGCTGCCATCCTCTATAAAGAGGAAATCGAGAGGGCTTTGAAGACACCACAGCAAAGCGGGTTCCAGCTACTCGGCCTCAACGACTTCCCGGGGCAGGGCACGGCACTCGTGGGGCTGCTCGATGCTTTCTGGGATTCAAAAGGCCTCATCCAGCCGCAGCGCTTCAGGGAATTCTGTGCACCCGTGGTACCCCTGGCTCGGTTCGGGAAGGCGGTGTGGCGAAACCAAGAGCACTTCTCTGCCGTCATTGACGTGGCTGATTATTCGGCAGACTCCACAGAGAAAACCGTCTGCTGGCAACTGACCGACGAGGATGGAGCGGTCTATGCCCAGGGGACGGGCGCTCATGTGGATGTGCCTCTCGATAGGGTGGCGAAGGCACAACGGCTCGAACTGCTTGCCGTCATCAAGGATTCGCCATGGCGAAACCGATGGAATATTTGGGTCTACCCCGAGGTGGAAATAACACATGACAGGCAGCTACTCGTCACGGCCGACATCGACGAGGCGCTGCAGGCACTGAAAAGAGGAAAGAAGGTGCTCTTCTCACCCAAGACAGCCACCATCAAGGGACTGGAGGGAAAATTCCTACCCGTCTTCTGGAGTCCTGTGCATTTTCCCAAACAGGCAGGAACCATGGGGCTGTTGTGCCACCCCAACCATCCTGCGCTGAGAGATTTCCCCACCGACATGCATAGCGACTGGCAGTGGTGGAATCTGGTGAAGCGAAGCCGTGTGGTCGTGCTCGACAGCCTGCCACCAGTGAGCCCAATTGTCGAGTCCATCGACAATTTTGTCAACAACAGAAGGCTCGCGTTGGTATTCGAGGCACAGGTGGGAAAAGGAAAACTCATCTTCTCGGCCGTCGATTTGCTGACTGATGGCCAGTTGCCCGAAATACGGCAGATGCGCTACTCCCTCACAAACTACATGCTGGGACATGAGTTCCAGCCCAAGACGAAACTGGAGCCAGCACAGCTGCGCAACTTCCTCCAAGATGAGACTGATGAGCAAAAAACAGATGCCACATCAATCTATGAGTAGACACGGATGACACACCCACATCAACATACGATGACTTAACACTGGAAGACAAATCAATAAATCAAACTAAACAATACGCAACTATTATTCACCAAGCATGTTCAATGCTTATTTTAAACCTAAAAAAAACAACAAAATGATGAAAAACAAAATGCGAAGACTAACAGTTCTTGCATTGCTTGCTATTTCTTCGACAGTGGCAATGGCACAAAGCAAGATTACTGGTAAAATCGTTGAAGTGAATGGCGAACCAATCATTGGCGCCACAGTGAAGGTTAAGGGGAGCGCCACCGGAACGGTATCCGACCTGGACGGTAACTTCACCGTCGACGCGGAAAGGGGTGCCGAACTGGAAGTGTCTTACATCGGTTATAAGACACAGGCCGTGAAGGTGACGGGAAACTACCTGGAGGTCAAACTCCTCGAGGATGCCAAGGCGCTCAATGAGGTCGTCGTCGTAGGATTCGGCGTGCAGAAAAAAGTCAATCTTACTGGTGCCGTCTCTGTCGTCGATGGCGATGAACTCGCACAAAGACCCGTAGCAAATGCCACACAGGCACTGCAGGGTGTCGTGCCCGGACTGCAAATCGCATCCACAAGCGGTACGCTCGACTCTGCTCCGTCTATCAACGTGCGTGGTACGGCCACTATCGGTGAGGGATCGAGTGGCTCGCCGCTCATCCTTATCGATGGCATGGAGGGCGACCTCAGCACCATCAACCCGCAGGATATCGAGAGCATCTCTGTGCTCAAGGATGCCGCAGCATCGAGTATCTATGGTAGCCGTGCGCCTTTCGGCGTCATTCTTGTCACCACCAAGAGTGGAGGAAAAGACAGCCGCGTGAAGGTGAATTATAACAACAGCTTCCGATTCAGCAACCTGATACGTGGAAAGCACATGATGAACTCCGTCGACTATGCCTCATGGCTGAATGATGCCAAAACCAATCAGGGACAGTCGGTATTCTTCGACGCTGAGCGAATGGCGGCCATCAAGGAGTATCATGACGCCAAACCTATCGGACCGGGCACACGACTCACTGCCGACGGCAAAACGGTATATGCCATTGGCTCGCAGAATGGTGTCACATGGGATGATGGCTACGGATACGGAATCGATGACGTCGACTGGTATGATGTGGTCTACAAGAATTCCGCGTTCTCGCAGGAGCACAATGCAAGCGTCAATGGGGGAAGCGAGAAATTCAATTTCTACGCGTCGGTAGGATATCTCGACCAGGATGGCTTCATGAATATGGGAAGCGACGGATACAAACGCTATAACGGAACAGCAAAAATGAGCCTCGAACTGGCCAAGTGGATACGCATGAACTACAACATGCGCTTCACACGCACCAATTACCATCGGCCGGCAACCTTGGGATACGGACTATACAACGACATGGCGCGACAGGGATGGCCTATGCTGCCACTCTACGACAGAAACGGGTACTTGTACTCCTCGCCCTCGCCGGCACTGGGACTCGCAACGGGTGGTACCGACACCACAGAGCGCGATGTGATCAACCATCAGGTGGGATTCGTTATCGAGCCAATAAAGAACTGGATCACACACATCGACTTCAATTACAAAATCGACAATGCCGTGCGCCACTGGGACAGCCAGCGCACCTACAACCACAATGTGGCCGGAGAGGCCGTCATCTACAACCAGAGCTCAAATGTGCATGAGGATGAGGCCAAAGACAATTACCTCAACTTCCAGGCCTACACCGAATACTCCTGGTCGCTTGCCGAAAAGCACAACTTCCATGTGATGGGAGGCTTCCAGACCGAGCAACTGAAAAGGCTGGTGTTCGGACTGCAGCGCGACGGTATACTCGACCCCACAAAGCCCGAGGTCGACCTGACCAACGGACTGAGCTACTCCGGACAGAGCATCGTGCCGTCGGTAAATGGAGCTCGCAACCAGTGGCAGACTGCTGGATTCTTCGGACGTATCAACTACAACTACGACGAGAAATACCTGCTCGAGGCCAACCTCAGATACGACGGAACTTCGCGCTTCCGCACCGACAAGATGTGGAAACTCTTCCCCTCTGTGTCAGTAGGATGGAATATCGCACGCGAGCAGTTCT
This sequence comes from uncultured Prevotellaceae bacterium, assembly GCA_946540735.1. Classification (GTDB taxonomy): domain Bacteria; phylum Bacteroidota; class Bacteroidia; order Bacteroidales; family Bacteroidaceae; genus Prevotella. The sequence goes on along the minus strand of CAMNIN010000004.1, from coordinate 45,163 downwards.
GGGAGAACCTCGTGGGAAAAATCAACACCCTCAAACTGAGAGCATCCTACGGTTCGCTCGGAAACCAGAATATCGACAATTGGTATCAGACCTACCAGACCATCGCCTACAACTCGGTGGCGGGCACATGGCTGCAGAATGGAGTGAAACCCAATATCACCAACGCACCAAGTCTCGTTTCCGCACTCTTGACATGGGAGAAAGTGGAAAGCTATGACATCGGTTTTGATATCGGAGCACTCAACAACCGACTCACAGCCACATTCGACTTCTATGTGCGCAACACACTCGACATGGTGGGCAACGCACCCGAACTGCCGGCCATTCTCGGAACTGGCGTGCCCGTGACCAACAACACCGACCTCCGCACCACGGGATGGGAGTTCCAGATCAGCTGGCGCGATGTGCTGAAGAACGGACTGTCTTATGGTGCCACTTTCAACATCTCTGATGCCCGCACCAAGATTACACGATATCCCAACAACCCCACAAAGTCGATCAACAACTACATCGAGGGACGCTACCTCAATGAGATATGGGGATTCGAGACCATCGGCATCGCAAAGAGCGATGACGAGATGAACAAGCATCTTGCAAATGCCGACCAAAGCTCGCTGGGAAGCAACTGGGCGGCTGGCGATATCATGTATCGCGACCTTAACGGCGACCATCAGATCACACGTGGAGCACAGACACTCGACGACCACGGCGACCTCAAGGTCATCGGCAACTCCACACCGAGATACCTCGTCGGACTCAATCTCAATGCCGCATGGAAAGGATTCGACATCTCGGCTTTCTTCCAGGGTGTCTTGAAGCGCGACTGGTGGATCGGTGGCTCATGGGGCGGTGGACTGGAGTATCTCTTCGGAACCACCAACTCTTGGGAGTGGTGGAGCGTCGGTATCACCGATGTGCAAGACTACTACCGCGACGCCAACACATGGTCGGTGCAGAACGGATACCAGGAGGCCAATCAGGACGCATGGCTCCCAAGGGTGCAGTTCAGCGACAAGAACGAGCAGGCTCAGACTCGTTACCTCATGGATGGCTCGTATATCCGACTGAAAAACTTGCAGATTGGATACACGCTGCCTCGTAAGCTCACACAGCAATGGGGAATCAGCAACCTGCGTTTCTTCGTCTCGGCCGAGAACCTCTTCACCATCACTGACATGCCTCACCAGTTCGACCCGGAACTGATGTCTACCTCTGTCAACCAGAACAATGGCTATCCTCTACAGAAGACGTATGCATTCGGTCTTAACGTATCATTCTAAATGCACAACACACGTAATAATAAACAGAAGATCATGAAACGATATCAATATTCACTCATAGCATTGGCGCTTACTGCCAGCGTCACTTCATGTAACGACTACTTGGAGCAAGAACCTCCATCGTCGCTCACACCCGAGAATTTCTATTCCAGTGAAGACCAGGTGCAGGCCGTGGCCAACAGATTCTATCAGGACATCATGCCCGGACATGGGGGATGGGACTATGGCACGTATACCAACGACAACAACACCGATGTGCAGGCATCACGAACACCGAGCGCCAAATTCTCAAAAGACCTGTGGCGAACCAGCCAGACCGAAGGCGACTGGTCGTGGGGAAATGTGAGAAACGTGAATTTCCAGCTCGGACAGCTGAAGGCCAAACTTGCACAGGGGGCCATCAGCGGCAACGAGACTAACATCCGGCAGTATATCGGCGAAATCTATTTCTTCAGAGCTTACGCTTATTTCGAGCTCCTGAAAAAATATGGCGATCTGCCCATCCTCACCGAGGCGTTGCCCGACGACGAGGCAGTGCTCGTGGCTGCCAGCAAACGACAGCCATGCAACGAGGTGGCGCGCTTCATCATCAACAACCTCGATACGGCGGCCACATACATGAAGGATGGATTTGAGGGACGGCATACACGTATCTCTGTCGACGTGGCCCGACTGTTCAAGTCAAGGGTCGCGCTATATATGGGGTCATGGCTCACCAACTTCGCCGGAACGCCCTTCGTGCCCTTAGGCACTGGATGGCCTGGAGCAGACAAGAATCCTGGCTATAACTTCCCCTCTGGCTCAATCGACAATGAGGCCAAGTTCTTCTTCGAAACAGCTGCCGAGGCTGCCGAACAGGTGGCCGAGAAATACAAGGCAAGCCTCACCGTCAATAATGGCGTGGTCCCACAGGCCGAAGGACAGAGCAATCCTTATCTCGAGTTGTGGGGAACAACCTCGTGCGCCGGAAAGAGCGAAATACTGCTCTGGAGAGAATACAGCAAGTCGCTCGGCGTGCAGAACGATATCGAGGTGGCTGTCGAGAAGGGAAACATCGGTACGGGTGTCACACGCTCGCTCGTGGAGCGCTATCTGATGGCCGACGGAAAACCCATCTACAACTCTTCGTTTACTTACGACGACTCCGAGATAGCCAAGGTGGTAGAGAATCGTGACCCGAGACTCGCCGTCATGCTCAAAGTGCCCGGACAGGTCAACTGCTTCAAGAACGTGAACGACGTGGCTGGAACGCACTGGACGGAGACTGAGCCTGTGCCAAATATCACCAACGCCAATGCCGAGGATGGTTACATCACTGGATATGCCATACGGAAGGGCATGACTTTCGACCGCTCGCTCACTGCCAACGGAGGAAGCTACAACGTATGCGTCATCTTCCGCGCCACAGAGGCTCTGCTCAACTACATCGAGGCTGAGTATATGCTCACCAAGAGCCTCAGCTCAGGGAAAATCATGGAATATTGGAAGAAGGTGCGCGAATGCGCCGGATTCATTGGCGACGCTATCAATCCACAGGTGACCATCGATGCTACCGACATGTCGAAAGAGACTCGCGACTGGGGAGCTTTTACAGCAGGAAAACTACTCTCCGATCCCATCCTCTACAACATCCGTCGGGAGCGCAGCTGTGAGTTCCTTGCCGAGGGATTGAGAGACATGGACCTGAAGCGCTGGCGCTCTTACGAGCAACTTATCGCCAAGCCTGTCTATGCCGAGGGTATACACCTCTGGGGCACTGCCATGGAGAAGTGGTACGACGACCTCGTGGCCGACGGAACAAGCAGCTCAAACGTCTCGCAACGGAGCATCAGCGAGTATCATTGCCCGCATATCGTCAATATGACTAACAATAATTATGCCGACGGACTCACTTGGAGAATGGCTTATTATCTGCAGCCACTGCCGCTGAGGCAGTTCCTGCTCACCGCCGCCGACCACAGCACGGTCTCCACAAGTCCGATGTACCAGAATCCTTACTGGCCCACAGAGACCGACCAGCCGGCACAGCAATAAATGACCGCTGGCTATCTTCATTGAATAGTGACTGACGAAGACCTCCGGTGCATCATGCGCCGGGGGTCTTCCGCGTAAGGATGCTGGCTGTTGGGCTAATGCTCTCCTGTATCCGAGAAACCTGACGAATAGTTGCCAATTGCAAATTTTTTTATAAAAATGTAACCTATGAATAAATTGATGATCAGTTTGATGCTCGTCGTGGTCGGAACATTTCACGTCGCAGCACAGGATGCCACCACCATCATCCGGAAACATTATGCTGAGGCTCAGCAGAAAGTGGCAGAATACAGTAAGGGTGAGAATGACGACTACAGTTCTGTCTTCCCACAATATTATGAGGTCAACATCATGCAAAACCTTCCGGGAACCGGACCACATCATGAGCAAATGAGGTTGTACTTCTATGAACATGAACTGGGTGAAGACGGAGAGCCAGATGGCCCGATGCTCGCCAGAAGCCTGCAGTTTGTCACATATAAGTACAACTTCGCCGCAAGGGAGTTTTATGAGGAATATCTATACGATGAAAAAGGCAACGTCGAGTTTGTCTACATGCGTAATGTCGATATGTATGATGGAAAAGGGGGCGAATGCCGCATGTATTTCAAGAGTGGCCGGATGTTCAAGGTGATGCTGAGTGCCTGCAATCTACAGACAGAGAAATATGAGCCTTCCTTCTCGGGCTCCTCGATGCCCAATGACAACGCCGAATTGTATGACCATGGTGTCTATATGGTCGGAAAATTCAAAAGGCTGTTCGATGAGTTGGATCGCGATACTTTCCATTAACCACTTCACCTCCTTGAGACCATGCCTCTTATCCTCATCACCTGTAAAAAGTTAATAACTAACTGAAAATCAATGATTTATTTTTAAAATGTCAGATATTTTCGATCAAATTCCAAAGTCTGGATAAAAACCGAGAGGGACTGGCCGCAATGGTCAGTCCCTCGACTTTTTCCTACTTATGTCTACTTTAAAATGCCGGATGAATCCATTCGAACATGAAGTTGCTCCCCTCCCATCTAAGGGGAGGGACTGGGGTGGCGTTTACCTTACACCGCCGCCAGAACCACCGCCATGCGAACCGCCGCCACCGCCAAACGAGGAACGGCCGCCGCCACCACTGTTGCGCGACTCCACGGCATGCTTGATGGAGGAAGCGCTGCTGTAGGTCGTGGCCATCAACAGGGGCACGACTTTCTCGTCGGTCAGGTTGCGGGCGATCTCGTTCATCCGCAGATACTCCGGATTGAGCTGCTTCATGTCGGCCTTCACCTGATCGGCGACGCCAAACAGGGTGGCATAGACAAGATAGTCGTTCCACAACGATACCTCGGAGAGATGACGCTCATTGGCCAGCGTGAAATCATTGAGGAATTTCTTCAGGCCGAATACCTTACGCACATCATCGATGACGTTCTTGGCCTCCTTGAGAGAAACCGAGGTCTCCAGACTCCGCATGAAAGCCATCACTTCGCTCTCATGGTGGTGCATCCACCTCTTCAACTCATTGGGCTGAAGCACCAGGTCATCACCTGATGCCAGGCGCAGCATTTGGTAGAGCTTGCGCTGCGGTTCCGACTGCAACAGACGGTTGCGCTCATTGTATTCGCAGATCACGATGCAGTCCTGCATCTTGCCTTCACCGCCAAACATCTTCTTGAGACCCGAAGGTGCCACAAGACGGTTCTCGATTTTCAACGTGCCCGTGCGGATAAGACGCAGGATCAAGGCACTGATCATATCCTCGTTCTTGATGCCACCCGAGAAATAAAAAGCGTTGTAAAGGCCTTTTGCGCGGAGCAGGTCACCATTGACGGGAATCTCCCTGTACCAGTCGACGGTGGCAAGCATCTTCTTGCGCTCTCTCCTCTTCCTGATGCCTCTCCAAGCCATGACTACAAAGACGAAGAAACAGAACAACAAACCGAAGAAAAACGAAAGATCGGCCGTGATCTCATCCCAGAGACTCTGATACCAGGTAGGCTCCTTATAGTCGCTGCCCTCGAATGCTTCTTCACGGGCATCCTCAAACGATTTGCCCTCCGACAAGGTGGGATGCAGCAGACCCTTCGGCATCTCCATCATCACGATCATCGCATTCTCAGGATCCATCGGCCGGGTGGTGTAGACCTGCACGCCTTCATCCACCAGCTCCACTTCTCCCTCAAAACCGAAAGCCCAGGCTTTCACCGTGTCTGCGGGCAGACCACCCTCGAGGTCGGGGGCGGTGATGGTGATGGAGGCCTTCTGGGCACTGGGATTGATGTTGCGGGCGACAAACATCCAGTTGAAACCGTCGCTCTCCTCATAACTGCGCACCAGACCCGTGATCGTGTACTTGACCTGATAGTAGCGCTCACCACTGTCTCCCAGACCCCAGCACAACTCATAACCGTCGCTCTTGGTGACAATGCCGCAACGGCCGGCCTTAGCCTGTCGCGAACGGTCGACATCCCACGACCCCTCGTTGATATACTGACGGCCGGTCTCGTCGGTGACAGAGAAATTCTTGATCTGGCTGCCTGCCAGGTCGCTGATCACGATATACGACTCTGTTCCCTCGCCGTCGATAGTCATATGCCGGTACTCCGTGATGTCGGCGTCGCCATTGTCGTGAAGGGCGACTTCCATCTGCAATTGGTGCAACACGGCACTGGCCGACACCGGAAGGACGGTGAACAGCAACGAGAGCAGCAACAAGAAATGTTTACTTGCCGAATGCCTCATTGAGATTGGGATAATTGGATTTCTTCTCCTCGTCGACAGTGAGATAGTCCTTCTCACGGAAATTGAGCATAGAGGCCACAAACGACGACGGCCACATACGCACCATACGGTTCATCTTGGTGGCGGTGTCATTATACACCATACGGCTCATGCGCACGTTCTCTTCATAGGAGTTGACGCTGTCCATCGTCTTGGCGAACAGGTCATTGGCCTTGAGGTCGGGATATGCCTCACCGATGGCCATCAGCCTGCCCATGATCTGACTGAGCTCGCCCTGCTGCTGCTTCACTTCCTCAGCACTGGTGGGAGGGGCCTGACGGCGGGCGTTGATGGTGTTGATCAGTGTCTCCGACTCATGCTTGGCATATTGGGCCGCTGTCTGCGCAAGGGCAAGCAGGGCATCCCAACGGGAGTTGAGCTGCACGGCGATCTGGCTCATGGCATTCTTGCAAAGCTCATCCAGTCCGACCAGCTTGCGCTGTGTATTGAAGATATACACCAAAATGGCTACAACAAGGAAAATGATGATTCCTAAAATCAAAACAAGTACTGCTACCATAGGAAATAGAATTAATTGTTAATAAAGTATCGCAAATATAATGCAATAATCTGAAAATTGCAACGTTTTGGCAAAAAAAAACGACAATTTTCTTATTTTGACAGCAGTTTGCTGAATTCCCAAATCACGATTCCTGCCGTCACCGACACATTCATCGAGTGCTTCGTGCCGTGCTGGGGTATCTCAAGGCAGTTGTCACAACGGTCCACCACTTCTTGGTGCACACCCTTCACCTCATTGCCGAAGACCACGGCGTAACGCTCGCCATCGGTGGTGCGGAGGTCTTGCAGTTTCGTGCTGCCTTCCACCTGCTCGATGGCATAGACGTAATAGCCTTCGTCACGCAAGGCTTCCACGGCTTCCACGGCCGTGGCATAATAGCGCCATGCCACACTGTCCTCTCCTCCGAGGGCTGTCTTGTGGATCTCAGGATGGGGTGGACAGGCCGTGATGCCACAGAGACAGACGGCCTCCACACGGAAAGCGTCACAGGTGCGGAACACGCTGCCCACGTTGTAGAGGCTCCGCACATCGTCAAGTACCACTACAAGCGGCAGTTTCTCGGATGCCTTGAACTCCTCCAGCGTGAGACGCTGCATCTCGATGGTCCTAAGCTTGCGCATCCTCCTTGGTTTTATAGGCCAGTGCGTAAACACGTATCTGCTTCACCATCGCCAAAAGACCATTGCTGCGTGTCGGACTGAGATGCTCACGCAGTCCGATACGGTCGATGAAATAGAGTTCGGCATCGAGAATCTCCTGTGGTGTGTGACCGCTGAGTACCCTCAGTAGGAGTGCGATCAGCCCTTTCACAATGAGTGCGTCGCTCTCGGCCGAGAAGGTCACCAGTCCGTCTTGGTAGTCTGACGTGATCCATACCCTGCTCTGACAGCCGTTGATCAGGTTTTCCTCGGTCTTGTACTTGGCTTCGAGGGGCGGCAGCTCATTGCCCAGGTCAATCAGCAACTGATATTTGTCCAACCAGTCGGTGAAATCGGAGAATTCCTCGATCACCTCATTTTGTAGTTCGTCTATGGTCATCATTCTGAGTTTCTATGCTTATATATGGATTTAGGATGTGGCTTTCACCAATTTGAATAACTTGTCGCTGGGCCTCACCTTCGAGGGCACGGGGATGGAGATATGAGTGCCTTTCGGAGCGGTCGTCACAGGTTGCAACTCATAGCGTATCTCCGTGGCGTCCACATACATCACGCCGGTCGTGGGCCCGGTGATGAGCAGTTGGTCACCCACGCTGAACTCCGCGGCCTCGCAGGTGAACTCCGCCACGCCGAGGCGGGAATAGTATTTCACACCCCGACCGACGTAGACCTTGCGCACCGTGGCGTTGCTGCCATAGTTCTTGTTCCACTCTCCCATCCGCTGTCCGAGGTAATAGCCATCCCAGAACCCGCGGTTGAAGACGCTGGCGAGCTGCTTGTCCCACTCATCCTTGAACTCCTCGGTGAAGGTGCCTTCCACCACGTGGCGGATGGCTTCCTTGTAACATTTCACCACGGTATAGACGTATTCGGGACCGCGCGCCCTGCCCTCGATCTTGAAGACCCTCACCCCAGCAGCCATCAGACGGTCGATGAAACGGATGGTCTTCAGATCCTTGGGGCTCATCACATACTTGTTGTCGATCTCCAACTGCGTGCCGGTCTCATTGTCGGTCACCGTGTACGACCGACGGCACAGTTGCATGCACTCTCCCCGGTTGGCCGAACGGTTGGCATTGTCCAGACTCAGGTAGCATTTGCCGCTGATGGCCATGCACAGCGCTCCATGGCAGAACATCTCGATACGCACCTGCCGGCCACTGGGCCCGAGGATATGCTGCGCTTCGATCTCACGGTAGATGTCGGCCACCTGATGGATGTTGAGCTCACGGGCAAGCACCACCACGTCGGCAAACTGGGCGTAAAACTTCAAGGCCTCGGCATTGCTGATATTCAGCTGGGTGGAGAGGTGCACCTCCTGCCCGATCGACCTGCAATACGTCATCACTGCCACGTCACTGGCGATGACGGCGGTGATGCCTGCCTCATGGGCCGCATCCACAATGGTATGCATGGTGCCGATATCCTCACCATAGATAATCGTGTTGACCGTGAGATAGGTCTTGATGCCATGACTCTGGCATTCCGCGGCGATATGCCGGAGATCGGCGATGGTAAAGGCGTTGGCGGAATGGGCACGCATATTGAGCTGGCCGATTCCGAAATACACGGAGTCTGCACCAGCCTGTATGGCAGCCACAAGCGACTCCCGTGAACCCACAGGTGCCATCACTTCGAAATCCTCACAACTATACGTCATTTTTGCCATCATTCAGGTTTCAACTCTTCCATATATTGACCGCAAAGGTACGAATAAGCGAGGGAAGTGCCAAATTTATTTGAGCAATTCCGAGCGACAGTACCTTCGGCGAAGCCAACCACCACCCCACAGCGGAAATTATTCAGGCAGTGAAGAAAGCAATTTGATTTACAACCTACAAGGAATACCCATGAGGGAACCATCAAAAGGCGTTATCATTAAAAAAAGGAAGAAATTTATAGTGAAGTAAATTATCTTTCGCTGCCATGCCTCGTGGAAGGATTGCGATTGATTGCCGTCATTCAGGAGAAGCGGCTAGACGGAACCCACCAAAACGGGATTTCATCGCTGGATTGACACCATAACGAGAGAAAACGCAGCATTCTTCTATTCTTTCTTGAAGACTACCACCACGAACCACGTTGGTAGAGGAATTGAGCGCTCCCTTGGGGTTGGTCTGGGGAGAACTGTCATAAATACCATAAAAGTCGTAACACCATTCCCATACATTGCCGTTCATGTCGTATAAACCCAGTTCGTTGGGCAACTTCTGGCCTACAGGGTGGAGTTTTTCGCCGCTGTTGTAGCAATACCACGCAACAGAGTCTATAGAGTTGCTCCCACTGTGCCTGGTATGGCAGCTCTTGTTGCCTCCGCGGGCTGCGAACTCCCACTCTGCCTCTGTGGGTAGGCGAAAGTTGATACCGGTCATATAGACAAGTTTGAGGACAAATTCCTGACAGTCATCCCAGCAAACATTACTCACTGGCAATTTTGCACCTTTCACCACCGAAAAGTCGACTCCCATCACTGCTTCCCAAACTTCCTGCGTCACCTCGTAGCGACTGATGAAAAAAGGACTGACTGTCACCTGATGTTCTGGTTTCGCTATTTGAAATGGATTGCTGTAGTCTAACTTATCGTCTCCCATGGTGAACGTGCCGCCTTCCACATAGACCATGTTTTCAATGAGGTCTTGAATCACCTGGGGAAGCTGTTTGCCTATGGTGTCCGCCTTCTGTGCGTTTGCGCAGAGAATGACAGACAATAGCATCATGATGGTTAGTACTTTTTTCATCGGGGATGGAATTACATTAATAATAGTTGGAGCTTGAGTTTGCAAAATGGAGTTTGCCAAAACTACAGCAAAGAAACAGACAATCTTTTATTCCACAATAGGATTATCCCTACTATGTCATAGGGGTTCCCCTATGATCAGACAGAGGGCCTGACGTAATCGTCAAGCCCTCTGTTGAGTAAATATCCGAATACAGGGATTAGTCGGCCAACTTTGCCTTGATGAACTCGCGGTTGAGACGAGCGATGTTGGCGATAGTCTCGTTCTTCGGGCACACAGCCTCGCAGGCGCGGGTGTTGGTGCAGTTGCCGAAACCTAACTCCTCCATCTTGGCCATCATGGCCTTGGCACGCTTGGCTGCCTCAGGACGACCCTGGGGAAGCAGTGCCAACTGACTCACCTTCGACGATACAAAGAGCATCGCAGAACCGTTCTTGCAGGCTGCCACACAGGCTCCGCAACCGATGCAGGAGGCGCAGTCCATGGCTTCGTCGGCATCCTGCTTCGGAATCAGGATGGCATTGGCATCCTGGGCCTGACCCGTGCGCACACTGGTGTAACCTCCAGCCTGGATGATCTTGTCGAAAGCACCACGGTCGACCATACAGTCCTTGATGACGGGGAAACCGGCTGAGCGCCAAGGCTCGACGGTGATCACGTCGCCATCGTTGAAACGGCGCATGTAAAGCTGACAGGTGGTGGCGCCACGCTCGGTCTTGCCGTGAGGCGTACCATTGATATAGAGTGAGCACATACCGCAGATTCCCTCGCGGCAGTCATGGTCGAACACGAATGGCTCACGGCCTTCGTTGATCAGTTCCTCATTGAGGATATCCAGCATCTCAAGGAATGAGGTGTCGTCGGGGATGTCCTTCATCTCATGTGTGTCGAAATGTCCCTTCTCGAGCGGTCCGTTCTGACGCCAGAACTTGATAGTGAAACTTATATTTTTAGCCATTGTTATTTCCTTTCTTCATGATTAGTTCTTGTAGTTACGGGTCTGCACCTTGATTGCCTCATACTCCAGAGGCTCCTTGATCAGCTCAGGAGCGGTGTCCTCATTGCCTGGATACTCCCAGCAACCCACATAGAAGAAGTTCTCGTCGTCGCGCTTGGCTTCGCCTTCCTCCGTCTGGTACTCCTCGCGGAAATGACCGCCGCAGCTCTCGTTGCGCGAGAGGGCATCATAGGCCACAAGCATTCCCATCGTGAAGAAGTCGCGGAGATGGATGGCCTTGTCGAGCTCTACGTTGAGTCCTTCCTTGCTTCCGGGAATGAAAAGGTTGGTGTTGAACTCCTTGCGGAGCTTCTTGATCAATTCAATACCTTCCTTCAGACCCTCTGCCGTACGGCCCATTCCGACATGCTCCCACATGATGTGACCCAGCTCCTTGTGGATGGAGTCGACACTGCGTTTGCCCTTGATGTTCATCAGACGGTCGATCTCGGCATTGACAGCCTTCTCAGCCTCATCAAACTCGGGCAGGTCGGTGGAGATGCGCGGCCATACCGACTGGTCGGCCAGATAGTTCTGGATGGTGTAGGGCAGCACGAAATATCCGTCGGCCAGACCCTGCATCAGTGCGGAGGCACCCAGACGGTTGGCTCCATGGTCGGAGAAGTTGCACTCGCCGATGGCGAATAATCCCTTGATAGAGGTCTGCAACTCGTAGTCTACCCAGATGCCACCCATCGTGTAGTGGATAGCGGGGAAGATCATCATCGGATGATAATAGGTCACACCATTGATCTCGCAGGCTTTCTTGCCCGGGAAGACATCGGTGATCTCCTCATACATCTCGAAGAGGTTGCCGTAACGCTGCATGATCACATCCAGACCGAGACGGTTGATCGACTCGGAGAAATCAAGGAACACGGCCAAACCGGTGTTGTTGACTCCATATCCCTTGTCGCAACGCTCCTTGGCGGCACGTGAGGCCACGTCGCGGGGCACGAGGTTGCCGAATGCGGGATAACGGCGCTCCAGATAGTAGTCGCGGTCTTCCTCAGGAATCTCATAACCTTGCTTGGTGCCGGCCTGCAATGCCTTGGCATCCTCCAACTTCTTGGGCACCCAGATACGGCCGTCGTTACGCAACGACTCCGACATCAGCGTCAACTTCGACTGCTTGTCGCCGTGTACGGGGATGCAGGTGGGGTGGATCTGCACATAAGAGGGATTGGCAAAATAGGCTCCCTTGCGGTAGCACTGCACAGCGGCGGTGCAGTTGCAACCCATAGCATTGGTGGAGAGGAAATAGGTGTTGCCATAACCACCGGTGGCGATCACCACAGCATTGGCGGAGAAACGCTCCAACTTACCGGTGACGAGGTTCTTGGCGATGATGCCGCGGGCACGGCCGTCGACGATCACCACATCCTCCATCTCATAACGGGTGTAAAGCTTCACCTTGCCAGCCTGAACCTGGGCACTCAGCGAACTGTAGGCACCCAACAGCAACTGCTGGCCGGTCTGACCCTTGGCGTAGAACGTACGCGACACCTGGGCACCACCGAAGGAGCGGTTGGCCAACATGCCACCATACTCACGGGCAAAAGGCACACCCTGAGCCACACACTGGTCGATGATATTGTTCGACACCTCGGCCAGACGGTACACATTGGCCTCGCGGGCACGGTAGTCACCACCCTTCACGGTGTCGTAGAACAGACGGTAGACGGAGTCGCCGTCGTTCTGATAGCACTTGGCGGCATTGATACCTCCCTGGGCTGCAATCGAGTGAGCACGACGGGGGGAGTCCTGGATGCAAAGGTTGATCACATTGAAACCCATCTCACCAAGGCTGGCGGCCGCACTGGCTCCTGCCAGACCCGTGCCTACCACGATGACGTCGAGCTTCAGCTTGTTCTTCGGATTCACCAGACGCTGGTGGGCCTTGTAGTTGGTCCATTTCTCTGCTACTGGTCCTTCAGGAATTCTTGAATCTATTTTCTTTGTCATGATCTTTCGGGATTTAATGAGTTAGAAGACTGTTATAACGTGCAACAGAGACTGGGAGCACACTTGAAGGCAAAGGCCAGCACCACCACCAGGAAACAGAGCATCAGCACGGTCACGTAGACCAGACCGATCAACTTCCAGCGGTTCAACCAAATCTTGCCACTCCATCCGAGGGTCTGCATGGCACTCCAGAAACCATGAGAGAGATGGAACCAGATCGCTACGATCCAGATCACGTAGAGAACGACAAACACGGGATTCGAGAAGGTCTCCACAATCCATGCGAAACCGTCACTGGGCGAATGAGCCAGACCTTCCATACCCAACAACTCGGCAAACATCATGTTATACCAGAAATTGTAAAGGTGAAGCAGAAGACCGATCAGGATGATGATACCCAGCACCAGCATGTTCTGTGATGCCCACTCCACTTTGGCCGGCGTGTCGGTCACCGCATAACGCTCATTGCCACGGGCACGACGGTTCTGGGCCGTCAGGATGAACGCATAGACAATGTGAATCACTGCAAGGGCAGCCAGTCCAAGCGTAGCCACCACTGCATACCAGTTGGCACCCAGCAACTCGCAAATCCAGTTGTAGGCATCTGCAGAGAAAAGTGCCGCGACGTTCATACAGCAATGGAACGTCAGGAATAGGATCAACGCGACGCCTGTGACAGACATCACCACCTTCCTACCGATAGAAGAATTTAATAACCACATAAATGATTGAGATTTAATGATATAAAAAATAATTTGAATTTATTCCCAAAAGGATAGTATTCGCATCAATGGTTAATAAGGCTCAAAATACCTGCTTATAGGTATTGTCCACACACTTTGGACATGCAAAAATAGTATATTTTAATGATAAATCAAAGCATTTTCTTAAAAAATCGGATTATTATGCTTACTTTTGCGGTGGAAAGATGCTTTCAACAAGGTATGAACAACTATAAAATGAAATATGACGTGGTGGTCGTGGGCGGCGGACATGCCGGATGCGAGGCCGCAACAGCTGCCGCCAAGATGGGGGCAAGCACACTGCTCGTGACCATGGATATGAACAAAATCGCACAGATGAGCTGCAACCCGGCCATCGGAGGCATCGCCAAAGGACAAATCGTGAGGGAAATCGATGCCCTCGGCGGTGAGATGGGAATCGTCACCGATGCCACCGCCATACAGTTCAGAATGCTCAACCGCTCAAAAGGACCTGCCGTGTGGAGCCCGCGCGCACAATGCGACCGCGGTAAGTTCATCTGGAAATGGAGAGAGAGACTCGACCTGACACCAAATCTCGACATCTGGCAAGACCAGGTGGAGGAACTCATCGTCGAGAACGGGCAGGCCACTGGCGTGAAAACCATATGGGGCGTCGAAATCCATGCCAAGAGCATCGTCATCACCGCCGGCACCTTCCTCAACGGACTCATGCACATCGGACGGTGCAAGGTGCCGGGAGGACGCATCGCAGAACCTGCCGTGACTCACCTCACCGACAGCATCACACGGCACGGCATCAACACCGCCAGGATGAAAACAGGCACTCCCGTGCGCATCGACCGGCGATCCGTGCACTTCGAGGATATGGAACTGCAGGACGGTGAACACGACTTCCACCAGTTCAGCTTCCTCGACCAGCACCGACCGCTGCGACAACTCAACTGCTGGATCTGCTACACCAACAACGCCGTGCATGATATCCTCAGGGGAGGACTCGATGACTCTCCGCTCTATAACGGACAAATCCAAAGCATCGGACCACGATACTGCCCTTCGATCGAAACCAAACTGGTCACCTTCCCCGAACGCGGACAACACATGCTCTTCCTCGAACCGGAAGGGGAAACTACCAACGAGATGTATCTCAACGGATTCTCCTCAAGCATGCCCATGGACGTGCAAATCGAAGCCCTCCGACAAATCCCCGCCCTGCGCGACGTCAAAGTCTACCGACCTGGCTACGCCATCGAATACGACTTCTTTGACCCCACACAACTCAAACACTCTCTGGAGTCGAAAATCATCAGCGGACTGTTCCTCGCAGGACAGGTCAATGGCACCACAGGATATGAGGAGGCGGGCGGACAGGGTATCGTGGCGGGCATCAACGCCGCCATCTGCTGCGGAGGGGGACAACCCTTCGTCATGCACCGCGACGAAAGCTATATCGGCGTACTGATCGACGACCTCGTCACCAAAGGGGTCGACGAACCCTACCGCATGTTCACCTCCAGGGCAGAATACCGCATCCTGCTCCGACAAGACGACGCCGACGCTCGACTCACCGAAAAGGCCTACCAACTGGGCATCGCCTCGCAAGAACGCTACAACTGGTGGATGGAGAAAAAACAGGCTGTCGAACAGATCATACAACTCTGCCAGAATACGTCCATCCATCCCAAAGACGTGAACGCAATGCTCGAACATCTCGGCACTACCCCACTCCACTATGGATGCAAAGCCGTCGACTTGCTCGGACGTCCACAGATCGATATGAAAGCTCTCATGGAAATGGTGCCGCGACTCAAAGAGATGATCCTCTCACTGCCCAACCGACAGGAAGAAATCTCCGAGGCCGCTGAGGTGAGAATGAAATACAAAGGATACATCGACCGAGAACGCATCATCGCCGACAAAATGCACCGACTGGAGGATATTCATATCCGGGGACACTTCGACTACCAAAACATGACACAGATCTCTATCGAAGCACGACAAAAACTCCTCCGGATCAATCCCGAAACCCTGGCCCAGGCAAGCCGCATCCCAGGCGTCTCACCCTCCGACATCAATGCCATGCTCGTGATGATGGGCAGATAAAAATGTAAAATAAAAATCATGTTTCACGTGAAACAAACCAAACCAAATATCACACAACAATGAACAACAAAGTATTACTAGACAACCTGCGATGCATCCCCGACTTCCCGGTGAGAGGCGTCAACTTCAGAGATGTCACCACACTCTTCAAAAACGCGGAGTGCCTCAAGATCATGCTCGACGAACTCTACGAACTCTACAAGGACAAAGGCATCACCAAAATCGTGGGCATCGAAAGCCGTGGCTTCGTCATGGCATCAGCACTGGCCGTCAGACTCGGAGCCGGAATCGTGCTCTGTAGAAAACCGGGAAAACTGCCCGCCAAAACCGTGCAGGAATCCTACTCCAAAGAATACGGCATCGACACCATCGAAATACACGAGGACGCCATCGACGAAAACGACGTGGTGCTCCTGCACGATGACTTGCTGGCCACCGGAGGAACCATGAAGGCTGCTCTCAACCTGGTCAACAAATTCCACCCCAAAAAGACCTACATGAACTTCCTCATCGAAATCACCGGCGAAGGACTCAACGGACGGGAGGCTTTCGGCGATGCCGTGGAAATCACAACACTCATGCAAGTGTAGAAAAAAAACAACAGGGGTGTGCTTGGGTGCACACCCCTACCCCAAGCCACGTTTCACGTGAAACAAACACCTATGAAAAACGAGGAAAAAGAAATCATCAACGCCAAACTCAAAAACATCGTCGCCAACATGCCAGAACAACCAGGAAGCTACCAGTTCTGGGATGCAGACGGCAATATCATCTACGTGGGCAAGGCCAAGGCGCTTAAACGACGAGTGGCTTCCTATTTCCATAAAGAGGTCGACCGGTTCAAAACCAAAGTGCTGGTAAGCAAAATCTGCGACATCTCCTACACCGTGGTCAACTCCGAAGAAGATGCCTTGCTCCTTGAAAACAGCCTGATCAAAAAATACAAACCTAAATACAACGTACTGCTCAAAGACGGTAAAACCTACCCGAGCATCTGCGTGACCAACGAACCTTTTCCTCGTATCTTCAAAACCAGAAACCTCAAACCCAAAGGGGGTACGTACTACGGACCCTACAGCCACCTGGGACCGATGTTCACCGTTCTTGAACTGATCAAGAAACTGTTCAAACCGCGTGCGTGCAACATGCCGATGACGCTCGAACGCATACAGGAAGGTAAATACAAGACGTGCCTCAAATACCACCTCCATATCTGCGATGCACCCTGCGTGGGAAAACAATCCTACGAGGACTATCAGAACAATATCAATAAAGCTCGGGAAATCCTCAAGGGGAATACACGAAACGTCATCCGACAACTGCAGGAGGAGATGACCAGACTGGCCGGACAACTCCGATTCGAAGAGGCGGAAATCATCAAACACCAAATCGCCATGATCGAAGCGTTCTGCGCCAAAAGCGAGGTGGTGAGTCACACCATCAACAATGTCGATGTTTTCAGCATCACCAACGACGAACATCGGAAAACGGCGTTCATCAACTATATGCACGTCACCAACGGCAGCATCAACCAGGCCTTCACCATCGAATACAAACGCAAACTCGATGAAACGGATGAGGAACTGCTGGCCCTGGCTATACCGGAAATCAGAAAGCGCTTCCACAGCGATGCCAAGGAAATCATCCTGCCAGAAGACATCGAATGGCATCTCGATGGCGTGACAGTCACCATTCCACAAAGAGGGGATAAAAAACACTTGCTCGACCTCTCTGAAATGAATGGAAAACAATATAAAGTGGACAGACTCAAACAGAGCGAGAAACTCAATCCCGAACAGCGACAGACTCGGCTCATGAAAGAACTGCAGACCGCGCTGAAACTGCCAAAACTGCCCTACCAGATCGAATGCTTCGACAATTCCAATATCAGCGGATCGGATGCTGTCGCGGGTTGCGTGGTGTTCAAAGCCATGAAACCAAGCAAAAAAGACTACCGGAAATACAACATCAAAACCGTCGTGGGTCCGGATGACTACGCATCGATGAAAGAGGTGGTCTACCGACGCTATTCACGCATGATCGAAGAGGGTACTCCCCTACCCGACCTCATCATCACCGATGGAGGAAAAGGACAAATGGAGGTGGTCAGGCAGGTCATCCAGGATCAACTGCACATCGATATTCCAATAGCAGGACTGGCAAAAGATGACAAGCACCGCACCAACGAACTGCTCTATGGCTTCCCGCCAGTTGTCATCGGGATGAAAACCGACAGCGAACTCTTCCATATCCTCACACAGATCCAAGACGAGGTGCACCGCTACGCCATCTCTTTCCATAGGGATAAACGCAGCAAGCATGCGCTGCATTCAGAACTCGACAGCGTGAAAGGCATCGGTCCGAAAACCAAGGAAATCCTCTTGAAAAAACTGAAATCGGTGAAACGCATCAAAGAGACGCCGCTGGAAGAACTCATTCCTCTCATCGGCAGTGCGAAAGCCAATATTCTCTTCGATTATTTCCAAAATACAAAACAATAAATACACATGCGTACGGTCATACAACGTGTCTCTAAAGCCTCTGTCACCATCGAAGGCCAAGTGAAGTCGCAAATCCGACAGGGAATGCTGGTCTTGCTGGGCATCTGCGATGATGATGACAAAGAGGACATCGAATGGATGGTGAGAAAAATCATCAATCTCAGGATCTTTGATGATGAGAATGGCGTGATGAACAAAAGTATTCTCGAGACAGGCGGCGATATATTGGTCGTCAGCCAATTCACACTCTATGCTTCCTACAAGAAAGGAAACCGCCCTTCGTGGATCAAAGCGGCAAAACCCGAAACTGCTGTCCCTCTCTATGAGGAATTTTGCAGAATTCTCCAACTTTCATTGGGAAAAAACATCGGTACAGGTGAATTTGGAGCGAATATGAAAGTAGAATTGCTCAATGATGGACCTGTCACCATCTGTATGGACACCAAAAACAAAGAATGATATGAGCACAAAAGAGCTTTCTATGAAAGAAATCCAGCGGCAAGTCGACAACTGGATCCATGAATATGGCGTGAGATATTTCTCAGAGCTCACCAATATGGCATGCCTTACCGAAGAAGTGGGAGAACTGGCGCGCGTGATGGCCCGGAAATATGGCGACCAGAGTTTCAAACCAGGGGAAAAAGACAATATCGGCGAGGAAATGGCGGATGTCTTGTTTGTACTGGTGTGCCTGGCCAACCAAACTGGGGTCAACCTCACTGAGGAGTTCATCAAAACCATGCAAAAGAAAACAAATCGTGATAGTCTGAGACACATCGCCAACCCGAAACTGAAAGCGTAAATCGCATAAAAAAACATAGATTCATAATTTTAAAAAGCAAATTTATTCACTAAAACCATTAATATCATGCAACTGAAAAAAGAAAATGCTCTGCCTAAGAGCAAATACGATGAGGTGCTGAGCAAATACAACACCCAACTGGATGATAACGCCATCGCCGAAGAGGTCAAGCGGATTATTGCCGAGAAAGTACCGCAGAATGATACGCTGGAAGTCAAGAAATTCCTCATGGGAAGCGTGGAACTCACCTCACTGAGCACCACGGACTCCGACCAGAGCATCATGGCTTTCACCGAGAAAGTAAACCAATTTGATGAAGTCTACCCTCACCTACCCCACGTCGCCACCATCTGCGTCTATCCTTGTTTCGCCAGCGTCGTCAGCAATACACTGGAGGTCGATGGGGTCGAAATCGCATGTGTCTCGGGCAGTTTTCCATCATCACAAGCATTGATCGAGGTAAAAGTGGCTGAAACCGCACTGGCCGTGAAAGACGGTGCTACCGAAATCGATATCGTTATGCCCGTGGGTAAATTCCTCAGCGGCGACTATGAGGGTGTTTGCGACGATATCAACGAACTCAAACAGGCCTGTGGCGAGAAAGCCATGAAAGTGATCCTTGAGACAGGATGCCTCAAAACGGCTTCAAACATCAAAAAAGCATCTATTCTGTCGATGTATGCTGGTGCGGATTATATCAAGACTTCCACCGGCAAACTGAGTCCTGCTGCCACACCGGAGGCTGCCTATGTGATGTGCCAGGCCATTAAGGAATACTATGAGCAGACGGGTATTCAGATCGGTTTTAAACCGGCTGGTGGTCTCAACACAGTCACCGACGCGCTGATCTACTACACCATCGTCAAGGAAATTCTGGGTGAACAATGGCTGACCAACAAATGGTTCCGCCTCGGAACAAGCCGATTGGCAAATATGCTGCTCAGCGAGGTCATCGGACAAGAAACAAAATTCTTCTGATCAATAAAAACCCAATCCAAAAAAGTAGAGACGTCTCACTGAGGCGTCTCCCATGGCCAAAAAAAGTAGAGACGTCTCACTGAGGCGTCTCTCATGGCCAAAAAAAGTAGAGACGTCTCACTGAGGCGTCTCCCATGGCCAAAAAAAGTAGAGACGTCTCACTGAGGCGTCTCCCATGGCAAAAAAAGTAGAGACGTCTCACTGAGGCGTCTCTCATATTTCAAGGGTGAATAAATACCTTTATCCCTCCCCCACTTTTTATCTGAAATCATCTAAATATGACGTAAAGCCACAAACTCAAGATACTTGGAAAGCGCTTCTCGGATTGCAGAATGTTTCACGTGAAAATCAATATATGCTTGTGCTTGCTGACTAAACTCATTCATCTTCGATACCGCATAATCAATACCTCCACTCACCTTGGCAAAGTCGACCAAAACGGCGATTTCATCCTTATTAATGGCGCCGGTTTTCACTTTCCGGGCGAGATTCAACATCGAATCATAGCCAAAATTCTTCAGTGCATAGATCACCGGAAGGGTCAATTTTCCCTCTGCCATATCATTTCCAGTAGGCTTGCCGATCTCCTTGGAGTCATAATAATCGAAGATGTCATCACGGATCTGGAAAATCATTCCGATGGCATGACCGAATTGATAGGCGGCTTTCACCTCTTCATCCGAGGCTCCTACCGACAACGCTCCATTCTGGGCACAGGTGGCAAACAATGAGGCGGTTTTCTTACTGATCACCTCATAATACACCTCCTCAGAAATACCCTGGTCCTTGAAATTATTCATTTGGAGCAGCTCACCACTCGACAAAATCCGTCCCAACTGGGCAAGACTGGTGATGATACGGGTA
This sequence comes from uncultured Prevotellaceae bacterium, assembly GCA_946540735.1. GTDB lineage: Bacteria > Bacteroidota > Bacteroidia > Bacteroidales > Bacteroidaceae > Prevotella. The sequence goes on along the minus strand of CAMNIN010000004.1, from coordinate 24,222 downwards.
TTCTCTGTCAAGGAAACATGATAAAGCGCAGTTGACAGAATATAATCCCCCACAAGCACGGCCACCTTGTTGTTAAACGAGGCATTGACTGACGGTTGACCACGGCGCTCACTGCTCTCATCCACCACATCATCGTGCACCAAACTGGCCGTATGCAAGAGCTCAAGACCCAGCGCAGCTTGCTGCGTCGTACTATTCACCTGATCATAATTCTTGGCGATCAGCAGCGTCAAAATCGGCCGCATACGCTTGCCACCGCGCTTGCGGATATGTTCCAAAGTCTCGGAAAGCAATCCGTCAGTGTGGGAAAGTGACTCCTCAAAAAGCCGGATAAACTCCGACAATTCGTCATCAATCGGTTTTCTGATCAGTGAAAGATAATCCATTGCAAATAATTTTGATACAAAATTAAGCTTTTATCTCGTAATAATCAAAAATAATTCGTACTTTTACACAGAAAATTCATCGTAAGTCGTTTTATTCACCTCATTCATAAAGATGGAAAAACTATTCCTCATTGATGCATACGCCTTGATTTATCGGTCGTATTATGCTTTTATCAAAAGTCCCAGAATCAATTCCAAAGGACTCAACACGTCGGCCATCCTGGGATTTTGCAATACACTGCATGAGATCATCACCAAAGAAAAACCCAAATATATCGGTGTGGCCTTCGACCCGCACGGACCTACATTCCGAAGTGATGTTTTTCCGGAATACAAGGCCCAAAGAGAAAAAACACCTGAGGATATCCTGCTCTCAGTGCCCATCATCAAAGATATCCTCAAAGCCATGCGTATTCCGGTCTTGATGGAGGATGGATTCGAGGCTGACGACATCATCGGTACCTTGGCGTTGCAGGCTTCACAGCAAGATCTTTCCACCTATATGCTGACTCCCGACAAGGACTATGGCCAACTGATTCGTGACAACGTATATATGTACCGACCACGACATGGCGGGGGGTATGAGATCCTTGGTGTCAATGAAATCAATGCCAAATACGGCATAGAGAAACCACAACAGGTGATCGAACTGCTCGCGCTCATGGGCGACTCTGCTGATAATTTCCCTGGATGCCCAGGGGTAGGGGAGAAGACGGCTGTCAAACTGATCTCCGAATTTCAAACCGTGGACAATCTTCTGGCTCATACCGATCAACTCAAAGGGGCTCTCAGAAAAAAAGTGGAGGAGCATGTCGACGATATCAAACTCTCACACTTCCTCGCTACCATCAAAACAGATGTGCCGGTGAAACTCAACCTCGATGATTTGCTGTTCACCACTCCTGACGAGACACAACTCAGAAGCATCTTCTCCGAACTCGAGTTCAAAAGCCTTACCGAAAAATTTATCGGACAAACTCAAAAAATTGTTAAAAAACCCTCTTTCCAACTTGATTTATTTGGAGATTTTTCGACCGACGATGCGGATTCTGAAAAAAAATCGAGTTTTGAGAGCCTTAAAACAATCGATCACGATTATCAACTAATTGAAAAAGAGGAAGATATTAAAAAATTATATGATTTTTTATTGACATTTGATTTTTTGAGTTTAGACACGGAGACGACATCCACATCTCCCATTGAGGCAGAATTGGTGGGTTTGAGCTTCGCTGTCAAAGAAAACCAGGCTTTTTATGTGCCTGTTCCCGAAAAAAAGGAAGATGCTCAAAAAATCGTGGAAATTTTCCGACCTCTGTACGAAAATCCAAAAATTGTTAAAATCGGACAAAACATCAAATACGACCTTCAGGTGCTGGCCAACTACGGCATCGAACTCAAAGGTGATCTCTGGGACACGATGATCGCTCACTATCTCATCCAACCCGAACTGAGACATAACATGGATTTCATGGCTGAAGCTTATCTCAACTATAAAACCATCCATATCGATGAACTGATCGGACCTAAAGGAAAAAAACAAAAATCCATGCGTGACCTCAAACCCGAAGAGGTGTATGAATATGCCGCTGAGGATGCTGATGTCACACTCAAACTCAAAAACGTGCTTGATCCCAAACTCGATGAAGTGGGAGCCAGACAACTCTTTCATGAGATAGAGATGCCACTCGTCAGGGTGCTCGCCGACATGGAACGAAACGGCGTGCGTATCGACACACAATCCCTCGCCGAGACTTCACGCTCCTTCACACAACGCATGAATGAGATCGAACAACGTATCTATGCACTCGCCGGACAATCTTTCAATATCTCGTCCCCTCGGCAGGTGGGTGATATCCTCTTCGACAAGATGAAAATCATCGAAAAACCCAAAAAGACGAAAACCGGACAATACGTCACTTCTGAAGAGGTGCTGCAAACCCTACGGGGAAAACACGAGATCGTGGAGAGAATCCTGCAGTTCAGAGGTCTCAAAAAACTCCTCGGTACCTATATCGATGCACTACCAGAACTCATCAACCCCAAGACCGGACATATCCATACTTCCTTCAACCAAACGGTGACGGCCACCGGCAGACTCTCGTCAAGTGATCCCAACCTGCAGAATATCCCGGTCAGAGGCGAGGATGGCAAGGAAATCCGCAAGGCTTTCATACCCGAGGAAGGTGAACTGTTCTTCTCTGCCGACTATAGCCAGATCGAACTCAGGGTCATGGCCCACCTCAGCGATGACCAGAACATGATACAAGCGTTCAAAGAGGGGCATGACATCCATGCCGCCACAGCTGCCAATATCTATAAAGAGAAAATAGAAGAGGTGACCAGCGACCAGCGGCGTAAAGCCAAAAGGGCCAATTTCGGCATCATCTATGGCATCACCGTCTTCGGACTGGCAGAGCGCCTGGAAATCGACCGTGCAGAGGCAAGGCAGTTGATTGATGGCTATTTCGAGTCTTTCCCGAAAGTGAAAGAATACATGGAGACCTGCAAGGAAGTGGCAAGGGAGAAAGGATATGTGGAGACCTTCTTCAAACGCAGGAGATACTTGCCCGATATCAATAGCAGAAACGCTACAGTGAGGGGCTTTGCCGAGCGTAATGCTATCAACGCACCGATACAAGGGTCAGCGGCCGACATCATCAAGGTGGCTATGATCCATATCCATCAACGATTCAAAGAAGAGCACCTGAAATCAAAAATGATCCTTCAGGTGCACGACGAACTCAATTTCAGCGTGGTACCCGAAGAAAAAGAGATCGTCGAGCGTATCGTACTTCAGGAAATGGAGAATGCCTACCAACTCAAAGTGCCCCTCATCGCTGACGCAGGGTGGGGGAGCAACTGGCTCGAAGCCCACTGACACCAATGCCACCACTGCCTCGCCTGTCAAACCCCATAGACAAAGTATAGCAGACACTGTCCGAAGAAGTCCATCTGTTCGGACAGATACACTGTTCGGGAGGATTTGCAATCCTCCCGCATTGAATATAAGCATTTGCAATGCGATTATCGGATTAAAAATCCTTATACTCAAAGCATCGGGATTGCAAATCCCGATGAACCAACAACTACGACAAATCAAGATGAACGAAGGAACAATCTGTTCGGACGGATACACTGTTCGGGAGGATTTGCAATCCTCCCGCAAGGAGTATAAGCATTTGCAATGCGATTTTATCGGATTAAAAATCCTTATACTCAAAGCATCGGGATTGCAAATCCCGATGAACCAACATCGACAAATACAGATGAACCAACAACAACGACAAATCCAAATGAACCAACATCGACAAATCCCGATGAACCAACAACGACAAATCCAAATGAACCAACAACTACGACAAAACCAAATGAACCAACTACGACAAATCCCGATGAACCAACTACGACAAATCAAGATAAACCAACAACTACGACAAATCAAGATGAACCAACAACTACGACAAATCCAGATGAACCAACAACTACGACAAATCCAGATGAATAGGTAAAAAAAGAACGAGTTCTTTTTGTTCTGCACTCCTTTTTCAGTAACTTTGCCGAATAATTGCGTTTTTTAAAGTAAAATCATCATATCATGGCATTAAAATGCGGTATCGTAGGACTACCTAACGTAGGTAAATCCACTTTGTTCAACTGTCTGTCGAGTGCTAAAGCGCAGGCGGCCAACTTCCCTTTTTGCACCATAGAACCCAATGTGGGAGTGATCACCGTTCCCGATGAGAGACTCAACCGCCTTGCAGAATTGGTTCACCCCGGACGCATCGTCCCTGCTACCTGTGAGATCGTCGATATCGCAGGACTCGTGAAAGGGGCTTCGAAAGGGGAGGGGTTAGGCAATAAATTCCTCGGAAATATCCGTGAGACAGATGCCATCATCCATGTGCTGCGCTGTTTCGACGACGACAACATCACCCATGTCGACGGTACCATCGACCCCATCCGCGACAAGGAAATCATAGATACCGAACTGCAACTGAAAGACCTGGAGACCATCGAGTCGCGGTTGGCCAAACAGCAGAAAGCGGCTTCCGTGGGAAATAAGGAAGCAAAAATAGAGGTCGCCGTTCTCACAGCATACAAGGAAGTGCTTGAGAAAGGACAAAACGCACGCATCGTCTCTTTTGACAGCAAAGACGAGCAACAGGCTGCTCACGACCTCTTCCTGCTTACCGCCAAACCCGTTCTATATGTCTGCAACGTCGATGAGTCAAGTGCCCTCAATGGCAATGATTATTCCCGGCGTGTCGAGGAAGCTGCTCGCGAGGAGGGTGCCGAGGTGCTGGTCATTGCTGCCAAAACAGAGGAAGATATCGCCAGTTTTGAAAGCTACGAGGATAAAAAGATGTTCCTCGATGAACTGGGACTGGAGGAAAGCGGTGTCAACCGACTGATTAAAAAGGCATATTCGCTGCTCAATCTTGAGACCTTCATCACAGCTGGTGAAATGGAGGTGAAAGCCTGGACCTATCATAAGGGATGGAAAGCCCCGCAGTGCGCCGGTGTCATTCACACCGATTTCGAGAAAGGTTTCATCCGCGCAGAGGTCATCAAATACGATGACTACATCAAATATGGATCAGAGGCCGCTGTGCGTGAAGCCGGGAAAATGGGCATCGAAGGCAAGGACTACGTCGTACAAGACGGTGATATCATGCACTTCCGTTTCAACGTATAATCACAGCTGATCATCATTAAAACCGTATTTTCCATGAATCCACTGCTCTATATCGTATGGAATCCCAATGAGATGGCTTTCACCATCGGCCATTTCGGCATCAGATGGTATTCGCTCTGCTGGCTCATCGGACTGATACTGGCTTATCTCATCGTCAAGAAACTCTATAAAGAACAGAAAATCAAGGAGGAACTCTTTGAACCGCTTTTCATCTACTGCTTCTTAGGAATACTCATCGGGGCACGACTGGGGCACTGTCTCTTCTATGAACCCGACTATTTCCTCAGTAGTTTCGATCACGTGATAGAGATGTTTCTACCCATCCATAAAATGACTGATGGATCATGGAAATTCACTGGATATGAAGGACTTGCATCGCATGGTGGTACACTCGGACTGATGCTCGCTCTCTATATCTATTACAAAAAGACACACCTCAACCTGTGGCAAGTGCTTGACAACATCGCCATCGCCACGCCCATCACCGCTTGTTTCATCCGCTTGGGAAATCTCATGAACTCTGAGATTATCGGAAAAGTGACGGATATGCCTTGGGGGTTCTATTTCATACAAGCAGGACCCGACATGGCATCAGCACCGCGCCATCCCGGACAGCTCTACGAGGCCATCGTCTATCTCCTCTTTTTCTTCATCGGATGGTGGATCTACCGCCGTCGGCCCGAAAAGGTAGGCACGGGATTTTTCTTCGGACTGTGCCTCACCCTGATCTTCACGGCTCGCTTTTTCATCGAATTCACCAAAATCAATCAGGTGGAATTTGAGAATGCACTGCCGCTCGATATGGGACAGTTGCTGAGCATCCCATTCGTCCTCCTCGGCGTCGCCTGTATGATAGGAGGTAAATGGATGAAAATCAAGTGAATCTATGACTTTCCACTGACGATTTTCTTGATCTCATTGAGTTTGTTGAGTGCCTCTACAGGAGTAAGGTTGTTGATATCCAACCCTAAGATCTCATCACGCACCTGCATGAGCACAGGGTCATCCAACTGGAAGAAACTGAGTTGCATGCCCTCTCTCGACTGCTGTATCGACTGAGCAGAGGGCTTACCAACCACACCCACATTGCTGTTGTCTGCTTCCAACTGCTTCAGTATCACGTTGGCACGCTTCACAATGCTTTTCGGCATACCGGCTATCTCTGCCACATGAATACCAAAGGAATGCTCCGATCCTCCTCGCATCAACTTGCGGAGGAATATCACTTTCCCGTCGATCTCCTTCACGCTCACATTATAGTTCTTGATGCGGGGGAAGTTCTTCTCCATCTCATTCAATTCATGGTAATGCGTAGCGAATAAAGTACGTGCGCGTGACTTGCTATGCTCATGCAGATACTCCACGATGGCCCATGCGATCGATATGCCATCATAGGTAGAGGTACCACGTCCCAACTCATCAAACAGCACCAACGATCTCGACGACACGTTGTTGAGAATATTGGCGGCCTCGGTCATTTCCACCATGAAAGTAGACTCACCCAATGAGATATTATCCGAGGCACCCACACGGGTGAATATTTTGTCCACCAGACCGATTCTCGCTTGTTCTGCGGGCACGAAACAACCGATCTGGGCCATCAGTACGATCAATGCCGTTTGACGCAACAGCGCCGATTTACCGGCCATGTTAGGACCTGTGATGATCACGATCTGCTGCCGCTCGTTGTCCAAGAGGATATCATTGGGCACATACCGCTCTCCAAGGGGCAGTTGGGTCTCGATCACCGGATGCCTTCCTGCTTTGATATCGATTACTTCAGAGTTATCGATCACCGGCCGCATATAGTGGTTTTCTTCTGATGACACGGCAAATGACAGCAGACAGTCGATGCGCGCCACCAGATTGCCATCGATCTGTATGGCTGGGATGAATTCCTGCACAGCCATCACCAGTTCGTTGAAGAGTTGGGTTTCCAACGACAGGATCTTGTCTTCCGCCCCCAGGATTTTCTCCTCATATTCCTTCAGTTCTTGTGTGATATAACGCTCTGCCTGGGCGAGCGTCTGTTTTCTCACCCATTCAGCCGGCACTTTGTCCTTATAGGTGTTGCGCACCTCCAGATAATAGCCGAAGACGTTGTTGTAACCGATTTTCAGAGACGAAATGCCTGTCTGCGCAGCTTCCCGCTCCTGGATTTTCAGCAGATAGTCTTTTCCACTGTAGGCGATGCTGCGCAACTCATCCAACTGTGCGTTCACCCCATCCTTGATCACTTTGCCTTTGTTCACCAAGAGAGGAGGGTCATTCTGTATCTCACGTGCGATACGGTCCCTGATCGAACGGCAGATGTTGATTTGCTCTCCAAGCCGCTTCAAAACAGGATTGTCGGCACTCATACAGGCAGTCTTGATCGGTTCGATGGCCTGCAAAGCCACTTTCAACTGCACAATCTCCCGCGGCGACACACGTCCCGTAGCTACTCTCGAGATGATGCGCTCCAAATCGCCGATCTGGTGCAACTGCTCATCCATGCACTGCCTGAAGTCGGGCTCACGGTAGAAATAATCCACTATATCCAACCGGTCGTTGATGGGTTTCTCGTCCTTGAGGGGGAAAATCACCCACCGCCGCAGCATACGGCCTCCCATGGCTGTGATTGTCTTGTCGATGACTTTCAGCAGAGAGGTTCCCTCATCCTGCATCGTATTCACCAGTTCAAGCGAGCGGATCGTGAACTTGTCGAGTCTGACGTATTTTTCTTCTTCAATGCGTGAGATCGACGTGATATGACTGATCTGTGTGTGCTGTGTCATCTCCAGGTATTGCAGGATCGCTCCCGCTGCCACCACACCATTCTGCAGATGGTCGACACCGAATCCTTTCAGATTGCGCGTATGGAAATGCTTGAGCAACTTCTGACGTGATGTCTGGTCGGTGAAAACCCAGTCATCCAACTCAAAAACGCAGTATCTTGAACCGAAGTAGCGCTCGAAATCGGATTTGTGCGACCGGTCGTAAAGCACTTCCTTGGGCTGGAAATTGCCCAAGAGCTTCTCCACGTAGTCATAAGTTCCCTCACCGGTGATAAACTCACCCGTCGAGATGTCGAGAAAAGCCACGCCACAAGCCGTCTTGCCGAAATGAACGGCGGCCAGGAAATTGTTTTCCTTGTAATTGAGCACATTGTCACTCAGCGCCACACCGGGCGTCACCAGTTCGGTAATCCCTCTTTTCACCAAAGTCTTGGTGAGTTTGGGATCTTCCAACTGGTCACAGATGGCCACACGCCTCCCTGCGCGGATCAGTTTGGGCAGATAGGTGTCGAGCGCATGATGCGGAAAACCGGCCATCTCAGCCGATCCCGATGTGCCGCCGTTGTTACGCTTTGTCAGGGTGATACCTAATATCTTTGAGGCCGCAATGGCATCCTCGCAATACGTCTCATAGAAATCACCACAACGAAACAGCATCAGTGCGTCAGGGTGCTTCGCCTTCAGCGTGAAAAACTGTTTCATCATCGGTGTCAGTCCATTTTCTTTCTTGGCCATAGCTGTGTCGTGCGTTTTTTCAATGCGCCATACCTTGAATTTCTCCGCTGGCGCTTTATCCACCACAAAAATAAACTTTTTCCATCACTTCCAAAAATAAATCCTGATGAAATTGATTTCTCATTGTGGAAAACACTGTGGATAACGTGTGGATAAGTGTATAAAAAACCCTTTTGATATCCACATTCTTTTTCTTTTTCACGAAAAAGTGGGAAAAGTATTCCTTTTACAACCCATTTTTCCCATCGTTTTCCACACCTCCTTCCTTGCACCACATTTCCACACTCTGATTATCCACCATTTCCATAAAGTGTGGATAACCTCATAATCCGCTGATTATCAAACTGACAAAATCCACCATCACCATTGGATAACCATCTCATAACTTGGAATAAGTGAGACGACTTCCGGAAAACTGGAGTTTTCCACTTTTCAACCCCACATCATATTCCATTTATTTTTTTATTTTCTTTTTAAAAAGAAAAAAGAATATGATGATATCCTGTTGATGATACCGACGACAATGGTGGAAATCAAATACACCATCACGAATACCACCATCACTTGCGGATAGATACCTTGATAGGAGAAACCGACGGTTTCCATCGCCTTGCTGACAGTGAAAGGCACACCTCCACAGATGAAATAATAATAGAGGGAGTGCCTGCCGGTGAACGATACGAGGCGGATGGATGGCAGGTGACGGATTATTCCGATGAATACGATGATGCCCAATGACCCGTCTATGAGCAACAGCGTGAATGAGGTGACGTTGACGGGTTGAAGCGTGAGCATCCAGTTTTCTCTCCAAATCGCGTATTTGAGGATAATCAGCACCACCGACATGAGCATGATGACACCAGGTCTCTGCATCCATGCCAGGCGGTGCTCCATGCGTCGGTAGAGAAAGCCGCCGAACAAGAAGAACAACAGCAGACAAGCATTCTGCCAGCACCAGAGATTGAGGTCTCTCCATGTGTCGGAAGGCATCAGGCCATACAGCAATGCGATCAACAGGTAGGGTAGGGCAGAGGCGATGAACATTACCCTGATCCGGCCACGGCCGATGCGCAGCACCGCGAGGAAGAGCAACTGGCATACGATCAGTGCGGCGATAAACCACGACGCATGACCCGTGAGAATGCGGGTCAGCACCTCGGCGATGCTCGTGTCATCGTGCGCAAGGGCCTTGGGAAGGGCCAGGATGAGCGTGAACACGAAATAGGGGATAATCATCGTCCGGAGCACCGAACGCAGCTTGTGGGGCACGGAAATGGCCTTCTGGGGATTCTGGAAGAGATAACCTGAGACGAAGAAGAACAGGATGATGGCATTGTCGACATAGAGGGCGTATGGGATGATCTCCTCGCCGACATAGTATTTCTCGGAATGAAACAGCAGGATAGCCGTCATGCAAAGGCCTCTGGCCATGTCCACCCATGCTATTCTGTGTCGGTCGTCCATGGTGGGATAGGATTATCGGTTTATCTGACGACGGCGATTTTGCACACCGTGCCTTTTTTGCCGTCGCTGGTGGCTGTTTCCACCATATACACGCCAGAGGCCACCTTTCGGCCGTTGTCGTCGCATCCGTCCCAGGTGAAGGTGCCGCCGTTGCTTCTTCCCTGAGCCACGAGCGTACCGTTTGAGGTGACGATTTTCACGTCGGCGTCCATGGTGAGGCCCGTCACGGTGATGAGTCCGGTGTAGTCGGGTGTCACGGGATTGGGGTAGGCATACACATTGTCTTTGGTCATCGTCTCGCTGGTGGAGGTGGCATCGCTCATGTAGGAGCAGAGTCCGTTGTCGGTGCCGAAGAACACCTCACCCGTCTGGTCGTTGATGGCTATCGACTCGATGTTGTCGGAGAGCAGCAGGCTGTTGGTGGAGAGGAAGTGGTGTATCTGCGTCATGTTGTCGCCGCTGATGAGGTAGGCGCCATTGCCATTGGTGCCAAACCACTTTCGGTTGCCTCCGTCCACGGCGATGCAGGTGATATCGACTCCGCTGAGCAGGTAGTCGGCGAAGTTGGTGCCGTCGTTGCGGGGCACTTTCACTTGTTGCAGCACGACGTTCGAACCGCCGCTGATGTCTTCTGCGGGCAGGAGCAGCGGACCCACGTTCGAGCCTATCCAGATATTGCCTTCCTTGTCTTCTGCTACGCAGCGGATGCCGTTGGGATTGAGTCGTGTGCCGTCTTCGTTGATGAATTCTGTATAGTGGTTGATGCCTTCTGTCGACGGGTCGAAGCAGAAGAATCCAGGCACCGACCAGTGGTTGTTGCAGAACCAGAGCAGTCCGCGGCTGTCGAGGATGAGTGATTTCATGTTGGGCAGACTCCTCTTGTTGTCATCCATGAGTATCTCTTGGTGATGGTCTTCCCAGGTGCCGTCGCTCTTGAGCTGGAGGATGGATCTTCCTTCTGTCAGACTGTTCAGGCACCAGAGGTTGCCTGCTTTGTCGAATTTGATACCGAGTGTGAGGATATAGTCACGGCTGTTGTCGGGTGTGGAATACATCAGCGGACTGTTGTCACAGTCGTAATGCTTGATGAATTTCCCGTCGAGGTATTCATAGAGTCCTGCCCTGCCGCCGACAAACACGTGTGAGGGGTTTTTGGGGTCATAGTCGAGGCAGGTCATGTCCTGCATCTGGTTGTTCACTTCTTCCTTGATATCGTCCTGGTAGATGTGCCATTCGTTGTCGCTGTAGGTTTGCACGGTGGCTTCCCTGAAGAGTTCGGCGAATGCGTCAAAACCGCCTCCGCAGGAGTAGAGTGTGTTGTTGGCATATCTGAGGAATCCGAAATAGTTGTATTTGGGTCCGTCAGGATTGATGTCGGTGATTATCGGTACGATGTTTTTCCCCTCGAGCGTGAGTGAGTATAGTTTTCCGTCGGGCTGGTTGCTCCAGTAGCATTGGTTGGCGGCATCATAGGCGAAGGCTTTGAGGCTGTTGTCATTCTTGCTGGTGGTCAGCAGTTGGTTGTCTTCATCCATGATCCACACCGAGTTGGGTTCGCCGAAGACGAGTTTTCCACCGATGAGGTTGCAGAAACTGTAGTAGCGGTCGTAGAGTTTAGTCCATCCTTGTTGTTCTTTTCTGTAGATGACCCCGTTGACCGCAGCCACAAGCGTGTTGTTGTGGCAGAAGATATGGTTCACATGGATGCCGCTCTCTTTGCTCCAGAAGCTCTTGTCGAGCAAGTTGTCGGTGAGCCGGGCTTTGAGGATACCGTTGGCGCCGCAGGCGGCATAGATTTCGTCGCCCATGATGGCCGTCGACTTCACCGGTAGTCCGAGGTTGTAGGTAGCAGTGATTTCGGCTTCTGCCACATTGATTTTCAGGATGCCGAAGTTGGTGGCCACATAGGCATAGTTACCTGTGACTTTCACCTCATTGATGGTTTTGTCGGCAGTCATCGACTTGTTGTAGTAGGCGGAGATATTCATCACTTCTCCGTTGTCGTCGAGCAGGTCGATGTTCTGGTTCTCATACACGATGATGAGCCGTCGTGCTGACTGGCAGTAGCTGATATGAGCGATGTTGCAGTCATTCAGCACATTCATCTTGTCATAAGTCTGCACGCTTTGGTCGGAGGGTTGGTAGGAGAAGAGTCCTTTGCTGCTCAGCACATACACCTTCTTGCCGGCAGGTTGTATTTGGGTGATGTTGCCATAGGCTAGGAAACTGCTCCAGGTGCCGATGGCAGCGGCATCTGCGGTGAGTGACAGCAGTAGGGTGAGGACGACGGTCAGACAGCGTCTCATCCCCTTCGGATGTTGTGATCTATGTTGGGTTATGCTCATTTTTGAAAAACTCCGCCAGTTGCTCCACGGCTTTCGCGCGGTGTGAGATTTTGTTTTTGGCTTCAAGGCCCATTTCGGCGAAGGTGGTGTCATATCCGTCGGGTTGGAAGATAGGGTCGTAACCGAATCCTGTGGTGCCGCGGTGCTCTCTGATAATCGTGCCTTCGACACTACCCTCAAAGAGGTGTTGCTCTACTTCACCGTCCTTCACCAATAATAACGCAATAATGGTGCGGAATCTTGCATTCCGATTGTTATTATCTCCTAATTTCGACAGAAGTTTCTGCATATTGGCCTCGCTGTCGTGCCCTTCGCCGGCATATCTGGCAGAGTAGATGCCTGGCTCGCCGTTGAGAGCGTCGACCTCGAGTCCTGTGTCGTCGGCGAAGCAACTGATGTGGTAGTGGTCGCAGACGTATTGTGCTTTCTGCAGTGCGTTTCCCTCGAGGGTGTCGGCGGTCTCGGGGATATCGGCATGGCAACCGATGTCGCTCAGCGAGAGCACTTCTATCTGCTGACCGAGGATCTGTCTGATTTCTGTGAGTTTATGGCTGTTGTTGGTGGCGAAGACGATTTTCATGATTCTTTGTTTTTTACTTTCACTTTCATTTCGTCGAATCCCTCTCCATAGACTCCGATCACGCTGCTCTGGCTGACGAATGCGTTGGGGTCGATTGATTTGATGAGTCTGAACATGCTCACGCTCTCTCTCTTTCGGGCCAGGATGCAGAGCACCTTCATCTCTTGTCCGGTATACCATCCGTGACCGTCGAGGATGGTCACTCCATGCTGCATCTCGGTACCGATGGCATTGGCGATCTCCTGGTATTTCTTTGAGAAGATGAAGAATTGCACCGATTCTCGCCGTGAGTTCATCACATAGTCGAGCATGAAGTTTTCCACCACCATGGTGCAAAGACCGAAGACGATCTTATACAAGGCATCGGTGATGGTGAAGTCGCGGGCCAGGATGAAGACCGGGAAACTGGTTCCGATGATGAGCAGGTCGACGATGATGAGCACCGTGCCGAGCGACATGTTGTGGTATTTGTTGACCACGGCGGCCACGATATCCGTACCGCCCGTACTGCCGTTGTGGAGGAAGACGATGGCCAGTGCCGTTCCGGTCATGCAGCAACCGATGATGAGCGACATGAAGTCCTGGTCGCCCAGCAGCCGTGTCATCGTGCCGTCGGGGTGGGTCACCACATCCTGCATGATACCGAGCATCACCGAGAGCATGGCGATGGCGTAGATGGTCTTAATCAGGAATTTCCATCCCAGTATTTTCAGGGCCAGCACCAGCAGCATGAAGTTCATGATGAAGTAGGAATACATGATGGGTATTCCATGCCCATGGGCGTTGGTGGCGTAGAAGATGATGGCCGAGATACCGGTCACGCCTCCCGTCACGATCTCGTAGGGCAGCAGGAATACGGTCCATCCGACGGTATAGAGCAGGAGGCCAAGGGTGATGAAGAAGTAATCCTTGGCCTCGTTGTATATTCTTTGTCTTTCGAGTGTCATCATATTGTCGTGAGACTATTTGATGACGACGTTGACGATCTTTTTGGGCACGATGATGACTTTCACCACCCGCTTGTCGCCGATGTATTTCTGCGACCGTTCGTCGTCGAGCACCGATTTCTCTATTGTGGCATTGTCGGCATTCACGTCAAACTGCATCTGGAAGCGTGCTTTGCCGTTGAACGAGATGGTGAGTTGCATCTGGCTCTCCACGAGATATTGCTCGTTGTATTCAGGCCATGCGGCATCACACACCGAACCCGCTTCGCCCAGTGTCTCCCAGAGTTCCTCGGCGATATGTGGAGCGAAGGGAGCGATGAGCGCCACCAGTGTTTTCAGCAGTTCTCGGTTGCGGCATTTCATCTGCGAGAGTTCATTCACGCAGATCATGAAAGCCGAGATGGAGGTGTTGTAGGAGAATGTCTCGATGTCCTGCGACACTTTCTTGATGAGTTTGTGCACACTCTTGAGCATCTCGGGTGTGGCTTCGCCGTTGAGGTCGAGCAGGGTGTCGCAACTCTCCTTGCCACTGCCGAAATAGAGTGCCCAGAACTTCTTCAGGAATCTGTGGCAACCATCGATGCCGTTGGTATCCCAGGGTTTGCTTTGCTCCACGGGTCCGAGAAACATCTCATAGAGCCTGAGCGTATCAGCGCCGTAACGCTCCACGATCATGTCGGGATTCACCACGTTGAACATCGACTTCGACATTTTCTCGATGGCCCATCCGCAGATGTATTTTCCGTCTTCGAGCACGAACTCTGCGTTCTCGTATTCTGGTCTCCATGCCTTGAAAGCCTCGATATCGAGGATGTCGTTGGTCACGATATTCACGTCGACATGGATGGGAGTGGTGTCCTGCACTTCATTTTTGCGTCCGAGACTGATGAAGACGGGATGTCCTTTCTCTTGGCTGGCCACGTTGTCGCGGTAGACGAAGTTGCTGCGTCCTTGGATCATGCCTTGGTTGACGAGTTTCTGGAAGGGTTCTTCCTTGCAGCTGTATCCGTAGTCATGGAGGAATTTGTTCCAGAAGCGGCTGTAGATGAGGTGTCCAGTGGCATGTTCGGTACCACCCACATAAAGGTCCACGTTCTGCCAGTACTCATCGATTTTCTGGTCCACGAGGGCTTTGTCATTGTGTGGGTCCATATAGCGCAGGTAGTAGGCACTCGACCCGGCAAAACCCGGCATGGTGTTGAGTTCGAGCGGGAAGATGCTGACATTGTCGATGAGGCTTTTCTCCACTACGGCATTGTTTTTCGTGTCCCAGGCCCATTTTGTGGCATGTCCGAGTGGTGGCTGTCCGTCTTCCGTGGGTTTGTATTGGCTGATCTCAGGCAGTTCGAGGGGCAGGCATTCCTCTGGTATCATATAGGGCATGTTGTCTTTGTAATACACGGGGAAGGGTTCGCCCCAGTAGCGCTGTCGTGAGAAGATAGCGTCTCTCAGGCGGTAGTTCACTTTCACCCGTCCGAGTCCTTGCTCAGTGACGTATTGCTTGGTTTTGGCGATGGCCTCTTTCACGGTGAGCCCGTTGAGTGAGAATTGTCCGTTCGAGCTGTTCATGACGATACCTTCCTTGGCATCAAAACTCTCCTCCGAGATGTCAGCCCCTTCGATGAGTGGGATGATGGGCAGATTGAAGTGCTTGGCGAAGGCATAGTCGCGGCTGTCATGCGCCGGGACGGCCATGATGGCTCCCGTGCCGTATCCGGCCAGTACGTATTCAGCGATCCAGATGGGGATGGCCTCATTGGTCAGTGGGTTGATGGCATACGATCCGGAGAATACGCCGGTCACTTTATGGTCCATTTGTCGGTCTCGCTCGGTACGTTTTTTCACGTAGGCCAGGTATTCCTCCACCTCCTTTTTCTGTTCAGGCGTGGTGAGTTGCTGCACCAGTTCACTCTCAGGAGCGAGCACCATGAAAGTGACGCCGAAGATGGTGTCGGCGCGTGTGGTGAAGATGGTGAATTCGATGTCGCTGTCTTTCACGTGGAACTGCATTTCCGTGCCTTCCGACCTTCCGATCCAGTTGCGTTGTGTCTCTTTCAGTGAGTCGGTCCAGTCGATATGGTCGAGTCCGTCGAGCAGTCTTTGTGCGTATGCGGAGACGCGGAGGCACCACTGTCTCATTTTCTTCTGCACCACGGGGAATCCGCCGCGCACGCTCACACCGTCCACCACCTCGTCGTTGGCCAGTACGGTGCCCAGACCGGCGCACCAGTTCACCATGGTCTCACCCAGGTATGCGATGCGGTAGTTCATCAGCACTTCCTGTTGTTTCTTCTCATCCCAACTGTTCCATTCCTCGGCGGTGAAGGTGAGTTGGTCGGTGCAGGCGGCGTCGATGTCTTCAGTACCATTCTCGGCGAAATGCTTGGTCAGTTGGGCGATAGGAAGTGCCTTTTGTGCCTTGTTGCAATAATAGGAGTCAAACATTTTCTGGAAGGCCCATTGCGTCCAGTGGTAGTATCCGGGTTCGCAGGTGCGCACTTCACGGTCCCAGTCGAAGCAGAAACCGATTTTGTCGAGTTGTTCGCGGTATCTCTTGATATTGGCCTCTGTGGTGATGGCGGGATGCTGTCCGGTCTGGATAGCGTATTGCTCAGCGGGCAGTCCGTATGCATCATATCCCATCGGGTTGAGCACGTTGTATCCCTGTTGTCTCTTGTATCGTGCGTAGATGTCGGATGCGATATATCCGAGGGGGTGTCCCACATGCAGTCCGGCGCCTGAGGGATAGGGAAACATGTTGAGCACATAGAATTTCTTCTTGCTCTCATCCTCAGTCACTTTGTAGGTTTTCTGCTCTACCCACTTCTTCTGCCATTTCTTCTCGATTTCTCTGAAATTGTATTCCATTGTCTACCTTATAAAATTTTTTTGCAAAGGTAGTGCAAGGTGATTGAAAAGCAAAATAATTCGCCATTTATTTTGCTTTTCCGAATTGCAGCCTGCCTTCGAAACAAGCTTTCTTCACATCACTCAAGGTGCATGATTACAGAATCAAATTGCTCAGGTGTTCCTTTCTTTTTATAGATTTTGAAAAACAATCTTGATATGATGCCCTAATTTCACCATCATGCTAACATGTTGTTCTTTTCATCAGCAATTTGGTTATTCATAACTGAAGCCTCAAGTGTGCTTATGATATTTGGTTAAATTGAATTTTTTTCTCGATAAATTGCTGCTTGGATTTTTCTCTTTCCTTTATTGTAAAAAATCTTTTTACCTTTTATTCACCATCGCGCAGACGCACGAATCCGACCATACGTTTTCGGCCGTTTCTATCATATCAATAATGGTATAGATGGGGAGAATGATGCCCAGCACACTCACCGGGGCGCCTATGCCCGACATCAGGGAGAACGTGAGAAAATAGCAGCCCATCGGCACCCCGGCATTGCCCACGGCAGAAACGACAGAGATGAGCAGCCACAGGAGCATGGTGGTCCAGGTGAGGGGCATGCCGCCATTCTGCATCACGAAAAGGGAGGTCACCAGGATAAAAGCAGCACAGCCATTCATATTGATGGTGGTACAAATGGGCAGCACGAAACGGGCCACACGCGGCTGCGCCCCCAACCGCTCCTCGGCACTCTGCATCGTCACGGGCAGCGTAGCGGCACTGCTCTTCGTGAAGAGAGCCATTAAGACGGCTGGCATCATCTCACGAAGTGCCTGTAGCGGATTGATGCCGCGAGCCAATAGGAACAGGGGAAGCACCACAAAAAACTGCACCGCATTGCCACCCAGGATGATGGCGACATATTTACCCAATGAAGCCAGGGCCACACCCGCCGAGAGCTGCGAAGAGAGTTGGGCGGAGAAGGCCACGATACCCAAGGGCAAAGTCCAGATAAGCCAGCGTATCAGCAGGAAGAGCAACTCCTGAAGCCCCTGCAGGAAATTCACTACCGCCTGTCGGCCCACGGTTTCCGGCAGGCGTGCCAGCCCCAGTCCCACGGCTATGGAAATCAGCAAGATGCTGAGCACATTACCTTCCAGGAAGGGCTTCACCACATTATTGGGGATGACCGCGAGGATATGATCATAGAAAGACACTTCGGGCGTCAGCCCCAGAGATTCAACGTTTGTCTCAGCCGTGGGCACCGACAGATTTTCGGGTGCCACCACCACATAGATCAACAGTCCGACAGCCGCGGCAACGACAGTCGTGAAGAGTGTATAAAACAATGTTTTCCTGAATATACGTCCCGCGCCCTGCTGCCGTCCGAACGAGGTGAGCGTGGTGATGACGGCCAGCGCTATGGTGGGCACAGCCAGCAACTGGAAAAGCCGTGTATAGACCATGGCCACGAAATCCATCAGGCCATTAAGCCATTCCACGCCCAGCAACCCCAACACAGCACCTACTACAAGGGCACCAATCCAAGCGAGAGTCCTTTTCATACTATAGTTCAAACGTAAGATTCACAAAAATATTGCGTCCCTTTTGCGGAATATGGCACCAGTCGGCCGTAAGCGAAACGTTGGCGATAATGGCCCTGGGAGAGGGCTGTTCTTGAAGACAATGCTGAAAGTGGGCGAAGCATAGAGCAGGGAGAGTAACGCTGGCGTGAGGCTGTCGCTGAGCAGAAGCCACTGTTCTTATAATGCTTGATTCGTAATGGTTAATGCATAATTACTATCTCATAACTCATAATGCACCTGCTTATCCGCCACTTCGCCGCCCCTGATGGCAAACGAGTTGAGATGGATGCCCTCGTGGAGCGAGAGGATGGCATAGCGGATGGTGGGGTCGTTGGCCAGCCGGAGGTCTTCCTGGGAAGGGCGTGAGGGCGAAGCCGGATGACTGTGCCAGTTGGCCAGAATTTTCAGACCCTTGCTGCGGGCATACTTCAGTGCTGCAAACTGATCGCGGGGCGCAAAGGAGAAATGCTCGCTGGAGTGGTCGATGTTCTCCATCCAGTAGTTCTCGGTGACGGTGTCGCCCTGTCCCAGCAGGTAGCCGCACGATTCGCAGGGTGCGTCCTTCTGGGCCTGGGCAATCATTTCGTCGATTACATGCTGTGGTATGGTCATTTTTTTAGAATTTAGAATTATCAAGACAGTTGTTAAGCCATTACCTTGATGGCACAGTGGTGTGACACGCCGCATTTGGCTTAACTTCTTTAACTACTGAATTCTTAACTGCTTCAGAAAATTGAATGAATTGGGAATGAATTCTTAATCGCAGCAAAACGAGAATAAATCCCAACTCTTAACTCTTGTTATGCAAGTCGCATGCTGCTTGTTCGTAGTCTATCAGGTGGTCGATAGTGGGTTGGCTGCCGCAGACGGGGCATGTGTCGCGATGACGGACGGGTATGGTGCGGAACTGCATCGACTTGGCTTCGAAGGTGAGCAGACGGTTGGTGAGAAGCTCGCCTACGCCGGTGAAATACTTCAGTGTCTCGGCTGCCTGGATGGTGCCAAGCATGCCGGCGATGGCTCCGAGCACTCCGGCCTGTGAGCAGGTGGGCACAGCTCCGGCGGGTGGCGGCTCCTTGAACATGCAACGGTAGCAGGCCGTGCCGGGCAGATGGGTGAACGTCTGGCCGTTGAAGCGCAGTATGCCGCCGTGGGAGAATGGCTTGCCTGCCATGACGCATGCGTCGTTGATGAGGAACTTCACGGGGAAGTTGTCGGTGCCGTCCACGATGAAGTCGTAATTCTTGATGATGTCGAGGGCATTCGTGGAGTCGAGAAATTCGTAGTAGGTGTCCACAGTGACGTCGGGGTTGATGGCCTGGATTTTCTCCTTGGCACTCTCCACCTTCGGTCGGCCCACATCCTTTGTGAAATGGATGACCTGCCGCTGCAGGTTGCTCAGGTCCACCACGTCGGCATCGATGATGCCTATGCGTCCGATGCCGGCAGCGGCAAGATAGAGTGATACGGGGGCACCGAGGCCTCCTGCTCCCACCACCAGCACGCGGGCGTTCAAGATTTTCTCCTGTCCCTCAACGCCCACGTCTTGCAGCAGTATATGTCGCGAATAGCGCTGTATCTGATCTTCTGTAAAATCTATCATAGTGAGCCTCCTCCCATGAAGTACAGGAAATCTACCACGTCGCCTTCTTTTATCTCCAGCGCGTCCCACTCTGAGCGATCCACGAAGTCGTCGTTCACTTGCACCGAAACCATTTCGGGCTGTTCCACATTGTTCTGTCTGATAAGTTCTGTGAGGCTGAGGCCTGACTCCACCTCCTGCACCTCGCCGTTTACTGTAATCTTTGCCATAGTTTTATTTCACAATTTTACGATCTGCCTATTATCTTCTTGATTGCTATCACTAATTTGTCTACGTCGTCACGGGTATTGTAGAGTGCGAATGTGGGGCGCACGCTCATCTCGTAGCCGAGGGCACGCAGGGCGGGCTGGGCACAGTGGTGACCGGCACGCACGGCAATGCCTTCCTTGTCGAGCAAGGTGCCCACTTCGGGCACGGGGATGCCGTCGAGTACGAAGCTGACTACCGAGACACGTTGCTTGGGATTGCCGATGAGTGTCAGTCCGGGTATCTGGCCTAATTGCTCGCGGGCGTATTCCGTCAGCTGGTGCTCGTGGTGCTCAATGTTGCGGATGCCGATATGGCTCACGTAGTCGAGGGCTGCACCGAGTCCGATAGCGTCGGCCACATTGGGTGTGCCGGCCTCGAAGCGTGCCGGCGGCACATTGTATTCCGTGCGCTCTATGGTGACGTCCTTGATCATGTTGCCGCCGCCCTGCCAGGGCTGCATCTTGTCGAGCAGTTCCTTGCGGCCATAGACCACACCGATGCCGTTGGGGCCGTAGATTTTGTGGCCGCTGAACACGAAGAAGTCGGCTCCCAGCTGTTGCACGTCGACGGGCGTGTGGGCTATCGACTGTGCGCCGTCGATAAGCACCGGAATCTGGTGGGAGTGGGCGATATCGATGATACGCTGCACGTCGTTGATGGTGCCGAACGTGTTGTTGACATGGCCTATAGAGACGAAGCGCGTGCGCGGCGTGATGAGCCGCTCCAGTTCCGAGAGAATCAGGTCGCCGTTCTGGTCGGTGGGGATGGCTCTGAGTGTGGCACCACGCTCCTGGCAGACACGCTGCCAGGGCACGATGTTGGCGTGATGGTCCAACTCCGACACTATGACTTCGTCGCCTGGCGTGAGGTATTGCCGTCCGTAGGTCTGCGCCACGAGATTGATGCCCTCGGTGGTGCCGCGCACGAAGATGATTTCCTCGCTCGTGGCGGCATTGATGAACCGCTGCACCTTTTCGCGGGCCTCCTCGTAGGCATCCGTGGCACGGGCGGCCAACGTGTGGGCCCCGCGGTGGATGTTCGAATTATACGTCTTGTAGTAATCCGAAATCTTGTCGATCACCTGGATGGGCTTCTGCGTCGTAGCGCCGTTGTCGAGCCATACCAGATCGTGGCCGTTCACCCGCTGGTTGAGCACGGGGAAGTCCTTCTTGATTTGCTCCGAGTTCAGCGTGTCGGCCTCTTCGTAGTGCAGGTCTCTGAGTTTCTGCGTCTCGGGGATGCCTATGCCGAAGCCGTCTTCCTGTGGGAGTGTCCGGGGCGTGTCGGCTTCGGTGTCGTCGATGTAGGGCAGTTCCTCGAATCCGTTGCCGCCCACCAGCAACTGCTGGAATCCAGCCTTGAGCCCGTCGAGGTTCAGGGGGGTGTCCAGCCATTGGCCTGCCGAGAGCAGCTGCCCGTCGGGCAATACCTGCCGTCGGGCATCCTGCCACTCTTCGGGACAATATTTCTGGGCGATTTCCTTCAGCAGAGCCAGCGAGTTGTCTTGACCGGGAAAACTGTTGAGTTCTGATAGGTTGATCATTTATTTCTCCACTTTATTACGGTGCTGATAGTCGTGATAGTAGCCTACTTCTACGTTTTCCAGTACAGCGATGGCATCATCGGTCAGTGTGGCCAGCGAGAAGTATTTGGTGAGCAGATAGGAAGCCACGCCGAACTTGTCGAGTCCCATCAGCCGGGCCGAGAGCGACGGGCCAATCTCGCCGGGGATGCCGCTCTGGTGGAGTCCGATGACGCCCTGGTTCTTCTCTCCTACGCGCACCAGGATAATCTTTGTGGTGCCAACGCCGCGGCCTGTCAGGTACTGGCCTTCCACTTCCACCTTGTCGGAGGGGATGATGGGCACGCCGCGCCAGAGGATGACCTTCGTGCCGAAGAGGTCGGTGGTCACGGGCGGAACGCCGCGCCATGTGCACTCGCGCTCGAAGGCGGCGATGGCACGCGGATGGGCAATGAAGAAGGCGGGTTCCTTCCACACCAGCGAGAGCAGTTCGTCGAGGTCGTCGGGCGTAGGCGAGCCGTAGCGGGTGGTGATGCGGTAGGCTGGGTTCACGGCCGAGAGCAGTCCGAATTTCTTGTTGTTGATGAGTTCCCACTCCTGACGTTCCTTGATGCTCTCTATCGAGAGGCGCAGCTGCTCTTCCAGCTGGTTGTAGGGATTGTTGTAGAGGTCGCTGACGCGGGTATGTACGCGCACCACGGTCTGCAACGTGTTCAGCGAGTATTCTGTGGGCTGCTCCTCGTAGTCGATATAGGTTTCGGGAATGATGTTGTCCTCCTCGTGACCACTCACCAGGTCGATGTGTTTCTCGCCGTGGTCGTTCACTGTGGCTTTCAGGCGGAGCTGCTTGTCGACGGCCTTGGTGAAGGTCTCGCGGAAGTCGGGCACCTCCTTGATGAATTTCTCCAGTTCTTTCAGTTTCAGGCCCAGGAACACGGTGGGGGTGACGGCACGCACCGAGACGGTCGACTCGGCATCGTCGAGCAGGTCGGTCTCGCCGAAATACTCACCGTCGCCCAGCAGGGCTATGCGCAGTTCCTCGCCGTGGGGTCCCTTGCTGATGACCTCGGCCTGACCGTTGGCCACGATAAAGAATTTCTGCTTGTCCTTGCCTTCCTCTACGAAGAGCTGGCCTATCTCCACTTCCTTTGTCTCAAACGAGCGGGCCAGGCGGTTCACTATCTCGTCGTCGAACTCCGAGAAAAGCGGGATGGCCTTCAGGCTCTTGGCCGAGAACGATGGCACACCGTTCAAATACTGAATCGGCAGGCGTTCGCTCTTGCGTAGCTCTACTTTCGTGCGGTTTACGCGGAATGTGCCGCCGCTTACCTGCACCCACGGCAGCAGTTTCAGCAATAGCCTTGGGGTAATACTGCCCATCTGAGGGGCGGTCTTGGTTGTCGTCGCCAGTCTTCTGGCGGTGGCAGTGGTAACACTGCGCTGGAGATTTGAATCTGCCATAGTCTTAATCTTGTTTATTGTTATACATTTTTAGTAGTTAAGCCATTACCTTGATGGCGCAGTGGTGTGACATGTTGCAATTGGCTTAACTTCTTTAACTACTGAATTCTTAACTACTTCAGAAAGTGGTATTTCCTATTTTTTCTTGATGATTACTTTGTAGGTCGTACCTTCCACATGCTCCACGCCAATGACGTTGTAGCCCTGGTCTTTGGCGTTGCGCGGAACGTTGTCGAGGGGTTCGCCCTCCGTGAGAAGTACCTCCAGAATGTCGCCCGGCTGAAGCTTTGATAGTTCAATCTTGGTTTTGACGAATGTCATCGGGCAGTGCTCTTTTGTGATGTCCAATACGTAGGGCCTGCCTTTATCCTCTTCTGAATGAATGGCTGGCTGGGTGCTTTTTTTCTTGAATAATCCCATAACTCTTATATTTTGTTGATGTATCATGCCATATTTGTCTTTAGAAGGGGTGGTGGACTGCTAAATAAACAATGTCTGGCCGCCTTCGCTCAGTTTCAGGAATGAGGCCACGCCGAGCACATCCTTCACCTCGGGTATGAAATCCTCTTTCTTCAGCCCGAGCACGTGCATGGCCATCTCGCAGGCATAGAGGTTGATGCCGAGTGCCTTGGCGGCCTCCACCAGTTCCTCCAGCGTGGCCACATTGTTCTTGCGCATCAGATGGCGGAAAATCTTAGGACCGGCTCCGAGGAAGTTGAAGCGGCTTGTCGGGGCTACGCTGAGCCCACCCATCATGAAGCCGAAGAGCTTCGTCAGCCAGTTGCCACCGGTAAAAGAGCGTCCCTTCTTCTGCTTGATGGCGTCAAGTCCCCAGAAGGTGAAGAAGATGTTCACCTCGTAGTCCACGGCGGCTGCTCCCGTGCCGAGTGTGAACACAGCCGTCAGTTTGTCGAAATCGCCGCTGAAGGCGATGATGGATAGTTTCTTTGTCTCTGCCATAGTCTTATTCGTGATTAAACATTTGAGTGGAGAGGTAACGCTCACCCGTGTCGGGCA
>CAMNIN010000003.1 GCA_946540735.1 uncultured Prevotellaceae bacterium | reverse complement strand
AATTATCGTCAGAAATATCTGACTATCAGTTAATTAATTTTTAGAACATCCCTTAAGACTTATTGATTTTTCAGCCATCTCAATATTCGTTTTGTAATCAATTTTTTTCTTAACGAGTATTGAAAAAATGGTGGAGTTGGGTTTAGTAAACCGTTATTCGTGTGTATATAGTATAGAATGGAGAAAAAGAAACTGGAAACACTGTTCAAACGGCATTACGGCGACATGTTGCGGACGGCCGTCATGCTGCTGCACGATGAGGCGGAGAGCAAGGATGTGGTGCACGACATCTTTGCCCGGCTTCTCAATGGACAGTGCGACCTCCAAGAGGAAACGGCGAGAAACTATCTGCAAACAAGCGTGCGCAACCGTTGCCTGAACATCATGCGCAACCATCGGTATCAGGAGCGGGTGGCACGGATGTATCTCCTTGATCTCGATACCACGGTGATGCAGACAGACCTGCTCGCCGAGGAACTGAATGCACTGCGCAAAGGCATCCGGCTATTGGAACCACCCGTCTGCCGAGACATCATCATGGAGCATTTCAGCAGTGGAATGACTTTTGCCCAGATAGCCCGCCACCATGGTGTGAGCGAGACCACCATCTATAAGCACCTGCGCCATGCACTGCAACAATTACGAACCCACCTCAACACCCGATGAACACATGAAAAAGACCGACCTCTTGCTCAAGATGATGGAGCATCCCCAAAAACACACCGACCAGGAATGGCAGGAGGTGCTTGCCGATAAGGAATGCCGCCACCTCTATACGCTGATGGCGAAGACAAAAAGTGCCGTCAGTACAGACCATGTAGATGAACTGGCATCTGTAGAGGCCGTAGACGAAGCATGGAAGCAATTCGAGCGAATGCACTATCCCAGACACATATCCATGGTCTATCGGTATGCCGCCATGATTGTCGGCATCCTGATGCTCACGGGCATTGCCTACGCAGCGGTTCACTTTCTCAGCATGTCAAGGCCACAGGTGGCTGACGAGCAGGACTCTCTCAATCAGGTCGCAAAGATCGTCAGCTTGTCTGAAATCGAAACTGAAGAAGAGGCTGTCGTCACAGATTCTGTCTTGTCCACGTCACCCCAACTCTTCGACAATGTCCCTTTGGAGCAGATACTCGAAACTCTCTCGGGCTACTATCATGTCGATGTAGTGTTTCAAGATGAGAGAACACGCAGGATAAGGTTGTTCTATCAATGGAAACCTGAATTCACCTTAGAAAAGGTAGTCGGAATGCTGAACAATTTTGAGACACTGAATGTCATTATCGACGGCAACACCCTGGTCGTTTCATCAAAAGAGGCGGCTGGGTTATGAAAAGGTTTCTGATAATCGTTTTCTGCCTGGCGAGCATCCATCTCAATGCCCAGCATGTCAGCCGTGACTTCCGCGATGTGTCCTTGTCTGACGCCCTCAAATACATCCAGACAAAGACTTCTGAATATAGCATCGTTTTCATCTACGACGATCTGGAGGATTTCCGTGTCACCACCAGCATCTCACGAAAGACGGTGCCCGATGCCATCCAACAACTCATAGGCTTCTATCCCATACGCATGACCGTGAAACAAGATGAGCACGAAATCTATGTGGAGTGCATCCACAAGACCGCCCGGCACCTCACGGGCACAATATGCGATGAAAAGGGACGCCCCATGGCTTATGCCAATGTCGCCGTACTCGACGCGGCCGATTCCACACTGATCAACAGCGGCGTGTCGAACGAGAGCGGATATTTCATCATCCCTTATGAACCGCAAGAAGTGGTCGCCCGAATCTCTCATATCGGCTATAAGACCATCCTAAAGCAATGCTCCAAACCGGAAATGGGGATGATACGGATGCAACCCGACAACTACTTGCTGAAAGGCGTAACGGTAAATGGCCAGACTCCAGTCATGCGAAAAGAAGCTGGAATCATCTATTTCGACACGCGCCATATTGCAGGCGCCATCAATGCCAAGGACCTGCTTCACTATACGCCTGGAGTGACTGTCGTCGACGACCAAATCAGCCTGTTTGGAGCAAGTGAAATACTGTTGTGTATCAACGGCAAGGAACAACGAATGCCTGTGGGGGAGATGCTGCAGATGCTTCAGACCTATCCGGCAACCAATGTGACAAGAATCGAAGTCGTCCCCAACCCAGGTGCTGGTTATTCATCTGAAGGGCGTGCAGGAGTGGTCAATATCGTCTTGAAAAAGCAAAATGCCGGCTTCTTTGGCGGCACAGTTGCCTATGCCAGAACACAATATGAAAAACAGGGTGATGAAGCCAATGCGGGATTCATTTACAACCACGGCAAATGGTCTGCCTCGCTCAATTTGGCAGCAACCAATGACCAAATACTCTACCGTGAGACAAATACGATCGACTTTGACGACACAAGAAGAAAACATACAGATGATGGGCTTATCTGCAAGGAAAACTATGCTTTTCGCGGGCATGCAGACTTTCAGGCATCTGCGAACCTGTATCTTGGGGCCTATGTGATGTATGCAGATGGTGAACGGCGATTAGGCATCGACGGACTCTACGACTTCCTGCCAAAGAATCCTTACACCGTCAGCAAATATGAAACACTCTCTCACCGAGAGGAAGACACCAAGACATGGGCGGTAAACGTGAATGCCACTCAGAAACTGGGCGACAGTGGAGCCAAGATAGACTGCAACCTCGACTACTTTAGTCTGAGGATGGGAGATAGACGACAATCTGAAAATCATGCCACTTTTACCGGTAAGAGCCTGGACGAAGAGGTCCGGATTGACACGGTCGAGTTTTACTACCAAAACAAGATTACACAGACGATAGACAATTATTCCGCAAAAGTGGATGTCGGATATGCTGGTTTCCAATTTGGCAGTCAATACATATACACACGCAGTCATTTGGATTTAGAATATACAGAGAACTATTACTGCGAGAATGCCACGACTTCGTATGATGAGCAAATATGGTCCGCCTACGTGGAATACGACAGGGTATTGGGCAAAGCATGGTCTGTGAATATAGGTGGACGCTATGAGCACACTTGGACAAAAGGTGAAAACAGCATAGGCCGCAAGGACTTCCGGTCAAATGGCGGAAATATCTTCCCCTCATTGAACGTAGGTTTTCATCCTGGCAACGGACATGCTGTGAACTGTAGTTTCAGCAGCCGGTTGACACGGCCTAATATTATCAACCTCAATCCCAATAGAGTATGGAAAGACGTGAACCATGTCTCTTATGGCAACCAAAATCTGAAGCCCTCCCACCTATATAAGGCAATGATGGGCTATACCTACAAAGGCGCACTAAGTGTTGACCTCTACTATTCATATCAGCCTGACAGAGTCGATCCTGTTTATTATGTTGATAAGTTTGTTACCTATAGTTCATGGGACAATACTACTGATGAGCAGTCTTTGGGCCTCAAAGCTATTTGTAACTTCGACAAATGGCCATGGATGAAAGCCACACTAATGCAGGAACTAAGGTATTCAAAAACCACCAGGTCGCCTAAGAATAATGATGCAGGATCCCTAAGGACTATCCTTTTCCCCCAAGTCGAGAATTGCTCTTACGCTGGCATGCTGCAGATGTCTTTCTTCTTCGACAAAAATCATAAGTGGGCTGCAAACCTACATGCCACTTGTCATTCCCGAGAGAAAGATGTAGCCCAAAAACTGGATGCCCGATACATGGTGGATGCCGGACTGAGAGGCCGGTTTATCAAAGATCGTCTGACGGTAAACATTACCTGCCGCAACCTGCTGGCTTCACCTCTCAAGGGTGAAGAGTATCTTGGAACGACAGTGATGGATTTCAACAACAAGTTCGACTACCGGCAACTCCACCTGACGCTCACCTATAATTGGGGCGTGCCGCTGAAACACAAAAAGCGCCATTATGAGAGTGACGAAATGCAAGAACGCATCGTCAACGATTTCTGAGAAACATGAGCAAGTGCACCTATACTTATGCCCTGCTGTCGTTGGCATTTGTCATGGCCAATGTCTTCACACTGAGCAATCTGGCTCCGTGGATCGACGAGGTGATGATGCTCGACACACCCTATAATGCAGTATTCCATGGGTCATGGAGCACTACCGCATGGTATCGCGTAGCTGGTCAATACCCTTTCTCCACCTATCCGCCACTCTACCAGGTGATGGCTGCTGCCTGGATGCACATCTTTGGAGGCAGTCTGGTGACCGTCAGAAGTATGAATCTGCTGGTAATGATTTTGTTGGGTAGAGTCTGCTTGCGGTTAATGAAGCGTATAGGAATCTCGCTGACCCCATGGACGACAGCCCTGTTCGCCTGCTTGCTGTGGGGGACAAGTGAAATGGCATGGATGTATCGCAACGGGCGCCCCGACATGCTAAACGCCTTGCTGGTCGCCCTCACTTTACTCTCCGTCGAATACGATCTGATGTCCAAAACCATGGTTTCCCGCATCGCGGTGGTCTTTGCCGCTGCCCTGCTCATGTGCTCCGGCATCCAGGCCGCCGTCTATCTGTGTGCGCTTTGGATGTTTTTCTTCATGGTGGGAGGAGAACGGCGGAAGGAATGTCTCCGCTTGCTCGTTACCTTACTCTCCGGATTATCCTTGGGAATGATCTGTGTAGCATTGTTCATGATGATACATGGACGGTGGCTGGCTTTTGTGACCAGTATCGTACAGTATTCAGCCACTTTGTCTGGCTTTGCCTTGACCGTGCTTCCCTGGGTAGGAGATTCGTTGGGGTTTGATGTGACCCCCTACACACAGAAACTCCTTTTGCTGACCACAAAGACAGGTCTCGGACAACGGCTGCTTTCCATGACCGAATTCCACAGTTTCCTTGTCCTTTCGGCCATGACGCTGATCGCATATATTTCTTATTTCCACACCGATCTTCGTGTGCTTCGTTATGACAGAGGCTTTTTGTGCCTGTTGCTCGCATTCTTTGCACCCGTCATGTTGGTTGTCGCAGGCCGTTTCACCACCTACTACCGATGGATGGCTTATTTGCCATTACTGTTTTCCATCGTGTCCATCGCTGCCAGGTGCCAGCTTTGGCAAAACATTTTTTGCGTGGCGGCTGTCGTGTTGTCACTTCTCGGTATCAAGTCGATGGCATCCGATGAGCATTGCAACTACGAAAACCTGTGTTCCTTTGTGCAGAGACAACACTTCCGCTTGGCCGACGTAGTAGTCTGTCCTTTTTCTGTATTCTATGAGATGAAGCCCGTTTGCGACACTTGCTTATTCGTGGGTGTCTTTCCCACAGAGTTCATCCGTCGGGTAGATTATGTGATTGAAGCATCCGATGGTGATGAGTTCGACGAGCCCATCTCCAATTATGTGAACAAACTGAAAACCGACTCGACCGTCGTGCTCACAGCCATTGACCACTGTGAGCATCCGTCATTGACTCTCTATCAAGTGAAATCAAGTCATGAATAAACACATCATCAAACTATTACGCCCGCACCAATGGTTGAAAAACGTCTTTGTCTTCACACCATTGTTCTTTGGTCGCCATGCTGTGCAGTGGTACTATGTCTGGCCGTGTGTGCTTGCTTTCCTGTCCTTCTGCTTGGTCGCCTGTGGCGTATATTGTCTCAACGACATTTGTGATGCCGAGGCCGACCGGCGGCACCCTGTGAAACGAAGGCGGCCGGTGGCGTGCGGTGCAGTCGGCAAACGCACTGCTTGCGCTACGATGGTGGCAGTATGGACCGCGGCCTTTTTGATCGTAGCCTTGGGAAGTTTTTGCGGCGATGGCTCAAAAAGGGGGCTGACCAGCACATTGCTGCTATACATTGTCTGCAACGTTGCCTATTGTGTAAAACTGAAGCAGATAGCCATCCTCGATGTTTTCATTATCGCCATTGGTTTTGTACTGAGAATCGTGGCCGGAGGACTGGCCACAGGCATCATCTTATCCCACTGGATAGTGATCACTACTTTTTTGCTGGCATTATTTCTCGCACTGGCCAAGCGACGTGATGACGTGTCTATCTTCGTGTCATCGGGTGTGAAGGCAAGGAAGAGCGTAGAGAACTACAATATGGATTTCCTCAATCAGTCTTTCGGCATCCTGGGCTGTCTAACCATCATGTGCTACATTCTCTATACGGTCTCGGGCGATGTGGTGGAGCGGATGGGCAGCCACAGTGTCTATGTGACGTCGATCTTTGTCCTGGCAGGCATCTTGCGCTATATGCAGATCTCCTTTGTCGATCAGAAAAGTGGCAGCCCCACCAAAGTGTTGTTGCACGATCACTTCATTCAGGCCTGTATCGTAGGGTGGATCACTATGTTTACGGTCATTC
Organism: uncultured Prevotellaceae bacterium; assembly: GCA_946540735.1. Lineage (GTDB taxonomy): Bacteria > Bacteroidota > Bacteroidia > Bacteroidales > Bacteroidaceae > Prevotella. Next base: position 125,866 of record CAMNIN010000003.1, on the reverse strand, counting down.
TCTATATCTGAATCTCACTTATACTTTCAGAAATGGTAAAGGAGTTAAAAAGTTTAGGAAGTTAAGCCATAAATCAGAAGTCATGAAAAGGGCCTGTCAATCATGTGGCTTAAATACTTACCCACAGGAAAAGCGAAGCGATAACTACTTTACCTGCTTAACTACGAAGATTTTGAGCGAATGATAAATATGGATCACTTATGGATAGCCCCGATCAACATCATAGGGAAAAAATGGTATTGGCTGCCTTCGACTTCGATGGCACATTGACAACGGCAGACACGATGATGGCATTCATCCGGTTCACTCACGGGCGTCGCAGGTTGGCCACCGGAATCCTGCGGCATGCCCATCGGCTGGCCATGATGAAACTGGGACTTTACTCCAACGGAAAAGTGAAGGAGATGATTTTCTCCCATTTCTATCAGGGGACGTCATACGAACAATTCCTGCGATGGGGATGTGAATTTGCTAAGGAAGCAGAAACCCTGTTCAACGACAGAACGGTCGAAATCTTGCAGCAACATCTCTCTGAAGGGCACACCGTATGCGTGGTCACGGCCAGCATCGACGAGTGGGTGCGCCCTATCTGCAAAATGTTAGGTGTGGGCAGTGTGTTGGCCACTCTGATAGAGGTGGCACCCAATGGTACCTTGACAGGCCGATTCCGCTCTCCCAACTGCTATGGGAAGCAAAAGGTGGCACGCCTCTTGGAAGCCTATCCTCAACGGCAAAACTACCTGCTCTACGCCTATGGCGACAGCCGGGGCGACCGCGAATTGCTCGCCTTGGCCGATAAGGGATATATGCTCTCATCATATCGACGGATTCGCTGATCATTGACGTTTCTCCGTAAGCGTCTCCGCGATTACGTATCAGAGCATGCCATATTAAAGAATGACAGTTATCTCAGAAAATGTTGTACCTTCGCATCAACAGAACCCACCACGCTTCCCGATGACCAGCGAACCAGAATATGTTAAGAGCTGTTAAATAGCAAAATTATTTGTAGACGAGAGGCAGGAAATGGGAGAAAAATGCCTAAATTTGCATCGTTTTTCATGAATTGAGGATTTTCACCTCTCGAAAGTCCATTTTCAAAATCAATTTTCATATTTTTATATGTATAGTAAAGACGATTTATTATCGAAAGATATCCCCGAATTGGTGGATATCGCCGAAAAATTGGGTGCTGACTATCATTCTGATGACAATCAGGAGACACTGATATACTCCATACTTGACAAGCAAGCCGAATTGGAAGGCAGCAAGAGTCCCGCCACCACGAAGCGCAAGCGTACAAGGATTCCGAAAAAAGACACCGACCATGTATATACGGTAAGCGGCAAGGACGGAGAGAATCTCGACCTGAAGAAGAACAAGCTCGCTCAAGAGCCCCTGCCGCTCTTTGCCGATCTCACTCCTGAAGTGAAGGATGTGACAGAGACTGTGGCCGAACCCGTCATGGAAAAGCCCAAGCGCACCCGCAAGACAAAGGCTGAGAAAGAGGCTGAAGCAGCATTGGCAGTGACCGAGGAAGCATCCTCTGCCATAGCAGCCCCACAATCAGAAGCCGAAGAAGCCGCCACTACCCCAGAGGAGCCCGGTGTGCAAGAAGCCGAAACAGAAAGCACTCCCGAATCGACAGAAAGCAACGAGGAAGTCTCTGACCTGCTGGCCCAACTGCAAGCTAAAGTGAAAGCCCATAACGAAGCCCAGGAAGAAAAGGCACAAGCCATGCTTGATGGACTATGGGAAGACGATCCCGGCGACGGCACAGATTTCATCACCGTGGTAGATCTTCCGATTGAGGACCAAGGAGCACTGCCCTCATACGACATCTTCGACAACCCCACATCCCCCTCCCCACAAGCACAGCACATCTATCAGCCGCAGAAAGATAGCCAAGCCGCCTATAATTTCGACAACATCATCGAGGGCAACGGTGTGCTTGAAATCATGCCCGACGGTTATGGTTTCCTCCGCTCAAGCGACTACAACTACCTGTCATCGCCCGACGACGTCTATGTGTCGAGCCAGCAGATCAAGCAATGGGGACTGAAGACCGGCGACGTGGTGGAATGCAAAGTCCGCCCTCCCCGCGACGGTGAGAAATATTTCCCTCTGACAGGCATCACCAAGATCAACGGCCGTATGCCCTCCGACATCCGCGACCGCATTCCCTTCGAGCACCTCACCCCGCTTTTCCCCGATGAGAAATACAACCTGACAGGCGACCGCGAGACCACCAACCTCTCGACACGTGTGGTGGACCTGTTCTCGCCAATCGGAAAAGGACAGCGCGCCCTCATCGTGGCCCAGCCCAAGACCGGTAAGACCATTCTGATGAAGGATATCGCCAATGCCATCGCTGCCAACCATCCCGAAGCCTACCTCATGATGCTTCTCATCGATGAACGTCCGGAAGAGGTGACAGACATGGCACGCACCGTAAACGCCGAGGTCATCGCATCGACCTTTGACGAGCCTGCAGAGCGCCATGTCAAGATCGCAGGCATCGTGCTCGAAAAAGCCAAGCGAATGGTGGAATGCGGCCACGACGTGGTGATCTTCCTCGACAGTATCACCCGTCTGGCACGTGCCTACAACACCGTATCACCTGCCAGCGGCAAGGTGCTTACCGGTGGTGTGGATGCCAATGCCCTGCAGAAACCCAAGCGCTTCTTCGGAGCTGCACGCAACATCGAAGGCGGTGGTTCGCTCACTATCATCGCTACAGCCCTCATCGACACCGGTTCAAAGATGGACGAGGTGATTTTCGAGGAATTCAAGGGCACAGGAAACATGGAACTGCAACTCGACCGCTCGCTATCGAACAAGCGCATTTTCCCGTCGGTCAACCTTGTGGCATCGAGCACACGCCGCGACGACCTGCTGCAGGACAAGACCACGCTCGACCGCATGTGGATCCTCCGCAAGTACATCAGCGACATGAACCCCGTGGAGGCCATGAACACCATCCACGACCGTATGTTGCAGACCCGCACCAACGAGGAATTCCTCCTGACGATGAACTCATAAACCCTACTCCAGAAACGGGGCGCTTCGTGCCGACAAACACGAATCGCCCCGTTTTTGGCGCAATCCTATTCAACCAAGCCCAAACTGGATGAGCAGAATGAAGAACCTCCTACATCTTATCCTTTTCCTGGCAGCAGTGACAGCCGCCAGTTGCGGTAGCACAACCCATGAGAAGAACGAGAAACACCGCAAGCTACAAGCCGCCATCCAACACAAAGACTCACTCGCACTGAAAATCGCCGTCACCCCCACGCTCGACTGCCTGCCCATCTTCGTGGCCGCCAGCAGTGGCATTTTTGACCAAATAGGCGTGATCGTCAGTCTGAAAGAGATGAACGCCCAGATGGACTGCGACGAGGCAATAAGAGAGGAGAAAGTGGAGTGCATGGTGAGCGACCTGATGCGCACCGAGCGGCTCAAGCGCACAGGAATCGAAATGACCTACCTGACAGCCACAGGCCAATATTGGCAACTTATCGGCAACCGCAAGGGACGTGTGACCACTATCGCCCAGATGGGTGACAAGATGGTGGCCATGACACGGTATTCCGCCACCGACTACTTGGCAACACTCGCCATTGACAGCGTGAAGCCCGACAATCCCGTCTTCCGCATACAGATCAACGACGTGCTCGTGAGACTGAAAATGCTCATCAACAATGAGATGGATGCCGTGATGCTACCCGAACCACACGCCACGACAGCACGTCTGAGTCACCATCCCGTGATGATGGACTCCCGCGGCAGGGACATCCGCCTGGGCGTCATCGCTGCACGCACGAAAGTCCTGTCAAACCCCTATCGCAAGAAGCAAATGGAACTTTTCATCCAAGCCTACAATATGGCCTGTGACTCCATCCACGACAAAGGACTACAGCACTACAGCCCAGTGATCAAGACCTATTGTCACACCGATGATGCCACCGTGAAATCCCTCCCCCCACAGACTTTCAATCATGCCGCCCAACCCCGCCAGAAAGACATCGACCGCACCAAGAACGTGTCGTGGCGGATGAGCTGAAAAATGAATACCATGGACAAAAACGCCATCTACCAAACCAAGCTGTCGCTGATCCGCCATGACCTTGGCGGAGCACTACATACGATCCTTCCTTTATTGGAAGACCGTGACTATGCACGTCTTCACGACCCGATCACACAAATCGGACGAGACTATGAGTTGATGCTGTCGTATCTCCGGCAAGGCTATCCCGATCCGGCCCGCGACAAGATGTATTGCTCATTGCTGCGCAAGCTCGACCGGTGCGTCAACGACGCAGCCCTGATCCAACGCACGCAGAAAGACCCTCGGCAGAACCTCTACGCCTCGAAATCCAAGCGCTTCACTCTCAGCAAGCAAGAGGTGGCCAAGCGCATCGAGGACCACGTGAGCGAGATAGCCCTGCTCAGTCTTGAGAGCAGCAACGACCAACGTTTGGAAGAGCTTTACAAGTCGCATCATGAACTGGTATCGATGCTCTTTGAACATCTCTGCTTCTCCTCCCAATGGCACAAGAGCGACCAAGAGTTCTATGAGAGTCTGATCCTCTCTCCCACCATCGACATCACCGATGCAGCTGTCCTGACAAGTGCCATCACCCTTGCTGTGATCACCCATTTCGATATCCACAAATACCTCACCCTCGCCCATATTTACCAGAGGTCGGACGATGAACAGCTTCGCCAGCGTGCCCTGGTAGGTTGGGCGCTGACCACCACCCGAACACACAGTCTCTATGAGGAAGTCAAGCCCCTGGTTGATGCCATGACCCACGACGAGGAGACCTCGCAGCAGTTGCTGGAGACCCAAATGCAGATAATCCTCTGCATGAATGCCGAGCAGGACCAAGAGACCATCACCCATGATATCATGCCCAACATCATGAAAAACAACGGGTTCAACATTACCCGCAACGGCATCGTAGAGAAAGAAGACGACCCCATGCAGGATATTCTCGACCCCGATGCCTCCGACCGTAAAATGGAGGAACTGGAGAAGAGTTTCCAACGTATGAGCGAGATGCAGCGCAGCGGAAGCGACATCTATTTCGGTGGTTTCTCAAAAATGAAACGCTATCCGTTTTTTTACACGCTCTCCAACTGGTTCACACCCTTCTATGTCGACCACCCCGGACTTTCGGGCACACGTGACAAGCTGCAGGGCAAGACCTTCCTCAACACCCTCATGAAATCAGGTCCCTTCTGCGACAGCGACAAATATTCCTTTGCCCTCGCCATGTCGACCATCATCGACAAGATTCCCGAGAACATGAAATCGTTGCTCAACGACGGTGCTTCCTTCGGCCCCATCGCATCCGACGAGTTCCTGCAATCGCCAGCCAATATCCGCCTGATGTATCTGCAGGACCTCTACCGGTTTTTCCGTCTGAGCGACCAACGCATCTGCTTCTTCAACCCCTTTGGCGAGGAGAAAAGCGGCAACTGTCTGTTTCTCACCAGCGACATTCTCATTTCCTCAGTCAAGGAAACCGATGTGCTGAGACTCGGCAACGAACTGTTGAAACATCATCAGCATACTCTGCTCAAAGCTCTGTTGACCCGCTGCGGCGACCAGTTTTCCTCGTCGAGAATGCAAATTCTGAAAGGACAAAGTGCACTGCACCAAGGTCAGTATGCCGATGCCATCGCTGCTTTTCACAAAGCAATCAATGAGATGCCCGACAGCAAGCGAGCACTGATAGGACTTGCACGGGCTGCCACCCTGACAAGCGACTACCATGAAGCCGCCGAAGCATATCAACACCTGCACGAGCTCGCTCCCGACAACAGCACATACTCACTCAGCCTTGCCATCCTGCTCATCAAGGAAGGCAAAGCCGCAGATGCCCTGCAAATCTTATACAAGCTCCATTATGAAGACGAGGACAACCTGCAAGTAATCAGAGTCCTGGCCTGGGCATTGCTTGCCCTTCAGAAGACAGAGCAAGCCAGCAAGAACTACACACGGCTCATCGACAGCGGTCAACTTACTCCTGAAGACCATCTGAACATCGGTTATTGCCAATGGATCAAAGGAGATATCACATCGGCAATTTCCTATTTCAAGCACTACATGGAAGCCCTTTCTGCCACGCCCCAAATCCTGATGGAGGAATTTGAGAAAGACGAGCCGATACTCCAAGCCAACGGAATCACCCACCATGAACTTCACATGATGGTGGACCTGTTGAGATAATCCTCAAAATAATCTTGTTTCTCACGCAAGATTTCGGGAATCCGCTGTTTTACTTATAAAGCCACATCTCGGGTGGCTCAAATTGGACCTGTGTCAATGACAGAGCAACAAATCGTAGAAGCCATCCACAAGGGAAGCCGGAAAGCCATGCGTGCATTGTATGACTCATTGGCGGGCTACGCTATGGCAACCGCCCTGCGCTACATGCCCCATCAGGAAGAAGCCAAAGACATCCTCCAGGAAAGTTTTCTAAAAGTGTTCAGCCATTTCAACCAGTTCAAATACCAAGGTGAAGGCTCCCTCCGAGCCTGGGTGCAGCGAATCGTCTCCAATGAAGCCATCAACCAAATCCAGAAGCAGTCGCGTATCATCTATACCGACACCATCGCCGACCAACCTGAAGAAGAGGCAGAAGTAAATCTCGACCCGGTTCCGCCCAAAGTACTCAACCGGATGATCGGCACCCTGCCACCCGGTTACCGTATGGTGTTCAACCTCCACGTCTTCGAGGACAAGAGCCACAAAGAAATCGGACAGATACTTGGCATCAAGGAGAACTCATCCGCCTCCCAATACCTACGAGCCAAACGGATGCTTGCCAAACAAATCAACGAATACATCAAAAGACATGAAAAATAACGACTGGACGACCCAACTGAGGTCGAAGATGGCCCGACATCAGGAAGAAGTGCCATCCGGACTCTGGGACGAGATAGAGCGATCTCTCCCCTCCCAGCCGAAGCCACGTCCTGCCATCCTCCAAAGGATGCGCCGTTATACCGCTGCCGCAGCTCTGCTCGCCCTGATCGGCGGTTCGGTGGTACTATGGCATCCGTGGACAGACGATACCCCCTTGGCACTTCAGGCACCAGCACCGTCGACTATCTCTACGGAGCCATCCGTTCCTACGGAAGCTGCCGCCATCACCACAGACGACTTCGCCGCCCCGAAGGAAGCACCAGCATCCACCCCGGCACGAGATAACGACATGATGATTGGCAGCCAAACGACCACGGCATCACCAGCACAGCCAAGGCAAGACTCTTTGGCACGCCATTTCGCCATGAAAGAAGAAACTGCAACCCCAGGCAACAAGCGTGAAGACATAACCCCCATAACACAATACGCAGGCACAGAAAACAAAGAACTGTCCGCCACCAATACACCTGAGGAAGAAGGAGCCATCCTGCAAGTCCTTGAGTCAAAGTTCACCAAGAGCAAATCAGAAAGACATAGTTCGGTCGGACTCTTCGCCCATAACAATCTGGCCTCGATCAGTGAGAGACAGCCCATCGGCAACTATGCCATGGCCAACAGCACGATGTTCAATGATGAAAGCTGGTCAGCCAAGATGTCGCCCCGATACAGCAAGAAGACCAAGCACCACCGCCCCTACTCCTTCGGACTGAGTATACAACACCCCATCGGCAAGCGTCTGGCCCTGCAGACCGGACTTATCTATACCCAAGTACGTTCGGATTTTGTGACCCAAACGCCCGTCGAGACCACCAAACATGAGCAAGTGCTTCATTATGTCGGCATTCCTCTCAGTGTGATGTATAACCTATGGCAAGCAAGGAATTTCACATTCTACGTGAACGGAGGCGGACAAGCCGACCTGAACGTGAAAGCAACGATGAAAAGTAAGGAGGGGAAGAAAGACATCGACAACGACAGAATACAATTCTCAACTCTTCTGGGATTAGGAATCCAATACCAAGTCATCCCCTCACTGGGCATTTACGTGGAACCCAGCATGAGATACTATTTCGACAATGGCAGTGCCGTGGAGAATATCTTCAAGGATGATCCGTGGAAATTCTCATTCCACTTCGGTTTCAGATACAATGTGCCCTGAATGGGATTTCAGCAGACAACGACCATGAAGCGGCGGGAATCCTCCCACGCATCGACAAACTGGCTGACGGAATATCGGTCGAAATCGTTGGTGCTCTGAGGATCATGCACGATCACAGCGTCCTCATCAATCCGCACCTCACAGACGACCACGGCATGATTGGCGGTCTCGCCCTCTTGGGCATCCTTGATTCTCTCCTTCTGGTAGTTTCCAACCAGTTCGTTTCCATCCACGGCAACGATCACGTCATGCCCTTTCTCCAACTCGTCAGCCACTCTTCTGATGTCACATTCGAAACGGCGGTGCACTTCCAGTCCAGCCAACTCCAGCAACTTGCCGATATGATATAGCGGTGTGCCCTCCTTCCTGAGCCATCGATGCTTCTGCGCCTCAGCCCTCAACGCCTTTTCGTCAACCGTCTGGAGCCTTTTCTGCATGATATAGCTCTCACAGGCCAGCACGCAGTCGTTGCAGGTCGTATCAGCAGCAAGAGCCGTATAGGGGATGGATGCCGAGGCATCCGCCTCACTCAGTGCATGCAGCCCCTCGCCTATCCGTAGTGATTTAGGACTGAAATCCGGATTGAAACGTTTATCCACCTGGTCATAGAGACGGATAACACGACTCAATTCCTCATCCTGCCGCGCCATTTGTATCACAGCCATTGTTTCCTCAAGGGAAGTTCTCCCCTCAAGGAAAGCATCCAGCAATTCTTCTGTCAGTATTTGATTTGCCATTTCATCTTCCTCCTTCCTTTAATGCGACCCTCCGGAGAGCCTTCATAGCCCTTGTGCGGATATTATAGACAGCCTCCGTACGGATGTGCAGCTCGTCAGCCACCTGTTGGGGAGAGCATCCTTCGATTTCGAGACGGCGGATTACGAGGATATACCGTTCCGTATCTTTCAACCGTTGTCCACCCTTCCCTTGCATCATCAGTTGGAACAGCTGCTCGACTTGCATCTGGGCATCCACGTCGATTTGTTCGTAAGTAGTATGGGTTGACTGACTATATAGAGACGCTTGCGACACATTTCCTATCAGTAAGTTTTTATTTCTGATAAAAAATCTGATGGCAACCCTGTTGAGCCAAGTGAAAAGAGAGCTTCTAAAGGAGAAGGCCCTCAAGACATGAGCCTCCTGCCCGTCTTTCCCCGGCCGCATAAGATATAGATAGAGTTCGTTGACAAACTCATCGTAGTCGACATGATAATCAAAGATGCGGTCGATGATGGTGATGAACATCGGCATGCACTTCCTAAAAAAGAAGGCATGGGTCAGTTTCTCGTCGCGCCTGATCAAGGCATCGACCAGATCATGCTGCAACCATTCTTCCCCATTGACCTCAATTCGGATATCAGGTTGAGCCATCAAACTCAGTTCCTCACTCATGCAGGACATTCAGAAGGTAAAAAGATTGTCGAAAGAATCAATGCGACCCAAAACTACGGCGTGGTCTCTCGCCCTGACCAGTCTGTCCGTTACTGCTCCGGCTTCCAGTATTGTTATTCGGTAAAACGCCATTGGCGTTGTTCCGGTTGTTGGTGTTCGGAGCGGGCCTTGTGTTCGGAGCGGTATTGGGCTGCGGATTGTTGCCAAAGCGGCCATTGTTGTTGCCATTGCTTGGAGGGAATCCTTGACCAGGCCGGTGACCATTTCCATACGTTGGCGGAGGCGTGCTGCCATTGCCATTCCTGAAACCGCGATTCGTGGCAGGAGCCGGCACATGTCCCTGCATAGGTCCATTCTGATTGGGAGCATAGAAATTCCTACCCTGATAATAGCTTCTGGTCCCAACGTTGCGTCCACCCCTGTAGACGCCCCATGACGACGGCCTATTATAATAGAATAGGTGCCGGTCGGTGTAGCGTCCATAGATATTGAGCGTCCATGCACCTCTTACCCAGTTGAGAGGGCGGTAGAAATAGTTCATGCGCCTGTAAAGCCTGTACTGATAGGTGCTGAGCACATATCTCAAGTCGGAGTTGCGTCTCTCCCAGAAGATGCCGTAGATATCATCACTCATATTGACATTGAGCAGATAGTCGAGATTGATTTCATAGACCGCGTTCATCTGTTCGGTCGACAGACGAAGTTCATAAGCCATCTTGTCTGTGAGATAAAGAGCCTCACGCTGAGCATATTCATAGCTCATGGCCTGTACACTGATGGCAAATACCACGAAAGTGACTAAAGAAAGGAGTGATCGTCTCATGATGTTAAGGTTTGGTTTTATCTATTAGAAACTCAAGACGAAGATACTTCGCACAGTAACTTCACCTCGCAGAGGCAAAGTTACGAAAAGTCGGGCGGAGCACAAAACAAACAGAGGAAAAAAAACAAAAGAGCCAAAAAATTTTGGATAGGTGAGATATAATCATTAAATTTGCCCTTTCAGAAACGACAACAAACATAATCTATATCAAGATGCAAATAGGAGACAAAGTGCCCGATGTGCTGGGCTACGATGAGAATGGAAAAGAAATACGAGTGAGTAATTACAAGGGCAAGAAAATCGTGCTTTATTTCTATCCCAAGGACATGACTTCGGGATGCACGTCGGAAGCCTGCAATCTGCGTGACAACATGGCAGCCCTCCAGGAGCAGGGCTATGCCGTGATAGGAGCCAGTGTGGATGACGCCAAGTCGCACCAGAAATTCATCGCCAAAAACGAGCTGACATTTCCCCTGATTGCCGACACCGACAAGAAACTGGTGGAACAATTCGGTGTATGGGGTGAGAAGAGTATGTATGGCCGCAAATACTTCGGCACGTTCCGCACCACATTCATCATCAACGAGGAAGGCATTGTGGAGCGGATCATTGGTCCGAAACAGATCAAGACCAAGGACCATGCCAAGCAGATCCTCAAGGGCGAGTAAGTAAAAGCACAAACGACCACAGACCACATCCCTATCAAAAAAACTAAGACTATGATCAACAAGCAACTATTAAAACCTGAAAGCATTGTGGTGATTGGCGGCAGCAACAACATCCACAAGCCCGGTGGAGCCGTGGTGCGCAACCTCATCAACGGCGGTTACTCCGGCGTGCTGCGCATCGTCAACCCCAAGGAAGACGAGGTGCAAGGCATCAAAGTGTTTCATGACGCCAAAGAGCTTCCTCCCACCGACCTGGCCGTAATCGTGATACCGGCCAAGTTGTGTCCTGCCACTGTGAAACTGCTTGCCTCGGAGAAGAGCGTGAAAGCATTCATCATCATTTCCGCCGGATTCGGAGAGGAAACACCGCAGGGAGCGGCGTTGGAGCAAGAAATCATCAACACCTGCGAACAATACGGAGCTGCTCTGATCGGTCCCAACTGTATCGGGCTTCTCAACTCCTGGCACCACAGTGTGTTTACCAAGCCCATTCCCAACCTCAATCCGCAAGGAGTCGACTTCATCTCCGGTTCCGGAGCCACTGCAGTGTTCATCCTCGAGTCGGCAGTCATCAAGGGTTTACAGTTCAACTCCGTATGGAGTATTGGCAACGGCAAACAAATCGGCATAGAGGATGTGCTCCAATACATGGACGAGAATTTCGACCCGGAGCGTGACTCCAAGGTGAAACTGCTCTATATCGAGAGCATCAGCAACCCCGATAAGTTACTCTTCCATGCAGCATCGCTGATCCGCAAGGGATGCCGCATCGCCGCAATCAAAGCAGGCAGTTCGGAGAGCGGAAGCCGGGCAGCCTCATCCCATACCGGTGCCATCGCCAGCAGCGACTCCGCTGTGGAAGCCCTTTTCCGCAAAGCCGGAATCGTGAGATGCTTCTCCCGCGAGGAGCTGACCACGGTGGGTTGTATTTTCACCCTGCCTCCTATCAAGGGCAACAACATCGCCATTGTGACCCATGCCGGAGGACCCGGTGTGATGCTGACCGATGCCTTGTCGAAAGGCGGTCTGAACGTGCCCCCACTCGACCCTGTGATCGGCGAGGAACTGAAACAGCAGCTCTTCCCCGGAGCATCCGTCTCCAACCCCATCGACATTTTAGCCACGGGTACGCCCGAGCACCTTGGCAAAGCTATCGAGTACTGCGAGAACCGTTTTGACAATATTGATGCCATCATGGTCATTTTCGGCACACCGGGCTTGGTGCAGCTCTATGAGACCTACGACGTGCTTCACCAGAAGATCCTGGAGTGCAAGAAACCAGTCTTCCCCATTCTTCCCAGTCTGCACACGGCCGGTCCTGAGGTAGAAGAGTTTCTTAAGAAAGGCCATGTGAATTTCAGCGACGAGGTAACCCTGGCCACGGCCCTGACCCAGGTGATGCGCACCCCGCCTCCCGCCCCGCCAGAGATAGAACTTTTCGGTGTCGACGTGCCCCGCATCCGCGACATCATCTCCGGCATCAAGGAGAGCGGCTATATCTCTCCCAACCTTGTGCACGACCTTCTGGATTGCGCAAAGATTCCCATGGTGCCTGAGTTTGTGAGTGACAACATCGATGAAGTGGTGAGCTTCGCCGAGCGCACCGGCTATCCTGTGGTGGCCAAGGTAGTAGGCCCTGTTCACAAGAGTGATGTGGGCGGCGTGACACTCAACATCAAGAGCGACAAACACCTGCGCATGGAGTTTGAGCGTATGATGAAGATTGAAGGAGCCACATCAGTGATGGTGCAGAAAATGCTGAAAGGCACCGAACTCTTTATCGGAGCCAAGTATGAGTCACGTTTCGGCCATATCGTACTCTGCGGTCTGGGCGGCATCTTCGTGGAAGTGCTGAAAGACGTGCGCAGCGGTCTGGCTCCTTTGTCGTATGCAGAGGCCTACTCGATGATCAAATCCCTGAGAGCCTATAAGATCATCAAGGGAACCCGCGGTCAGGCTGGCATCAACCAAGGGAAATTCGCTGAAGTCATCGTGCGCCTGTCCACCCTGCTTCGATTCGCTACGGAAATCAAGGAGATGGACATCAACCCGCTACTGGCAGACACCGAGGGCGTGACAGCCGTCGATGCCCGCATTTATATCGAGAAATAAGCGATGGTCATGAAAGATTGGTCTCACCTATTCATTGTGCTGATGGTTGCCACAGGATTTTGCAGTACCGCCCATGCAGACGAATGGAACAGTGGCAACTACAAACCCGATAACCGCAGTATCAAGATCGGTGAGACCAATCTGCCGATTGTGTTCATCGACACCCGCAGCGGAGGCAGTTCCACCAAAATCATCCACAAGGACTACCGGATCGCCGCCCGCATGAAAATCATCAACAACGCCGATGGCATCCAGTACGATGACACGCTGGCCCATCCCGGTCAGGAAGTGGACTATGAAGGCTGGATAGCCATCCGCTACAGGGGGAACTCCTCTTTCAACCTATCCGACAAGAAGCCCTACAGCATCAAGACTATGGAGACCTCCGACCCCAACGGCGAGAAACAGAAAGTGGCACTTCTGGGTATGGCGAAAGACAACGACTGGGTGATGCTCGCACCCTATGCCGACAGGAGTATGATCCGCGACGTGCTGATGTTTGAGTTAGCCCGGCCCTATTTCGAGTACACGCCTACGGCAAAGCACTGCGAACTGATCCTCGACGGAACCTATTATGGCGTATACATTCTCTCGGAACGAGCCTGCAAAAGCAAGCACCGCCTTGATCTCGACATGCCCGGCGACAGCGGAGATGAACTCACCGGCGGCTATCAACTGACGATCGACCGCAACGATGAGTATCCCATCTACGTGTCGAAACACGCAACACAAGACCAGAACGGCCAAGACTATTGGTGGTATAATGAAGTCTATTTCCAATACAAGCACCCGGAGTTTGACGAGATGATACCCAGTCATCCCTCACAACTCACCTATATCCAACGGCAGATCGACGCCATGGAGGATGCCCTCGCCAGCGATGACTTCCAGGACACCGAAACTGGTTATCCCCATTATATTGACGTGACCAATTTCATCGACCAGCAGTTGTCGCAAGAGGTGTCTCACAATGTCGATGGCTATCGGCTGAGCACGAACATATACAAACGGCGCGACTCAGTGGATCCCCGTTTCAAGACCACATTATGGGACTTCAATATTGCCTTTGGCAACGCCAATTACTACAATGCAGAGCGCACAGACACCTGGATGTTTGAGAACAACCGATACATGGACTACGGCGATGCCAACAAGGTGCCTTTCTGGTGGAAGAGACTGATGAAAGATCCCGCCTACGTGAAAGCGATGAAAAACCGTTGGGGTGAATACCGGCAGGGCAACTACAGCAACAAGCACATCACCCAACTGATAGACTCTCTGGTGGACCGTCTGGAGGCCAAAGGAGCCCGTGAGCGCAATTTCAAGGCCTGGCCCCGGTGGAACAGAGACATCTGGCCCGTGCCCAACTGGCACATTGTAAACACCTACGCTAAGGAGATCAATGCCCTTCGGCAATGGATCACCCGGCGCCTGACGTGGATGGACAAGCAATTGGAGTTTGACCCCACGGGGACGTTGGAGCCCACGACTGAATTTGCCCATGAAGTCGCAGGCATCTACGATCTCCAAGGCATCCCCCTCTCCCAACCCCGAAAAGGCGTCATCCTCGTACGCTACAAGGATGGCACCTCCCGGAAAGTCGTCATCAGATAAGAAGATGTCGGAATCTACCTTTCGCTGGGTTATCCGCAGTGGAAATACAGGTCAACGAGTTGCTGGATCTGCTCATCATGTCCAATGAGATCGCTGCGCAGCGAACGGTCATTGAAAGCCCTGAGCTGTAGTATGATACTGTCGATCATCGCTTTGCTGAACACCCCGTCTTGCTCGTAATACTCCCGCTGCCTTTCGAGACAATCAGCAGAGGCAGCGCAACTGTCAGGCAGTTGAGCAAGTTGGGCAAGTCTGTCCTCATTGGCCTTGTCGTGGATATTGACATTGACATAAGTTTGCCGTGCCAATTCCAAAGCATTCTCCATCTCAAATCCATGCCGGCACGCCACGCAAAGACCCGCCATCAACTGATAAAGATCAGCCGACCCGTCAGGCGAGCGCATCTCCACCGTCTGCTTCAAAGTCGTGTCGACATCCGAAGAAGTCTCCTTTGGGTTCACCACACGGCACATGTCTTTTCCCGCAGTCCATCCCAGCGGTACCCTCACAAGCACCGACCTGTTGCGGTCGCCCCAGCACACATTTGTGGGAGCCTCCTGATGCGGTACGAGCCTGAAGTATGACATCGGATTCTTGTTGCCGAAGGCCGTGATACTTGGAGCCAGCACCATCATGCCTGCGATCATCCTGCGGGCATCATCACTGAGTTGCCCATCAGCAAGCATCATGTTGCGCCCATCCTTCATCAGCCGCATGTGGATATGAAGGCCTGAGCCCGCTTTCCCAGTCGTAATCTTGGGAGCGAAAGTCACATTGAGTCCCATCTGGTAAGCCAGGTTGCGGATCACCCATTTTGCCAGCATCAACTGGTCAGCGGCCCATTCTGCACGCACCGGCAGGAACTCGATCTCATTCTGTTCATAGACTTTCCCGCCAAGGACGAAGTTACCCACCTCGGAATGACCGTATTTAATCTGGCCTCCTGTCTGCGCGATATAGAGCATGCATCTGGCCCTGAACTCATTGGCCTTGGCATAGGGAGCTGACTCATGATATCCATGCTGGTCGATGGCAGGATATCGGCCATCATCCTCAAAGATGACATAATACTCCAGTTCACCCATGGCCTGGAACTCCATGCCCGTGACCCTGGTGAAAGCCCGGCATGCCTTGGCCAGTGTCTGCTCGGGCGCACTGTCGAGCAAGTTGCCATCCTTATCGAAGAAAGAGCACAGCATGCACAACGTCGGAATCTCAGCAAAAGGATCGTGGAATGCCGTAGCGTATCTCGGTATCACATAGAGGTCGCTGCTATCGGCCTCGACGAAGGAGAACAAGCTGCTTCCGTCGACCCTCTCACCACAAGTGAGGATGGTTTCGAGATAAAGTCTGTCGGTGATGACGAAATTGAGGGTTTTCAACTTGCCATCGCCTCCAGGATACATGAAATTGACCATTTTGATATCATGAGCCTCAATATAACGGATGATATCGTCTCTGGTAAAATCACACTGTGGTTTTTGCAAGAAAGCCACTACTTTGTTGGCGTTCATTGCCAAAAGACTGTTGTTGTTCATATAGATTTAAGTGTTGGGTGAAATATTTTACGCAAAATTATTCAAAAAATCGCTGATATCCAAATATAATGCTGAAATAGTTTTCGTTTCCACATTTTTTGTGTACTTTTGTGGCTAAATGAGGTAATAAAGTCATCAACAAAAATCACAATTAACAAGAAAATCACCTATTTAAGTATGTATTGGAATGAGAGCATTGAATGCATGGACCGCGAGCAGCTTCGTGAGATCCAAGGCAGAAGACTGAAAAAGATTGTGAGCTACGTGTATCACAACACCCCATTTTATCGAAAGAAATTTCAGGAGATGGACCTCACCCCCGACGACATTCAGGGGATAGAGGACATCACCAAGCTTCCTTTCACCAACAAGACCGACCTCCGCGACACCTACCCTTTCGGACTGGCAGCTGTCCCGATGAGTCAGATTGTGCGCATCCACGCCTCTTCGGGCACAACCGGCAAGCCCGTAGTCGTACTTTACACCCGTAAGGACTTGTCGATGTGGGAAGAGAGCATTTCACGTGCTTTCACTGCCTATGGTGCCACCAAGGAAGACATTTTCCAGATTTCCTATGGCTACGGTCTCTTCACGGGAGGTCTTGGCGCCCATGACGGTGCCACCAATATCGGAGCCAGTGTCATCCCTATGTCCTCCGGCAACACCCAGAAACAAATCACACTGATGCACGACTTCGGTGCCACCGCACTCTGCTGCACCCCATCCTATGCCATGTTTCTGGGTGAGGCCATGCGCGAGTCGGAGTGGCCCCGCGAGGAGTTCAAGCTCCGCATCGGTGCTTTCGGCGCAGAGCCATGGACAGAGAGCATGCGTGTGAAACTTGAAGAGTCGCTTGGCATCAAAGCTTACGACATTTATGGTCTGAGCGAGATCTGCGGTCCTGGAGTCGGTTTTGAATGCGAGTGTCAGAACGGCACCCATCTCAACGAAGACTATTTCCTGCCCGAGATCGTCAATCCCGAGACTGGCGAGCCACTTCCAGAAGGACAATTAGGAGAACTGTGTTTCACCCACCTGACGAAGGAAGGCATGCCCTTGCTACGCTACCGCACACATGACCTGACAGCCCTGCACTACGACAAATGCGAATGCGGACGCACGCTGGTGCGTATGGACCGCATCCTGGGCCGTTGCGACGACATGCTCATCATCCGCGGTGTGAATGTCTTCCCGTCGCAGATTGAGTCCGTCATCCTGAAGCAAGAGGAGTTTGAGCCCCATTTCCTGTTGGAAGTGGACCGCATCAACAACACCGACACCAGCATGCTGAAAGTCGAGGTGAAGGAAGAGTATTTCACCGACAACATGTCGGATATGGTCGGCCTGCAGAAAAAGCTCGAAGGCGAGCTCCGCAGTGTGATTGGCATCGGTTTCAAGGTGAAGCTTGTAGAGCCCAAGGGCATCGAGCGTTCCACCGGCAAAGCCAAGCGAGTGATAGACAAGCGGAAATTATAAACCTTTTAAACCCATCATACTATGTTAGCTAAACAATTGTCCATATTTCTTGAAAACAAGTCTGGCCGTCTGACAGAAGTCACCGAGGTGCTCGGCAAGGCCGGTGTCAACCTGACAGCGATGAGCATCGCCGACAACTCAGATTTCGGTATTCTCCGCTGCATTGTGAGTGATCCAGAGAGAGGCTACAAGGAACTGAAAGAAGCCCATTTCACAGTTCGTCTGACCGACGTGATCGGTTTCACCTGTCCCAATACTCCGGGCTCGCTCTCCTTGGTTCTGAAATACCTTTCTGACGCCGGTGTGTTCATCGAGTATATGTATTCATTCAGCAACGGTGATGTGGCGCATGTCGTCATCCGACCGTCGAATCTTGAAGTGTGCGAACAGATCCTGCAGTCGAAGAAGGTGGATCTGCTGGCAGCCAGCGATCTATACAGGCTATAATCCTCAGAGGTGCCTGAGACCGGAGAAATCCGCTCAGGCACCTTGATCGCTACCCGAGAATCAACAAGACAAGCAAGCCATCGTAAACCTCAAATCAAGAACTCATGAAACGAACCCTTATTGTCTTAGGTGCAATCCTATTAACCATGACCATGAACGCTCAGAATGCCCCCCAACTGCGAGCCGACAACATCGACGAAGTGCTCGCTGCCATGACCTTAGAAGAGAAAGCAAAACTATTAGTCGGTGGTGCCAACAACTTCTTCAGCGATGGTGCCGTCGTAGGCGGAGAAGCCAGTCTTGTGGCAGGAGCCGCCGGAACGACGGCCGCCATTCCCCGTCTCGGCATTCCTGCCACTGTCTTGACCGACGGTCCGGCCGGAGTTCGCATCGACCCCACCCGCAAGGGTACCACGCAGACCTATTACGCCACAGGTTTCCCCATCGGCACCTGTCTGGCCTCCACTTGGAACACCGACTTGGCGAGAGAGGTGGGCAAGGCCATCGGCGATGAGACCAAGGAATATCGTTGTGACGTCATCCTCGGACCTGGCATGAACCTCCACCGCAACCCCCTTTGCGGCCGAAACTTCGAGTATTACAGTGAAGATCCCGTGGTGACCGGCAAGATCGCCGCCGCCTACATCGACGGTGTGCAGAGCGAGGGCGTCGGTGTGAGTGCCAAGCACTTCGCCGTGAACTCTCAGGAGACCGACCGCACGAGCGTGGATGAGCGCCTATCCCCCCGCGCCGCGCGAGAGCTCTACCTGCGCGGCTTTGAGATCGCTGTGAGGGAAAGCGCACCCTGGACCATCATGGCCTCATACAACCGGGTGAACGGAACCTTCTCGATGGGCAACCACGACCTGCTGACCAAGGTGCTCCGCGATGACTGGGGCTACAAAGGCATGGTGATGACCGACTGGATCGGCATCCGTGATGGACTGCGCACCATCGACGAGGTGCATGCAGGCAACGACCTGATGGAACCCGGTCAGCAGAAGCAAATCGAAGAAATCGTGGAGGGTGTGAAGAACGGACAACTGTCGATCTCCGACGTGGACCGCAATGTGCGCCGCATGCTCGAATACATTGTCAAGACACCGAGTTTCCGCCATTTCCCCGCCACCAATCAACCCGACCTGAAATCACATGCCCAAATCACCCGGCAGAGTGCCACCGAAGGCATCGTGCTGCTCAAGAACAACGGCACACTGCCATGGAACGTGGACAAGCAAGCCATCAAGACCGTGGCCCTCTTCGGCGTGAACTCCTACGACTTCTTGTCAGGCGGTACCGGATCGGGGTGTGTTCACACCCCCTACGTGGTCGACATGGTGGAAGGACTGAAGAACACCGGTATCAGCTCGTCCCCCAGACTGACCGAGATCTACCGTAAATACATCGACTTTGCCAAAGTGAAGTTCCAAGCCGACCGTCATCCAGCCAGATGGTATCAGTTAGATATGTTTGGCCAGCAGAAATACCCCGAAGTGACCATCAGCCAGATTTGCATCAACAATGAAGTGAAATCCGCCGATGCCGCCATCGTCACCATCGGCCGTCAGGCGGGCGAAGGTGTTGACCGCGAGATCGAAGGAGAGTTCAACCTCTCCACTGAAGAGCGGCAGATGATCTTTGATGTCTGCAACGCCTTCCATGCAGCAGGCAAGCCAGTGATTGTGATCATCAACTCAGGCTCAGTGATTGAGACCGCCTCTTGGAGTAGTTATCCCGATGCCATTCTCTGCGCTTGGCAGCCTGGCGAGGAAGGCGGCAATTCCGTGGCAGACATTCTCACCGGAAAGGTTAATCCTTCAGGAAAACTGACGATGACCTGGCCTATTTCTGTGGCAGACCACCCCTCGACCAGGAATTTCCCTGGGAATATCGATTTCTACACCTATACCTCCATGAAATCCAACGGGAATCAAGTGCCTGGCCATGACTTCACCAACCATGAGGAAGGCATCTACGTCGGATACCGTCATTTCGACACCCACCAGTGCCCCGTGGCCTACCCCTTCGGATTTGGCCTGAGCTACACAACCTTTGACTACAGCAAGCCCTCGGTATCGCAGAAAGGCAACCAGATAGAAGTGAGTGTCACGATCAAGAATACCGGCAAGGTGCCGGGCAAGGAAGTTGTCCAAGTCTATGTCAGTGCCCCCAAGGGACAATTGGACAAGCCCGCCAAGGAACTGAAAGCCTTTGGCAAGACCCGAGAGTTGAAGCCCGGCGAGAGCCAGACCCTGAAGATGACCCTTCAGCACAGAGACCTTGCCTCTTATGACGAATCACAAAGCGCATGGGTGGTCGATGCCGGCACCTACACATTCCGTATCGGAGCCAATGTGAGCGACATCCGCTCCACTGCCACCCTGAACGTGAAAGGACTGGTGGAAAAGACCAGCACTGCATTGCTTATGAAGTAAAATCAAGACATACAACCAGAAGAACAATCTCTAATCAAGATATCCAAATCAAAACAACTATGACGAACAAGAAATACGGTCATTTCGATGACGAACACAGAGAATACGTCATCACCGTTCCCCAGACCCCATGGCCTTGGATCAACTACCTCGGCAACGAGGATTTCTTCTCACTGATCAGCAACACAGCCGGCGGCTACTCTTTCTACAAAGACGCCAAATTCCGCCGTCTGACCCGCTATCGCTACAACAACGTGCCGATGGACAACGGCGGACGCTATTTCTACATCAAAGATGGCGACACCGTTTGGAACCCAGGCTGGAAACCATGCAAGACCCCACTCGACTTCTATGAGTGCCGTCATGGCATGAGTTACACCCGCATCAATTCCCGTAAGGACGGCATCGAGGCCAGTGTACTGTTCTTCGTGCCACTGAAAAGCTGGTGCGAAGTGCAGAAGCTGACGCTGACCAACACCACAAGCGAGAAGCGCAGCCTGAAACTCTTTTCCTTCCAGGAGTGGTGTCTCTGGAATGCCGCCACCGACATGGAGAATTTCCAGCGAAATTTCTCCACAGGCGAAGTAGAGATAGAAGGATCGGTCATCTATCACAAGACCGAATACCGTGAGCGCCGCAACCACTATGCCTACTACAGCGTGAATGTGCCCATCGACGGTTTCGACACAGACCGCGAGACCTTCATCGGACTCTACAATGGTTTCGACTGTCCCGATGCCGTCGTGGAAGGCAAGCCCCGCAACAGCCATGCTCATGGCTGGAGTCCTATTGCATCACATTACATCGAGTTGACATTGGAAGCAGGCGAGAGCCGCGATTTCATCTTCGTGTTGGGCTACGTGGAGAACGAGCAAGACCAGAAGTTCATTGCCCCACAAGTAATCAACAAGGAGAAAGCCCTGGCCACCATCGCACAGTTTGACACCACCGAGAAAGTGGATGCCGCTTTCGCACAGTTGCGCCAATACTGGGACAACCTGCTCGACATCTACGTGGTGGACACAGGTAATGACAAGCTCGACCGGATGGTGAACATCTGGAACCAGTATCAGTGCATGGTGACCTTCAACATGTCGCGCTCCGCCTCATTCTTTGAGAGCGGCATTGGCCGAGGCATGGGATTCCGCGACTCCAACCAAGACCTCGTGGGGTTTGTGCACCAAATACCCGAGCGCGCCCGTCAGCGCATCATCGATATCGCCTCAACCCAATTCCCCGATGGCGGCTGCTATCACCAGTACCAGCCTCTGACCAAGCGAGGCAACAATGACATCGGAGGAGGTTTCAACGACGACCCATGCTGGCTCATTTTCGGCACAGTGGCCTACATCAAGGAGACTGGCGACTTCAGCATCCTCGACGAACCCGTTCCGTTTGACAACCAGCCAGGCAGCGAGGTATCGCTGATGGAGCACCTGAAAGTGTCGTTCGATCATGTGGTGAAGAATCTTGGTCCCCACCAGTTGCCACTCATCGGACGGGCCGACTGGAACGACTGTCTCAACCTGAACTGTTTCTCCTGGGACCCCAACGAATCGTTCCAGACTACCGAGAACAAGACCGAGGGAACAAAGGCCGAAAGTCTGATGATCGCCGGACTATTTGTCGTGACCGGCAATGAGTATATCTCCCTCTGCCGTCGTATCGGTAATGAGGCTGAGGCCGACCGTGCCCGCAAGCACGTCGACGAGATGGTGGCAGCCGTGAAGCGTGACGGATGGGACGGTGAATGGTATCTCCGCGCCTACGACTACTATGGCCGCAAGATCGGATCGAAGGAAAATGAGGAAGGCAAGATCTTCATCGAAAGCCAAGGCTGGTGCACGATGGCTGGCATCGGTCGTGAGGAGGGCATGGTCGACCAGTCTCTTGACTCTGTGAAGAAGTATCTGGAATGTGAGCACGGCATCGTACTCAACAACCCAGCCTTCACCAAATACATCTATGAGTATGGTGAGATCAGCAGCTATCCTGAAGGTTATAAAGAGAACGCCGGCATCTTCTGCCACAACAATCCCTGGGTTATTATCGGCGAGACCCTCGCAGGCCGTGGCGATGATGCATGGAGCCACTACCGCAAGATTCTGCCCAGTTATGTGGAAGAGAAATTCAGCACACTTCACAAAGTGGAGCCCTACGTGAACTGCCAGATGGTGGCAGGTAAGGACGCAGCCCGTCCTGGTGAGGGCAAGAACAGTTGGCTGACCGGCACTGCCGCATGGATGTGGCTGACCGTCAGTCAATACATCCTCGGCATCAAGCCTGATTACGATGGACTGCTCATCGATCCATGTGTGCCCACCACCGCATTGGAATATTCCGTGAAGCGTAAATTCCGCGATGCGGAATACCGCATCCGCATCTCCAACCCTCAGGGAGTCAACCGCGGTGTGCTAAGCGTGGAAGTCGACGGCGTGTTGACAGAAGGCAATGTCATCAAATATGAACCAGGCAACCACGAGGTGGTTGTGGTGATGGGTTGACAAATCACCGGCACCCTCTAAAAATCCCCTTGCAGGAAAAGCTGCAAGGGGATTTTCATATGCAAGCCGACAAGAGTCGTAACTTATTGGTTCCCAGAGGTAGATTAGTCCTTTTTGGTCAGTCCATCGACCACGTCCTGGGCATTGTCATTGAGGTTGATGTTCCTGGTTGTCTTGGCCTCGATACTGCCAGCTCTCATGATATCAGCCATGTCAACCCCCGTAGCCGAGCGAATGACATCGAAAGCCTGTTTGATTGCCACTGGAACATTCCCAGACATAGAAGAAACTCCACCGCCATCACTGCTGTAGATGTTGACATCCTTAATGGCACTGATCGGTTTAGCCACATTCTCGACGATTTGCGGCAGCACCTCGATGATCATCTGCACCACAGCTGCGTTGTTGTATTTCTTATAAGCCTCAGCCTTCTTGTCCATGGCTTGCGCCTCTGCCTCACCCTTTTTGAGGATAGCATAGGCCTCTGCCTCACCCTTGGCCTTGATACCCTGAGCTTCCTGTTCCAGTTTATATCTTGCGGCATCCGAGGCAGCATTCTGTGCCAAAGCTTGCTGCTCAGCCTCATAGCGCTGTGCCTCAGCCACCCTTTTGCGCTGTTCAAGGTCGGCCTCTGCCTGTTTCTGAATCTGATATTTGTCAGCGTCGGCCTGTTTCTCCACCTCAGCGGCCAATTTATTGATCCGAATCTCGATTTGCTCCTTCGACAACACCTGTTCACGGCGCGTCTTCTCGATTTCAGCCTCGACAGTCTTCACATTAATGGTTTTCTGTTGTTCCTGCTGTTGGATGGCGTAAGCAGCATCCGCATCAGCCTGAGCCGTATCAGCCTGCAGTTTCAGAGCCGCACGTTTCAGAGCAAGTTCGTTGTTCTTGATAGCAATGGCTGTATCAGCATCCACCCTGGCGGCATTGGCCTCACGGTCAGCGTGAGCCACCTCGATCTTGACGTCACGCTCTGCATTTGCCCTGTTGATCGAAGCGTCTTTCTTGATCTTAGCCGTGTTGTCGGCACCAAGGTCGTGGATCAGTCCCTCACGGTCGGTGACATTCTGGATATTGCAGCTGATGATCTCGATGCCCAGTTTGCTCATGTCGGGTGAAGCCTTCATCATCACTTGGTCGGAGAATCCGTCACGGTCGGTGTTGAGTGACCGGAGGTCAAGTGTGCCGATGATCTCACGCATGTTACCTTGCAAGGAGTCCTGCAGCTGCATAGCTATCTGCTCAGGTGTCATGTTGAGGAAGTTTTTCGCTGCCAAGCGCGTTCCCTCTGAAGTCGGTGTCACTCTGATCTTAGCCACTGCGTCCACATCGACATTAATGAAGTCGTTGGTTGGCACGCTCTCCTCTGTCTTGATATCAACGGTGATCTGACCGAGATATACTTTATCTAGTCGCTCAAGGAATGGCACCCGGAATCCACCCGAGCCGATGAGCACTCTGGGTTCCTTACTCAAACCAGAGATGATGAATGCGTATGAGGGCGGTGCTTTCACATACGACATTCCAACAAAAATGACAAGCAGCAAAATGGCAATGGCTGCGATAAGATAAATTGTGTATTCCATAAAGTGTGTTATTTAAATGATATATGATTGTCTTGTAACATTCTTTACTATAAAGAACAAATCGCATTACAATTCTATCACATACGTCTCAATTTGCCAAACACTCGTTTTGACACTATTTTTCTCACCTCGGCATAAAAAAAGAATAAATTCTTTTTGTTCTGCGCTCGGTTTTCATTATCTTTGCTCAGAAAAGCGAAGATAAGATGCACCTCGGCATAAAAAAAGAATAAATTCTTTTTGTTCTGCGCTCGGTTTTCATTATCTTTGCAATCAGATTGAATGATGGAAATGAAAACACTCTTTTTTACTATAGTCGGAATACTCACGGCTTTGCCCTGTTGTGCCCAATCGTATGGGATACAATGCGAAGACACGTGCAATCATATACATGGTCTGGACATGAGTCACTACCAAGGCGATGTGTGGTGGGAAACCCTCGGTGAAAACAGCCACATGGCCTACGTCTATTTCAAAGCCACGGAAGGCAAAGAGACGCAAGACCAAACTTACAAGCGCAACATCGAACTGGCTCATCGCTATGGGCTGAAGGTCGGCTCGTATCATTTTTACCATGCCAACGTGCCTCAGCAGTTGCAGTTGCGCAACTTCATGAGCCAGTGCCGTCCGGGAGACCAGGATCTCATTCCGATGATCGACATCGAGAAGAAGCCGAAATCGATGAGCACCTACGAGTTTTGCGACTCCCTGATGAAATTTCTCCTTTTGGTGGAAGAAGCTTACCACCAGAAGCCCCTATTGTATACAGGAAAGAATTTTTACAACAACTACCTTCTTGGAAAGGTGGACGACTATAAACTGATGATTGCCCAGTACTCAGACTACGAGCCACAACTTGCCGACGAAAGAGACTACATCATCTGGCAATACACGGGCAAAGGCCGGATCAATGGCGTGAACGGCTATGTGGACAAGAGTCGCATCATGGGCAACCACAGCATGCGGGAATTGCGCTTCAGAAGATGGTAGAACTGAACGCACTGATGAAAGAACTATAAAAACGAGAAGATAAATGGCCATTATTAAATGTCCTGAATGCGGACACCAAATAAGCGAGAAAGCGACAGTCTGCCCGAGTTGCGGTGTGGAAATCGCCGGCAAGATCACGAAATGCCTCGGATGCGGTGAGGTGTTCTTTATCGACATGGGGTTATGCCCACACTGCTACCGCCCCTACGCAGGCCCTAAGAAAACCGAAACGGAAGAGCAGAAAGAAGAGCAGGTGGAAGAAGCCTTCGAGCAAAAGTCCATCATGACGGAAACTCCCTGCGATGACGAGAAAAACGACACACTGCTGGAAGAAGATAGAGAAACCCAGAAGGAAACGGAGGCCTTTGATCCAGAAACCACTTCTGCAGATGAATCAGAGACCGAGGAGGACAAACCAGCCCAAGAAACTGCTGAAGAAAATGTCCACGCCGATGATAATAACGACGAAGAAGCAGAAGACCAATACATCGACACCGACGGGGAACAACTGGAAAAACCCGTCCATGAGGCAGATGAGGAGGAAAGAGTCGCAACAAGCAAGAAGAACTACATCCCGGTGGTGGTATCCCTGGCCATCACTGCATTGATCGCTGCTGTCTGTTTTTATTTCTATCAAGACACAAAGATGTCGCGTGAGACAGAAGCTTTTGACTTGGCCATGAAAAGCCAAGACGTACATCAGTTGAACAGTTTCCTGCGCAATTTCACCGATGCTTCTGCTGAGCACAAGGCAGCGATCAATGAGAAGATCGCCAGCATCACCAAGGAAGAGGAGGCCCTGTCATTGAGTCTCGTCACTAGAGACAAGTCGAAACTGAAGAGATACCTTGTCGACTATCCTGACTCACCACAGAAGCAAAAGATTCTCTCGATGATCGACTCCATCGACTGGGAGGAGGCTTTGAAAACCAATACGAAAGCAGCCTATGATCAATATATCGCAGAACATGCCACAGGATTGTTTATCAAAGAAGCGAAAGACAAGGTGACGGTAAAAGTGCTGGTTGCCTCAGCCGAGGATGAAGCCATGGCTAAATCACTGTTCAGGGAGTTTTTCCTTAGCGTCAATGGCAATGACGCTTCCCGCCTGGCCCCTACCCTTGGCCCGGAAATCAGTTCATTCATGGGTACCGAGAAAGCCAGCAATGGTCAAGTGATCGACTGGATGAAGCGTCAGCATGGAGATGACGTGAGCAGTGTAATATGGAAACTAAACCACGATTACAAGATCACAAAGCGCGAGCAGGGCGGTTCGAAGAATTACGACATCGTATTCACAGCCAAGCAAACCATCGTGCACAAAGACGGAAGGGCCACTTCCGAGAATTTCCGTATCACTTCGGGTGTGACAGGCAACAACAAGATTTCGTCGATGAACATGTCGAAATATGTTCCGCAATCCTCCCCCGCGCCATCCTCAAGCACCAACACCACCCAAGCCAAGCCTGCGACTGCAAGCAGTAAGCCTGCATCGAGCGCATCATCGTCGGGGCAATCCAAGGCAAAGACAACACAGTCTTCTTCCCCGAAACCCAAAGACAATAACGTGAAATCTGCCTCCAGCAACAGTCAGAGCAAGCCCAAGTCCAGCACAACACAGAGTAAACCTGCCAGTAAAACCCAAGCCTCAGCCAAGAAGGACACGCCTAAACAAGACAAGAACTCCTCGCAATCGGGAAACACGAAGAAATAGCCTCATTTCTCGATCGCGGACAGGAATGTTTGTAACGATTTAACAGCAAAAACAGGCCCGGTAAGGCCATTATTTGAAAAAAAAGAAGTAGCTTTGCAACGAAACCGGAGGTTTGAGGCATGTTGCCGGCAAACAACAGCAACCGGATTCTCTTATACTATGATCATCCAATTCAATCAAATCGAAGAGCAACAGATTCAAGGTTTCAAAGGAGGTAACGGAGAACTCGACACCCGCAACTACGTAGATGCGAACAACAAGATTATGATGAGCTGTCTAAAGCCAGGTGCCAATATCGGCTACCACTCTCACGACATGAACTCAGAAATCATCATGGTCTTGAGCGGTGAAGGATATTTCAAATACGACGACGTAACGGAGCGTGTGAAAGCGGGAGACGTGCACTATTGTCCCAAAGGCCATTCACACGCTTTTTACAACGATGGCACCGAAGACCTTGCCTACTTCGCCATCGTGGCAGAACACCACGAATAGACGATCTTGATCTTTTCAAATATGAAAGGGCGTGAAGTTGGCCGTCATTATCTGACGACCAGCTTCATGCCATTACATATATAAATACCTTTTCCAAGATTTTTCAAATCCCTATACTTGCCGGCTCTTATACCATTGAGGTAATAGACATCGGCATCATCCATGGTATGACTGGCGGTCAAGTCAGTGATGTGGCTAAGGATATCGGGACCATTGACCGTCAACTCTTTGATGCCACTGGCTCCACCCTCGACATACACCCTGAACGGTTTAATCTCACGAATGCCTTCATCATATACGAATGCTTGTCCATCAAGCAAGAATACCGATTCGGATTGTGCAGAACGAGTAAGGCCTTTGAAATCATAGCCATTCACATGTGTCCCCATATTGATTTCAGAAGTTGGCTGAAGCAGGATTTTCTGTCCGATGAACTCCACAGTCTTCCCCGCCAAGTTCTCGTTTATCGCCATCAGGTATGGCTGACAAGACCTGAGTTCATCCACATAATCCAAGTCGACGACTCCCTTTCTCACTTTTGAAATCCGCTCGATCCAAAGATCTTTACCATAGTCTTCAGCATTCCTAAACCATCCGATATTCTTACCCTCCACCTGAATACGTACGGGTGCGAACGGAAGAATGAGAGATGTCCAGTGAGCCGGGTCTTCGGATGAGAACGAGCGTACAAACTTGATGCTCATCGTAACATCCAACTCCACAGGCGTGAAGAAATCATAACCGTCATGAATCGTGAGATAGCCCCCCTTGTTCTCGAAATTGAACACATTCTTGTCTGACAGTCCTTTCGGAACGGTCTGGTCGAGCAAATAGACCGTATTGGGATTATCGTTGGGCACGACATTTCGCGTGAAAGCATTTCGCAGATTGATAGTCAGTGCATCATCGGGAACATGGAACACATCATTTGCCACCTGCGTGTGCATCTCTCCATTGGCAGTCCAGTAGATGGCACCTTTGGCGATCGTATAGGGATCAGAAGACAGGATGGGCACCTCGTCTTTTCCCTCATAAGCCAGAGCCTCCAAGCGGTAACCCTCGCCAAACTCCGTCAAAGGAATCTTGGTTTGCAGCGTCACCGACGCCGATTCGGATACACGGATGATTTTCCTATCCACAAACAGTCTCTCGCCTTCCGTATTGACCAGAGCCAAGGAGAAATAGTGGTTGTATAACTGTTCACCGACATTGGATACCACACAAGTGCAGAAAGCCTGGTCGCCCACAATCGAGCCACCATCCTCAGAGAGATTATCCACCTGAATCGAGCATTCAAGTTTGGCTCCCTCGTTTGTCACGTTGCAATAGAAATACTGGTCCTCATAAAAGTCAGTCGACAGATAATACACATCTTTGTCGAGATCCAGCGAATGATTGTCATCCACATAAATGGCGATCTCGCGTGAAGAATTCTCCTCGATACAGACACTCTCGGCAGCAACGTCACCGATGCTCCCATCAGCCATGATTTTCCTGACCAAAAGATCTCCGCAAAACTCCCCGCCATTATTGGTAAGATTAACAACCACATTGCTCCCCGACTTTCTGACTCTTGTGACCACGAAATCGGCTTTGGGGACCGGAGTAAGGGTCAAGCGATTGCCATCAATGATGACATCGACATAATAGTGCTCGGCATTCATTGTAGGCAACAAATCATTACCTCTCGTGCCAAAGAGCGGCTGGATGGTGAAATGTCCGTTTTCAAGATCCTTGCCGAACCCCTGCAGCGAGAACTCCTGAATAGAGGGATAACCATTCCAGAGATAAGTTGAGGTAGAAGCCAGTTTCTTGACCATCACTCCCTCATCATCAAACAAGCCCATACCAAGTGTGAAATAATTATTGTGGGAATCGCGGTCAGTGACATTGACAAAACTCTGGGCGATGACAATGGGACCAAAATCCTTTGATATGTCCTCACGAGTGTAATCACCACCAAACTTGAGGCTTGGCCTTGTCACAGAAACATCCTTGGAAGGTGCGGCATACTCATCCTCCCCCTCGACCTGTACCCCAACAAGAGCCGACTGCATGACATTAAACCTCAATGAAGTGGAACTGCCACCGATACCATTTGCTGTAGCATCCAGCACCGAGATACGGTAATGGCCGTCGGCTGCTCCACCCCATCCCCAGTTGATGTGATAGAACCCCTTGCCATCATATCCGTCACAGACAAATGCATGGCCCTCCCATGCGGAAGTGTATCCTGTGTAGAGAACCGGGCGGTTGTTGACCAGTTCGCGGATCAGCAAACTATCCCATTGGGCTATGGTATAGCCCTCCCGAGAAACGCTATGGATGGTCCAGGGAAACTTGAAATAGCGGGGCATCTGAGAGCCAAGGTCATCGGTGAGCGCCCCTGAGCTGGAGGGTGTGTAATCCATCTGCACCGCCTGTCCACAATATAACATCAGTTTGGCCACCGCATCCTTAGACTCCTGTGAGGAATTATTGTTATAGGTATTCTTCATATTGTCCCAGTCGAAAGTCGTGGCAGGGAGTGATGACATGTTCTGGTGATGAGTCTGTGTCGTATAGCCAGGAATGGCTGCGGATTCCCCTGAGGGGCAACGATGATAATTGATGACCTGCGCCATGGCAGTAGCCACACACCCAGTGGGGCAACGGGTTCCGTTGATCACAGGGCACATGCCGTTGTAAGGTCCATCCTGGTCCCACTTTGTTTTCAGCAAAGGCTGAATGACATCCGTCGGCCGTGCATGAGCGGGAGCATTGGACAAGTTGCGCTCAGCCACCTCTCTGACAGCCTCTTTGTAATAGTCCATCCACCATTTCAAGTTGGGGGGCAAGTTCCCGCTGTCAAAAGATCCTTGATCGGCGTAAGCCAGGACTGGAACTGTCTGGTCATCACCAGAGAGGATGACAAACCCTTTGCCATTGCCGCGGTTGTAAACATAGAAATAAGCATTTTCTGCATTCTCTGCAACCTTCGCACGGTAAGCTAAGTTCAACACTCGATCAGCAGCGGCACATCCTTTTTCTTTCAGGAAAGCATCTGCCTTTTTATGAGCCGTGCGCTCACTGACGGGGCCGGCTAATGACGGAACAGCCAAGGCAAGCAAAAGGAGGAGCGAAGAAAGGAATTTCTTGGAAATCATGAGATTTAAATAGGTTTGAAGAACTTGTCAATATCAGTTTATTGCTTCATAGATGATTTTCAGCACTTTGGATGTGGTGGGTGTGATACGGAAACGGCCGTTCAGGCGATAATTGACCAACCAGATAATCTTACCCTTAGCATCAGCCACCACCAGTTGGCGGCGCTTGTCAAACAGATTCACCTTGGCATCTGTGAGGATATCACTCACCAACCGACTTCCAGACATCCCCAGTGGATGGATGCGGTCGCCAGCCAAGGCGGTGCGCACGAGAAGCGGGAAAGAGACTTTCTCCGCATCAACATAAGCCATGTTGTGGCAATCCTTCTTGAAAGAGACCTCACCAACACCCACGGGCAAGACCCGCAAACGGTGCTGGTTGGGCAAGAGATAGTTGCCCACTTCAGGGATCTTCATCGAAGGAAAAGCAGCCTGAATACCCTGGATCAGCAATCTGTCCCTATCAATCAGCAGTTCGTGTGAAGAAGAGCTGAAGACAGCCCCCGACCTGGCTGTTCGCATCTGAAGGAAAATATCCTCTATCATGGCAGGTTTGAAACCATAAGGAGAGAGGATCTGAAAGAGCACATACTCATCGTTGATTTTCGTCAAGTCGAAGGCTGTTTTCCCGTCACTGGTCTCAATCCTGGCATGAGCTATTATATCATCGACAGTCTCAGAGAAAATAGCCTCAGCCTGTCGTAATCTATTGGCTGTCATTGAAATGGCATCCGTCACTGAAGGATTGAGCTCCCGGAGAAGCGGCAGAACTTTCAGACGAATCTTATTACGGACGACATCATCGAGCAGATTACTGCTATCTGTCACGTACGTCATGCCGCAATCACTCAAAAAAGCCTCGATTTCCTGACGGTCGACACATAACAGCGGCCGCACGATATGTTCTCTTAGAGGTGCTATGCCAGTGAGGCCATGCAGTCCTGTACCCCGGACAAGATTCATCAAGACCGTCTCCACAGAATCCTCCTTGTGGTGCGCCACAGCCACAGCTTCGGCCCCCACATCGACTCTCAAACGTTCGAAGTAATCATACCGCAAACTCCGAGCTGCCATTTCCAAACTGACATGGTGGACCTCTGCGTAATCTTTGGTGGCAAAATGAACCACATGGACCGGAACCCCCATTTCTGCACATTGATGTGAGCAGAAAGCCTCATCCCGATCGGACTCCTCCCCCCGAAGATGGAAATTGCAGTGAACCGCCTCGACCAAATAGCCCATATCATGAAGTGCTTTCAGCAAGGCCATGCTGTCGGCACCTCCAGAAAGAGCCACGAGCACTCTTCCTTGTGGGGAAAGCAAGCCATGCTGGGCGATGAATCCGCCGACTTTTTGAAGGAAAGGATGGCGTATTTTCATTCCACATAAAGAACCAGTCCTTTAAGGTATTCACCTTCGGGATGGTAGATATTGATAGGGTGATCCGCAGGTTGATGGAGTTGGTGCAGGATGCGCACCTTGCGACGAGCCTGAGCTGCAGCAGTGAAGACAGCGTTGCGGAAGTGGTCTTTTGTCACCACCTGACTGCAACTGAACGTGAAAAGAATACCCCCAGGCATAATCTGTTCCAAAGCCTTGGCATTGAGCCTTGTGTATCCTTTCAGTGCATTGTGCAAAGCCCCTCTGTGTTTTGCAAAAGCAGGAGGATCGAGGATGATGAGGTCATATCGTGTATCCGTAGTATCCAGGTATTTGAAAGCGTCCTCGCAGAACGCCTGGTGGCGGTCATCCTCGGGGAAATTCAGTGCCACATTCTGATTGGTCAACTCAATGGCTTTCGCACTACTGTCTACAGAATGCACCAAAGAAGCCTTTCCTCTCATGGCATAGACCGAGAAGCCACCTGTGTAGCAACACATATTAAGTACAGCCCTGTCTCTGGAATACTGTTCCAAAAGGCATCTGTTGTCGCGCTGATCAATGAAGAAGCCCGTCTTCTGGCCTTTCACCCAGTCGACATAAAACCGCAGTCCATTCTCTACCGCCACATTGTCGCTGACATTGCCCAGGATGAAACCGTTTTCTTGGCCATCGCCCTTGATGAACGGCAATGTCGTCTCACTTTTGTAATAGACACTTCCGACACATCCATCCATGACCTCGACGAGGGCATTGGCGATGTCATGCCTGCAGACATGCATACCCACACTATGAGCCTGCATGACAAGGGTCTGACCATAGCAATCGACGATCAGTCCTGGCAGGTTGTCACCCTCGCCATGCACCAGCCTGAAGGTGTTGTTGTCAGTCTTGCCAACAAGTCCAATAGCCTTTCGCACCTGGAGGGCGAGAGCGAGTTTTTTCTTCCAGAATGCCAAGTTGATCGTCTCGTCGTCAAAAGAGAGCACCCTGACAGCAATCGTGCCCATTTGGAAATGGCCGACAGCGATGAAATCCCCCTTCGAGGAGAATACCCTTACAATGTCGCCATCGACGGCATTGTCGTCATTGCTCGCTATAGCGCCAGAGAAAATCCAAGGATGGAAACGGAGCAAGCTCTCTTCTTTTCCCCGTTTCAAAACTATTTTCTTATATGTCATTGAGGCTTATTGATTTGCATTAGTTTCGGTTGTCACAGGAACTGTCTCCTCCACTTGCACCAAGGAGAAATCGCCCGTATTCCTAAGATTCAGATACTCGTTATAGAGCATGATGCAAGCCCAAGCATCAGTAGCTGCGTAGGCTTTTTGCTTATCAGTGAGGACATCAGCTTCCCAATTGGAAAGTTGCTGCGCCTTGCTGATTTTCTGATGGAAAATATTGGCATACAACTTCTGCAAGCTCATGTCCTCGATGCCAATCTCTCTCATGTGATGCTGCAAATCGACAAACCATCCAGGATGGAATGCCACCCTGCGCTGAAGCGACAGCAGATCGTCGTGCAACGACAACCCCACCTTAGGAACTTGTGTATCCTCGAGCAGTCGCAAAATAGCATCGGTCATCCCTGTGTAATTGAGCCGGAACAAGACACAAGTATCCTCTGTCGAAACCTGGAGCAAAGACACCATGTTCTGTCTCCCCTTCTTGAAAGAAGGCCTGGTCTCGGTATCCACCCCCAGAAGGGGGCATGAGAGCAAATAATCCACGGCCTTGGCCGTTTCCTGCGGACTGACCACAGTGATGATCCGCCCCTCGAAGACCACAGTAGGCAACTTGGAGATTTGTTTCTTGTCGAATTTGTTGTAAATAATTTTTCTCATCTTTTTTAGCAATATGCAAAATTATAAAAAAGTTACGAAAAAATACTCATTTCTTGAAAATTTCATTTACTTTTGCATCATTAAAACGGAATTGTATAAAATCTCCGTATTTGTGATAGGAATCACAAGCGAGCGCACTCATTAGAATAAAAGGAGGGCAGAGCATGCCCTTATGAGCCACAACAAATATTGATTGGAAATGCCACGTAAGAAAGTCATCAAGAACGATAATACAACCCTGATGGAGTCATTGGGCCTGCGGTTTCACAAAGACGAGAGGCTCATTTTCACTTTTGGCTTCATCTTATTCATCATAGGCCTTTACCTGCTCATTGCATTCTCCTCCTACTTCACCACAGGAGAAGCCGACCAAAGTCTGGTCACCTCTCTTCAGGAAGGAGAAGTGGAGAACACTGAGCGCACATTCCAAAATGTCTGCGGATCTCTTGGAGCGATCATCTCCCACTATCTCATCGCCCGATGCTTCGGTCTGGCCTCCTTCATCATCCCGATCTTCATCATCCTTGTAAGCCTGAAACTCACCCGGGCCTATAAGAGTATCAACATCCTTAAATGTTTCTTCGGGCTTGTCATCATCATGGTATGGTGCTCTGTGGCATTTGCCAAATTCCTGACGCCACTGTTTTCCGAGTGCATCTTCAATCCGGGCGGAGATCATGGACTCTATTGTGCACAATACATAGAGAACATCGTGGGTGCTCCAGGACTCATCGCTATCCTCGTGATCGCAGCACTGGCATTCCTAACTTATATCAGCGCTGAGACCATTTATACCGTGCAGCATATCCTGAATCCCTCAAAATTCCTCCAGAAAGTCAAGTTCACAATCACCAATGAAAACGGACATGACACACCAGCGGTCGCAGCCATGACCACAACTGGCCACCAGCAAACGCAAGTGTTTGACGACCCGGAACCACAGGAAATCTATTTCACCGACGTTAGTCCAGAAGAAAAGAAGACCGATGAAGAAAAGGAAGATGCCAACAGGCATGAATTCGGTGTGATCCGCCCACGCAAATCAAAAGGCAAGAAAGGTCCAGATATGGAAATCGAAGTGGGAGCCGACGAGGAAAAAGCCAGCGGCAAGACCGTGAATGACACCGATGTTCCTCTGACCCCCATCAACCCCAAAGAGCCATTTACCCGCTACAACTACCCCACCCTCGACCTGCTCAAGCGGTATGAGAACGACGGCAAGCCTTATATTGACGAGTCGGAACAACTGGCCAACAAGAACCAGATTGTGAAGGTGCTCAACAGTTTTGGAGTACAGATCCGTGAGATCAAAGCCACTGTCGGCCCTACAATCACACTTTATGAGATCACGCCCGCAGAGGGAGTCAGGATCTCGAAGATCCGCAACCTGCAAGACGACATCGCCCTCAGCCTCGCCGCTCTGGGCATTCGTATCATCGCCCCGATTCCCGGCAAGGGCACGATAGGTATCGAGGTGCCCAATGCCAAGCCCAACATTGTGTCGATGCGCAGCATCCTCGACTCCAAGAAATTCCAGCAAACGACCATGGAACTTCCCATCGTGCTTGGCAAGACCATCACAAACGAGGTCTTCATGGTCGACTTGGCCAAGATACCACACTTGCTCGTGGCAGGTGCCACTGGGCAAGGAAAGTCAGTCGGTCTGAACGCCATCATTACCTCGCTTCTCTACAAGAAGCACCCCAACGAGATGAAACTCGTGCTGATCGACCCCAAGAAGGTGGAGTTCAGTGTCTATACGCCGATCGCTGACCATTTCATGGCCACTGTGGATGACGATGAAGAGCCCATCATCACAGACGTGACAAAAGTGGTGCGCACGCTGAAAAGTCTGTGTGCCCTCATGGACCACCGTTATGACATGCTGAAAATGGTGAAGGCCCGCAATATCAAGGAATACAACCAAAAGTTTGTAAATCATGAGCTCAATCTCTCGGAAGGCCATGAGTACATGCCATATATCGTGGTGATCATCGATGAGTTTGGCGACTTGATCATGACCGCTGGTAAGGAGATAGAACTGCCCATCGCACGTATCGCCCAACTGGCGCGTGCCGTAGGCATCCACATGGTGATTGCCACGCAGCGCCCGACCACCAGCATCATCACCGGTAACATCAAAGCCAACTTCCCTGGCCGCATGGCCTTCAAGGTGAGTGCCATGATCGACTCCCGCACCATTCTCGACCGTCCTGGAGCCAACCAACTTGTCGGTCGCGGCGACATGCTCTTCCTCAGCGGAAGCGAGCCTGTGCGTGTGCAGTGTGCTTTCATCGACACTCCAGAAGTGGAAGCCATCAACAACTACATCTCGAAGCAACCCGGTCCTACCGCACCGATGGAATTGCCCGAGCCTATATCGGAAGACCCCTCATCCGCAGAGATGGGAGCCTCTATGGAGTCATCGAAACTCGACCCGCTGTTTGAGGAAGCCGCCCGCTCGATCATCCTCACCCAGCAAGGATCGACAAGTATGATCCAGCGCCGTTTCTCGATCGGCTACAACCGCGCCGGACGACTGATGGACCAGTTGGAGAAAGCTGGCGTGGTGGGCGCAGCCCAAGGAAGCAAACCAAGAGAAGTGCTCATCGCTGACGAAAACAGTCTGATGAACCTCATGAATCAAATCAGAGCTACAGGAGTTTAACTTTTTTAGGATAACATCAAAATATTCGAATCATGACAACAAGAATCCTTTCCATTCTCTGTGCCGCTATGGTCAGTCTCTCTGCCAGTGGCCAGAATGCGGCCAAAGCCCGCCAGATATTAGACAAGACCGCCACTGTGATCAACAACAAAGGCGGTGCAAGTGCCCGTTTCACCATCTCGGGCAGCAAGGTTGGTAAAACCTCTGGCACCATCAGTATCAAAGGCAACAAATTCCAGGCCACTACCCCGGAAGCCTCAATCTGGTATAACGGGAAAACCCAATGGACCTATATGAAAGATACCGAAGAGGTGAATGTCAGTACTCCCAAGGAGTCGCAACAAGCCCAGATGAACCCCTATCATTTCATCAACCTCTACAAAAGCGGCTATACCCTTGGATTGAAACAAGTCTCCGGCCAATATGAGGTTCACCTGACCGCCACCAATGCCAAGAAAGCGATCAAGGAGATGTATATCCTCATCCATCCGAAGACATACCTGCCTTCGAAAGTCAGGATGCTGCATAACGGTAAATGGACCACTATCATGATCAGCAATTTCAGGGCATCCAATCTTAGTGACAGCATGTTCTCGTTCAACTCCAAAGACTTCCCGGAAGCAGAAATAATTGATTTGAGATAAAAAGATATGTCAACAGGCAAGAAGATGACCAGGTGGGAGATTATCAAGACTCTCCGTAAGCACGGCAAGCTGTCGGACGAAAGAAATCCTGCGATCACGCAAAACAAGGTGGCGAAAGTGCTGGGATATGTCATGTTTGGATTCATGATCCTATATCTCATGTTCTTCGCCGTGATGTTCTCGTTGATCGCAAATAGTACGACGCGTTACACCGCATGTGAGATGATATTCGGGATGATGCCGTTCATCCTGACGGTGGATTTCCTGATGCGCTTCTTGGTGCAGCAGACCCCATCTCAACGCATCAAGCCCTATATCCTGCTTCCAATCAGCAAATACGTGTGTATCGACAGTTTTCTCTTCAACTCGATCACGAGTTGGGGCAACCTGGTATGGATGGCACTATTCATTCCTTATGCCATCATGTCGATCCTCTTTGTGGAGGGTTTCTCCGTGGTCCTTGCGTTTCTGCTTGCCACTTACCTGCTTATTATAGCCAACAGCCAGTGGTACATGCTCTCCCGCACCATGATCCTCAAGAGTTTCTACTGGTGGCTACTTCCGATCGCTGTCTATGCCCTGATCTTCTCGCCCTGGTATCTTGGCCATGAAGCAGGTATCATGAAACTCTGCAAGACCTATGCTGTGATCGGAGACGGGGTATCGCACTGGTCGCCACTCGTATTTCTGGGAATCCTACTATTGATCGTGGTACTCATCGCCATCAACCGCCGCCTGCAATTCTACAGCATCTACAGCGAGTTGTCAAGGAACGAGAAGACCACCATCAAGCACGTCACCGAGCTCAACCAACTCGACCGTTTCGGATTGGTGGGTGAATACCTGAAGATGGAAGTGAAAAGCATCATGCGCAACAAGAACATCCGCAAGGGCTTTATCACGGCTATTATCCTCATCGTGGTCTTCAGTGTGTTGATCTCTTTCACCGACATCTATGCTGGAGGAATGACAAAGTTTCTCGTCGTCTACAATTTCGCCATCGTGGGAGCGATGCTGCTCATCAAGGTGATGTGCTACGAAGGCAATTACATCGACTGTCTGATGGTGCACAAAGAGAGCATCATGTCGCTGCTTAAAGCCAAGTACATTTTCTCGTCGGCACTGCTGATCCTTCCCATGCTCCTGATGATTCCCATCGTGGTGATGGGGAAATGCAGTCTGCTGATGCTCATCGGTATCATGCTTCTGACAGCCGGCCCTATCCACGCCTCCTTCCTCTACATGTCGATATTCAACAACCAGACAATACCGTTGAACACGAAATTCATCGGTAAGGGAGGCATGGAAAACAACTTCATTCAGATAGCGGTGGAGTTTGGAGCCTTCTT
Source organism: uncultured Prevotellaceae bacterium (assembly GCA_946540735.1). Taxonomy (GTDB): domain Bacteria; phylum Bacteroidota; class Bacteroidia; order Bacteroidales; family Bacteroidaceae; genus Prevotella. The sequence goes on along the minus strand of CAMNIN010000003.1, from coordinate 86,942 downwards.
ACTCCCCCTAGTACTGATCAACCTGTTTCCACATTTGTTTGGCGAGATCGGCGGAGCGATAGCCATCATAATCATCGGTTTGACATTCATCGCATTGTCACCCGTTTGGATCAGGGACATTTACAAGCGGATGATGAAACGTCGCTATAAAAACCTGGAAAGTTTTCACGCCTCTCGTGGATAACCCCCTTTGGAGGCCCTACCCTCTTCTTCCCGTGGCCCAGGGAACATACTTGTTGAGCATTTTCGCCACCATAATGCCGAAGAAAGACGACCACACCAGATAAACCAACGAAGCCCCGCAAACCAGATAGTAAGGGTAGCTGGGATTGGAGAAATCAAAAAACTTGTGAGCCGGAATGATGGCATAGCGGTCGAGCATGTAGATGACCAAAGAATTTTTACCTACGAGCTGCAACCATTTCGGATAATGGCTGATTTTCTGCGAGAGGACAAACAAGGAGAATAATCCTGTAGCGATCATCGCCAGACACAGCGGGAAGTTGTAATAGAAGGCCCCATTCACATTCAGGCAATACCGAGGATAGAAATGAAGGCTTAGGAAGCCCAGCAAGACATACAGCAAGGCGACAGCATACACATAATTCCCTATCCTACTCTTTATCGCATCCTCATACTGACGGAACAGATAGCCAAACGAAAAGAAAATCTGCACCGTCATAGCGATATTGACCATGCCGAAACTCAAGATATGCTGCCGTCGGAGAGCGTAGCCGATAAAAAACAAAGCCAGGGAAGCAAGTATTAAGAGCAAATGTTTCTTGCCCAAAGTCTTAACCAGATAATAGAAAATGATCTGACCCACGATAAAACAAGGCATGAACCACAATTTCCGCCCGCTAAGCACCTCGTAGAGAGACTGGAGAGTATGGTCAACACCCTTGATGGGAAAAGCCAACGCAATGGGAAGGAAGCCCAAACAAATCCACGGCACGACAACCGACCAGAAGAGATGCTTCAGGAATACCCAGTCATCCCCATCCCGCAAACTGAAGAGATAGCCAGAAAGCGCGAAGAAAAGCGGCATCTTGATGGGACTGGTGAAAAGGAAATAATCCATGTGCCCGGCGCGATGACCGTAGACGACAAATAAGATGGCCAATGCTCTAAGAACATCGATCCAGACTTTACGCTCTTTTCGGGGTAGGGCTTGCTTCATCATCGTAAAGGAAGGTCTTAAAACTAAAAAATCCGCCTCGTGCGGCGGATAAGCGGTGCGTACGGGACTCGGACCCGTGACCTCCGGCGTGACAGGCCGGCATTCTAACCAACTGAACTAACGCACCAAAATCAGAATGTTGGCGGTGCGTACGGGACTCGGACCCGTGACCTCCGGCGTGACAGGCCGGCATTCTAACCAACTGAACTAACGCACCAGATAATGCTGTAATTCTGATTTGCGGATGCAAAGGTATGAATTTATTTCCTATCTACAAAATAAAATCCGTATTTTTTAGAAAAAAATTCAATAGTGCGGCATCCCTGTACTTCTCTCCATCATAGAGCCATTCCTTAATACGTGCAGTTTCGCAGAAACCTGTTCTCAGAAACATTTTCAATGATTGCTGGTTGTCAACATCCACCCAAGCGTAGAGTTGGTGGAGATGCAATACCTTGAGACTATAGTTCTGAATAAGAGACAAAGCCTCGGTGGCCAGACCCTGATGGCGATAGACAGCCATGACGACAATCCCCACCTCTGCCCGCTGGTTTTTCGGATCAAAATGAAACAGGTCGATCAGGCCAACAGACTCGCCGTCGAGATTCTCTATCATCAGCCTCATCTGCTTATCAGCATATATATCACTTGTATTACCCATAATGTAGCTGCTGAGTGAGAAGCGAGAATAAGGCGCACTGGCACTGCTGACATCCCACATCCCCGTATCATTCTCGATAGAATAGAGAAAAGGAAGATCCTCTGGTTCCAGAGCTCTCAGCCTGACTTTTTTTCCAACCAGCAAATCCATCATCTCAGCACCTCCTCTGCTGTGATAATCGTCTTGGTACGTGGATTATACGTCCCGATGAAAACATTCGGCACCGGATGCTGCGAGAAGACCTCCAAGACCTTGCGGTATTGGAAAGCTTCTATGTCATAGACCATATAGGTCTGATTCTTGACAGTGTCCAGTTTCTCCAACACCTGAACATGCACCTCTGGATTCATACGCTCATTAGCCACGACAAACTCCCCGGAGAGACCTTTCTTGCGAGCCAATCTGCGACATTGCGTGATTGAAGCTACCGAACCGATAAAGATATAGTCGGGTTCCCTTCGACGCCTCGGGCTGAAGAAGCCCAATGCTTTCCGCATCTTCGATGTCTGCATCTGCACCAATGCAAGAGAAGCCTTGAGGTAGATCGCCACCTTGATCGGCAAGGTCAACCAAAGGCTGGAACTGCCGTAATGCTTCCTGAAGAAGATGAGCATGGCCTCATAGAATACATGCACATATCTGAATGATGATTTCTGGGTGCTCTCTCCTTTATAATGAAGTATCGTCTCTGGCAGATACCAATTTTCGAATCCGCCTTTGACCAAGCGAAAAGACAAGTCTATATCCTCGCCATACATGAAGAAATCCTCGTCAAGAAGACCGACTTTCATCAAAGCGCTGCGCCTCAACATACAGAAAGCACCACTGATCACTTCTATCTGTGCCTCCTTTTCCCAAGGAAGATAGCTCATGTAATAATGTCCGAACCGTCTACTCTGTGGAAACCTCTTGCACAAACCTGTCATTTTATAGAACGACGTCATCGGTGTAGGCAGGCCACGCCTTGACTCCATGGCCCTTGTGCCATCAGCCTTCAGCATTTTCACTCCCACACCACCAGCATTAGGATGCTGATCCATGAACTCAAGAACATGCTCAATGGTGTCCTCGCCCACCACTGTATCTGGATTTAGCAACAATACATACTCACCAGAACTCTGTCGGATAGCGATGTTATTGGCACGAGCAAAGCCCAGGTTGTGATTGCTTTCGACGTAGTTCACATCGTGAAATCTCCTCGAGACATAGTTGACGCTCCCGTCCCGAGAATGGTTGTCGACGACATACACCTCGGTCTCAATATCCTTGACAGCACGATACAAGCTGTCAAGACATTGGTAAAGATAATGCTTTACATTATAATTGACTATGATAACCGTCAGTTTCATCGTTTCATTCCATCACTCGCCAATCTCAGTCATACACCTTCTCATCGAAGGGTAGACAAAGAAGAGGCACAAGAAATAAACAATAGCCAAAAAGCCAAAGTTAGCACTGACAAAGAGATAATACAGAAGCACGCAGGCCATGAACGGCAAACACAACATCAGCAACCGCAACAGTCCCCAGCGAAGCAGTGCTTTCTCCTTGTTTTTCCTCAAGCTCTCATCAACCCTCCTCCATTTGAACAACCACAACGAGAGGGGGATGACCAGCAATGTCAGCAATTCCATGCTCACTGTCAATGCAAATTCGGTCTTGGCATTTCCCGATAAAGCCCCTGGCATCCATATCCCGGTCTCAAAGATAATGATCAGGAATCCAGCCAAAGCACATGAGCACCACAGGACAGCCAAAAGGACTTTTCTTGTCTTCTGCATATTATTTGAAAGCAAAACAGTCTATTCACTTAATGTCCGAAGGGGGTACGGTTGAGAATCGATCTTCCCAACGTGACCTCATCCGTATATTCCAATTCATCACCGACGGAGATGCCTCTGGCCAAAACCGTCAATTTCACAGGGTAAGGCTCCAACTTTCGGGAGATATAGAAATTGGTGGTATCTCCCTCCATCGTACTGCCCAAAGCCAAGAGCACCTCCTCCACCCCACCAGCAGCCACCCGTTCCACGAGTTCGTCAATTCTCAGATCAGAGGGTCCAATTCCTTCAATCGGAGAGATTACACCACCGAGCACATGATAAAGCCCATTGAACTGCTGCGTGTTCTCCACAGCCATCACATCCTGGATGTTCTCCACGACGCAGACCAAAGAGGCATCTCTTTTTGTATCGGAGCAAATGGCACATACATCGGTATCACTGATATTATGGCACACCTTGCAGTATTTCACGTCGTGACGCAAAAGCGAGACCGCCTCTGTGAAGCGGTCAACATCCTCGATGGGCTGACGTAGTAAATGAAGCACCAGGCGCAAAGCCGTTTTGCGCCCGACTCCTGGAAGTCTGGAAAACTCACCTACCGCTTTCTCGAGTAAAGCAGAGGGATATTGCTGCAACATCTGACTGTCGAGAAATCAGAAGAGGTAAATACCCAATCCCAGACGCAGACCGACGTTGGAGTACTTGCTATGATCCTTGATCGACTGCTCATAATACAAGGCAGGCTCTATGGTGATGGTGCGGTTGATGAAGAAAGCATAACCAACCTCTACAGAAGGCATGAAGTCGTTGTAGTTATGATTGCCATGCTTATAAGTTGCGCCCACGCCCAGATAGATGCCATTCTGGATGATATAGTATCGACCCTGGGCACCAATAGAGAATCTATCGGGAGTCTTGTCGTCACCACCAATGTGGTTGTAGCCCAACGTACCCAGTACCATCAGGTTGTCTTCGACGAGGTATCCACCTTTGGCTTGGAACCCTAATGAGAGGTCAGATGTGCCATTATAATTAAGGTCGAGACCAGAGAAAGACGCACTGATGTACTTCTTATCTTGTTCGAACTGTGCGTTGGCTGTCAGCACCATCATCAGTGTGACAATCAGCAATGAAAGTTTTTTTACCATAAGTATGTGAATTAATAATTATTGTTTTACAGTAGATGTATGTTTACTATACCAGACAGCAAACCAAACAATAGCCGTGATCAAGCAGAGGCCACCCAGGGCATAACCTGTTGTGAGCGACAAATGACCACCCAGGGCGTTTGGACTAACGAAGATGAAGGTGGAGCACACCGCCGTCATGAAGAGCGCAGGAATCAAGGCTATGAAGAAAGGTTTCTCATTACGCACAAGATAAACCGTTATCGTCCACAAAGTGAACACTGCGAGAGTCTGATTACCCCAGCCGAAATACTGCCAGATCGTATTGAAGCCATCGGGATTCTCCATCTGCCAGATCAGCAGGAGGATAGACACGGTGAATAAAGGAACAGAAATGAGCAAACGCTTAGGGATGCTGCGCTGCTCCACTTTCAAGGCGGATGCGATAATCAACCTCGCGCTACGGAAAGCCGTGTCACCACTGGTGATGGGGGCAGCCACCACGCCCAAGACAGCGAGGATGCCGCCGAGCAAGCCCAGCCATCCTGAGCAGACATACTGAACGACATTGGGAGCGGTAAAGAACTGGATCAAGGTCTTCGGCGAATCGCCATGGAGTTGCTCGTTGAACTGAGCCACCACCTCTGCAGGCACAACCTGTCGCCATCCTCCATAATAGAAGAAATAAGTGGAGACCGAAGCCCAGATCAAAGCCACAAGACCCTCGGTAATCATTGATCCGTAGAAGACGGGACGCCCGAGACGCTCTGACTTCAAGCAACGAGCCATCAATGGGCTTTGCGTAGCATGGAAGCCACTGATCGCACCGCACGCGATGGTCAGGAAGAGGCAGGGAAATATGGGATTCTTGACGATATAGGACTCCGTACCAAGTATTGACTGAGGATCATTGAGATTGGAGGCCGCAAGGTTGTCCCATAACTCAGGAATGGCTGGCCATTTAACAAAGAGCACGACCATAAGTGCCACAGCCATGAACAGCAGGGAGAAGGCAAAAATGGGATAAAAGCGTCCAATGATCTTGTCAATAGGCAGCATGGTGGCCAAGATATAATAGACGAAGATGATGATCACCCACACAAGGATTCCTATGGGAGCCATGTTTTCCAACAAGAGAGCAGGACTATAGACAAACACCACGCCTACCATCATAAGCAGGAAGACAGAGAAAACCAGCATAACCGCTTTTGTCGCCTTGCCGAGGTATGCCCCAACCAATTCTGGTAAGTTAGCACCCCCATGACGAATAGACAACATGCCCGAAAAGAAATCATGCATGGCACCGGCAAAGATACAACCCAGAACAATCCAAATATAGGCCACAGGACCATACCAAGCACCCATGATAGCACCGAAAATCGGTCCTGTACCAGCGATGTTCAGAAATTGAATCATGAACACCTTCCATGTGGGAAGCACAATGAAATCTACTCCATCAGCCTTGGATATGGCAGGTGTAGGACGATCATCCGGAGCGAAAACCCGCTCGACAAACTTTCCATACAACAAATAGCCTACGACCAAGGCTACAAGGCTTAACAAAAATGAAATCATCTTATTGAAAAATTTAGAAAAAGTACAGGAAACCGTGCCTCTTGGCATCAAAGTCCTTTTACCTATTAAAATATAATGCAAAGATACAACAATAATCAGAAACAGGAAAGTTTTTCCTCATTATTCTTTCATTTTGGCTGCGCCCAAATTACTCCCGCTCGGAAATGCTCAAATAAAATTGGCATTTCGCTCGCTTATTCTATTTTGGCTGCGCCCAAATTACTCCCGCTCGGAAATGCTCAAATAAATTTGGCATTTCGCTCGCTTATTCGTAATTTTGCAGTAAAATCGACAAAACCGACAAAATGATGCGAAAATCATGGATACTCCTTGTCTTTTGCATGCTTTTCCTGGCATCCAAAGGCCAAGTGCCCAAATACGAAGTACGTGCAGTATGGCTGACAACGCTCAATGGACTGGACTGGCCATCGGTGAAAGCCAACGGTCCTGAATCCATTGAGCGACAAAAAGCCCAGTTGCGCACGATCCTTGACCAGTTGCACCAGTCGAATGTCAACACCATTCTTTTACAAACAAGGGTGAGAGCCACTACCATATATCCCTCTCGCTACGAACCATTCGACCCCTGCCTGACCGGAAAAGGAGGCCAACATCCTGGCTATGACGCCTTGCAATATGCCATTGATGAATGCCATAAACGAGGTATGGAACTACATGCCTGGGTGGTAGCGATTCCTGTGGGGAAATGGAACAATATCGGATGCCGCCAACTTCGGGAACGTTCCAAATCTCTGGTCATCAAGAAAGGCGACGAGGGCTTCATGAATCCTGAGAACAGCCAAACCGCCGACTACATCGCCGACATCTGTGGTGAGATCGTAGACAATTATGATGTCGACGGCATTCATCTCGACTATATCCGCTATCCGGAGAACTGGAAATACACGGTCAGCCGGACTAAGGGGCGTGAGCATATCACCAGTATCGTGAGACGGATCCACCAGCGAATCAAAGCCAAGAAGCCTTGGGTGAAACTCAGCTGCTCACCAATCGGAAAGTACAGCGACCTCACCCGCTATTCCAGTAAAGGCTGGAATGCGTACGATGCCGTATGCCAAGATGCACAAGGCTGGTTGCGCGAGGGATTGATGGACCAACTCTACCCCATGATGTATTTCCGTGGCGACAATTTCTACCCCTTTGCTGTGGACTGGGCAGAAAACACTTACGGGCGCACGATCGTACCAGGCTTAGCCATCTGGCTGCTCTCCCGCAGAGAGGGAAACGACTGGCCTCTCACCGACATCACCCGAGAACTGCACGTAACCCGCCAACTTGGTATGGGACATACATATTTCCGCAGCCGTTTTTTCACCGATAATGTGAAAGGAATTTACAATTACGTACAGCGATACGTTGACCCCTACCCTTCTCTCACACCACCCATGACATGGCAATCTGATGCCCGCCCCACGCCACCGCAGGACATGAGCATGACCAACGAGGGCGAACGGCTTCGCCTGAAATGGTGGGGAGCCAAGGCCAACAACGACAGTCCCGAGCTGCTCTACAATGTCTACACCAGCAGAGAGAGCCCGGTGGATGTGAATGACGTGCGCAATCTCATCGCCCGCCGCTTGTCAAGCACATCGCTGACCTTTTCGAAAGACGACGGTGCTCATTACTTCGCCGTGACTGCTATCGACCGCTATGGCAACGAGAGTATCGCTTTGCAAAGTGACATACCCCACCAACCTGGAATCGAGTGGCTGCAGAATGACGGCCGACAGTTGCAAATGCCACAGCTCGACCCCACGATGAGTTGCGAATACATCAGTATCAAGAGCATGGCAGGCAACGTGGTCACCTTACGGCCCTATAGCCAAGGTCCAGTCAGCATACGCACGCTCCACGATGGAGTATACACTCTAAACTGCGTTGACAAGCACAAAAACAGTCGCCGCATCGGACAGTTTATCATCCGTCGTTGAACTTTTATACAATTTCAAGTTTAGTATGTAGTAACAGTGTCACGTCGTGACAGGACCAATGCATACTGTTCGCGGAGCAAGGGTATGTAAATCACGCAAATCTTTTCCAATTTTTCAAAATAGATTTGGCTGATTTGTACATATTTGGAGGATTTGACTTCCGCCACGCACTTCAACCGTTGGTTCTCACCGTAGGCAATTAAATATCAAGGATTTCGCATACCAGCACAAGTTGAGTTATATAATTTACATGTTACAAGACAAAGGCCTGAAGAGCTATGAGCTTTTCAGGCCTTTGTCTGTTTCTTTCGAATCAATGATCAGAATGGCAGATCATCGGTAGTGTCATTGCTGACATCACCACCGAAGGGAGGCTGTGGAGATGCGGGAGGAATCGGAGAAGGAGCTATGGGCGGAATCGGCCCGGCTGTAGGCTGGTTCTGTGGCTGATTGGGCACGATTTGCCTCACATCGTAAGCTCTGATACTGTTATACCACCTTCCGTTATACTCACGAGCATCGATGTCGAAAGCCACATTGACATCCTGCCCCACCTGGATATTGAAACGCTGCAAGCGATCGGCTCCGAAGACAGAGAAAACCATCTTACGAGAGAACTGCCCGTCGAGAGTCTCGAGCACGAACTCCTGAACTTGCCATTCACCTCTTGCAGACTGTCCTGTCTTGACATCCAAAGCAGCAATGATTTTGCCTTGTAATTCCATAGTTTGATGTTGTTAAATTATTGATGTGTATATGATGTGTTTCCGTAAATAAATCGAATGCGAAATTACAAAATTTGCCGAACATCAAGAAACTTTTTCCCTATTTTTTTGTTTTGTAGTGGGATTTTCGTAATTTTGTAGTCAATAAGGATTATCTGCCCAGAAGAGTTTCACTGCTTGGAGAACAGATCCATCCGCATCATGATAATTATTAACAATTAAAATCAGATACTAATGAAGTTTACCTTATCCAGTGGCACCTTAAGCAGTAAATTGTCCGTCCTCTCCAAGGTTATCATGAACAAGAATGCAATGCCCATTCTTGAAGGATTCCTTTTTGAGGTAGGTGACGGCCAATTGGTGATCACAGCTTCCGACAGTGAGAATGTGATGAAAGCCACTTGCCCATTAAGCGAGAGCGACGGCAATGGTCGTTTCGTGGTTAACAGCCAAACGATTCTCGATGCTGTCAAGGAACTGCCGGAGCAGCCATTGACATTCGATGTTGACACAATCGAATATACCGTGAAGGTGTATTACCAGAACGGTAACTATAATTTCACGGCCCAGAATGCTGAAGAATATCCCCAGACCCAGCCGATGCCCACCGACGTGACGACCATCACGTTTGATGCCAGCGTGCTGCTATCGAACATCAGCCGCACACTTTTCGCCACAGCCCAAGAGCAGCTCCGTCCTGTGATGAACGGCATCTACTTCGACATCACTCCAGAATACACGGCAATTGTAGCCAGTGACGGCAGCAAGCTGGTTCGCAACCGCTGTTTCGGCGTACGCAATGAGTTCTCCTCGGCTTTCATTCTTCCCAAGAAGCCAGCCACCCTACTCAAGAATGTACTGACCAAAGACGGCGGTGACGTCGTGATCAAATTCAACGACCGCAATGCTGTCATCAGTTTCTCCGACGGAGTGCTGATCTGCCGCCTGATCGAAGGTCGTTATCCTAACTATAACTCTGTGATTCCCAAGGATAATCCCAACCACCTCCGCATCGACCGCAAGACCCTGATCAGCGCATTACGCCGCGTAATGCCTTTCGCCAGCGAGAGCAGTGAGTTGGTGAAATTCAAAGTCGATCTTGGTCAGTTGGTACTCTCCTCAGAAGATATCGACTTCGCCACCAGCGCCAAGGAAAGCCTGGTCTGCGACTATGACGGCATGCCGATGTCAATCGGCTTCAAAGGACCTGCTCTCACAGAGATCCTCAACAATATCGAGAGTGATGATATCATCATCGAACTGGCAGACCCCAGCAGAGCTGGTGTCGTACTCCCTGGTGAGCAACCAGAACAGGAGGAAGTGCTGATGCTGATCATGCCCATGTTGTTGAATGACTAATGATCATCGATATATGAAGCTGAATCTTACTAAGCCTCTTGTTATCTTTGACTTAGAGACAACGGGGCTTGACCTTGTCAACGACCGTATCATCCAGATTGCCTACATCAAGGTTTACCCAGATGGGCATGAGGAGCGCAACAATTATCTGGTGAATCCCGGTTTTGAGATTTCTCCAGAGATCACAGCCATCACTTCCATCACCAACGAGGACTTGAAGGACCAGCCCTCATTCAAGGATTTGTCGAAGAAGCTATGTGACACATTTATCGGTTGTGACTTCGCCGGTTTCAACTCCAATCACTTCGATATCCCCATGCTTGCCGAGGAATTCCTACGTGCAGGAATAGATTTTGAGTTCAGCCGAAGCCGTCTTATTGACGCACAGACCATTTTCCACAAGATGGAGCCCCGAAACCTTTCTGCCGCATACAAGTTTTATTGTGGGCGCAAGATGACAGACGATTTCAAGCCCCATCTGGCCGATAATGACACAGAAGCCACTTACCGCGTGCTTCAAGGGCAGCTCGACATGTACAGCAAAGCCAACCAGGAAGAGGAGGACCGTCAACTGGAGAATGACATGGATGTCTTGGCCAAGTTGTCACGCACTAACGACAACGTGGATTTCGCAGGACGGATCATCTGGAAGCCCATCCTGGATGCCAAGGGACAACCCACAACTGACAAGGACGGCAATGTGATGAAACAAGAGGTTTTCAATTTCGGGAAATACAAAGGGCGACCCGTAGCTGAGGTATTGCACCGCGACCCAGGTTATTACAGTTGGATGCTGAATGGTGATTTCACCTACAACACGAAACAAGTGCTGACCCGCATCCGCCTGAAAGAGTTCAACCTCCATTAAATCAAGAAACCGAACTTATAACAAATACGTTTCTCTAATCCATAAAGATGAAAGCATCAGACCAGACCATTCAGCAGATTGAGCGTACGATCCGGAAAATCGGTCAGAAATTTCCGGAGGCAGAAGAGCCGACGATACTGACAGACATTCATTTCAGAGTGTTTCAAGACAGTGGCGAACTTCTTGTGTATGACGATGATGACAATGAGATCACACGTTGTGTGATTGAGGAATGGATAGAAAGCAAGGACGATGAGTTCTACGAGCACGTGACGACCATATTCCGTCAGGTGCTCAAGCGCAACAGTGCTGTCATCGATAAATATAGTTTGCTGAGGCCATTTAGTTTTGTGCTGGAAGATGATGAGAAAGAAAGTGTGGCCGAACTTTACATTTCCGACGGAGACACCATCATCATCAGCGGAGAACTCATGGAAGGCCTGGATCAGGAATTGGACAACTTCTTTGAGAAATTGATGGAAGAGTGAAAAGAGAAACAAGTCCCCTATTATGCACAAAGCCCCACTGAGAAATGGGGCTTTGTGCACAATGGAATTTGGGGTCACAATTTCACTCTTTTGACGACACCTTCACTCTCGTTGCTCATCCTGTCGAGAGCTGTCACGACATAAGTGTATTTCACCGTGCCAGCCTGATAAGGTAGTTTATAATATGTCTTTGAAGTCACGGCAACGATCCGTGAGGGATCAGACAAATCCACTTTGTCGCTATCGGCAAAACGATAGACAACATATTTCACGGCCTTGTCTTTCCATCCGCTACCCTTGGGAGCCGTCCAGAAAAGCATATAACCATCATCCGTCTTGACGGTTTTCATTTTTCGGATTTTCTTTGGAGCCTTGTCGTCGATAAACGACATGGTGGGTTGCAAAGCCCTGTATCTCCAATAGTTACTCCGAAGTAAGGAGCCATAATTGCCCACATTGTCGACAGCAGCCTTGGCATACCAGAGCACAGTGCCCTTCACATTAGGCAACTGCCGATGCAATTTGAATTTGGCTGCCATCTGATGAACATTGGGATTCTGCAGATCGGCATTCTTCACTGTACGCTCCACATCCTCACCAATATACAAAGGACGATTGGAAGCATGATTGTTCCACCAGTTGATCAGTGTATGATAATCCGCCGCCTTATGGCCTATTTCCCAATAAAGCTGTGGCACACAATAATCCACCCAACCATTATTGACCCACAACAGCACGTCAGCATAGAGGTCATCATAATTCTGCGTTCCGTTGGTGGCACTACCCACGACAGCATCGCTTTTCTTGTTGCGGTAGATACCGAAAGGTGAAACACCGAATTTCACCCATGGTTTGCGGTCATGGATGGTCTTGGCCAATTCCTTGATGAAGACGTTGACATTATCACGTCTCCAGTCAGCCTTGTTGGAGAAGCCATGCCGACGACGCTGAAATTCCTTGTCATCATCTATGGACACACCGGCCACGGGGTAAGGATAAAAATAATCGTCAATATGCAATCCGTCGATGTCATAGCGAGAAACAATGTCGTCGACTACCCTACAAATATAGTCTTTGTTCTCGGGAATGCCCGGATTGAGCAAGTAGAGCCCGTCATATTCAAAACACAGGTCAGGCCTCACCTTGGCTATATGATTTGGAGCCAATTCATTAGTAGTCTTTGTCTTAGCTCTGTAAGGATTAATCCATGCATGAAGTTCCATCCCCCGTTTGTGGCATTCGTCAATCATCCACTGAAGAGGATCCCAATAGGGATTTGGCGCAACCCCTTGCCTCCCAGTGAGGAAACGGCTCCAAGGTTCGATCTTGCTTATATAGAGTGCGTCGCACTCAGGTCTGACCTGAAAAATGATGGCATTGACACCATCTTTCCACAATTCATCCAACTGGTAGGACAGCGTCTTCTGCATCTGCTGGGTAGACATGCCGATAAACTGTCCGTTGACAGCCTGTATCCAAGCACCTCTGAATTCTCTTTTGGAAGGAGAGGACGTAGACTGAATAGTCTCAGTGCTGTTGCAAGACCACAATCCCACGGCCAGCATTACAAACAGAGCGAATCGAGAAAAAACACATCGGTTAACTATCATAACATTCCCATCTTTATCAATTAAACTGAAAATCTAACAAATTGGAGGGTTCCCTTTTTCAGGAAACCCTCCAATATTCACGACCTGGTCTCCTTTAGAAGAAGAGGTATCTGTTGTCTTTCACGTCAGCGTTGATGAGCAACTCCTGGAACACTGTGCGAGAGAGATTTGACATATAGTTCTGAGCAGCCCTCGTGGCATATTCCTTAGCATCAAACTTGCCCTCGACGACGCGTTTATCTTTCACTTGGAAGACGTATACGCCAGCGTAGCCCTTCACGGGGTGAGCGGAGAACTTACCCTTAGCTGTAGCAGCCACTGCACCACTAAGAGCGGGTTCCTGCGATTGGAGAGCAGCGACGAAAGAAGGAGAAGCGAGAGAAATCTGATTGACCTCAGTGGTCTTTGCGCCCTTACTCTCAGCCTCAGCGATAGACTTGACACCCTTCAGTTTCTCGATGAGTTTCTCAGCTTTTTTATCGCGGAGCACTTCCTGCTGCACATAATTTTTGACTTCCTCATTCTCCATTGTCATATAGCCCTTAGGATAGATGTCGGTCAGAGCCATAACAAGGATTTCGTCACGGCTGTTGCCACAAGTCATCACCTCGGAGATATCGTTCTTCTCAGCCTCGAATACCCATTTGAGAGCGTCGCGAGAGTTTCCAATGCCAGGGATGCCACCCTGAGAAGTCATCACGTTCTTGGCATCCAAAACCTGATAACCAGCCTTTGCTGCATCCTTCTCCATCTGTTCGAGAGACTGATGTCCAGCCACGAACTGCTTGAACTTATCACTGATAGCATGAGAAGTTTCATCAGAATATGTGATGTCACGTTTCACGACGGCCACGTCGTATTTGGTCACCATGGCCTTACGGTCAACCACCTGAAGGATGAGTGTACCCTGAGTGAGAGGGATGCTCTTCACCTCGTTCACGCCAAGGTTGTTCATCGCATTGAAGATGGTTTCATTGTCCTTGGTCATGTTGCTTGCTCTCTCATACTGAGCGGTGGTCATCCAAGCTTTCTCGCCAGTCTGTCCGTATTTCTTGGCGATAGCCTCGAAATCGCCGCCCCCCACGATAGCCTTATAAACGCTATCGGCTCTGGTAGCAGTCTCATTGGCATTCTTACCACCGACGCTGATTGCACGATACTGGATCGAGTCAGGCAAAGTGTTCTTTCCCAAGAGCTTGATCACATTCATCGTATTGTCCGCGGGACTCTCCACCGGGCCAATCACAGCACCCACAGCCATAGAGTCGAGACGGTTGGCGATATCAGAAGAGAAAGCCTTCTTAGTCACGGGCACGCCAAGATATGAGATATTGGAACGGCCCTCGCGGACTACCTTCTCAGGACTCTCACCAGCTTTAAGCTGATCAGCGCACTTGGTCAGTGCAGCTGTGAGAGCGCTGCGGTCGGCAGCAGAGGCCTGCTTCTTAACCAGGATATATTTGATGCTACGGATTTCCTCAGGAATCTTGAACATCTCTTTCTTCTGGTTGTATTTGTCCTTGAGCTCACTTTCGGAGACCTGTACATCCTTGTCGTTGATGGTCTTGTAGTCAATATAAGCCAACTGAACGTCGCTCTCGTTTTTCTCAGCGTCGAAGGCGAACTTAGCCTCAATGGGATTAGAGAGCAAACTTGTGGACAACAGAGCCTGATATTTCTGAGCGAGCATCTGCTGACGCATCTGCTTCACCTTGAAAGCAAGGAATTTATAGACTTTGTCGTAATACTCAGCAGCCTGCGGACTTGAATTACGGTTGGTCTTATAATTGTTGATGAACTCGTTATACATATTGAAATCGAACCTACCCGTCTGCTGGTTGACGAAGCCCGTGACGTTAGCCACCTCCATAAGGACCTGGTTGGTGCCCTGCATCATGGCGTTCTTCACCTCATCATTGGTGACGGTGAGCCCCAGTTTCTCAGCCTCATTCTCAATGACCTTGTTCTGCACGAAAGCATTCCATGCCATTGTCCGGATCTGGTCCTCGTCAGCCGATGGAGCCGTGATCTTCGTGCACTCGACAAATTCATTGAGGTAGTTCTGATAATCCTCAATACCGATTTTCTCTCCCAAGATTTCACCGACTCTGGTGCTCCTCATCCTGCCTGTACTTTCACAGGAGCGGAACATGTCGCCGGCAATGAATCCAAAAAGGCCCAGTCCGATAATGATGATCAGGAAAGTGCCTTTGCTTCTAATTGTTCCTAATGCTGCCATTACTTATTTAATGAATGATTTGATTATATTTCTCTATTAATATCCACCGGAAAGGTAGCGAAAATCAGCTACAAACAGCCAAAAGCGCCCTCCCTCTCCAAAATGCGTACAAAATTACAAAGAAAAAAGGAAACAGCCGAATTTTTACGCTGAAAATTAACTTATTGTGTGACAAATAACTTCACCAGTTCGATTTTGGTCATGGTGTTCTTGATGATTTTAAACTCGAAGGATCCGATTTTAACAACTTCGTTGAGTTTAGGGAAACTCTGGTAATAGTGCAGGATCAAACCTCCGATAGTCATATAATCATCACTTTCGGGCAATTGCAGTCCAAACATCTCATTGACCTTGTCAATCTCCAACCTGGCAGAGAGGAGGTACTCATTCTCACCGACATTCTTGGCAATGTAATTGGAGTTGTCATGCTCATCCTCAATTTCCCCGAAAATCTCCTCAACGATATCCTCGAGAGAGACGATGCCGCTCGTGCCTCCAAACTCATCGACCACTACCCCAAGGCTTTTCTTCTGCTGCAAGAAAATCTGCATCATTTTCTGCGCCGACATGGTCTCAGGCACAAAGGGCATCGTGCGAAGGTCTTTCCGCCAGTCATCAGGCTTTCGGAACATCTCTGAGCTATGCACATAACCGATGATGTGGTCGATATCCTCCTTATAGACGATGATCTTGGAGTGACCGCTCTCAATGAATTTCTGGTTGAGTTCAGCGATGCCGCATTGCTCAGACACCGCTTCAATCTCAGTACGAGGTATCATGCAGTCGCGCACTTTTGTCTCAGAGAAATCCAGTGCATTCTGAAAGATTCTCACCTCTTCGTTGATTTCCTTCCCGTTCGCGGCATTATCAATACTCGACTGAACCAGGAAATCCAGGTCGACTTTTGAAAAGGCCTCGTCGCCGGTCTCTTTGTTCATCCTGATACCGAAAACTCTCAGCAGGATCTTGGCCAGAAAACTCGCAAGCTTCGACAATGGCCAAAGAATGACATAGCACAGGAATGCAGGTATGGCGAAGAATGTCAGCAACCTGTTGGGTATGCTCTTGAAGAACGTTTTGGGCAGGAATTCACCCGTGAAAAGCACGATGACAGTGGAGAGGATCGTGTCGGCGGGAACAGTGAATCCAGCGGAAAAGCCTTTGAATATCGTGGCGTCAAACAACTGGGCGATCAGAATGCCATAGATGACCAGTGCGATATTATTGCCCACGAGCATCGTGCTGACGAAATCGTTGGGGTGCTTGAAGAAGAGAGACAAGCATTTCTGCGGCAATCCGTTTTTCTCCTTGTCCATCTCGGCAAGCATCCTGTTGCTTGACACGAAAGCGATCTCCATCCCTGAAAAAAAAGCAGAGAAAACCATCGTGAGCAAGATGCATATAATCAACAGCACGTTCATCTTCTTTCAGGTAATAATTATTGATTCGGAATCCTCCTTGGCTGAGCAGGTTGCCGGCCGCGCGTACGGGCAGAGTCGCTCTGCTCTTTAGTCATATTATCCTTTGAGGAATTATCAATATCTTTTTTGTCGAAGTATCCATGCGTGGTTTTCACCGAATACTTGGTCATGTTCTCATCACTTCTGAACCGATTGCCATGCAATTCCTTATCTGCCGTGATAAGGTGTGAATTCTTATTGGAATAAATCTCATGGGTCCTTTCATCCCAAAACAGTTCCTCGCTACTGAATCTCAACCCCCTCTTAGTCAGGATCCTGACCCTACCATGCAATTCCCAAAGTCTCTGCACATCATAATAATACGCCGTGTCGCATTGGATATAAGACTGTACATGCATGGCCAAATCAAACTGTTCGAGAAAAAGTCCTTTCTCAAAGATCCATCTCGAGGGTTGTTTATTTTGGTTGACCTCCCATTCCTCGGCCACGATACGGTATTTGATGACACCCGAGTCCGAAATCAGCGTGTTGACACCATAAGAAACCATCATGGCCACCGAATCCCTTTCATGGATGGCCGGTGCCACATGCTCCTTTTCCTCTGTGCAAGCAGAGAAGGCAGCAACCACGTAGAGTGTGATGCACGCAAGAATCAGTTTACCTTCCATTTCATGAACCAATCCTCATTGAATGTGAGACCAATGTTGATACGGAAAGTATTTTCCTTCAAGTAATTAGAAGCATCCATCCTCACCCATTGGGCACTGATGTTGAGCATCGACCGGTTGTTCCAATAATTGATGATAGGAATACCGAAACCAGCACTGACACTGATTTCCTTGGGTCCGTCTTGTCCATTTATTTTTAAATAAGGTGTGGCATAAGACGCACCAGCTCTGAAATGAATCCGATCGAAAAATCTTCTCGAAGACTGGTCTTTGCAATAATCTCCACCGACGGTGATCCTATGCCTATCCTTGAAATTGTCTTTGGTGACCTGATAGGTAGGCTTGCCACCGTTCATCGAATAGACAGGGTATCCCACTTTAGCCCATTTCTGGAGTTGGTAATCAGCTCCCACCCTGAGTCTGCCATTAAGATTGAGCATAAAGCCACCGCTCATCACTGTAGGCAACTCGAAACCATCCTTGGCCACATATGATGCAGTATCAGCCACAAGAGTCTGGGAGTTGGTGGAAATGACCTTGCATTCAGGATCTGCGTTCATCTTATGTCCCAAGCCATAAGTGAATCCGAAGGTGAGGTCACTCTTCTTCGACAGAGGAATAGCGATTTGTGCGCCGAAATCCACCTTATAATCAGAAATACTTGCTGTGTAGTATTTTGACAAAGTATTGGTATAGGCATCGCTGTAACTATTGACGAGCGAGCGCTCATAGTCACCCCAGAGATAGGAGCCGTTGACACCCAGTGAGAAACCTTTGAAAATTTCCCATCCAAATCCGAGAAAAACCTGATGAATGCCACCAGTCCCTGTATAGGTGTTGGTGTATGTAGTAGCGTTGACATCACCAACTTTCTGGGTGTTGGAGTAAGCGTATCCCACATTAGAGAACGGCATGATACCAAAACTCACTCCCAAGTGCTTGAATGCTCTGAAGCCAGCCACGACATATTCGAAATTGGCATTCTTGGCGTTGATCCGCTTCTCATTCTCCTCAAAATTGGTCAATTGACCGGAAGCCCCGGCGTCGAAGATGAAGGTCAGGGAATCCATGGCAGAATAAGAAGCCGGATTGAGGACATTCACCTGGTCCCCCTTTCTGTATCCCAGTCCGAGTCCATTCATACCTTTATTGAAGCCTGTGGCTTGGTCGGTTTGTTCGCCGAATCCATATTGGCTATATGGCGAGTTTGTACCGCTTTGGGCGACAACAAAAGTCGAGAAAGCCGCGAAAGCAGCCAAAGTCAAAATCTTCTTCATGTTCATTAACAAAAGAGAGGACCGCACCCTACAAATGTCGCGCTATGCCGCATTTGCCCGTGCAGCCATAAATTTTGTGCAAAGGTGGCACTTTTTTTTGAAATATGCAAACGATGTGACTGTTTAGCCGTTAAATAAATCAAAAGTTTAGCTTATTTCACATGGTTTTGCATTTTCCATGCGGTCCAGCCCTGGCTAACTCATTCCGTAATACCTGTTGGCCACGTTCTGTATAGCCACATCATTGGGCACCAATTTTCCTGTGGTGTCCTTGCTGATGAACAAATTGAGCTCAAAGAAATCACAATATCGGCAAAAGGCAGGATCATCAATCACCGTTGCCATGATTTCTGGTTGGACAGCCAATTTGGCATTATCGGGATACAGTTCTCTGTTGTTGATATAATTCCAAACCAAATTTTTCAGATCTTTCGAATATGCTGTAGCATCGCTGAATACTTTCATTTCCAATTCTCCTGGTTGACAATAGGTTAAACATAGCTTTCAGAATCGCAGATGAAACACCGTGAGGAGTTTCAACCTCCGCACTATAATTAAGACGATTGAAAACCTGAATTGTTATAAAAATATCCGAGAATTTTCTCTATTTTGTCAAATTTTAAATCAAATTCATAGAAATTTAGTAATTCTGGGCGATAAACCTGAGCAATGCCTCCAGCATTTGCAGTTTCGGCATGGCACATCCCACTTTTGCCGCCTCATGTATCGGCCGGGTGTACAGATAATCTATCTCCATGGGCCGGTGGAAGTCAAAGTCCAGTTTCATGCTGGGCGAATAAGGCACCATGGCATCTGTGGTCTCCATCATGTTCTCGGCGAACGCTTTGTCGACATGAGCCACTCCGAGGCTTTTGGCAGCCTCCACCACCTCCATCATCTGATCAAAAATCAGTTGGCGTGTTGACGGATTTCCCAACAAGAGATCAGTCTGTGTGTTGAGCGCAACGGTCATGCCATTAAAAGGCATGTTCCAAACCGCCTTTTTCCATCTGGCCTCATGATACTCCACCTGATTGGTCGTGATGCCAGCCGACCTGAAATCCTCGATGACAGTCGTCAGCAATGGCATATCCTCCACCGAGTAATTGCCGATATTGATACTGCCGTAACACTGGTGAGAGACAACGCCAGGTGCTGTCTTGGCGGAACAGATAAAGGCCAGTCCCGCAGCAATCTGTAGCTTCGGGAAAACTTGCTGGAGGTCTTCCTCCAGGCCTATACCGTTCTGGATGAGAATGACTACCGATTTCTCATGCAAGAGCGGAGGCAGGAGTTGCCCCAAGAGTCCATTGTTGACTGATTTGAGTCCGACAAGCACCACATCGCATTTCGGCATGTCTGCTGCTTTGGCATAGGCATTGACGTGGTCGAGGTGAAAAGACCCGTCGCAGGAATCCACCTGCAAGCCATTCTCACACACAAACTCATAATCCCGATGAAGCAGGAAATGCACCTCCTTGCCTGAAAAAGCCAGTTTGGAACCATAGAATCCACCTATCGCCCCACAACCGACGATGCCATATTTGATTCTCATTGTTGCTCTAAGATTTTCTTGATTTCCTCATCCGTTTTCGTCAATTTGTCCTTGCAAAGCCGGATCAGTTGCTGTGCTCTTTTCAATTGTAGGGTCAGGGAGTCGATGTCCAGCTGGTCATTTTCCATTTTGCGAGCGATCTCCTCCAGTTCAGCCACAGCCTTCTCATAATTGATATTCTCTTGCATGTCTTCAGTCGGTTTTTACATCAATGAATAAGCAGGTTATCTCCAGACTATGCCTCATCAGGAAAGTTATCCGGATTCCGCCTTAGGGTCTCGACAAATTCAGCCAGTTTGTGCAATTCGCGAGGTATGCGGATATTCTGAGGGCAATGCGGCTCGCACTGGCCACATCCTATGCAGTGATCGGCCTGTCGCAGTTTGGGAACAGCCCGATCAAGACCGATAAGGTACTCCCTGCGCCGTTTGCGGTATTCCTCATCCATATTCTCGACCGGCAGTCGTCCTTCGTTCTTGCATTTGTTGTAATGCACGAATAGTCCAGGAATATCGATGCCGTAGGGACAAGGCATGCAGTATTTACAGTCATTGCAAGGGATGGTTTCCATTCCCACGATTTCCTTTGCGATCTCATAGAGAAATTCTTCCTCCTCCTTACTGACTGGCCGCAAAGGACTATAAGTCAAAAGATTATCCTTGAGATGCTCCATATAAGTCATGCCACTGAGCACGGTGAGCACACCATCTGGGGTACCCGCATACCGAAATGCCCATGAGGCCACCGATTTCTCCGGGTCACGTTTTTTGAGCCTGGTGACCAGGAACTGTGGAAGATTAGCCAAGCGCCCCCCCAGAAGAGGTTCCATAATGACAGCTGGTATGTCTCTCTTCCTGAGTTCATCGTAGAGATAGCGTGCGTCTGTGTTATCGCTATTGATCTCGTTAGCGAAGTCCCAGTCAAGATAATTGAGCTCGATCTGCACGAAGTCCCACTTGTATTTTTCATGTTCAGAGAGCAGATAGTCAAAGACCTCAATATCACCATGATAAGAGAATCCCAAATTACGTATGCGCCCTGCTTCGCGTTCCTTTATCAGGAAATCAAGCATACCGTTGTCGAGATACCGTTGGTGGAGGTTCTCCATCCCACCCCCACCAATGGCATGAAGCAGGTAGTAGTCGATATAGTCCACCTGGAGATATTTCATGGAGTTGTGATACATCTTGATGGCTTCCTCCCGACGCCATGTAGAAGGGTCGAAATTGGATAATTTTGTTGCCACGAAATACTTTTCCCTCGGGTGCCGGTGCAATGCGATACCGGTCGACGATTCGGAAAACCCCATGCAATAGGCAGGAGACGTATCGAAATAGTTGACCCCATGCTCTATGGCATAGTCAACCAATTTGTTGACCATTTCCTGGTCGATTTCCTCTTTCTCACCTTTTTTCTCGGTCGGCAGTCGCATCATCCCATAACCGAGGAGCGACACCTTCTGCTTATCTTTTGGATTCTCCCTGAAGGTCATCTTCCCCACGGGCGGTTCGACCTGACGTTTATAATCGTCGTGAGCGGAGTTTCCTTCGCCCCCTTTCTTGCACCCCGCAAGAGCGGCAGTAGCCGCCACAGTGCCGCCTCCGATCACTTTGAGGAACTGGCGGCGTGAGAACTGCTTTTTCGTTGCCATAATCAGACTCTCATTATTTTAGATTTCCTTATGCACTTCATGTCCCTCCACATAGATGGCCGGCAAAGGTCTTGCCGGACACAGGTTCTCGCAAGCACCGCATCCGATGCAGCGGGCCTCATTGACAGCCGGCACGAAGGGAGTTTCCTCATCTTCCTCATCAAGAGGAACCATTTCGATAGCCCCCGCCGGACAATGGCGTGCGCAATTGCCACACTCCACCCCATCGGTGACAGCCACGCAATTTTTCTTGACCCAAACGGCATGACCGATCTGTGTGGAAGACTTGACATCGAGATCAATGAGACGGATAGCCCCCGTCGGGCAAACCTTCGAGCAACGGTTGCACTCAGGACGGCAATAACCTCTCTCGTAAGACATTACAGGTTGCATCAAGGTCATCAAATTTCCTGAAGGGCGCAGCACCTCGTTAGGGCATTCCGACACACACAGCTGACAAGCCGTGCAATGATGAGCCATGTTCTTGGCACTGACAGATCCCGGAGGGGTAATCGGGGTCTGACGCTCAGGAGCCACCTTGTCTTGTATCACAGCCAGTCCGCCATCCACTTTCTTCTTCTCTTGCGCCATGGCAGCAGAGGCAGCCAATGCCGATACCACGAGGAAACCACGCTTACCAAAATCAGTTTTGCCATCAGCACTGCCCTGGCCAGCCAGAGCAGTGAAAACAGATTTAGGATGCGAATAGCTCAAAGCGCCGAACTTGCACTTCTCCAAGCAGTTGCCACAAGCGACGCAACGGCTGTAATCCACGGTCATCGTCTGGTAGTCTATACAAGCCGCTTTGCAGTTTTTGCTGCACATCGAACATTTCCGGCATTTCTCTGTATCGAAATGGACCTTCAGCCATGAGAATTGTGCCAAAAAGCCCAGCACCGTGCCCACAGGGCAGATAGTGTTGCAATAGGTACGGCCATGCTTCCATGCGAGGAAGCCCACGACGAGCAAGGTGACAAGAGCGATGATAAAAGCAGGCCAACTCTTCATCCACACATCCGTGGCATAGAAGAGGTAGCTGTCGGCGCTTTCCGCCCATGCTGCCAGCATATTGTTGCCCATACGCCAAAGCGGTTGCAAAATCATTGTCGCGATGCGTCCAAAACTGCTATAGGGAGCCAGAAGCGCCATCAGCGACCCCAATCCGGCCAGACATGCCACCACCATGATGATGAGCATGGTATAGCGCAGCCACGACAGGGCCTTGGAGTAAGAATATTTGTTGCGTTTCCTGTTAAGACAGGAAATCAAGTCCTGCATGACACCCAGCGGACAAATCACAGAGCAATACAACCGCCCGAAAATCAACGTGACCACAATCAGTGCAATCACCACGATGAAATTCATAGCCAGCAAAGCCGGAAGGAACTGGATTTTCGGCATCCACGACACCCAATGGTGCAACGTGCCCGTGAAGTCGAGAAACAGCAATAGAATGCCGACGAACATCACGGAAGCCAAAACTATTCGGATTTTCCTAAGCATAATAAATCAATATGTGTATAGTATGAATATTCGATGAAGTATTATCCCCCCAAACCCTCAAAAATTACCTTCCTGACCTCCAGAAGACCCTCCAAAGGAGGCAATATCTTATCGGCGGATCCGGTTTTCCTTTCCTCGAGAGAGAAGAGACCAGTGCGGGCTCAGATTCTTGCGAACATGCAAGTTCATTTCCGTCTTTTGGTAAAGATTGCTGCAAATGTAGTCAAATTTTTCCAAAACCAAGAAAAAAGCAGTCGATTTTTCTATTCACGGAGAATAAAGGTCACTTCATCAGAAGAGGGAGACATCATAGCGACATACCCTTTAAAAAGCTTACAAAATGGGCCGAAAATATAACATAATTTAAAAAGCGGTCAATTATTTTGGCATTAATGATAGATTTGAGTAACTTTGCAAGCGATTTGGAACAACGGGAGGAATCCCCCCAAAAGCGTTGTTTCAGTGTACAGATTAGAAATGTATAGATGAGGCATCAAATCCATCTCGTTACCCTCCTTGCAATAGCCGTATGGACCGTGAGTGCATGCAAGCATAAACCAACCATGCGTGAAATGGGTATCGTCGTCGATACACTGAAAGCCCAAACCTCCACCCCACTCACCGACTCCATCCCCTCACCTCAATGCAGTGTAGACCTGGAAGTGATATACATCACCAACAAGGAATACGCACAAGTGAACGACAGTCTGCTGCGCTCAGGCATCCTATCCCCCGAATACCTGTCGCTCACCGACAAAAAAATCACCCCTCAGGCCGCCATCGACTCCTTTATCCATCGTTACGAGGATGACTACAAGGCATTCTACACAGGGATTTTCACCGACGAGAGCGACATCGCAGGAGCCACCATCGGCTATACGCTGAAGACCAGCATCGAGGAAGGCCGCGACAGCACCCTCTGCTACAAAGCCCTCATCACCCAGCGACAAGGCTCCATCACCACCAGCTACACCCTCTGCCGCAACATCGACCTCCCCCGGAAGCGGTTGTTGCGGCTTGACGACATCTTCGTGCACGGCTATGAGAAAGGCCTCTCCGAAGCCATTGCCGACCAACTCATGAGGCAATCGGGGCACAAGACCCTGGAAGCCCTAAGGGAATCCGGCTTTTTCATCAACAGCGACATCTACGCCACCCCCAACTTCATCCTGGGCGACAAATCGATCACTTTCGTCTATGTGGCAGGAGAAATAGCCGACCGCTCACGTGGTGAGATACAAGTGGAAGTGAAATACTCAACGATCAAAAGACTGATGAAGAGATGAACGAGCTGCTACGATACTTCCCCGACCTGACCGATGAGCAGAAAGCACAGTTTGATGCTCTCTACGCCCTTTACTCGGACTGGAACCAGAAGATCAACGTGATCTCGAGGAAAGACATAGAACACCTCTATTCACACCATGTGCTCCACTCGCTGACCATCTCATTCGGTCTGCATCCCACCGCAGGCACCAGCATCCTTGATTTCGGCACCGGCGGCGGGTTCCCGGGCATCCCCCTGGCCATCCTCTGGCCCGAATGCCAGTTTCACCTCATCGACGGCACAGGAAAGAAAATCCATGTGGTGGAGGAAGTGTCACGTGCCATCGGCTTGAAAAACGTTCGCGCCACCCACATCCGCGGTGAGGAAGAGAAGGGCCAGTATGATTTTGTCGTGAGCCGCGCTGTCATGCCACTCCCCGACCTTGTGCGCATCATCCGCAAGAACATCTCACGCCACCAGCACAACGCCATCGCCAACGGCCTGCTCTGCCTGAAGGGCGGAGACATCAGTGCGGAGGCAGCTCCCTTCAAGAAAGTCATGGAGGTGACAGACATCAGCACCCGGATCAAAGAAGAATGGTTTAAGGGCAAACATCTTATATACATCCCGTTATGATCAAGACAGAGCGATTCGTATGCAATATGCTGCAAGAAAACTGCTACATCGTGAGCGATGACAGCGGTGAATGCGTGATTGTGGACTGCGGTGCCTACTATGAGGAAGAGCGCAAGGCACTGACATCCTATATCCGCGATCAGCAACTCAAACCCGTCCACCTGCTCTGCACCCACGGACATGTGGACCACAACTTCGGCAACAACACCATCCACGATGAATTTGGGCTGAAGCCCGAAGTTCATGCCGATGACGTCAGCTACATGGAGCACCTGCCTCAGCAGGCCGTGCAGTTCATCGGCTTCGAGCCCCGATACGACTTTCCCCCTGTGGGTAAGACCCTCGCCGACGGCGATGAGATACGATTCGGAAATCATGTGATTCACGTGATCCACACCCCTGGTCACTCGCGCGGCTCCGTGTGCTTCTACCTCAAGGACGAGCACCTGATGCTGACCGGCGACACCCTTTTCAAACAGTCGATCGGCCGCACCGACCTTCACGGTGGCAGTATGATGCAGATCATACAGAGTCTGAGGCTGCTGGCACAGTTGCCCGACGAAACCGTGATCCTGCCCGGTCATGGACCGCAGACCACGATGGGAGAAGAGTTGAAATCAAACCCCTTCCTCGACAGATGACAGAGAAAATCATACTCGGTATAGACCCCGGCACCACGGTGATGGGCTACGGCGTGATCAAAGTGGCCGGCCAAAAGGCCACCATGCTGGTGACCGGTGTCATCGACCTGCGGAAGATGAGCGACCCCTATCTGAAACTGGGGCACATCTTCGAACGGGTGACCGGTGTGATCGATGCCTACCTGCCCGACGAGATGGCCATCGAGGCCCCTTTCTACGGCAAGAACGTGCAGTCGATGCTCAAACTGGGCCGCGCCCAGGGAGTGGCCATCGCTGCCGCCATCCAGCGCGACATTCCCATCCATGAGTATGCGCCACTGAAAATCAAGATGGCCATCACCGGCAATGGCAGTGCCTCGAAAGAACAAGTGGCAGGGATGCTGCGCCGGCTCCTTCAGATTCCCGAAGACCACATGCCCCACTTCCTCGACGCCACCGACGCCCTGGGTGCCGCCTACTGTCACTTCATGCAAATGGGACGCCCTGAATCGCAAGCCAACTTCAAGGGCTGGAAAGATTTCGTCAACAAGAACCAACAGCGGATATGCAGACCACCATTAAAATAGAGAAAGGTGTGGCAAGGATGCCCAAATGGCGCCTGTCGCAACCCGTCGACTTCGAGGCGCTCGATGGAGAGCATATCGCCATCGTCGGACCCAACGGATCCGGCAAATCCATGCTCGCCGACATCCTCATCGGCCGCCATCCGCTCTTGATGCACGACCCGGAATACGATTTCCGTCCCAGCACCCGCCCCCTGGCAGCAGACAACATCCGCTACATCACCTTCCGCGACTGCTACGGAGGCGACAACGATGCGACATACTACCTGCAACAACGGTGGAACCAGCACGACATCGACGAATCCACACCCACTGCAGGAGAACTGCTCGAACAGGAATTCCGGCTCACCGGACCCGACACCCCTGAGCGCAGACAGCTGCAACAGCACATCTACGAGCTGTTCGGTCTCGACCAACTCACCGACAAATACATCATCCTGCTCTCAAGCGGAGAGCTCAGGAAATACCAGTTGGCCAAAGCCCTCTTTGCCCAGCCACGGATCCTGATCATGGACAATCCCTTCATCGGCCTCGATGCCGCTACCCGAACGCAGCTCGCCCGCCTGCTCACCACGCTCTCGCAAGAGCAGGCCCTGCAACTGATTCTCGTGCTGGCCAAAACCGACGACATCCCACAATTCATCACTCATGTGGTGAGCGTGGAAGGAATGACAGTCATGCCCAAGCTCCCATGCGAGGAATACCTGCGTATCAAGCCCCGGAGACCCAGACGCGTGCTCGATGAGAATCGAGAGCAAGCCATCCTCGGCCTACCCTACCCCCTCACCCCCTACCACGCCCATGAAGTGGTGAGGCTGCGCAAGGTGAGCATCCGCTATGGCGCACGCACCATCCTCCGTGATCTTGACTGGACGGTGCTCAACGGCGAACGCTGGGCGTTGAGAGGGTGCAACGGCAGCGGCAAATCCACCCTGCTGAGCCTCATCTGCGCCGACAATCCACAAGGCTATGCCTGCGACATCACCCTCTTCGACCGGCAGCGCGGCACAGGTGAGACCATCTGGGACATCAAGACCCACATCGGCTATGTATCGCCCGAGATGCACCGCGCCTACAAAAAAGACTTGCCCGCCATCCACATCGTGGCCAGCGGACTCAAAGATTCAGTAGGGCTCTACGTGCGTCCAGACGAGACAGAATACCAGCAATGCCGGTGGTGGATGGACATCTTCGGCATCGCCCATCTGGCCGACCGAACGTTCATGACCCTCTCCAGCGGCGAGCAACGCCTGGTGCTCCTGGCCCGAGCCTTCGTGAAAGACCCGGAACTGCTCATCCTCGACGAGCCCCTACACGGTCTTGACGACCGCAACCGCCAACTCGTGAAAGACATCATCGAAGCCTTCTGCCGCCGCCGCGACAAGACACTCATCATGGTGACCCACTACGAGGACGAGCTGCCCCCCTGCATCGACCATCACCTGTATTTAGAAAGAAACTGACAAACAAGCACAATAAAACTATCACAACATGATGAAACGTATACTTTTCACTATCAGCCTGCTGGCCGTCATGGCCGGAGCATTCGGGCAGGAAGCCTACAACGAAGCCATCCGCATGGCCAAAGCTGTGGCCGATGACACGTCAAGGTCGCTCGAGGAACGCAAAATCGCCACATTCAAGAAAGACGCCCTCTATTACCTGGGGTCACAATCCTATAAACTGACACCCGACAGTTCGGCCAGCATGCTCGACTACCAAGCCCTGGCCCTGTTCAAGTTCATCAACTTGTTTCAAGGCCGCATCGCAATGAGCCCGAAGAAAGACCGCACCGCCATCATCAACCTCTTCAAGAGCGTGAGCCTGGCACATCCGCGCTTCAACGACCCCAACAAGGAGATGGTGCTGGCCTACATCACCAACGAGGGTTACCTCACCAAGTTCTCGCTCGACACCGACTGGGTTGCAGCATATGACGACATCCGGAGGCGGATGCAAGGGAGCGGGAAGTAAATACCGATACCCCTGGGATGTGATATGAAAGATTAGTATTTATATTATATTTTTACACTCATGAAGAAACTGACAAAGGTATTAGTGCTGGGCAGCGGAGCCCTGAAAATCGGACAGGCCGGTGAGTTTGACTACTCAGGCTCTCAAGCCTTGAAAGCGTTGCGCGAGGAAGGAATCTCCAGCGTATTAGTCAATCCCAACATCGCCACCATCCAGACCAGTGAAGGTATTGCCGACAAGGTGTATTTCCAGCCGGTGACTCCCCATTTCGTCACGGAGATCATCAAGAAAGAGCGCCCCGACGGCATCTTGCTCGCCTTCGGCGGACAGACCGCCCTGAACTGCGGCACCGAACTCTATCAGAACGGCACACTGAAGGAATATGGCGTGGAAGTGCTCGGCACCAGCGTGGAAGCCATCATGAACACCGAGGACCGCGACCGCTTCGTGCGCAAACTCGATGAGGTAGGCCTGAAGACCCCTGTGAGCCATGCCGTGGAGAACATGGAAGACGCTGTGAAGGCAGCCCACGAGATCGGCTTCCCCATCATGATCCGCTCAGCCTACGCCCTGGGGGGCCTTGGTTCTGGTCTCTGCAACGATGACCAAGGCTTCAAGGAACTGGCAGAGAGCGCCTTTACCTTTGCACCTCAGATCCTGGTGGAGGAAAGCCTGAAAGGCTGGAAGGAAATCGAGTTTGAGGTGATCCGCGACGCCAACGACCGCTGCTTCACCGTCGCCTCTATGGAAAACTTCGACCCCCTCGGCATCCACACCGGCGAATCCATCGTGGTAGCCCCCACCTGCTCGCTCACCGACGAGCAAGTGAAGATGCTGCAGGACCTCTCCATCAAATGCGTCAAGCACCTCAACATCGTGGGCGAGTGCAACATCCAGTTCGCCTTCAATGCCGAGACCAACGACTACCGCATCATCGAAATCAACGCCCGCCTGTCGCGTTCCTCAGCCCTGGCCTCCAAAGCCACCGGCTATCCCCTCGCCTTCGTGGCCGCCAAGATCGCCCTCGGCTACACCCTCGACCAGATCGGCGAGATGGGCACCCCCAACTCCGCCTACGTAGCCCCGAGCCTCGACTATATGATCTGCAAGATCCCCCGCTGGGACCTCACCAAGTTTGCCGGCGTGAGCCGTCTTATCGGCTCGTCGATGAAGTCTGTCGGCGAGATCATGAGCATCGGCCGCACTTTTGAGGAGATGATCCAGAAAGGCCTTCGCATGATCGGCCAGGGCATGCACGGATTCGTGGGTAACGATCACACCCGTTTCGAAAACCTCGACGACTCGTTGGCCAACCCCACCGACCTGCGCATCTTCGCCATCGCCCAGGCTCTGGAGGAAGGCTACACCATCGAGCGCATCGAAGAGCTCACCAAGATTGACAAATGGTTTATCTCACGCCTGAAACGCATTGTCGACCTGAAGAACAAGTTAATGACATTCAACAAGTTGGAGGATCTGAGCGATGACTTCCTGCAGGAAGTGAAAGCTGCCGGATTCAGCGACTTCCAGATCGCCCGCTTCGTGCTGAAGCCCACCAGCGGCAACATGGAGAAAGAGAATCTCGAAGTGCGCCGCTACCGCCAGTCACGAGGCATCCAGCCCGCCGTGAAACGCATCAACACCGTGGCCAGCGAGCAGCCCGAACTGACCAACTACCTCTACTTCACCTACAACACCCCGCCCATCCACGACATCCCCTACTATAAGAATGAGAAATCCGTCGTGGTGATGGGCAGCGGAGCCTACCGCATCGGATCGAGCGTGGAGTTCGACTGGTGCTCGGTGAACGCCATCAACACCGCCCGCAAACTCGGCTACAAGGCCATCATGATCAACTACAACCCCGAGACCGTGTCGACCGACTACGACATGTGCGACCGCCTCTACTTCGACGAGCTGTCGCTGGAGCGCGTGCTCGATGTCATCGAACTCGAACAGCCCCGCGGCGTGATCGTCAGCATGGGCGGCCAGATCCCCAACAACCTCGCCATGAAGCTCCATCGCCGCGGCGTGCCCATCCTCGGCACCAGTCCGGTGAACATCGACCGTGCCGAGAACCGAGACAAGTTCTCCGCCATGCTCGACAAGCTCGGTGTCGACCAGCCCGCCTGGCGCGCCCTCACCTCGTTTGACGACATCAAGGAGTTTGTCGCCGAGGTCGGCTATCCCGTGTTGGTACGCCCGTCGTATGTGCTCAGCGGCGCAGCCATGAACGTATGCTACGACGACGAGGAGCTCCACCGCTTCCTCGACATGGCCACCGAGGTATCAAAAGACTACCCCGTGGTGGTGAGCCAGTTCATGCAAGACACCAAGGAGATCGAGTTCGACGCCGTGGCCGACAAGGGCGAGATCGTCGAATACGCCATCAGCGAGCACATCGAGTATGCCGGTGTCCACTCCGGCGACGCCACGATGGTGTTCCCCGCACAGCACATCTATTTCTCCACCATCCGCCAGATCAAGAAGATCTCCCGCAAGATCGCGGCCGAGCTCAACATCAGCGGACCGTTCAACATCCAGTACCTGGCCAAGAACCGCGAGGTGAAAGTGATCGAGTGCAACCTCCGCGCCTCACGCTCCTTCCCCTTTGTGTCGAAGATCCTGAAGCGCAACTTCATCGAGACCGCCACGAAGATCATGCTCGACGTGCCCTACACCAAGCCCGACAAATCGGAGTTTGACATCGACCGCATCGGCGTGAAAGCCAGCCAGTTCTCGTTTGCCCGCCTTCAGAATGCCGACCCCGTGCTCGGTGTCGACATGTCTTCCACCGGCGAGGTGGGCTGTCTGGGCGACTCGATGGACGAAGCCCTGCTCAACGCCCTGATCGCCACCGGCTACCGTCTGCCCGACCGCACGAAACACCCAGCCATCCTCATCAGCAGTGGTGGTGCGAAAGGCAAGGTCGACATGCTCGATCCAGCCAGATTGCTCGACAAGAACGGATACCGCATCTTCGCCACCGCCGGCACCGCCAAATTCCTGAATGACAACGGCATCAAAGCCACCGCCGTGGCCTGGCCCGACGAGGAAGGCGACAACAACGTGATGGACATGATCGCCGCACACCAGTTTGACCTGGTGGTCAACGTGCCGAAGAACAACACAAAGCGCGAGTTGACCAATGGCTACCGCATCCGCCGTGCCGCCATCGACCACAACATCCCGTTGATGACCAACGTGCGACTGGCGAAAGCCTTCATCATGGCCTTCGTTGCACTGGATGAGAAAGACATCCAGATCAAGAGCTGGCAGGAGTATAATTCGTAAGAATCGTAATATTCATAAAAATAGTAGAGACGTCACATTGGGGCGTCTCTTCTTTTTTACATTGGGATGTCTTTATTTTTTACATTGAGGCATCTCTATTTTTATGCATTGAGGAGTACCTATTTGGATTGTGGTGACACAGTATTATGGCGGCGGCGACTTTAATTATGGTTGGAGACGCCCCAATGTGACGTCTCTACATTATTACAGAATCGAATGCGGCATGGATAAAACGAATGCGGCATTATTATGCACTACGATTAAATCAAATACACCCAACGGGCGTTTTTGGAGAGGGAGAATTTGATTTTCTTGCCTTTGGGGATGCTGGGCTTTTTCCACTCGCCATTGAGGATGCGGATGACAGTTTTCTGCCCCATGGGAGCAGCATCTACAGCCTTCTGGAGGTCCATATAGTTGCCATGGCCGTCGGTGGCGACGATGAAATCATAGTGCCGGACGTACTTTTTCAGTGCAGGAACTTCTTTGGCCATTGCATCCACTAAAAGGCCGGCCACAACATGGGCGCCATAAACATTATAGTGAGTGTTGTCCTCACGGCCATTGGGTATGGATGGGTTCTCACCCGGTTTGAACCACATGTGCAGTTTCTTCGAACCCTCTGGTCCAAGGCCCTGCTCCAACTCATGCGTGATGCGGTTGGCATCCACAAAAGGCGTGTTTGTAGCCTTTGCCACATTGCGTGGAGCCACGATATAGTCGCCGTGTGTGTCGACCAAGATATCACCCTCTGCCTGTTTCTCGCCAGTAAAAACCGTATTGCGTAACTTCTCATCATCGTCATTCTCAGGCACTTTCGCCAAGAAGTTACGCCTCACAACAGCATTCATGAGGATAGGCTTTCCACCCCGCTCACGAGTCTCATTAATGAATTTTGTCAGGTTGGCATCGAAAGTAGATCCCGGGTCCGTGTGGCGGTCAGCCTTCGGTTTCTCGTCGTTATGCCCAAACTGTATCACGACATAATCGCCCGGCTTAATTTTGTCGAGCACCACCTTCCAGCGCCCCTCGTCGATAAAACTTTTCGACGAGCGGCCATTCACCGCATGATTGTCTACGATGATGTCATCAGTGAAGAAGCCCTGCAAAGCCATTCCCCACCCCCGCTCAGGCTTCTCATTGTCAATCGCCTTGTTGGCCATCGTTGAATCACCAATCATGAAGATGGTGATCGGATGCTTTGACGAAGAAGCCAAGCATAACGTCAAAACGACCGAATATAATATAATAAGGTAGCGTCTCATATCCGTCCTTCTTCAATCGGCGAAGCCGAAATCAATTTTCAATCTTGAATCGGCCAACGGCCGAAATCAATTACCATTTTTCAATATTAATTGAATCATTTCCTCAGGCGTAACCAACTGCTGTTCACCCGAGACCATGTTTTTCAGCGTCACTTTCCGTTCAGCCATCTCATTATCGCCCGCCAGTGCCACAAACCGGATACCCTTCGCGTTGGCATACGCCATCTGCTTCTTCATCTTCGCCTTGTCGGGGAATATCTCGCAACTGATGCCCTCAGCACGGCATTTTCCAGCGATTGGCATGCAATAGGCCACCTCGCGCTCGCCAAAATTGATGAAGAGCACTTCTGTCGCCGCCACAGCCTCCTTCGGGTAGAGGTCGAGCGTGTTGAGCACATCAAAGATACGGTCGGCCCCGAACGAGATGCCCACGCCGCTCAGTCCAGGCATACCGAAAATGCCTGTCAAGTTGTCGTAACGTCCACCGCCAGTGATACTGCCGATCTGCACGTCGAGCGCCTTTACCTCGAAGATGGCCCCCGTGTAGTAGTTGAGTCCGCGTGCCAAAGTCAGGTCGAGTTCGATGTCGTTTTTCAGTCCACAGCATTTGAGCGTATCGAGGATGGTCCTCACCTCCTCCACACCTTTCAGGCCAGTCTCCGACTGCGCCAGCACTTCGGCGATGGTGGTCAGTTTCTCCTCGTTGCTGCCTGAAAGCGCGATGATGGGTTGCAGTTTGTCAATGGCCTCCTGGCTGATGCCATCCGCCGCCAGTTCGGCGTTCACGCCCTCCAGTCCGATTTTGTCGAGTTTGTCGATGGCCACGGTGATATCCACGATTTTGTCAGCTTCGCCGATCACCTCAGCGATACCAGTGAGAATCTTGCGGTTGTTGATTTTGATCATCACCCGGATGCCCAGTCGGCTGAACACGGTATCGATGATCTGCATCAGTTCAACCTCGTTGAGCAGCGAGTCGCTGCCCACGATGTCTGCGTCGCACTGGTAGAATTCGCGGTAGCGGCCCTTCTGAGGACGGTCGGCCCGCCACACCGGCTGTATCTGATAACGCTTGAACGGCAGCTGCAGTTCCTCCCGGTGCATCACCACATAGCGGGCGAACGGCACCGTCAGGTCGTAGCGCAGTCCCTTCTCACAGATACGTGCAGCCAGTCTCAGCGGTTGACGGCTCGTCAGCTCCTCGTCGCTCACCTTCGCCGTGAAGTCACCCGAGTTAAGCACCTTGAAGAGCAGTTTGTCGCCCTCCTCACCATATTTGCCCATCAGCGTCTGCAGCGTCTCCATCGCCGGTGTCTCAATCTGCTGGAATCCATAGAGCGCATAGACCTCGCGTATGGTGTCAAAGATATAATTGCGCTTCGCCATCTCCATCGGCGAGAAGTCGCGCGTGCCCTTAGGTATGCTTGGTTTCATCTGATTATCTATTAGTTATTAAAATTTGTTTGAAATGACTATATGATTATTCAAGGCTGGCGCCACATCCAAACGTACGGGATTGCAAATCCCGAACTCAATCCAGTGGGATTACAAATCCCACTGAACAGGGTTCATCGGGAACATCCCACTGAACAGGAGGGCCTTACCCAACCGATCAAGTTCTGAAAGTTCATCGGGATTGCAAATCCCGGACTCGATCCAGTGGGATTGCAAATCCCACTGAACAGGGTTCATCGGGAACATCCCACTGAACAGGAGGGCCTTACCCAACCGATCAAGTTCTGAAAGTGCATCGGGATTGCAAATCCCGGAATCGATCCAGTGGGATTACAAATCCCACTGAACAGGGTTCATCGGAACATCCCACTGAACAGGAGGGTCTTACTCAGCCGATCAAATTCCGGAAAGTTCATCGGGATTGCAAATTCCGGACTCGTTCCAGTGGAATTGCAAATCCCACTGAACAGGGTTCATCGGAACATCCCACTGAACAGGAGGGCCATTACCCAGCCGATCAAGTTCTGAAAGTTCATCGGGATTTAGAATCCCGATGCCGCGAGCTGCGGATTTGCAATCCGCATGGCAATCGAGCACTTACAAAACCATCTATCAGCCAACGGCCGGAATCAATTTCTGACGATCGTCTGCTCCCGGTCCGGACCGATAGAGATGATGCGGATCGGCGTCTCCAGCTGTTCCTCCAGGAAAGCCACGTACTCACGGAATTCCTTCGGAAACTCCTCCTCCGATGTCATCTTCGTCATGTCCGTCTTCCAGCCTGGAAGTTCCACATAGACCGGTTCGATGCCCTTCTCGATATCGAAGGGGAAATCTCGGGTTTCCACGCCGTTCTGCCGGTAAGCCACACACGCTTTTATCGTGTCGAAGCCATCCAACACGTCACTCTTCATCATGATCAGCTGCGTCACGCCGTTCACCATGACAGAGTAGCGCAGCGCCACCAAGTCGATCCATCCGCAACGGCGCTCACGGCCCGTCACGGCACCATACTCATGACCCAGTTGTCGGATTCGGGCACCCGTCTCGTCGAACAGTTCCGTCGGGAACGGACCAGCGCCCACCCTGGTGCAGTAAGCCTTCATGATGCCATAGACCTCACCGATCTTGTTTGGTCCGATGCCCAGCCCAGTGCAAGCACCAGCACATATCGTGTTAGACGAAGTCACAAACGGGTAACTGCCGAAGTCCACGTCGAGCATCGTGCCCTGAGCCCCCTCGCAGAGGATGCTCTTGCCCTCGCGCAGAAAGCCGTTGATCTCATGCTCGCTGTCCACCACCTGGAACTGCTTGATGTATTCGATACCCTCCATCCACTTGCGCTCCACCTCAGTGATGTCGTAGTCGGTGAAACCCAAGTTTTTGAGCATCTGCTCATGGCGCGCCTTGTGAGCTGCGTATTTTTCCTCGAAGCAGTCGAAGATGTCACCCACACGCAGACCGTTGCGCGACACCTTGTCCGTGTAAGTCGGGCCGATACCCTTGCCCGTCGTGCCCACCTTGCTCTTGCCTTTGGCAGCCTCCAGGGCAGCGTCCAGCAAACGGTGCGTCGGCATGATCAGGTGCGCCTTCTTCGAGATGTGCAGGCGGCTGTGCAGATCATGCCCGCTGCGCTCCAGGTCCTTCGCCTCATCCATGAAGAGATCCGGCGCCATCACAACACCATTGCCGATGATGTTCACCTTACCCCCCTGGAAGATGCCCGAAGGGATGCTTCTGAGCACATATTTCTGACCCTCAAACTCCAGCGTGTGGCCTGCATTCGGACCGCCCTGGAATCTGGCTACCACATCATAGTGCGGCGTGAGCACGTCCACTACCTTCCCTTTTCCTTCGTCGCCCCACTGGAGCCCCAGCAGGACGTCAACCTTACCTTTGTTCATTCTTTGGATTTATGATTTTATTTTCAGCAATTTCGCCTTGTTGCGCAGTCGTGTCATCTTCGACTGGCATGTGCTGCACACCCCATATATATATAAGGTGTAGCCCGACTGATGGAAACGTCGCAATTTCACCGACTGCACGATGCCCTGCAGCGTCGGGTTGTTCACCTCCTTCACTTTTCCGCAGATCGTGCAGATCTGATGGCAGTGATCCTCGTTATGACACACCGCTTCATAGCGCGTCTCCTGCTGCAGGTTGTGCTTCACCACCAGCCTCAGCTTTTGGAAGAGCCGGATAGCGTTGTAGAGCGTCGCCCGGCTCACCCGGAAATTCTCCTGCTCCATCTTCTCGCCCAGTTCCTCCAACGTGAAGTGCCCGTTCATTCCATAGATCGCCTCGAGGATGGCAAACCGCTCCGGTGTCTTCCGGAGGTGGTTGTCCTCAAGGTAATTTGAGAGCGTCAGCCTCACCCGCTGCATGATGTCGTCATCCATCTTTTCCGATGTTTTTGCGATTAGGCTACAAAATTACAAAAAAATGACGATAAGCCCAAAAAAAATGATGATAACCGACAGGCCAATGACTTAGAGCCAGCGCCAGCCGCCTGTTTGTGCACACAGAAATCCACCACACAAAAATATTTCAACAGAAAACTTGAAATATATCATTTTTATTATTACCTTTGCACCACGATTCGCAAAGAATGCGCCCAAGAAAACTGAATCTGCAAGAGAATTAGCTATAGTTTAAGTATTATTAACTAAATCACAAAATCTTATAAGCGGCCAACTCAGTTTTCTTGACTCAAAACAGCTCATGCAGCCACCTTGCATGAGGAGAAAAAACATGTACAAACACTTCTTCAAGAGATTTTTCGATTTCATCATATCCCTGATCGTCCTGGTGATCATCTCCCCCATTCTGTTGGTCGTGACCGTATGGTTGCATTTCGCCAACAAAGGTGCAGGAGCCTTCTTCCTGCAAGAGCGACCAGGCAAAAACGCAAAAATTTTCAAGGTCATCAAGTTCAAGACGATGACCGATGAGAGGGATGCGGATGGAAAATTATTGCCCGACGAAAAGCGGCTCACCAAGGTTGGCCGATTCGTCAGGTCAACGTCTATTGACGAGCTGCCTCAACTGATCAATGTGCTGAGAGGCGACATGGCTTTGATTGGCCCTCGTCCCTTGCTGGTGGACTACCTCCCCTTGTACTCCAAGGAGCAAGCCCGCCGGCATGAAGTGCGTCCCGGTATATCAGGATGGGCACAATGTCATGGAAGAAACGCCATCTCCTGGACGGAGAAATTCAAATACGACGTGTGGTATGTGGATCATGTCAGCCTGATGACCGATCTGAAAGTGATTTTGATTACGATTAAGAAGGTGCTGTTCCGTGACGGAATTTCCGAGGAAGGACATGCCACGATGGAAGCATTCAAGGGCAACGACGATGTCGTGCCCTCTTCTATTTGATCCACATATTGACATTATTTTTTTATATAAGTATTTTATAAACTATTTCAACAAAATATATCAATTAGTGAAAAAAGTATATCTTTGCCTCGCTCACATGAGCGGCAATGAAATGAAATACATTAATGAGGCGTT
The DNA here is from genome assembly GCA_946540735.1 of uncultured Prevotellaceae bacterium. GTDB lineage: Bacteria > Bacteroidota > Bacteroidia > Bacteroidales > Bacteroidaceae > Prevotella. The sequence goes on along the minus strand of CAMNIN010000003.1, from coordinate 48,688 downwards.
TGACACCAACTGGGTGGTACCTCTTGGTCCAAACGTAGATGCCTTTGAGGAAGATCTCGAGCGTTTTGTCGGAGAAGGCAAAAAAGTCGTAGCTCTTTCGTCTGGCACTGCGGCAATCCATTTGGGGCTGGTGGCTTTAGGGGTAGAAAAGGGTGATGAAGTAATTTGCCAAAGCTTCACTTTCGCAGCCTCCTGCAATCCTGTAGTATATCTTGGAGCAACACCCGTTTTTGTTGGATCAGAGGAGAAGACTTGGAATATTGATCCGAACATGCTCGAGGATGCCATTAAGGACCGAATAAAAAAAACCGGCAAAAAGCCCAAAGCTGTCGTGCCTATTTATATGTATGGTATGCCTCCATACATCGACGAGATGAGGGATATTGTGAATCTCTATGAGATACCTGTACTAGAAGATTCAGCTGAAGCATTAGGATCAAAATACAAAGGTCAAATGGCTGGCACTTTCGGAACATACGGAGTTTTGAGTTTCAACGGCAATAAAATGATTACCACTTCCGGCGGCGGAGCTTTAATCTGCCCCAATGAGGAAGCCAAGCGTAAGATCATGTTTTACGCCACACAAGCCCGCGAGAACAAGCCCTATTACCTCCACAAGGAAATCGGTTTTAACTACCGCCTGAGTAATGTCTGCGCCGGCATCGGACGTGGACAGATGACAGTGGTTGATGACCATATCAAGCATCACCAAAGCATCGCCGATAAGTACCGGAAAGCTTTTGAAGGACATGACATCATTCGCTTCCACACCCATCCCGAAGACTATATGGAACCCAACTATTGGCTGAGCACCATCACCTTCGAAGGATGCGAAAACAAGGCATGTTCATGTGATGACATCGAGCCGAACGAGAGTGTGATGAAAGCCATGAAGGCCTTAGCTGATGCAGGAATCGAGAGCCGTCCGCTGTGGCGCCCGATGCATACCCAGCCTGTCTATAAGGATGCTCCTGCATACGTCAACGGCACATCCGAACGACTGTTTCGGAAAGGGCTTTGCCTCCCATCAGGACCCTGCGTAACCGACGATGATGTAAACCGGATCATCGAAATTCTGAAAACTAGCGTGAAAGCATGAAGAAGCAATTGGCCGACATCATCTCAGACTTCCGAAAGCCATTCGACAACCTGTTAAACTGGTATTTCACCAAGAAAGCCCTGCCCTATTGGTCGGTGCTTTTGCTGGACTGTCTGATTTGTTTTGTCTCAGGCATTTTTGTGCTCCTGCTGTTCACCAGTGTCACGGAATTGCTCGCGCATTGGCAGATGGCCTCATTGACCATCTGCCTTTATATGTGCTTCAACCTCATCGGATTCCGTATTTTCCATACCTATGCCGGCGTAATCCGTTACTCGTCCTTTGTCGACCTGAGACGAGTGGCCTATGCGATGATTTTCTCCTGCATCATCGCCGAATTGATGCACTACCCCATTTCATGGTTGCATTTAGGCTTCAAGCAACAGTTTGGTCACAATCTTTTTGTCCTGCTGAAAGGGCGGCAGATCCTGGCCATGTATGCCTTAGCCATGATCCTAATGTGGGCATGGCGCGTACTGGTGAAGACCATTTTTGATGTTTCCTATAAACGGGAGCAAGCACTTCGCACCTTGATTTATGGTATCGGAGATGGTGGTGTAGGATTGGCCAAAAGCATCCGCAACATGAAAGACGCCAATTACTCACTACGTGGTTTTCTGACCAAAGACGAAGACTTCCGAGGCCGTTTGTTGATGGGCGAGAAAATTTATGTCGTGGACAGGAGCCTTTCCAAAGTCCTTGAGCACAACAAGATACAGGCCGTGCTTATCTCCCCTCTTCAGAATGAACGGTTCCGCAAAGACCAGCAACTCCAGGATGTCTTGCTCAATGCCGACATCAAGATTTTCATGAGCCAAGGCACCACGGAATGGAACAAGGACACCGATTTCTCCAAAGTGGAGATGAAGCCCATCAGTGTAGAGGATTTGCTCCCCCGCGACGAGATCCAAGTTGACATGCTGAAAGTTGGCAAGATGCTGACCGGCACAAAGATACTCGTCACCGGCTCCGCAGGCTCCATCGGGTCTGAGATAGTCCGTCAAATCAGTGACTACAAACCCACCGAACTGATGCTGATCGACTCCGCCGAGACCCCACAGCACGATATCCGTCTGATGATGGCCCGGCGTTGGCCCGACATCAAGACCACGACATTAGTCACATCCATCGCCAATGCCGGGAAAATGGAACATATCTTCTCCACATTCCGTCCCGACTATGTCTTCCACGCCGCCGCTTACAAGCACGTCCCTATGATGGAGGACAATCCCAGCGAGAGCATACACAACAACGTCTATGGCACCAAAGTCATCGCCGACCTCAGTGTGAAATATGGCGTGAAGAAATTCGTCATGCTCTCCACCGACAAGGCCGTGAATCCCACCAACGTGATGGGCTGTTCCAAGCGCATCTGCGAGATCTATGTGCAAAGTCTCGACCGCGCTATCAAAGAAGGAAAGATAAAAGGCATCACCCAATTCGTCACCACCCGATTCGGCAATGTGCTCGGTTCCAACGGCTCTGTGATTCCACTCTTTGAACGACAGATCAAAGCAGGAGGTCCTGTCACTGTCACTGATGAACGCATTATCCGCTTCTTCATGCTCATCCCAGAAGCCTGTAAACTCGTCCTCGAAGCAGGCACCCACGGCAAAGGCGGCGAGATTTTCGTCTTCGACATGGGTGAACCCGTTCGCATCGCCGACCTTGCCAAGCGCATGATCCGCCTCAGCGGTGCCAAAAATGTGGAAATCAAATACACCGGCCTCCGCCCCGGCGAAAAACTCTACGAAGAACTCCTCGCTACTGATGAGAACACCAAGCCCAGTTTCCACAAGAAAATCCGCATCGCCGAAGTCCGGGAATACGATTACGAATCCGTAGAACACGACATCGAAGACTTAGTGCGTATTTCTGAGACCTACGACGACATGAACATTGTCGCTAAAATGAAGGAGATTGTGCCTGAATATAAATCTAATAATTCTATTTATCAAAAGTTGGATAAAGAGATTTCCACGGATGCATAGCAAAGCAGTAGGATTAATTCCGATTTACTATCATACCTACCTTATATTGAGTGCTATTAAATGAGAAATTATATAATAGAGATACTAGACACTTAGATATTGAATTTTAGTTTACAATGAAAAAGATTGTTATCACGTTCACATTTTTGGCAATGGCAATAACTGCCTTTTCTCAAAATGAAGAGAGTGCAAAAAATGGTTTTAAAGCAAAACTAACAGAATCCAATTTTCATCTAGGTATTGATCTTCAAACCAAGTATATTTGGCGTGGCATGGAGATGATGACTAACGATGCGGCACCAGTGGTTTTTCCATGCATTAACTATTCCAACAAAGGATTCTATGCATACGTTATGGGAGGATATGCCATTAATGGCAAGTATAGTGAAGTTGATGCAGGTTTGAGCTATACTTACAAATGGATAACAGTAGGAATCAATGACTATTACTATCCCACAACGACAACACCCGAAGATCAGTATTTCAACTTCAAGAATAAGGAAACCGGACATTGGTTCGAAGCAGCAATTACAATAGCGCCAGAAAGCATCCCCGCTTATCTAACAGTGAGTAACTTCTTTGCAGGAGCAGATAAAAATATAGAGGGCAAGCAGGCCTATTCTACATATGCAGAACTTGGTTGTCATTATGACTTCTTGCACGATCATCAGTTGGCATTAGCTGTAGGCTCAGCTTTCAACAAAAGCTGTTACAATGGTTATGAACATGATTTCAGTATTTGCAACATTGAATTTAAGTACACCTACAATGTAGCAATGAAGAATTTTACTCTTCCTTTAAGTGTAGCTTATATCATCAATCCAGTATACGAGAAGTCACATGTTAACCTCTCCGCATCATTTGCTTTTTAATTGTTTTTGATGAATGCGATCATCATGGCTGCGGGGACATCTTCGCGCTTTTTACCATTATCTTTAGAGAAGCCTAAGGGATTACTTGAAGTAAAAGGAGAGATTCTTATAGAGCGACAAATACGTCAGCTCAAGGAGGCAGGTGTTAATGATATAACTATTGTAACTGGATATAAGGCAACAGCTTTCGACTATCTTCGCGACAAGTTTGGTGTTGACTTAGTATTTAACGAGGATTATAATAGGTACAACAACACATCTTCCATTATTCGTGTTATCGACCTCCTTTCAAATACTTTCATCTGCTGTTCAGACCATTACTTTAGCAGGAACTTATTTTTGGATAAATCAGACGAAAGTTATTATGCGTCGTTATATGCCAAAGGCCAGACAAGAGAGTATTGTCTGAATATTGATAGTCATGACTACATTAAGGATGTAAAAGTTGGCGGGCAAGATTCTTGGTATATGGCAGGCCATGCTTATTTTACGGAGTCTTTCTCCCGGAAATTCCATGAGATTTTAATCAAAGAATACAGCAAGGAATGTGTAAGGAATAGCTACTGGGAAGATGTTTATATACAATATATTAAGAATCTCCCCATGCAGATTAGACGGTATTCAGACAGTGATATCTTTGAATTTGACACCCTTGATGAATTGCGAGAATTTGACAGTAGCTATATCGGAAACACCCGTTCCAAAATTTTGAAAGATATTTGCCAAAAGATGTCATGGAAGGAATCTGAGATAACTCATATAACAAAGCTTTCAAATTCTGAATATAGTTCAGCATTTTCCATTGAACACAATAAAGAAGTATTTCGAGTTGTGCCCAATCCAGAGAATACGACTATTGAAAAATTATGAAGACAGCTATCATTCTGACAGCTCGCAAGGAAAGAGGCTCTGAGATACCTTATCCTTTACTACCATTTGATGAGGATTTATGCCTCATCAGCCGAACCCTTACCCTATTACGAGAAATTGGCATAACAAAAATCGTGATGGTTGTAGGTTATCATGCTGAGTTATTTGAGAATTATCGCAGTTCTGATGTTGAGATCGTGAATGCTCTCAATTATGAGTTTACAGGTTCCATGGCCTCACTTGCAGCAGCTGCAGATTTCATTAATGAAGACTTTATTCTTATCGAAGGCGACACTTTCTTTGAAAAAAAAGTACTGGAAAGCCTTTATTCCAAAGAAGAAGGGAATTGTTTGGTTGCGACAGAAGAAAGTGGAAGTGGAGACGAATGCTATATAGAATCACAATGTGGGTTCATTACAAAAATATCAAAAGACAAGCATAGGATTTGCAAATTTGAGGGAGAGCTATTGGGCATATCTCGAATAACTTACGACACCTATCAAGCCATGCTTTCCAAGTGGCATAAAAGCAACAATTCATATCTGAACTATGAACATGTACTGATGGATGTCACCACTCCTTTGGAACGGCCTTTCATTTTTTTCCAGAATCTAATTTGGGGAGATGTGGACTGCCCAGAGGATTTTAAGAGATTAAGAGAAGTTACTTATCGTGCTCTTCGCCGTAAGGAAGATCCTTTTGATAAAGACAATTTACATCTTTATTTATCTGAAATTTTCCCAGGAAAAGATATTGCTCAAGCAGAAATTCAACAAATAGGAGGAATGAGCAACAAAAATTTCAGAGTCAATTTTGAAGGAAGAAGTTATGTGTTGCGAGTTCCAGGCCCTGGTAGCGAAGGAATGGTAGAACGCTGTAATGAGGAATTCAATGCACTTGAAGGCTGTCGAATGGGTGTGAATCCAGAGATCAGGTATTTTAACGCCAAGACAGGTATCAAGTTGGCAGACTATGTTGATAATGCTGAAACACTCAATTCAGCTACAATCAAACGCCATGATAATCTTAAAAAGATAGTCAATATTTATCATAAGATTCATGATGCCCACGTAAGGTTGAAGAATGAATTCAATCTTTTTCTGGAGATAGAGAAATACGAAAAGCTCCTCGATAATTGTCATGGGCATATGTATGACGGTTGGGATTCCTTCAAGCCACAAGTGATGGCCTTAGAAGAAAGACTGAATGCTATTGGTGTTGAGTTGTGTCCATGTCACAATGATGCTGTAGCTGAAAATTTCATCAAGGCAGAGGACGGCACCATTTTTCTTATTGACTGGGAATATAGTGGCATGAACGACCCGATGGCAGATTTTGCGGCCTTATTCATCGAAAGTGAATTTACAGAAGAAGAACAGGATTATTTTCTAAGCAAGTATTACAGCAATAAGATACCTGATCGTATCAAAGAAAGGATACTTTGTTATGAGATTCTATGGGATACCCTTTGGGCTCTGTGGACAGTCATTAAAGAAGTTGCTGGAGATAATTTTGGGTCATATGGAAATGACAGATATAATAGAGCGAAGAAAAATTATAATTATTTATTGAAAATAAAGGAATGAAGGCATTAGGAAAAATTAGGCACAAAGTTGATTGGGCCACCACATTGATACCATTTTTTATTGTACTAGTATTGATGATTGTTTTTATGCTTGTACCGGAGCAGTCGAAAGTGTTCGTAGATACTGTTCGAGGTTTTCTTGGAGATACCTGTGGCTTATATTATGCTCTTTTTGGAGTTGCAATTCTCACCACAACATTTTATGTATCTTTTTCAAAATACGGTAAAATAAAACTAGGAAATATAGAAAAGCCTGAGTTTAGTGATTTTAAATGGGGAACCATGATTTTCACCTCCACCATGGCGGCAGACATCCTATTCTACTCACTTTGTGAATGGGCACTCTATGGAGCAGAGCCCCATGTAACGGGGATGCCTGGTGGCATGGCAGCATGGGCTCCCACGTTCACCCTTTTTCATTGGGGCCCTATTGCATGGTGTTTTTATGTGATTCTAGCGATTGCATTTGGTTTTATGATGCATGTCCGCAAACGTGACCGTCAGCGCTTTTCAGAGGCAGTACGTCCTTTGTTGGGTAACAAGTCAGATGGTTTTTGGGGTAAGCTCATTGATATAGTAGCTATTTTTGCAATAGTTTGTGCAACAGCCACTACATTTTCGTTGGCAACGCCTTTACTGTCAAAGGCCCTGGCCTCCGTTCTTGGCATTCAAGATGGAGTGGTGCTTGCAATAACACTTTTGCTTATTATCTGTGCTGTATACACCCTGGCTGTATGGTTTGGAGTTAAAGGTATTTCCAAGCTGGCAACCATTTGCTCATACATGTTTTTTGTCCTGCTTTTCTATTTTTTGTTTATAGGTGGTGAAACACGCTTTATATTGGAAACCGGCTTCCAATCACTTGGCAATCTTGTTCAGAATTTCATAGGCCTTTCCACATACATGGATCCATTGCGAGAGACCAGCTTCGCTCAGAACTGGACTATATACTATTGGGCATATTGGATTGTATGGTGTTGTGCTACACCATTTTTCATTGCTCTGATAAGCAAAGGGCGTACCATAAGAAACATGATTTTGGGCACATATGGCTGGGGACTAGCAGGTACATTCATGTCTTTCATTATTATTGGCAACTATGGACTTGCACAAGAACTCAAACATGGTGTTAATATTTCTGGTTATATTGGTGAAGGTGGGAGCATGTATGAAGCCATACTTAAGATATTCGATACGTTGCCCTTGCCAATATTCGCATTAATGCTGCTTGTCATCACAATGATGGCTTTTTATAGCACCACACTTGACGGTATCACCTATGTCGCTTCTTCCTATTCTTACAAGCATCTCTCAGCAGACAAGGAGCCAGACCGAAAGGTTCGTACATTCTGGAGCATTTTGCTGATTCTTTTCCCAATTGCTTTACTGTTTGCTGAGAATTCGCTTTACAGCATCCAGTCAATAACACTGATTGCAGCCTTCCCTGTAGTTATATTGTCCTTATTGTGTACGATATCATTTTTTAAAGATGCCAAGAACTATTTAAAGGAGAATAATTGATGGAGAGCTCAGAGCTACATATAGAAGATATTAAAAAGATCCAATTAAATATACTCAAGTCCTTCGCTTCTTTCTGCGAGGCAAAAGGGCTTAATTATTATCTTGCTTACGGCACACTGATCGGTGCAATTCGTCATAAAGGATACATTCCTTGGGATGATGATGTGGATGTCATTATGCCTCGCCCAGATTATCTTCGCTTCATCAAAGAGTATAAAGACGAGCGCTATGTTGTTTTTTGTCCTGAGAACGATAAAGATTGCCCTTTCTCGTATGGTAAGTTGTATGACAATAAAACTCTATTAGATGAAAACACCTCAAGGAAGTATAATATTGGATTAAATATTGACATTTTTGTCCTTGATGGTATGCCTGATCATGAAGAAGAAGCAAAGAAACACATCAAGAATTGTTCTTTCTGGATAGAAATACTGGAAATAAAAAAGATTGCTCATAGTAAAAAACGCTCTTTAGCAAAAAGTGCATTTCTATCAGCTTTAAAAACTCTTGTTTTTCCGTTTCCTTATAATTGGGTCAGAAATAGGCTGATAAAGCTTAATCAAAAATATGATTTTGAGCAGTCTCACTATTGTTCAGACTTGTGCTATACTGAAGCCTTGTATCTTTCTAAAGATATTTTTGGAAAAGGCAAAAAGGTTTTGTTTGAGGATTCGGAATTTATTGTTCCATCCGACTATGATTCATGGCTAAGGGGGGTATATGGTGATTACATGGAATTGCCACCAGAAAGTCAACGGGTAACACATCATTCATTTAAAGCATACTTGAAATAAGAATTAACTATTCACGTTACATTTTTCATGTTAGGAATGGCACAATCATTTAGTAATGACAAGAAAAAAATAACTGTAACCTCCCCTCTTCTCCCCGATTTGAGTGAGTTCGGAGAGATGCTGAAGGATATATGGGAATCGAAATGGATCACCAACAACGGTTCCTATCATAAACGCCTAGAACAGGCTTTGTGCGAATATCTCAGGGTGCCCTATGTCAGCCTGTTTACCAATGGCACATTGCCATTGATTACCGCCCTTCAGGCGCTCCATATCACAGGTGAAGTCATCACGACTCCATACAGTTTTGTCGCAACAACCCATTCCTTGTGGTGGAACGGCATCAGGCCTGTCTTTGTGGATATTGAATGGGAGACTGGTTGTATGGATCCCAACAAGATAGAGGCTGCCATTACCCCTAAGACCACAGCCATCATGCCTGTTCATGTCTATGGAAAGCCCTGCAACGTAAAAGCCATACAAGAAATAGCCGACAAATATGGACTCAGAGTAATCTACGATGCAGCCCATGCCTTTGGTGTGGATGTCAACGGTGAGAGCATCCTTACCGCTGGCGACATGTCCACCCTCAGTTTCCATGCCACTAAGGTCTATAATACTGTGGAAGGTGGAGCATTGGTGATGCACGACGAAAAGACCAAGAAGCGCATAGACTATTTGAAAAACTTTGGTTTTGCCGGAGAAACGGAGGTGGTTGCGCCAGGAATTAATGGAAAGATGGACGAAATTCGCAGCGCATACGGTCTTCTCAATCTTCGGCAAGTGGATGACGCCATAGAAGCCCGCCATCAGGTCGCTATACGATACCGCAAGGCGTTGAGAAACGTAGAAGGCATCGAATTCTGGGATGACCTGCCAGGAGTCAAGCACAACTACAGCTATTTCCCCATCTTCGTCAATGCAAAGAAATATGGGATGTCACGCGATGATCTGTATTTCAAGATGAGAGAGCAAGGCATCTTGGGGAGAAGATATTTCTACCCCCTGATCAGCGATTTCAGTACTTATCGGGGATTGCCCAGTGCGAACAGGGAGAATCTTCCTGTAGCAACCAAGATGGCCAACGAAGTGATTTGTCTGCCGATGCATCATGCATTGGCAGAAGAAGACTTGGAAAGAATCCTTCATTGTATTATCAAATAGCATGAAGCAAAAGAAATTGATGCTCCTTGGCGGTCTACGCTATCTGCTCCCTGTTATCAAAGCAGCCCACAAGCAAGGCTATTATGTCATTACCGCCGACTATCTGCCTAATAACATTGCTCACCAATATGCAGACGAATATTGCAATGTAAGCATCGTTGACAAAGAAGCGGTTTTAAAAGAAGCCGAAAGGTTGCAAATCGACGGCATTATGTCATTTGCCTGTGATCCCGGTGTGATAGCAGCCTCATACGTCCAGAACAAATTGGGCTTGCCTTCTTTTGGGCCATTTGAATCCGTGGAAATATTGCAGAACAAAGACCGTTTCCGCTCATTTTTACAAAAGAACGGCTTTAATGTTCCTCTGGCAAAGGGATTCGACAGCATAGATGCAGCCATGGAAGAAAAATACTGGTATCCATGGCCAGTTATCGTCAAGCCAACTGATGCTGCGGGAAGTAAAGGTGTAACCAGAGTGGATAAAGTAGAGGATTTGGGACCAGCTTTGGAATATGCCATGGCTCATTCTATTTCTGGACACATCATTGTTGAAGAGTTCATTGAGAAACAGGGTTGTTCCTCAGATACAGACAGCATGTCTATTGACGGAAAGTTGGTATTCACCAGTTATTGTGCCCAGCGTTTTGACCTGAATGCTACTAATCCCTATACCCCTGCCGCCTACTCCTGGCCATCGACATTCACCAAGGAGCAAGAAGATTATCTCACTTCAGAGATTCAGCGTCTGATCACTCTTCTTGGATTGAAGACCGTCGTTTACAATATTGAGACCCGAATTGGCACAAATGGGAAACCATATATCATGGAATTGACCCCTCGTGGAGGTGGAAATCGTTTGTGCGAAATGTTGCATTATGCTACAGGCGTTGACATGATAACCGCCATCACACGAGCCATAGTTGGAGATCCAATTGAGCCAATTGAACAGAAACCCTACAACGGCCACTGGGCAGAAATCATACTTCATGCTGACAAAAGCGGAGTCTTTGATCATTTAGAAATCAGCAATGATCTTCCCGCAGAGATTGTCGAACAAGATTTATGGGTTAAGAAGGGCGATATTGTGGAGTCTTTTGAAGGTGCAAACAATGCGATAGGAACTTTGGTGTTGAGATTTGAAACAGCAGAAGAACTTGAGCATGCCATCACCCATCAGAGTGACTGGTTGAGAGTTATTGTAATTTGATGAATTCAATCGGAGGATATTTTTCTCTAGAACTACCTTATCACGAGGAGTATCACCAAAATGTCTTACGCTTTAATTCGGGTCGTAATTGCTTAGAGTATATTCTTCTTACACGTAAATACGAGAGAATTTACATTCCATATTATACATGCAATGCTATACTGGAGCCCATCAAGAAGCTTGGCGTTCAATACGAATATTACCACATTGACTTGAGTTTTGAATTGCTTGATGATATTCCACTTCAACGAGATGAGGCATTGCTTTATACCAACTATTTCGGATTAAAACAACAATATGCAGATTATCTCATTGGCAAATACGGTAATCATATTATTATAGATAACACACAAGCTTTTTTTGAAAGACCTAAAAAAGGAATTGACACTTTTTACACATGTCGCAAATTTTTTGGTGTTTCTGATGGAGCATACCTATACACTAGTGCTAATCTTAATAAACCTTTTGCACAAGATCTCTCCTTTGAGCGCATGTCATACCTGATGAAGCGAATAGACCTTTCTGCAGAAGCAGGATTTGAGGATTTTCATAAGGCAGATGATGGGCTAGCCCATCAACCAATCAGGAAAATGTCAAAACTCACCCAAAGAATCATGCAATCTATAGATTACCGAAGGGTAACCGAACAACGTCGAAACAATTTCTTGATGCTTCACTCCACATTAAGCGCTACCAATAAACTTAATATTTCTTTAGATAAAGATGCCGTGCCAATGGTATATCCCTATTTGACAGACCGAGAGGGGCTACGTGATCATCTTATCAAGGAGAAGATATATGTAGCCAGATATTGGCCGAATGTCCTTGAATGGACAACCGCAGATAGCTTTGAGTGGTATCTGACCCGGCAAATGATTCCGCTGCCTATCGACCAGCGCTATGGTAAGAATGAGATGAACAGAATCATTAATTGCATCCAATAATGCTATCCACAGTCTGTTTTCGTGAATTTGAGGAGCGCGATGTAGATTTTATCTACAAATGCAAAAACGACGAGAAGCTAAACAGCATGATTATTGGTCATTTTCGTCCATACACCTATAAAGAGGCAAGGAAATGGGTAGAAGGATGCATGGGAAATCATGACACCTATCACTTTTGGGCTATTTGTACCAATGATGAAGAGAAGAGAATAGTGGGATGGATTAGTCTCTCTGAGATTGATAAGTTAAACCAAAGCGCATGCTTTCATGGAATTGTGATAGCAGACAAGGACTACAGGAATGGCTTTGCCTGGATAGAATCATATTGTTTCATTTTAGAATACGCGTTTGAACATTTAGGACTTAATCGACTCTATGGCAGTTCCATCATAGGTAATAAGAATTCGAATATCGCAGGAGATTTGTTTCTTTTTACCAAAGAAGGAGTTTTACGTGAAGCCGTCATAAAAAATGATATAAGATACGATGTAAGACTCTCCTCCATCTTAAGAAAAGAATACTTTATTAACAAAAAAAGTGGCAAGTACGAATTAAGAGCGATTTTAAAGAGATTAAAGGAAATGAAGAATATAACCAAATAAAAACAAAACATATGAAATCTTTAGATGAATTTGTAAGTCTCTTTGCAGAGCAATTTGATGACACCGATGTTAGTGAGTTCAAGCCTTCTACCATATTCCACGACTTGGATGAATGGTCTTCACTCATCGGATTGTCCATTATAGCGATGGTAGATGAAGAATTTGAAGTAGCTCTCAACGCAGATGACATGATAAGCTCGGTTACTATTGAAGACTTGTACAATAAGGTAATAGCGAAACTCTAATGTCAGCGTTTCCGTATAATCCATTTTCATTAGAAGGAAAAACTATTCTCATAACTGGAGCATCATCTGGTATTGGAGCAGAGACAGCCATTCAATGCTCTAAATTAGGTGCAAATCTTATCATAACTGCGCGAAACGAACCTCGATTAAAAGAAACTTATAATCAACTCTGTTGTGATAACCCCTCGCAACACCACAGGTTGTTATTAGCCGATTTAACCAATGAAAAAGATTTAGCAGATTTAGCGGATGAAATAGAAGCAATCGATGGTTTAGTGAACAACGCTGGTGTCAACCGAGTAAAGCCTGTTTCGTTTGTCAAGAATGAGGATTTGGAGTTTATCTTCCAAAACAACTTGTTCTCATGTGTCAATTTGACAAGGCTACTAATAAAGAAGAAGAAATTAAAGAAAAATGGATCAATTGTCTTCACATCTTCTGTATCAGCTTTCTTTAATGCTCCAGGAAGAGCTTTATATGCCAGTTCGAAAGCGGCTTTGACATCTTATATGCGGTCATTTGCCATAGAACTGGCAGATAAAAACATTCGAGCAAATGCAGTTCACCCTGGGATGGTTAATACCAAGATGAGCATGGGCAATCTTAGTGAAAAAGAAAGAGAAAAAGATATGATGTCTTATCCGTTAAAACGATACGGGAAGCCAGAAGAGGTCGCTTGGGCCATCATTTATTTGCTTTCAGACGCTTCTGCATGGACAACGGGGACATCTATGATAATTGATGGAGGTTTTATGCTGAAATAACATGAAAGATTTATTAAAGGAAAAAATTGCAATCGTTACCGGAGCAGGTGCAGGTATCGGCAAATCCACAGCCTTTTTATTTGCATGCCAAGGGGCAATTGTTTATGCCATAGACATCAAAGGTTTAGATTGGATAGATTCATGTGACGAAATAAAAGGTAAAATTATACCTCTTCAACTAGACATTTGCGACTTTACATCTTTAAAGGCAGCTATTGTTACGATCAAAAAAGAACATGGGCACATTGACATACTAGCTAACATTGCCGGTATCATCACTTACGAGATGATGCCCATGATCAATTATGACAAGTTCAGAACAATGATTGAAGTCAATGTGGTGGCTTTAATCAACTTAATGTCTCTGGTATCAAGGATAATGATGAGGCAACAGAATGGATCGATTATCAACATGGCCAGCATGGTAGGCGTCAAAGGAGCCAAAGGTCAGCTTTCATATTCTGCAACCAAAGGTGCCGTGATCTCTGCGACCAAATCTGCAGCTAAGGAATTGGCAGAATACAAGATTAGAGTAAATGCTGTTGCTCCAGGAATGGTTGGGTCTGAAAGATTTAAGGCTGTTTTAGCTGACAAATTTGCAGAAAAGATCAACGATATTCCTTTTGGTAGGCTGGCTGAGCCAGAAGAAATAGCAAATCTTTGTTTGTTCCTTGCGTCTGACGCATCAGCTTACATGACAGGACAAATAATTGGAGTCGATGGCGGTGCTATAATTTGAGAGCTCTATGTTTCTGAATTTAGACAAAAAAGAAAAAAATAGAATAGCTGTCATCGATGACAGCGGTCAATCTATCTCATACGGTGATATTTGCGATTTTTCTATAGAATTCGCCAAATTTGTTCCCCAAAGATCCCTTATCTTTTTGTTGTCAGAGAATAGAATAGGTTCTCTGTTAGGCTATACTTCATGTCTGATTAACAAGATAGTGCCTCTTGTCATCAGTGCCAAGACAGAAGAGGGTCTGTATGATCATCTTAGAGATCTTTATCGACCGGCCTTTTTATGGATTCCAAACTCCTTGGTGACAAAATTAGGTTATGAGGTCCTTTTTTCTGCATGGGACTATTCATTAGTGAAAACAGGACTTCCTCCAGTAGAATTGTATGAAGAATTATCCCTTCTTCTTCCGACATCCGGCTCAACAGGAAGTCCTAAATTGGTCCGTCATAGCTATCGCAACATTGAAGCCAATGCCGATAATGTAAAGAGGTTATTCGAATTGACCGAGGAAGAGAAAGCCATGGCCATTTTACCCATGCATTACACCATGGGGTTATCTGTTATTGCATCACACTTATTTGCAGGGGCGACGCTTTTGCTTTCAAATCGATCACTTCTTGATAAAGGATTTTGGGCGATGCTCAAAGAAGCAACGAGTTTCACGGGCGTGCCATACAGCTATGAGATTTTAGCCAAGATGCGTTTCACCAGGATGGACTTGCCCAACCTTAGAATTATCACTCAAGGCGGCGGCAAACTCACTCCCGAGATGTTTCACTCATTGGCTCAATATGCTCATGATAAAGGAATGAAATTCATCGCCACATACGGTCAATCAGAATGCACCGCCCGCATGGCATACCTCCCTGCAGAATTGGCTTTATCCAAAACTTGTAGTATAGGATTCGCAGAGCCTGGCGGGCAATTGTCTATTGTTGACGCCGAAGGGAACGAGACATTCGAAGGCGAGGCTACAGGCGAGATGGTATATCGTGGTGAAAATGTCACTTTGGGCTATGCCACCTGTTTAGAAGACCTGAAAAAAGGAGACGAGAATCATGGTATCATGCACACAGGAGATATAGCTCACCGCGATGCTGATGGATGTTTTTTCATCGTTGGACGCATGAAACGATTCCTGAAGATTTTTGGCCTGCGCATCGGTCTCGACGAAGTGGAAAATCTGATTAAATCCAAGTATCAGACTGATTGTTATTGTAAAGGGGATGATCAGCAACTGATTGTCTTGACCACAAACTCAGCTATAGCTGACCAATTGCCATCATTCATCGAAGAAAAAACTCATCTATTCCATCAGAACATTAAGGTGAAAGTGGTAGATGCCATACTCAGAAATGAAGCAGGAAAAGTAATCAATCAATAAAAAAACGATTTATATGAGAAATTTAGAGAAATTGAACAATATTTTTTGTGAGGTTTTCTCTGTTGAGTCAGATGCACTCAATTCAGAGTTTAACAACACAACCGTTGAAGGATGGGACTCCGTACATCAGCTGAGTCTGACTTCAGCCATTGAGGATGAATTCGACATCATGCTTGATGCTGAGGACATTTTGGATATCACATCTTATGACAATGCCAAGACCATTTTGGCAAAATACGACATCGAACTCTGATGGCAAGCTGGCAAATTAAGAACGTGGCTTTAAGGGGAGTGACAGGAACAGTCCCCAATCATGCTGTCAAGACAGCAGACTTTCCCTTTTTCACGCAAGAAGAAGCCGATCTGTTTGATGCCACCGTTGGCATCAAAAACAGATATATTGCTCCAGAGGACATTTGCGCCTCTGATTTATGCCTTGATGCGGCAGAAAGGCTTATTGAAGGGTTGGGATGGGAGAAAGAGAGTATCGATGTACTGCTTTTCACATCTGTCACTGGAGATTATAAGACACCACCGACATCAGCGATATTACAAGATCGCTTGGGGCTACCTACAAGCACATTTGTATTAGACTTGCCTATGGGATGTTGTGGCTGTTTGTATTCAATAACAGTGGCAGGAAACCTATTGACAGCAGGAACAGCAAAGCGGGCATTAATCCTTGTGGGTGACACTGCTATGAGAATGGGCAATCCAAAAGATAAAAGCAGAGGCCCTCTTTTCGGTGATAGCGGAACTGCACTGGCGCTCGAATTTGACACGACAGCTGAAGACATCATCATAGATTTCAACACTTTAGGCTCAGGATATCAAGCACTGATGACCCCTCATGGAGGATATCGGCATCCTATAAGTCAAGAATCATTCATCGAAGAAGATTTTGGCAACGGAATCATAAGAGCTCCCAAAGATGCTTTAATCAATGGTATGAATGTATTCTCTTTTGCCATCACACGTCCTGCAACCAGTGTAAAGAAAATGATGGAGGAACAAGGATTAGACAAGAATAATGACATTGACTATTTCCTGATCCATCAAGCCAACAAATTGATTGTAGACCGACTGGTCAAGAAATTGAAATTGCCTGTTGAGAAAGTGCCTTACAATCTGCAAGAATTTGGTAATTTAGGCGGAGCCTCTATACTCATGCTAATGACTTCCGAGATAGCAAACGAGTTATCAGCTAAGCCATTGACATTGCTATGTTCTTCATTTGGGTTAGGACTGACATGGGCAACAGCAGTATTGCACACAAAACCGATGCTTGTAATTCCTATTAAAAAGATGTAAGTGGAATGGATTGGCTTTCAAAACGCCGTATTTATCAACTGTTCAAGTATGGATGGGCAGAATCTAAGGCAATCGCTTCAGACTCCGGTAAATCACGATTTACTGTCTTTATCCAAATTGTTCATGCTTATCGATGCTATTATATTTATAGCAATCAATACAGGATTAAAGAGCTATGGCGACTTCCACAAGAAGAACAAGCAAAGATTGCCATTCCGATTGGGCTTGAAAACAAAAGGCGTGACAATTGGGTACGTGAAAACTACCGAAATTGGAAATTTATCAGAAAATGGACGGACATAAAATATGAGCAGTCTCCTTCGATGCAGCAGAAACGTAAAAAAGCTTATACTAAAGAGTTCAACGCTGGGGAAGGATTAATAGTTCAGTTCAACGTACATATTCATCGTGAGCATTATCTGGACGGCACTATTAAGTTAGGGAAAAATGTACTTCTTGCAAAAAACGTATTTATAGATTATTCTGGCTTTTTAGAAATATATGATAATGTAGCTCTTTCCGATGGAGTTGTAATTGAAACACACTCACATGTAGCAGGAGCATTAACACTTAAAGGAAAAGGAACTCTTCGACAGACACACCTTATTATTGAGGAAGGTGTGTCTGTAGGATCAAAAGCGATGATACTTGAAACAGTTACTCATATAGGTCGACATTCGAGAATAGGTGCGGGCGCTGTTGTACGTAAAAATATCCCACCTTATGCCGTTGTTATTGGAAATCCTGCCAAAGTTGTTGGCTTCGTTATGAATCCTGAAGAGGTCTCTGCAATAGAAAGAGAATATCCTGAAGATCAACGTATCTCAATGGAACAATTCCGAAAAGACTACGATAGATATTTCAAGTCACGCATAAAAGAAATACGCAAATTCGTAAACAATTAGCTATGGATTGGCTTAGAATAAAACGAATAAAACAAATCATCATTTATGGTTGGAAAGATTCTGCTGGCATATCAAAGGAGTCTGGTAAAGGACGGCTAAAGGTATTTATAGACATCATTTGTTGTTTTCGGAAGTATTTTGTCTTCAGTAATCAATACAAAAAGAATGAACTTTGGAAGCAAGACAAGCAAAAATTTGAACTATTAGCAAAAAGAATAGGCGATGAAAATTTGCTTCATGACCGATGGGTAATAGATAATTATACTAACCATAAGTTTCTTGAGAGATGGACTCAAAAGAAATGGGAAAGAACGCCCAAAGGTTCTATAGCGCGCAAGAATGCTTATACCAAATTCTTCAATACAGGTAAAGATCTTCATGTACAATATAATGTAGAAATAAGGCGTGAACATTTTTCATTTGGATCTATAAGCATAGGTAAGAATGTAATTTTAGCCAGAAATTCAGATATTGATTTTACTGGGGGCTTAACGATAGAAGATAATGTTAATATTTCAGAAGGAACAAAAATTTTGACTCATAATCACACTCTTGATTTTACACAAAGAGACTCATCTGGGCATTCATTAATAAAAACGCCACTTGTTATAAAAGATAATGTTGGAATTGGGGCGCATGCAATCATCATGCCTGGTGTTTCGGAAATAGGAAGAGGGGCCATGATTTCAACTGGTGCAGTCGTCAAAAGGCAAGTTCCCCCCTATGCCCTAGTGATGGGAAACCCTGCAAGGGTCGTTGGATTCAGGTATTCGCCGACAGCCATAGCTGAGTATGAAGAAGAGAAATATCCCGAAGAAGAACGAATTCCCTTAGAGATTTTGGAAGACAATTATAAGAAATACTATCTTTCTAAATTAGCGGAAATAAAAGCATTTCTTGGCTAAAAGATAAAAATACGAGAAATATGTACAATTTCTATACTGAAATCTTAAATCCTGTGCTAGACAGCATTTCCTGTAGCAAAGAAAGAAATGCGTTTTGTATAAATGGCCAGTTTTATTCATATAATGACTTTGGCAGACATATCTCAAAGATAAGATGTGCACTTTTGTCAACCAAACAAGAGAACGAGAAAGTCGGATTGGTCATCAATGATGACATTGAGACCTACGCGTCTATCTTCGCATTGTGGTTAGATGGTTATTGCTATGTCCCCCTCCATCCTAACTGGCCGCTGGAACGTTGTCTGGACATTTGCGATCAAGTGGGTATAAAGCTAATACTTGACTCTTCTGAAAAATCAAGGTATGAAAAAGTGAAAGTTATACCAACAGCAACACTTCTATACTCAAACGACATGCTTAGTCCGAAAGAGAATGTTTCAGAAAATGAGTTGGCATACATCTTATTTACATCCGGAAGTACAGGAAAGCCAAAAGGAGTGCAACTCATGCGCAAGAATATTGCCGCATTCATGGATTCCTTTTGGAAAACTGGAATTGGGATCACCTGTGAAGACAGGTGTTTACAGGCTTTTGATTTGTCTTTTGATGTATCTGTCCAAAGCTACCTTGTTGCGTTAACCAAAGGTGCTTGCGTTTATACAATTCCTCACGGGCAGATTAAGTACATATATGCCAGCGAACTCATTGATGAGCACAAGATTACATTCGGTGCCATGGCTCCTTCCATGCTGAGGTATCTGAAGCCCTATTTTAACGAGATTGATGCATCTAGTTTAAGAACTTGCATATTGACAGCAGAAGCATGTCCCTTAAATCTGATGGAAGATTGGTATAATTGTGCGACAAATACTGAAATATTTGATTTTTACGGACCTACTGAATGTACCATCTATTGCACTTATTATAAACTAACAAAAGGAGGGTACAATAAGAGTCTGAACGGCATCATCTCTATTGGAAAGCCGATGGCCAACTGTGTTGGTTTAATACTCGATGAGAGTGGCAATGAACTTCCTGCCGGAGAAAAGGGTGAGTTATGTATCGCTGGAGATCATGTTACCAAGGGCTACTGGATGAACGACGAGAAAAATGAGAGTTCTTTCTTTCAAAAAGAAGTGAATGGAACAGATATGCGTTTCTACCATACGGGAGATCTTTGCTATAAAGATGCCGATGGCGACATTATGTACTCTGGCCGATTAGACCACCAAGCAAAAATACAAGGTTTCCGTGTTGAGATGGGCGAGATTGAGTTTCATGCTCGTGAGTTCTTGAACGGCAAGAATGTGGTGTGCCTCGCTTTTGACAACAAGGATCAATTGACAGAGATTGCGATGTTTATAGAGTCAGAAGAATTTAATCCTGATGAAATGATTGCTTACATGCGCACCAAGATGCCTGCTTATATGATACCTTCAAGACTTATCTTTTTGCCTATTTTCCCATTGAACTCAAATGATAAGGTGGATAAAGTTAAGCTCAAAGCTATAATAAACATTTAAATAAATGAAGTATGATTGACCCAAGCAAATATATAATCAGACCTGCAGCAGCAAAAGACATAGACTTTCTGGTTGAGACTGTTATTCAAGCAGAGAAAAGTTCTACGGGGGTATGTGGTCTAGCAAACTATTTCGATGTTACAGAATCTGAGATGAGGGATTATTTGTCACAGATTTTTGAAGAAGAAGTGAATGGATGTGAGCTATCTTTGAGTAGTTTCATTGTGGTTGATTATGATGGCAAAGCAGTTGCTGCCATGGGAGGATGGCTTGAAGGGGACAACGAAGACGAAATGCCGTCGGCCTTGTTGAAATCAAACATTCTGATGTATGTCTTGCCCAAAGATAAAATACTCAAATCACAGGAGAATATCGAGATAACAAAAGAGTTAAGTATTGAAAGAGAATGGGGTACTTATCAAGGGGAATATTCATATGTCTTACCTGAACATCAAGGACAGTTTCTGATCCAAGATTTAATGGAAGCACATATTGCTAGAGCTAAGAGTTTGGGGCCTAAGGTGAAAAAGATGCAGGTGCATGTTTTTGAATCAAACAAAATAATTATATTGATTAATAAAATGATGGGATTCAAAACAAAAAATAGTTTTACTTCCCAACATCCAAGAGTTAAGGATTTTTTCCCAAATAATACTTTACTCCTGATGGAGAGGATTATTGATTAAGAGTATTTCGCATGAGAACGGCATTCATTTTTCCTGGACAAGGTTGCCAGAAAGAAGGGATGGGCAAAGATTTGTATGCATTATCCCCAAAAGCCAAAGAATTATTCGATCGAGCGGATGATTTTCTTGGTTGGAAAATCACAGATGTGATGTTTAAAGGCACAGAAGAACAGCTGATGGAAACACGCAACACACAGCCTTCCGTTTTCATCTATGAAGTAGCTTTGGCTATGGCTCAAGATGAAATCGATCCAGACGTGGTAGCTGGTCATTCCCTTGGTGAGTTTGCCGCATTGGTCATCGCAGGTGCCATCACTCTTGAGGATGGCTTGAAATTGGTGCTAAACCGTGCATTGATTGGACAGAAAGCCTATGAGTCAGCACCGGTCAAAACAGGCATGGGGGCTGTCATCGGTTTATCTGATGAGTACGTAGAGCGGCGCATCAAAGAAATTTGGGACGAAACAGGGGAGGCCATCTATTTTGCCAACCATAACGGCCCTGGCCAAGTCGTCATAACAGGAACAAAAAAAGGCGTACGCCTTGCATGTAAAGCATTTATGAAGGAAGGTGCCCGGAAAGCCGTTCCTTTGGCGATCGGAGGATCCTTTCATTCACCATTTATGAACGAAGCCAAGAAGGAGCTGGGTGCCCTTATCAATGAAGTAGAGTTTAAAACTCCCCGCATCCCTATCTACCAGTGCGTGGATGCAAAGCCTCACACCAATCCGGACGAGTTGCGTCACAATCTTATTGAACATATCACCAGTAGCGTGCTATGGACAGACATGGTGAACAACATGGATGCCGATGGAGTAACACATTATTTCGAAGTAGGAACTGATAACACATTACAAAAAATAGTAGGGCGAATGAAACCTCAAGCCATGGTGAATTCTCTGCTCCACATCTCTTCCTATGACGGGAAAATTATGGACTTCTCAATAGTAAAAGAATAAAGATTATAACAATTAAAACTTATTGAATTATGACATTAGATGAATTTGTAAAGGCATTTGCCGCTGAGTTTGATGACACTCCTGAAGAAAACTTTAAAGCAGATACACATTTCCGTGAGTTGGAAGAATGGGGATCATTAACTGCGTTGTCTATTATCTCTATGGTTGATGATGAATTTGATGCAGGTGTCACAGGAGCAGATTTGAGGAAATGCAAAACTATAGAAGAATTGTACAACTTAATTCAAGAAAAACTATAAGCAGAAATGTCGTACCTGAATATTAAAAATGTAAAGGTATCTGGCATCGCAGCTTGCGTTCCCAGACGAGTTGAAAATAATAGAGATTATACTCTTCTTTCAGAAGAAGAATTAAATAATTATATTAATACGACGGGTATAGAACGTCGTCATTGCGCCATTCACGATGGAAGTATTTGCACTTCTGACTTATGTCAAAAGGCTTCCGAAAAACTAATTGCAGAACTTGGATGGGATAAATCTGAAATAGGACTTATCATTTTTGCATCACAGACATGTGACTATAGGTTGCCTTCTACAGCATGTGTACTTCAAAACAAACTTGGAATCACCAGCAATTGTATCGCTTTTGATATGACATTGGGATGT
The DNA here is from genome assembly GCA_946540735.1 of uncultured Prevotellaceae bacterium. GTDB lineage: Bacteria > Bacteroidota > Bacteroidia > Bacteroidales > Bacteroidaceae > Prevotella. Next base: position 25,986 of record CAMNIN010000003.1, on the reverse strand, counting down.
CCAGGATATATGGTAGGTTTAGGAACAGCGAGCAGCTTAATGCAAAATGGAACCATCAAGAAAGCTCTACTGATGTGTGGCAACACACAATCGGAATACGCTTGCTATGAAGACAAAAGCATGTATCTTCTCTTAGGAGATGCAGGAACTGTTACTGCGTTAGAGTATAATCCCGACAAAGCAGATAAGATGGATTTCAAATATCTGACAGACGGTTCTAAATATGATTGTTTGATTGTTCCTGATGGCGGCAGCCGAAACCCCGTAAACCAAAAATCTTTTGAATTAGAAGAATATGAATATGGAGTAAAGAGAACACGTCTCCATGAGAAAATGGATGGGGAGGAGGTTTTCTCTTTCGCAATCAGAAATGTTCCCAAACAGTTTCGTGCACTATGCGAACACGAAGGTATTAACATGTTAGAAGATTTGGATTATATGCTTTTCCATCAAGCGAACAAGTTTATGTGTGAAAAAGTTCGCAAAAAACTTGGTTTCCCTCCTGAGAAATTTCCATATAATATCCAGGAATTTGGGAATACCAGTGGAGCGACATTGCCACTTCTTATGGTAACAAATTTACAGAAAGAGTTGACTGAGAAAAAATTGTCTTTAGGAATGGCTGCCGTTGGTGTTGGTTTTGCCCTTTGTACAGGACGGATTACAACAAACAAGATCGTTGTTCCAGACTTAATGTACCTTTAATATGCCAAATCCATTCTCCCTTGAAGGAAAGACCGTATTGGTAACTGGTGCTTCATCTGGAATAGGAAAGGCAACTGCGATTGAATGCTCAAAAGCAGGTGCTACGGTATATCTGACAGCCCGCAACAAGGAAAAGCTGGAGCAGACACTCGCAGAAATGAATGGGAGCCACAAAGTTATCACGGCAGACTTGACATCAGTGGATGAAATCCAAAATCTTGTTGACAAAGTAGACTGCATTGATGGAATTGCTTTAATAGCCGGAATCAATGATAAAAAGATCATTAAAAGGATAGACAATGGTTTTATCGACAAGATGTTTTCTACAAACTTTAAAGGACCTGCATTACTTTTGCAATCTCTCTTAAAGGCAAAGAAAATCAACAAATTTGCGTCTATCGTTTTCATGTCCTCAGTATCAGCGTTCTATCCTTCTGTATCCAATGCCATGTATGCTGCTTCAAAGGCTGCTGTAGATCAATTCGCCAAAGTCTTAGCTCTTGAATTGCTGCCATTGAAGGCACGAGTCAATTGCATTCAGCCTGCATTTGTGGAAACAGATATGATCAAAAAATATGGTGATCATACATTAGATGAAATTCGTAGCAACTATCCTTTTGGCAGATTTGCGAGGCCCGATGAAATAGCCTATGCTGTCATTTATTATATGTCAGACGCATCACAAATGATCACAGGGTCATCACTGGTAATAGATGGAGGATATACGCTTAGGTAAGATTAATGAAAGAAAGAGATTACCGATTTGACGTTGCCCGAGTAGTTTGCATGACATATATTGTAGCATTCGTTCACCTGTATGCATATATTCATACGGAAGCGATATCTGCCTGCGTTATCCCTATATACGCTGTTTTAACTGATGCGAGTTTGGGGCTTTTTACGTTCTGCTCCGGTTATTTGTTAAGTACAAAATATCGCTTTGATGGTAATTATCTAGTAGGGGTATTTTTCAAAAAACGAATAATTCGTATCATGCCTTTATTCCTGTTGTCAGCTATTATGCTTTACTTAATAGGTTTCAATGGTTTGCGGGCTACAATAAATGGCATGCTATGCATTTCTCCATTCCTAAAACCAAGGCCATATACGCTATGGTATATTCCTGTTATCATTATCTGTTATGCGATAACGCCATTGGTGTGCAGAAAAGGTCTTTCGTGGCGAATATGCTGTTCATCAGCTATTTTGACTCTTTTCATATTATTGCGATTATTGGTTCCGTCTGTAGATAAGAGACTATCGTTTAATCTTCTATTTTTTCTTATCGGAGCTGTCTCTGCTCCATATTTTGACTGGAAATTCAAGAGAATATGGTATATTAAAGTCATCTTTGTTCTGGTGTATCTTATACCCCTGCTCTACTTGCATAACAATACGCCTGAGGTACTAACCACACATAAGGAATATTTTGCAGGATTAGGCGTATTCGCCATTCTATTTGTTTGCGAATGGCTTTCTGATGCAATTTTCTGTAAGGATAACACACATAAAGACAATAAAATAGCGCAAATAATAAGATGTATAAGTTATTCAAGCATGGCATGTTATATGTTTCATCGTTTGTTTTTCTGGGCAGGTGAAATGCTTATAAATCCTGCAGTGTCCAAAGTAAAATGGCTTTACATGGCAGGAATTGTATTTCCTGTTATGCTTTATTTGTCATACTACATTCAAAGGTATTATGACATAACCATCGAAAGAATCAAAATATTTATCAACAAATAAAATAAGAAAACTATGGATAGAAAAGAGATTAACGAGAAGATTACTACTATTTTCAGAGACGTTTTTGGTGACAATAATCTAGTCATTAATGACGAAATGACTGCTGCCGATGTAGAAAATTGGGATTCCCTTACTCACATGCTGATGATCACCAAAGTGGAGGAAGAGTTCGGAGTGAAATTCAGGCTGAAAGAACTCAACAAACTAAAGAAAGTTGGTGATATCATCTCTATATTGGAAGAGAAATGTCAACAAAATTAGATTGGCAATCACCCGGAAAACAAGAAGAAAGCTATCGGTGTACAGGCATCATTTGATTGGTGCGGGAGTTAATCTATTAGAGAACACTTTGGGGATCAAAAGGCTTCATATTAATTATGTCACATTTAAGCAGGTATTATGATAACTGAACATAATAACAAATATATGGTGCGTATTAGTTGCAGGACATACAACCATGCTCCATATATAGAAGAAGCCATGAATGGGTTTACCATGCAAGAGACCATTTTTCCTTTCGTCTGTACAATTATAGATGATGCCAGCACAGACGGCGAGCAGAAGGTTATAACACAATATATTGAAAGCCATTTCAACCTTGATGATGCTGCCATAACAAGGCTAGAGACAACAAATGATTACAAGATGGTTTTTGCGCAACACAAGACCAATCGCAATTGCTTCTTTGCCGTATTCTTTCTTAAATATAATCATTACAGCATCAAGAAGCCCAAGATGCCATATATTTCAGAGTTTACAAATAGCTCTAAATACATCGCATCATGTGAGGGAGATGATTACTGGATAGATCCACATAAATTGCAAAAGCAAGTAGACTTTTTAGAGAATCATCCTGATTACGGATTATGCTTTACAGATTTTGAATTGGTGGAAGGTCATAGAACACATTATGACCTCAGCAGGGATAACGGCATTTATTTTCCAGAAATCATAACCAATGGATTTAATCTTGTTGCAACTTTAACAGTATTATATAGAAGGTCTGTTTATGAAACGCTACCTTTACATTTTTGGGGCAAAGGATGGCCATTAGGGGATTTACCATTATGGATAGAATTCGCTCATGAGACAAAAATGAAATATTTGCCTGATATAACGGCAAAATACCGGATACTACAAGAATCTGCGTCCCATAAAAGAGACATCAACAAAGAGATAGCTTATTATCAGGCAACTGATGACGTAAGAGTCTTTTATTCTAAACTATATCATGTGGACTATACTCCCAATCTAAGTCTCTCATATTTAGTCATAATGAAATGCGCATTCAGGCATCATGATACCACTGTTGCTGAAGAATATTATCATTTAGCTAAGAGCAAAGGTGTTATGACTCCCAAAATAAGACTCTTTTATTACGGTACCAAATATTGTATTGTCAGAAAGACTATTTCTTTCCTATTTCTATTAATAGAAAAAATCCATCTTCTAAAACTAAAAATGAAATGAAACAAAGATTTCTTTTTTCAGGAGGGTTGGGAAATCAACTGCTTGAGTACGCACTGTATGATAGAGCTTTAAAAAATGGGAAAAAGCTGACAATAGATAATACCTTATACAACCTGGTAGAAATGCATAATGGTTATGAGTTGGATAGAGTATTTGGTATTAATGATAAAACAATCAATCATAAAGGATTGTATTTGCATATCATTCGTTTTATGCTACATTTCAAGCATAATCCTTTTGTAAAATGGGTGGATGGAAATGTTTCTTTTGATGAAGTGTTGCATAGCAAAGCATTGTGGTTAGCTAAATGCCCATCAATAAATCAAAACATAGAAATAATCAATGAATTTGTTGACAGTTTGACTTTTCAAAATATTGATGAAGCCAATTTGTCATTGTCTGAAAAAATGCAAAGCTGCAATTCTGTTTCCATACATGTACGCAGGGGCGATTACTATTCATACGGAATGCCTATAATCGGTGAGGATTATTATAACAAAGCCATAGACTATATCAAGCAAAATGTTGAAAATCCTGTCTTTTTTGTCTTTTCTGATGATAAAGGTGAGGCAGAAAAAGTTGTTGAGAAGTCTTGCTCCAATTATGCTTTTATTGACATTAATCATGGACATGATTCATATAAAGATATGTATCTGATGAGCAAGTGCAAGCATAACATTATTGCCAATAGCACTTTCAGCTTATGGGGAGCTTTTTTCAACAAGAATCCCCAAAAGATCGTCGTCAAGCCCAAAAATTGGAGCAAGCTGTCACTTGGTTATATTGAAGTATAAGGATGATAGATTTATTGTCGATTTTAAATGGCAGAAAATAGCTTATATTCGAACAAAAGAATAGCCAAGAACACATTTATTCTTTACCTGAGAATGTTTATCGTTCTCGGCGTTAATTTGTTTACATCCCGACTTGTTCTTCAAGGTCTTGGTGTCTCAGACTATGGAATATATAATGTCGTGGGTGGAGTCGTTGTGCTATTTAGTTTTATCAGCAACACCATGGGCGCTGCTTCGTTGCGCTTCTTTTCCTATGAATTGGGGCTTAAAGAATCTGGTAATCTAAATGAAATATACAATATCATGCGCTCACTCTATCTGGTGTTTGCTGTCATTGTAGTTATTTTAGCTGAAACCATAGGGCTATGGTTTGTCAACAATGTGCTTGAGATTCCTGATGACAGGATGGTTGCTGCGAATTGGGTATACCAGTTTTCCATATTAGGCTTTATTATCGGTATAGTTAGAATACCCTATATCGCCATCATTAATGCTTTCGAAAGAATGACCGTTTATGCATATACTATGATATTTGATGTAGCTGTACAACTATTTATAGCTTATGCCATACTGTATTATATGCACGACAAACTTATTCTTTATGGTTTCCTTCGCATGATCATTGCGGCTATCATGTGTTTGTTTTACATGTTTTATGTAAATAGGTATATCATTGCCGTTCATTTTCATTTTGTATGGAATTCCAAAAAAAGCAAAGAGATCGCATCCTATTGTGGACTCTCTATGTTTGGTGCGAGCTCCACTTTGGTATCAAACCAAGGTGCCTCATTCTTAATCAATGTATATGGGAGCCTTGCAGCAAATGCCTCCATGGGTATTGCAAATAATGTAAGTGCCGCTGTCAATCGTTTTGTGGGTTCTTTTCAAAGCGCCTTTAACCCCCAAATTGTGAAACTATATGCATCAAGAGAATTTGCCAATTTATATGCACTTCTAAATCGAACTTCACGCTTTTCTTTTTTCCTGTTATTGGTTATCATGGTACCACTAGCTATGAATTTGCCGATTGTTTTAGATCTTTGGCTGGTTGAGGTTCCTGAATATACCTGTACTTTCTGTTACTATCTATTTGCATTTTTCTTATTGGATGCTGCTCAAGCACCGTTTTGGATGGTAATATTGGCTACGGGAGACATAAAAAAATACGAAATCATAGTTTCTATTTTGATTTTTTTGAATGTTCCAATATCCTGGTTTGCACTCTTTTTAGGAGCTCCTATAGAAACAGTTCTTTTCATTAGAGTTTTGATGAATTTTTCTACATGTATCGCACGAATGATTATTGTGAAGCAGCAGATTCATTTTCCTATAAAATCACATTTGGTGGAATTATTGAGGATGTCTATAGTAGCAATTTTGATATTAAGTTTATGTTTCTTTGCAAGAAATCTTGACATTTCTATTCAGAACGAATTTGTTCAACTTATCATTGAAACAATTGTATTTATAGCAATATCTATTTCAATTGTTTTTTCTATAGGATTAAAAGGTAGAGAAAGAACCGTCATATCACAATTAATATATAATAAGATACGTCCCAAGTAGATTTATGATTTTTCATTTTGTTTGTCTTAAGCCAATATTAGAATAGAATTCTCTGACACCCAAAACACATTATTTTCCAGTAATCTCAAAACGACAAATGTCATGACACTATATAAAGTTATAAGTTATATCATCCTGCGTTATTCCGAAAAATATCAATTCAGCCACAAAATTTCAGACAAGTGGTTCTTGAAATTAAGATACAGAAGGTATTATGATAAAAAATTAGACTTAAAGAACCCCCAAACATTTAGTCAAAAATTGCAATGGTTGAAACTATATGATAGAGATCCGCTATATACCAAATTGGTTGACAAATATGAAGCTAAACTATATGTTGCATCCCTAATAGGAGAGCGTTATATTATACCCACATTAGGGATATGGGACAACTTTGATGACATCGATTTCTCAAAGCTTCCTGATAAATTTGTTTTAAAATGTACACATGATTCAGGCGGGTTAATCATTTGTAAAGACAAATCAAAATTGGATTTAGGCTATGCAAGGAAAAAAATATCGACTTGTCTAAAAAGGAATTATTATTGGGATGGAAGAGAATGGCCATATAAAGACTTAAAACCGAGAATTCTATGTGAAGAATATATGGCTAATTTTGATCGTGAAAAGCAAGACAGAGAAGATTTGCCCTCAGCCACAGAGCAGCAAGAAGAATTGTCTGATTACAAATTCTTTTGTTTTGATGGGGAAGTAAAACTTCTTTTAATCGTAACAGGAAGATTTTCAGACAATAAATGTTTTGATTTTTTTGATAAAGATTTTAACCGTCTAGATATTCAAAATCAACGTCCAAATAACCCTAAGGTTTTTGAAAAACCATCAAACTACAAAGAGATGGTTGAAATTGCAGAGAAATTGTCCGTTGGTTTCAAACATATAAGAATAGATTTATATAACTCAAATGGGAAGATCTATTTTGGAGAATACACATTTTATCATGACGCTGGTTTTACGCGATTCACTCCAGAGAAATGGTCTTATACTCTAGGAAGTTGGATTAGGCTTAACAATCAAGAGAAATGAATTCGGCTTAATCTAGTAACCATAAACATGTGCAAATCATATGACACTTCAAATTGGTTGAGTTGAAATAATGGAGATTTCAGTGATAATGTGTGCCTATAAGGAGCCTTTGGATTTTTTGAGGAAGGCCGTTGAATCCATTTTGACACAATCATTTCAAAATTTTGAATTCATTATTATTTTAGACAATCCCAGAAATGATGAATTATTAAAGTATCTGAAATATATCCAGAGAAATGACTCACGCATTGTAATCATTGTAAATGATGATAATATTGGGTTAACAAAATCACTCAACAAAGGATTGAAAATAGCAAAAGGCAAGTATGTGGCACGAATGGATGCAGATGACATTTCCTTGCCAAACAGACTAGAGACACAATATCATTACATGGAGAGACATCCGGAGATTGACATTCTTAATACAGATGTGTTTATGTATAACTCATCGAAAGTCACTTCGGTGAAGAAATCTCCTGTGAATCACAATGATATTATCAAGGTCTTGTTTTATGCGAATGTGCTTAATCATCCAGCTGTAATGATTAGAATGAATACTCTAAGGCAAAAAAGCATTTCATATAATGAGAGTTTCAGACGAAGCCAAGACTATTGCCTCTGGCTTACCATGGCTATAAAAGGATGCCGTTTCCATTCGCTAAATCAACCTCTGCTGATGTATAGATATTGGGACGGACAGATCACAAAAAAAAGCAGAGAAGAACAGTTGTCTGATTACAATGCTATCAAACGCTATGCAATAACATCGATACTCAACGAGACTGGAATCAAATACGAAGAGATAACGCCAAGGGTCATTGAGAATGCCTATAAATCGATGAGGCTGAAGCGCATTTATGATTTAATACGCAAATGCTATTTGTTTCAGATGTGCTATTCTCTAAGCAAAAAAGACAAATTGACTTGCATAGCAAGTTTCAGAACAATCAAATATGGGTTTGACCCCAAATTTCAGACCATTTTATTCTTGTCCTTGTTCATCAAAAGATGGGACAAATTGTTCTTGTTAAATCATTAACCCATAGAGAATGAAGGTTTTACTTATTTCTATTTCCAATGTAGGTGGTGGTGCTTCTATCGCTTTTGACCGGCTTGCGGAAAGTTTGGCAAAAAGCAATATTGATGTTGAGGTACTTATCGTTTATGGAAAGGAATCTCCTAAATATAAAACGACAATCATGAACAACTCTTTGTTTAGAAGAGCTGTTTCTAAAATTAAAAATAGCATCAGCAGTTATGTCTTAAGACGGTTTGACAACCCGTCTCATAACTACCGATCTTTAGACTTATTCCCTTCCAGGTTGCCGAGAATAATCAATCATTCGGATGCTGATGTTGTAAACATACACTGGATAGGAACTGAAATGATGAGCGTTGAGCAAGTGGCAAAAATAAAAAAGCCAGTCATCTGGACATTGCATGATTCCTGGATGCTAAACGGCGTTTATCACGTTTCGCCCAAAGACCTTGAGCCATACTATACAGCACCCCTGCCTAATAAGCTTGACAAATGGATGATGAGAAGGAAGAGGAATTCCTATACTAAGATTCCCATGCATTTTGTGACTCCGAGCACTTGGTTGAAGGATCGTTTTGAGGCCAGTTACCTTAACACTCCAGGAAATTCGTGTGATGTGATAAGAAATCTAATTGATACGACGGTGTGGAAACCTTTGGACAAGAACAGTGCAAAAAACGGCTTAAACTTCGATAAAGCTAAGAAACATGTATTGTTTATTGCACCTTCCCATCTGAATGTAAACATCAACAAAGGCTTTTGCTTCATCAAAAAAATCCTTGAGGAATATGATACAAGCAATTATGTTTTCCATTTTGTAGGAACCAATGATTCATTACAATATGAGAATGTTTTCGTCCATGGGAGATTGTCGGATCAAGAGCAATTGGTAAAGTATTATTCTGCCTGTGACATTGTTATTATTCCTTCCATGTCTGAGAACATGTCAAATGCAGCCGTGGAATCTCTGTTGTGTGGAACTCCTATCCTATGTTTTGCCACAACAGGATTGGATGAAATTGTTCAAAACGGTGTGAATGGCTATAAAGCACGAAAATTCGATGTAGAAGATTTATACAAAGGTTTGATAACACTTGCAGAAATGGAATTTCCACATCCTGTAGAAAATACTGTTGAAGAATATCTACCTGAGCTGAACTTAAACCGCTATATTCGTTTATATCAAAAATATGCAAAGTGAGTATCTCTGCGTGGATACTGATTAAAATAATCTCTCATGATCATTTCCTTCCTCTTATCTTTATTCTCTATCCTTGCTTTATCATTGAATCTGAATTCAATGGAAAAGCTTTCGAATGTCACACCCATCGTTCTGATATTGGAACATATTGCCGTCATGATTGTTGCATATGGGTTGATATCATACCAACTTAAACCTTACAACAAAAAATATGTGGTCAGGTTCTTCAATGTTTTCATGATATCATATATCATTTCTCTATTGATTCTTCATTTCAACTGGATGCAATATTTGGAACAGGATACTTTTAATGAATTGAGCTTTGATCCTCAGCGATATTATGATATTGCTTCCGAATACGTTGACCGTGAATTTGAGGGGGCATCGATGAATTATGTAGGTATCGTATATATTTATGCTATTCTTTTCAGGACTTTTGGTTTGGATCCACTGGTTCCACTTTTTATCAATGAATTATTGGCTTTGTATGCGACTTTACTGATTACGAATGTGTTTGCAAAGAAGAAAGAATCTGCTATAAGTTTTTTTGTCTTTATATTGCTTATTCCTGAATTGCTCTATTATAATGTCTTGTCCTCCCGAGAAGTATTATCAATGGGTTTTGCAACAATCGTGGCATGCAAGATTTATGCATTACAGTCTCATTATGATATTGTTGATGTGATTATCCTAACTGCATCTTTCTTCTTGTTGGCTGTTGTGAGAACTCCATTTGCAATGACAGCGGCTCTCGGCTATATGCTATTTGTGCTACTCAGCAAGAAAAGGAAGAAAAGCACAATCTTCTGGGGAGTTCTCGTCATTTGTGTAGCTGGATATATCGGGCTTTCATTCTCCGAATCTTTGGGATCGGCTGTAGATAGCGATGAATTAGAGAATATGATTGAGAGCAGAACAGGAGGTGAGAATGAGGCACACAAAAATTATAATTACTCTGCGAACTCTGTTACCAGATTATTGATACCTCATAATCAAGTACAGTTTGTGGTGTTTGGAGTAATAAGAAGTTTTCTTTATGTCATACCATCACCTGGAGAAATATTACATCCACTCTCTATTTTTTCCGGGTTTAAGGGGGCCATGCCATCGGCTTATGGAACGCTAACGACATTTTTAATGTTTTATTTCCTAATACTGCTCTATTTTCATCGTGAATATTTAAAATCTTACTTTAGTAACAATAAGTTCTTTTGTCTATATTTCCTTGCGTTCTTTTTAGTTGTAGGAATGTTCAATACTATTTTGGTTCACCATAGATATAGGATTGTTTCAGACCTTCTTTTCTTTTCGCTGGCAATAGAGTTTATCATGTACTTGAAAAATAACAAGAAAACGAAATAAATCCATATTCGATTTTGACGAGGCTTAGCCTTCCTATATCCTTTTATACTAACTTCTGTGAATTATGAGTAGAATAAAATGGCTTATAGCTATCATTAACATACCAAGATTTCTCTTGCATCTTCTTTTTTTCTTTATCTATAGAAAAAGAAATGAAGAAGATGTGGTTGTCGGCATATCTCATCATGGTTTTAAATGTTCATCATGGCTGGGTTTTGTTTATTTGATGACTTTTGACAAAACTTACAGAAACCTTTTCTATTTTCGCATTGGAGTATTCAAATACCTTCTATTCTTTTTAGCTCCTCCTCACAATAGTTTTGTTATTGCAACTCACACAACTATCGGCAAAGGATTTTTAGGCATTCATCCAATTGGAACTTTTGTCAATGCGGAACGAATAGGACAGAATTTTGTTGTAAAAAACAACGTAACGATAGGTTATCATAAAAATAAGAGACCTCTAATAGGGAACAACGTGACCATTAATTCAAATGCTGTTGTGGTTGGAGATATCACTATTGGGAACAATGTCATTGTTGGAGTCGGGACCGTATTATTAAAAAGTGTACCTGATAACTGCGTAGTTGTTGGCAACCCTGCATACATCCTAAAAGAAGGTGGAGTTAGGGTTCAAAAAAAAATGTAACTACATGAGGTTTCTGATCAATTGTTCTAACTTAAAAGCTGGAGGAGGTTTACAGGTGGCCGACTCCATTTGTTGCCAATTATATCGATTTCCTTCTCATTATTTTATTGTCGTACTGTCTAGTTTTTTAGAGACGACAGAGAAACGTATGGGAAAATCTGACAACATTGAAGTATTTTCATATAATATTCCAAATTCATATCATTCAATCGTCAAGGGGCGCGACACTTTTATGGATAATTTGGTAGAATCACATAAAATTGATGCTGTATTGACGATTTTCGGTCCTTCAAGATGGTGTCCTCTAGTTCCTCATTTGAGTGGATTTGCTCTACCACAATTAGTTATTCCTGAATCTCCCTTTTTTCAACGAATGGGTTATAAAGAGCGGATAAAATGGTTTTTTTGGCGAGCCATAAGAAAGTGGTCACTAAAAAGGAGCGCATCTTCTTTCTGGACTGAAAGCAATTATATCTCCAACAGGCTAAAAAAAACACTGAAAACAGAAAACGTTTATACTGTAACAAACTATTACAACCAAATATTTGACCAACCAGAATCATGGAATAAGGGCAGAGTATTAAAACCATTTGATGGAACTACATGTTTGTCTATTTCATCCCCATCAGCCCACAAGAATTTTGGTATTATCCCTGATATAGTGAGATTTTTAAGACAGATCCGGCCTGATTTAAAAGTACGTTTTGTATTAACATTCGAATGCCATCAAGACAAAATTCCAAATGACGTAAAGGATAATATTGTTTTTCTTGGAAAAGTGGACGTGTCCGAATGTCCACATCTATATCAACAAGCCGACATCATGTTTATGCCTACTTTATTAGAATGTTTTTCTGCCACTTATCCTGAAGCTATGCGTATGGGAATACCAATTGTCACAACAGATCTTGAATTTGCACATGATTTATGCGGTAATGCAGCTTGCTATTATTCTCCAGTTGATGCAAAAGCGGCAGCAGAAGCCATCATTCATGTCGCGACAGATAAAGATTATGCAAAAAAATTAGTTGATTCTGGATATAATCAATTAAAAAAATATGACAATTATGAGCAAAGAGCAGAAAAGTTAATCTCTTTACTGGAAAATATTTGTTAGATTATAAAAACATGTGTTATAGGGGATAACAAGCTGCATCAGAAGATTTAAAAATCATTCATTTTCAGTGTATGCGTCGATTGAAATGAAAAACATATTCTAATACTAAAAACGAATTCAGATAGAGAAATTATATTTCGTCATGCCTGCCTATAATGAGGCAGAAAACATCGAGGATACCATCAAGCAATGGTATTCTGTGATAGAAAAGCTCTCGATGAGGGACATTTCCGTTAAAATGGTGATTGCCAATGACGGAAGTAATGATAACACTTATGCCATTATGGAAGAGCTAATGGAGACGTATCCTCTGTTAGCACCCATTGACAAAAAGAATTCCGGTCACGGCTCTACCATATTGTATCTTTACCGCTATGCCATAGAGAACAGAGCTGATTATATCTTTCAGACTGACAGTGACGGACAGACTAATCCCGAGGAATTCTGGCAAATGTGGGATAATAGAGAGAAGTATGACTTTCAGATAGGGAACCGGGTTGGAAGGCAAGATGGAAGGAGTCGAGTATTCGTGGCCAGAATACTTCGAATTGTGGTCTGGCTAATATTTCACAAATGGGTCACTGATGCGAATACGCCGTTCCGCTTGATGCGTTCCAGCAAATTGCAACCAATCCTGGACGTAATCCCACAAGACTTTTTTCTATGCAATGTTGTGATCTCTGCCATTGCTGTGAAATGGCATTATAGGATTGGTTGGCATAAGATTAGTTTCAAGCCTCGTCAAGGAGGTGTCAACTCCATTAATATGAACCGTATCTTCGGAATTGGCTGGAAAGCACTTGGAGATTTCTGGAAAATAGACCATAACCTAAAGAGACATGCTTAAAGAACACCGTCTCTTCTTTATAGGTTTGGGAATGGCTACTATATCAGCCATTTCTTATGTGCTATGCATCGACTACATCTGTTTTCCATGGCTTGACGAAATAGGGACATCTGATACTGCAGTTAATGTGACGTTGTATGGGGATTGGGTGTCACATGTATGGAAGTATTCCTATAATCCACTCCATGCTTTTATATTGATTCCATGGCTGATGATCTGGGGGGTCTCACACCTTTCTGTATGCAGTTTTACAGTTCTACTATCCTTTATTTCATATGTAATACTTCTGCGAATACTACTTAAGAGAAGCCTTCTTTCCACTACATTGGGGGTCGTTGTCTTCACTCTCTTATATTGGGGAGGTTTTGAGTTCGCCCGTCTCATCACGCTAGGACGTATAGACATCCTTGTCATGCTTTTTTCCATATTGGTGGTTAACGAACTCACTCCGATGGCAGATGGCAGGTTCTATTCAGCCAAGCGATGGGCCACACTGATTTACTCCTTCCTGCTGATGGCTGCTTCTATATATACAATTCCTCTTCTAGTATGCTATAGTTTTCTTTTCTATTTCATCACAAAAGATAAAGCAGTTCGTCAGGAACTCCGTTGGAGGTTTTTGCTTTCCGTTTTAGGGATATTGGCATCGTTCGTACTGATATGTTTATTCTATTATTCGGTACATGGGCTATTCAAATTTGTCAACTCTTATATGTCTTTCAATGCGACTATCAACCATAACAATCAAGGAACAGGGTTGGCAGAACGGTTAATAGCGGCCTATTCAACTGATATTTATGCCTTCATTGTATGGGCAATTGCCGCAGCCATTTTTGGATTTAAAAGAAACAAGAACAAACATCTGTCGTTCTATTTACTATTCATTCTCTGTATTCCTGGATTAATGGTTTTTGCGGGAAGATATCGCTTTTACTATTCATGGATTTTTTATGTTCCAGTAATTATCATAGCTGCTTATGCATTTGAAAAGGTTCATCAGAAATGGAGAACTGCAGTATTGCTGGGTGCTGTAATTGTGTCGACAATAATAAGGCCAGCGGTCTATTCAAAAGAGTTTTCTGAAAACCGCGCTCATCTTAAATCGGCAGAGGAGTTTGTAAATCAGTGCTCTTCATTTCTTAAGGAAAGGGACAATGTGGTCTTTTTCAATTCACTTTTCTATTACGCGCTTGTTGAAAGGCGATATAATCTTTGGCAAAAATATGAAGGACTTCAAAAAATGCCTCAACCCAAAGAAAAATTCCAATATTTCGTTGAAAGAGCAGTGAAGGATACCGAGAAACGACAGAAGTTGCTTGATCTTTTCAACAAAATAGAGTATTGTGACCCTTATCTGCCCAAGTCTGGTTATATTTTTACAGATGGCAAAATGGAATTTATGAAAGCCATAAGATACATGAAAACTCATGACTACTTCATAAATAAAGTGTATGGGCATAAAGGTTATAGACTTCTGAAATATGCAAAGGTGAAATAAATCTATGATGATTAAATCCTATATTTTAACAAGATTCAACCTGAATCTTTGGGAGCTTGACAAGAACAAAAAAGAGACAAGAACAAATGATTGGTTAGAGAAAAGGTTCGAATTGTTTGAAAAATATTGTCTCCCAAGCATAATGAACCAGAGTTGCCAAGATTTCACTTGGATCGTCTTATTTGACGAGGACACACCAACTGAATATGTAAAAAGATATAATAATTACAAAGATGAATGTCCCCAATTCTTGCCTATCAGAGTGAAATCACATGCAGGGTGGTACTTTGCAAGAATTTTTCAAGAAGTTATATCTAAAGACCAAGCACAAGCTTCGACAAAGGGTGAAAATATAGAGAAAATCACTACGACATATTTGGACAATGATGATTCCTTGCACAAGGATTACATTTCTATGATTCGGAATCATGCTCTAAAGCCTATTGCTCGTCCAACATTCATTACGTTTATCTACGGTTTACAATATTTTGAGGATTTAAATATTGCCACAGAAGTCAAGTATAAAAACAATCATTTTCTCACACTAATTGAGAACGTTTTGCCTAACGAAAAAATAAAAACTGCATACGGATTTGGAGGTCATGGAAATGTTTTCAAATACAGGGGATGCGTTGTCGATACGATTTCAGAGAAAGACAATCCCGCATGGCTTGAAGTGATCCATGATACAAATGCAAAAAATGATGTTCTGTTGCATAGATGGACTAAAGTCGTTTTTAATCACACAATACTCAAGACAAACTTTGGCATCGATATATTGCTAAGAAACAAAGGATATGCAAAAGTCCTATTGTTTAGATATCTACCCAAGAGATATAAAGCATATTACAGGTATTTACAGGTGAAAATATTTGGGTATGACCGTATATACGGGAAAAAGAAATAGACAACAATGGTGAAAAAGAGAGTATTAATTCACACATTAATATTCAGTCCAGATGGAGTATCAACTGCATATTTGTATAATGATATTGCCATCAAACTGAAACAACGAGGTTATGATGTGGTCATTTTAACCACAACTCCCCATTTCAACATCGTGAAAGAACAGCTTAACGAGCAGCCGATGAAATGGAAAGTGTGGGGATTCTGCAAAGTAAGCAAATTCCACGAGATGACAGTACTTCATGTACCACAGAAAAAATTCAAGAGCACATTATTAAGGTTATTGGGGTTTGTCTATTGGCATATTGTTTCGTTCTTCATTGGATTGACAATACGTCATGTGGACCTAATCTTATCACCATCCCCTCCTCTTACCATTGGCTTTTTAAATTTAGGCCTTGCAAGAATGAAAGGTTGCAAAGTGGTATATAACGTGCAAGAAATATATCCTGACATTTTGAAGATGAAAGAGGGATTAGCACTCAAAATTCTCAAATGGATGGAGCATAAGGTGTATAATCATTCTGATGCTGTCACAACAATTGACCAAATATTTTACAATACGATAGCAGATCGATTCGAAGACAAAAGGAATCTGCATATCATTCCGAACTTTGTTGACACTGATCTTTATCGCCAATGCAAATGGGAGGAATATTTAGATAAAAAGATATTTCCTAACACCAATTCAATCAAAATATTGTATGCCGGTAATATCGGTTTTGCACAGGACTGGGATCCATTATTGGATCTTGCAGAAAAGACAAACGATTTAGCTGTCAATTATATTGTTATTGGAGAAGGAGTCAAAAAACCATATTTAGAAGAAGAAGTTAAAAAACGCAGATTATATAATGTGAAGATCCTTCCCTACCAACCACGGAACCTTATGCCCCAAATCCTATCCTATAGCAATTTAAACTTCATTTTTATGAATCCGAAGATGGAAGGAGATGGATTCCCCTCTAAAGTATATACGATCATGGCTTGCGAGCGCCCCCTTCTTATCGCGTCAAGTAACGATACACCCATCGTGAATTTTCTGATGGATAAGGGATGCGCAAAAATCGTAACAGAAAAAGACATGACAAAAAAGGTGGAAGAATTGTCTGATTGGCTACATCACATCAGTAAAGAAGAATTACTGCAAATGGGGAGAAATGGACGGCAGATTATTCTCAAGAACTATACCAAAGAGATTGTAACCAACATGTATGCAGACTTGATAAACAAATTAATTGGTGCATAAAATGAAAATACTTATTACTGGTATCCACGGATTTGTAGGAACAAATTTAGTCAGAGCTTTATCAAAAGACAATATTATTTATGGGCTTGATATTGTCGCACCAATGAAAGATGGTGTGCAACATACTTTCGGATGGGATCAAATAGACGATATACCTATGGTGGATGCTATCATTCACTTAGCAGGTATGGCTCACGACACAAAAAATCAAACGAAAGCTAATGTGTATTTTAAAGTCAACACAGAACTGACAAAAACCATATATGACTACTTCTTGCAATCGTCTGCAAAGAAATTTATCTTTTTCAGTTCTGTAAAAGCTGCAGCAGACAAAGTTGTAGGAGATTTTGTGGATGAGAGCGTAACCCCATCTCCTAAAGGGCCATACGGGGAAAGCAAAATCGCAGCGGAAAAATACATTGAAAGCAAAATGGGGAAAGATACATATATTTTGCGTCCATGCATGATTCACGGACCCGGAAACAAAGGTAACTTAAATCTGCTATATGGTGTAGTGAGCAAAGGGATTCCCTGGCCATTGGGAGCTTTTGAAAACAAGCGGACTTTTATGTCTATTGATAACTTGTGCTATATCATCAGCAATCTCTTGACGAAAGACATCAAAAGTGGTATTTATCATGTAAATGATGACGAGCCAGTATCAACCAATGAATTAATTGAAATTATTTGTGAATCCATGGGCAAAAAGCCACATATCTGGCATATACCCAAAGGGCTTATGATAGGTTTTGCAAAACTGGGTGGTTGGCTTCATCTGCCTCTGAACACTGAAAGACTACAAAAATTGACAGAGAACTATATTTCTTCCAACTCGAAGATTAAAAAGGCTATCGGCATAGAGAAAATGCCAGTTCGAGCCAAAGATGGACTTAAGAAGACTATTATTTCATTTCAATGACATATATTCTTTTATTTTTCATATTGCTATTTGGTGAGCTGATCTATTTCAAAATTGCTGACCATTTCAACATCATAGATAAGCCTAATGAACGTAGTTCACATCAATCGGTGGTTCTTAGAGGAGGGGGTATTATTTTCTTATTTGGTTTATGGTTATGGAGTGTATTTTATGGAATACAATATCCATGGCTTTTGGCTGCTGTGACTTTGGCTGCTGGAATAAGCTTTGTGGATGATGTCCACTCGCTACCGGATTCCATTCGCTTGACGACACAGTTTGTTGCGATGATCTTGATTTTCGTAGAAGTGGGGCTGATGCGACTGAATTTATGGTGGGCGGTACCCATCGCTCTAATTGTATGTGTAGGCGCAACCAACATATACAATTTTATGGATGGTATCAATGGTATCACAGGGGGGTATTCCCTGGCTGTGCTGATTCCTCTCATATTACTCAACCGAGAGCATCATTTCGTGGAAGAGTCGTTACTAGTTGTCATTGGCCTCGCATTGCTAGTGTTCTGCTTTTTCAATTTCAGGAAAAGAGCAAAATGTTTTGCAGGCGACGTTGGAAGCATCGGCATCGCATTTATACTTCTCTTTGCGATTGGCATGCTCGTTATGCAAAAAGGGGATGTCACTTGGTTGATTTTACTGGCACTTTATGGTGTAGATGGTTGTCTAACCATTATCCATCGCATCATGCTTCATGAGAATCTTGGACAAGCTCATCGCAAGCACGCATTCCAACTCATGGCCAACGAACTGGCTATTCCTCATACTGTTGTCAGCACCATTTATATGTGCTTACAATTAGCTATATCACTCATCGCCATCTATGTGATACCAGACACAATGACTGCACACTGGGCTTACTTCATCGGCATTATTTGTGTGTTATGCCTCGCATATATTGCTTTCATGAAGAAGTATTATCACCTGCACGAAGAATACCTTAAATCTTTAAAAGAATGAGCGACAACACAACAATTCAACTTATAAATGACAATTTGTTAACGGATCTTCATTTCGAAGCTTCTAAGAACGAGCGTAAACGAATCAATTTCGACTTGCGGACGACACCCAATGATACCAGTCAACGCATGCTGAACGTGATGGAACCCGGAACAATCGTGCCAATCCACCGGCATTTGGAGACATCTGAGACCATTATTTGTTTAGAGGGTTGTCTGGACTGGGTTATCTATGAAGGAGTGGCTGTTTCTGAGGCTGAAGGAATCGACGCAGAGAGAGAGTATGCAACTGACAATGATCACTTTACAGAGATAGCTCGATATCGAATTTGTCCACGTGAACTGAAATATGGCATACAGGTTCCTCCTATGACATGGCATACAGTGGAAGTATACGAACCCAGTACCATATTAGAAGCAAAAGACGGAGCATATCAATAAGCAATTAGGAGAAAAGCTTCCACCTCTGATTCAATATCTTCCCCCATATTTTCCAGAGGGATTCTCCTGGGAAGGTGGAAGAGAGTTTGACGAGGCGATATGCATCGGTGATGCCACGAGTGAAAAGACCTCTATTTCTTGAATGGTAGCGAGTATCATGCCAGCCAAAATTACCTCCTTGCAAGATTTCATCCAATATCATCTTTCCTATTTTTTCATCGGCTGAAGTGAGCAAATATTGGTCTTCCAGATGGAAGATCTGCTGCTCTACCCACATCACGCCTCGGGCAAATTTCAGCATTCCCATATCATGCAATAGCGCCTCGATTCCATCGGGGCGTTTTGCATTTTTAAGGACATAATAATAGTCCACGAACTGCCGCAATCCTATTCCCTCTATAAAGTAATGGGACATGATGTGTGACAATTGCTGGATGACATTGAATTCGGGAGTTGATATGCACAAATCACCTTCGGTTTCGGGTAGGGAGACTCGATGGGAGAATTCAGGATCAGCATGTTCTGAATACCATCTTCTCAACCGCTTGTTGTATTTTGGGCGGTTCATAAAACTGGGCCAATAATGCACTTCGACATCGACGTCCTGGAAATAGGGGAAGTCGATATGGAGCATGCCGTCCTGGGCGGAGGGGGTCAGTGACTTGACAAAGGTGGAGATTTCTTTTCTGCTGCCTTCTACCCATAGGTCGATGTCGCCGGGGATGCGTGAGAAGGGGTTGGGATAAAACAGGGTGTTGCCCTGGCCCTTGATGACACAGGTGCGGAAGCCGGCGTCGTTGAAAAGTTTGGAGACTTCGACGGCGCGGCGGTTGAGGAGGCGGTTGTTGGAGATGATGGCATTCTGGAGTTTCATCATGTGAATGACGCACTTTTTCTGCAGCGTGACGTTATTGTTGCGCAACGCTTCAATGAGGAGGCCTGACACGCTTTGTTTGTCGGCCTCCTTCATCATTTCTCCATATTCCCATGGGGTCATGCTGAAGGGTTTAAGGGGCTCCTGCCTGACGGCGGAGCGGATCAGCATGAAAAAGAACTCTTGTTTGGTCATAATCAGATGATATCTCTCGTCTCTTGTTAGTGCGGTTACAATCGAACCCGCCTCCTCGGCTTGGGAAGCCGATGCACTAGTGATGTGCTAGTATTAATTCATTTAAAAATTCAGCTGCAGTAAACAAGGGGAGTTGGCTATAGTCCACAAAATCTTTCTTATTATTAGTAATGATTACGTCGCACCTTGCAGCCAATGCACATTGATACTGTAATCTGTCTTCGAAATCCCTGCATGGAGATTAATAGCTTCTCGCAATTGAATCCTATCCATAGGCAAAACGTGAATTAGCCTTTCGAATCTATCAAGGGCCGAAAAGACTTGCTCTCTGGTGTGATTATGCCTCGCCACATAAGCGAAATTGGCAAAAGTCAAAACAGATGAACAAATTTCCAATTCTTTTGCATTTGCAATTCGCAGCATTTGCTGTGCAGCATCAGCTCCAGGTCGATTGGCATAATAATCAATCAGGATATTGGTATCCCAGAAAACTGTTTTCATTTGCTCATGATATATGATAAACGACTGTCTTTGGCCAAGTCCTCTTCTGAAATAGATGCGGAACCACGAAGTTCCAATATGTCGGCAGGTAATTCGGGGAGATTATTCCAGTCTATGGCTTCTATCTTTTCCTGTGGTAACGTGCGAAGATTTCCTGTGGGGTTGGTGATACGACGCAGGGCCTTGAGAGCCTGCAACATCATGCCCTCATCCTCTGCAATAATGCTCAACTCACGGAATAATTCCGCATTCAGTTCAAAAGTTGTCATAATCCTGTTCAATGAATTTGTTTGCAAATTTAGTCGAAATAAATGGAAAAAACAAATTGGAGGGGATTATTTATTGGGTTGGGAAAAAATTTATACCTTTGCATAAAAATGCGTGAATAGATGAAGAACAGGTTATCGGTGGTGATGCTGGTGCTGGCGATGCTGCTGGCGGGATGCGCGGGGCGGAGCACTTCGGCTGATGATGGATTGGGCGCTGGCGACACGGTGGCGATGAAATATGCGTCGCTGCTGAAGATGGTGCGTTACGACAGTTGCACGGTGGTGACAATCGACAATCCCTGGAAAGAGGGGGCGGTGCTGCACCGGTATGTACTGGTGGAGAAGGATGCTCCCCTGCCCCACTCGCTGCCCTCGGGGACGGTGGTGAGGACGCCAGTGGAGAAGGCGGTGGTGTTCACGTCGGCGCACTGCCAACTGATGGAGTGGTTGGGTGCCACTGAGCAGTTGGCGGGGGTGGCTGACCTGAAATACATCCTGGTAGACTATGTGAAGGAAGGGGTGCACCAGGGACGGATAGCGGACTGCGGCGACGGGATGGCTCCACTGATCGAGAAGATCATCCAGATCAAACCGGATGCGCTGTGGATCTCGCCGTTTGAAAACTCGGGGGGATACGGGCGGCTGGAGAATATCAACATCCCGATCGTGGAATGCGCGGACTACATGGAGTGTTCGGCGATGGCTCGGGCGGAATGGATGCGCTTCTATGGTTTGCTGCTCGGCAAATCGAGGGAGGCAGACTCGCTGTTTGCCGTAGTAGACAGCAGTTATCTGGCACTGAAGCGACTGGCAGCCTCGGGGACGGAACGGACCTCGGGGGCGGCACAGGCCTCGGGGACGGCACAGACCTCGGGGACAGCACAGACCTCGGGGGCGGAACGGACCTCGGGAACAGCACTGGCTTCGGGAACAGCTCAGACCTCGGGGGCGGAACGGACCTCGGGGAAAGCACGGACCTCGGGAACAGCTCAGGCTTCGGGGGCGGAACGGACCTCGGGAGCGGAACGGACCTCGGGGGCGGATCAGGCCTCGGGAACGGAACCGACCTCGGGAACAGCACTGGCTTCGGGAACAGTTCAGACCTCGGGGGCGGAACGGACCTCGGGCGAAAGAAGGCGGTCTATGATCACGGAGAAACTGACGGGCGGCACGTGGTATGTGCCGGGCGGGGCAAGCAGTGTGGGGCAATTGATCGCAGATGCTAACGGTGATTACGCCTGGAGTGACGACAATCACGGGGGAAGTCTGGCGATGACGTTTGAGACGGTGCTGGCGAAGGCGGGCGGCTCGGATGTGTGGATCTTCAACTATTTCGGTTCGGGTGAGCTGACGTATGAACGGTTAGCTTCGGAATATCAGGGGTATCGGCAGATGAAGGCGTTCAAAGAGCGCAACGTGTGGTATGTGGACACGCAGCAGGTGCCTTATTTCGAGGAGGTGTCATTTAGGCCGGATTTTCTGTTGAGGGATTATATCATCCTGCTTCACCCGGAACTGGGAATTGGGGCTACACGGTATTACCGCCGGGTGATGTAGTGGGGGATGGAGTGGAACCCTTTCGTTTTGCGGATTGCAAATCCGCAGCTCAATGCATCGGGATTCTTGGACGAGCCAAGCGTCACTCTTCGAGTGCCGAGCGACAAATCCCGATGAACAGGTAGTGGGGCTGAATCGGCACCCTACGATCGCGGATTACAAATCCGCAGCTCTTTGCATCGGGATTTCAAATCCCGATGAACACGGGGGATGGAGTGGAACCCTTACGTTTTGCGGATTACAAATCCGCAGCTCTATGCATCGGGATTTCAAATCCCGATGAACGGAGTCACTCTTCGAGTGCCGAGCGGCAAATCCCGATGAACAGGGGGATGTCGGATGTGGGGGTGTATTATTTGACGTAGTTTTCATGCAATGAAAGGAATTAGATATTGTGTTTTGATGACAGGGGCCGTGCTGCTGCTGTTTGTCCTCTGCCTGCTGATGGGGTCGATTCGGATTCCTGCAGGGGAGGTGCTACGGATATTGGCCGGGCATGAGACGGAGAACGATGCCTGGCGATATATCGTGATGGAGTCGCGGTTGCCGCAGGCGGTGACGGCGTGCCTGTGCGGTGGAGCCCTGGCGGTAAGCGGACTGATGTTGCAGACGGCATTCAAGAATCCGTTGGCCGACCCTTCGATCTTCGGAATCAGTGGCGGGGCCGGACTGGGCGTGGCCTTGGTGATGCTACTCCTGGGCGGTTCGCTGACCACGGGGATGTTTGAGGTGACGGGCTTCGTTGCTGTGCTGACGGGTGCTTTCGTCGGGGCGATGGCGGTGACGGCGGTGATTTTCCTTTTCTCGACGATGGTGCGCAACAGCGTGATGCTGCTCATCATCGGCGTGATGATCGGGTTTATGTCATCGTCGGTGATCTCGCTGCTCAATTTCTTCGCCACCGAGGAGGGGGTGAAGTCGTATGCGGTCTGGGGAATGGGCAATTTCGGCGGGGTGTCGATGGCGCATCTGCCGGTGTTCACGGGCGTGACGGTGGTGGGGCTGGTGGCCTCGCTGCTGTTGATCAAACCACTGAATGCGCTGCTGCTTGGAGAGCAGTATGCGGAGAACCTGGGCATCAACACGCGGATGGTGCGCAACTCCTTGCTGATCGTCACGGGACTGTTGACGGCGGTGACGACGGCGTTTTGCGGTCCGGTGTCGTTTATCGGGCTGGCCGTGCCACATGTGGCGCGGATGTTACTCACGACGGAGAACCACCGGCAGTTGCTGCCAGCGACGATTCTGACGGGAGCGGCGGTGGCACTGCTCTGCAACTGGGTGTGTTTCCTGCCCGGCGAAAGTGGCATCATCCCGCTGAATGCGGTGACGCCGCTATTAGGAGCACCAGTAATTATCTACGTGATTATGAGGAGGATGCGGGCATAGATGAAAAGGGCTTATTTCGGTTTCAGTTTCGACGACGGGCGGATGGACCATTTCACCATGGCTTATCCCGTGCTTCAGCGTTATGGTTTGTCGGCGACATTCAATGTCACGGCCTCATATATCGAACAGCGACAGACGGAGTGGCCTTTCACTGAGGTGCCTCCCATGACGATCGACATGCTGCGCCAGCTCCATGGCGACCCTCGGATGGAGATCGCATCGCATGGATACTGGCACCACAATGCGACAGACAACCTGCTCGATGGGATTGAGAAGCTCTGCGAATGGTTGGGCACTGACCGCCTTCACCCCGCAGGCAACGGTATCGCGCTGACGGGCAACACTTGTTTCGCTACGGATGAGGAACGGCTGATAGGCAACGACCGGGGGATCTCTGTCAGGTACATCCGGCATTCGATCCGGCGCCCCTCGCCGTTCTGGCTGAAGACAATCTCTCGCAAAATAAACAGGATTGTGCCCAGCCCGAGTCTTTGCCGGTATGCATTCAGCGATTGTTTGATGCATGAGGGTGATGGTGCACGGCCGGGAACTGGAGATGCCGCGATCCGTCGGCTCTACAGCATTCCGATTGTCGGGAATAAACCCCTCGCCGACATGAAGGCTTTGATTGAGAAAGCGATTGCCGACCAAGCTGCCTGCATTTTTATGCTGCATAGTATCGTGGCAGATGGGCATCGTCATGATGCGTATGAAATGGAACTGGGTCGATTTCAGAGGCTTTGCGACTTTCTTGCGCAATGCCAGAAGGAGTCGCTCTTGAAGGTCGATACTTGTATGGCGATTTGTCAAATTATGGATGGATGTCGGAAAATCCCGATGGACGACTGAAATCCAGATGATGGCCTATGGGCTTTCGCCCCTTTCTCGGCCTGCTCCCTGCTCACGGGCGGCCATCGCCGCACCACGAGCGCAGTTCATATAATTCTGTCCCGTGCCGCCACGGACGACCGTAGGTGTAGGCCATGTGGCCACGGAGGCCTGTGCGTATTCGTTGGCGCAAAGGATGTTCCATGCCTGCTTGATGCGCGGGTCTCCATCTGCCAGCAGTTGTTTGGCTCGGTCGATATCCTGCTGCGAGACGATGCCACCCAGATGCACAAAACCGTGGTCGCCGGTCACTTCGAACACCCTTTTAGGTTGGTAGCCGCTGGTCGCCTTAGCATGAGCAAGCAATTGTGTCAGAGCGGCCACGTACTGGTCAATGAGCCATTGCGAGGCACGACCGGCCACTATCTCTTCCTCGGCAATGGAAATCTCATCCTGTAGTTCGGCGATGGCGTTAGGCGCATAGGTGGTGGATGGAGAATCCCCTCCTGCCGACGACACAAACGCCCGGCACTCCTCCACCAGAAGGATGACCGCTCCGACGCGCACCTCTTCCTCGGACTGCTCTCATACTGGATAGTGAACGTCATACGCCACCAGATGAAGAAGGTGAACGAGGCCAGAAAAGCGGCCGACCCCGACCCGAAGGCGGAGTTCCCCACGCCATACTGGACGGAGATTGTAAGGATCATGAGCACGCAGAAAGCCGTGACATCAGAGGCCATCAACGCACTGGGGGAGAAAGTAGAAATGAGGATATGCAGTACGCCCACGGAACAAGCTGCTGAAATCTACTCGATGTTGAACTATAAACCGATGCCGTTCC
>CAMNIN010000002.1 GCA_946540735.1 uncultured Prevotellaceae bacterium | reverse complement strand
CATTGAAAATATTTAATTTAAATCATGTTCAAGAATTTTTCTTTGGACAGTAGTGTACAAATACAACAAAAATGGAGTGTTTGCCACTATTCCTATTTCAACTTTTAAATAGTCTTAGTATGAGAAACAGTCTTTTTATACTTATAATGTCTATAAATTTCATTTGTTCTCCTGCACAAGTAAGTGACTCTTTAGTCAATGCTTTTATAGATAATAGGAGATCTCTAAAAATGAGTACAACAGAATATGCCAATTCTCTTTCAGAAGTAAATGACTCTCTTTATATAGATGTTGTCAGAAACCTCTGTGATGTTTTTTTTAATAGGTCTCCAAAAGAAGACACGCTCTTTGTACTCTTTAATGATGTAGCGTTTAAAAACTATCTTCTTGTAGAAAACGAATTAAATAAAATGTCTGCAGTAAGCGATAGGTTACCAAATAGGGATATTGAGGTTTTTACAATAAACCAAGCTCTTGTTGATGGAGAATATTGTTTTATAAGCGTTGCTGATCATGGCTTAGACAATCAAATGAAACAACTTATTACAAGTGGTTTTCTGTATTATATATTTAAAAGGAAGGAGGGAAAGTATGTTTTAGAAGAAATAAAAGAATGTAGTTTTTAGTATGCTTGTCGCTCCCACCGATATAGCTGGAGCGGCAGGGTGGGCGCCTACGCCTGGCAGTGCGGCGGTGAGACTCCACATGGCGGCATCGTGATACCCGGCGACGGCGGCATCCCCGGCGACGACCCCGGCGATCCGGAGCCCTAAGCAAGATCAACAGCACACAAAAAAGGAGACGCCACATTGTGACGTCTCTACTTATAGATTTCTCATGCTGGCCGGGGAGACCGCATGGATTTAAAATTTCGCCATCTTGATGGCTACTACTGCACATTCATCGCCTTTATTGCCTAGGCGACCACCGGCGCGGTCAATGGCCTGCTCAAGAGTGTCGGTGGTTAAAAGGCCATAGATGACAGGAATCTCGCTCTTCGCATTCAGACGGGCAATGCCGTAGGTGACTCCCTGGCAAATATAGTCGAAATGCGGGGTCTCACCACGAATCACGCTTCCTAGGATGATGATGGCATCATATCCGCCGTTGAGAGTCATTTGGTGAGCACCATAAATGAGCTCAAAACTACCGGGAACCGTCTTTACATGGATGTTCTCGGGCAGGGCTCCGTGCTTCTCAAGCGTGCTGACCGCACCTTGCAGTAAGGCATCGGTGACCTGGCGGTTCCATTCCGATACGACAATCCCGAAGCACATGTTGCTGGCATCGGGCACCTTCGAAAGGTCTACCTCTGATAGATTGCGAAGTGCAGTGGCCATGGACTAATTTTTCAGGTACTCAATATACTTGTCGACATCCTGCTGAGCAGGTGATCCAAGGTATTTGTCCTTGATGGTCTGGAAGAGGGCCAGGGCTTCATCGTTCTTCTTCTGATCGATGAGGATGATAGCGGCTTTCTGCAGGGCGATGGGTGAGACACTGTTGTTGGTGCCCGACTCTGTGGCTTTGTCGGCCATGCTGGCTGCCTTCTTAAAGGAGTCAATGGCTTTGTCGAGCTGCTTCACATTGGCATAGGCATCACCCATGGCCATCACAGCAAGCGGACTGACCATGACGTCACCCTTAGGACTGAATTGGTCGAGATATTTGATGGCTTCTTCCCATTTGTCGAGCTTGGCATAGCAAAGACCAGCGTAGAGATTGGCCAGATTGCCGGCTTTCGTGCTGCCGTACTCACTGGAAATCTGGATGAAGCCGGGGGTGCCGAGACTGTCACCTTTGAGTGCCTTGTCAAAATCCTGCATCATGTAAAGCTCCTGGCAGCGGGCGAGGGCTGTGCTTGCTTTCTCGTTGCGGGAGGAGGAATAGCTGTTCCATCCGATGATGGCACCGATGATCACGACAAGAGCGATCAGCGCGCCGATTAAGGTCTTCTTGTGCTTCGTCAGGAATGCTTCCGACTTGTTGAGGGTCTCCATCAATTCCTGATTACCCTGTGGTTCTTTTTTCTTTGCCATTGCTAATGAATATGTTTTAATTGTTGTTCCATTTCCATGTCATGACTGCCTTTTGCCTTTTCGAAGGCAGGCATGGATTTTTGCGACGCAAAATTACTCATTTTCTCTTACATGCTGAAATTTATTGCAGACTTTTTTCGTTTTTCACTCCCAAATGGCGTAACTTTGCACAAAATTGACTCTTTCTCCCTCTGTATAGCATGATACTTGATAGTATTTCCATCGTCAATTACAAGAACATCCTTTCGGCAAATGTTGACTTGTCGCCTAAAATGAATTGCCTGCTCGGACAAAACGGCATGGGGAAAACCAATTTCCTCGATGCCATCCATTATCTGGCTTTCTGCCGCAGCGCACATTCGGCTTTGGACTCGCAGGTGATCTCACACCAGCAGGATTTCTTCATGGTGGAGGGACTTTTCCATCATGAGAACGGCGATACGGAGACAATCTATTGTGGTATGAAACGGGGACAGAAAAAGCATTTCAAGCGCAACAAGAAGGAGTATAAGAAACTATCCGAGCATATCGGACTATTGCCTCTGGTGCTTGTCTCGCCTTCCGACTCTGCCATCATCGACGGAGGAAGCGAGGAGCGTCGCAAACTGATGGATATGGTGATATCGCAGTATGACAGGGCGTATATCACGGCTCTCTTCAACTACAACAAGGCTCTCCAGCAGAGAAACGTGCTGCTCAAAATGGAGGAGGAACCCGATGAGACGCTGATGGATATCTGGGAGAGACAGATGGCGGTCGAAGGGGAGATTGTCTTCGCTAAGAGGCAGGAGTTTGTCAGGGAGTTCATTCCGGTGTTTCAGAAAATCTACCAGCAGATATGCCAATCGGCCGAAGAGGTGTCGGTGGAATATGTCTCGCATGGCACACGGGGACCGCTCCTCGAGGTCATACAGCGCGACAGGTTCAAAGACAGGGCTGTGGGATATTCCCTGCATGGCGTGCACAGGGATGACCTGGATCTGAAACTCGGGGGATACCTCATGAAGCGGGAAGGCAGCCAAGGACAGATCAAGTCTTTCGCCATCGCTCTCAAACTGGCTCAGTTTGACTTCCTCAAGCGTACCAATAGCCAGACGACCCCACTGCTGCTGCTCGATGATATCTTCGACAAACTGGATGCCGACCGTGTGGAGCAAATCGTCAAAATGGTGTCTGGAGAGGAGTTCGGACAGATCTTCATCACTGATACCAACCGCGACCATCTCGACCGAATCCTTCATAACAATGCCTTCGACTATCGGATATTCTCCGTGGACAATGGCGTCATCACTCCTAAATCATAGACGAAATGTTCAGACGCGACGTAAAAGATCTTGATAGCGTGCTGGCCGTTTTTCTCCGCTCCGCAGGATTGGAGACCCCTCTGCTGCAAAGGAGGCTGATCGACTCCTGGGAGGTGGTGGCTGGACCTGTCGTGGCTCAATTCTCGGGCGACATCTTCATTTCCAACCAGACCTTGATGGTGAAAATCAGCAATTCGGCCTTGAGGGCCGAATTGTCGATGATGAGAACCCAGTTGGTCAACCGGCTCAACCAGCATGTGGGGGCAAGGGTGATCGCCGATATCAAATTCTATTAGAGTCCTTTACTTCTTGCTTTTGACCGATGCGGTGTCATCAGGCTTCTTGGGGAATGCCGACTTGTTGCGGAACACCTCAAGGGTCTTGGTGATGGCTGGATCGTCCTGGTTGAGATACTCCATCCACGCTTCCTCGTCGAGCATGTTGTAGATGACACGGCTATAAAGATATTTCTCAAACAATCTCTTCGACTTCTGAAGCATCAGGTTGCGGCGCTGCAGACCATTCTTCTCGGCATACTCGGCGAAACGCTCCAGCAGGTTCTGGCGCTTGAGGTACGACAGCAGTGCCGGCATGCTCTTCAGCTCCTTCATCTTGTCACGGTTGTTGTCGGTATACTCAAAGGCATACTGGATGATCAGACCGCTCATGGCGGCTTCCTTGTAATAAGAGGTGATGCCTGTGGTGTCCTCGGGAATGAAGATGTCGGGGGTGATGCCTCCGCCTCCATAGACCGTGCGACCTATGCTGGTGTGATACTCCGGACCGGTGTGCTTGATGCTGTCCTCGCTGAAGTACTCCCCATGCTCGTAGCGCACAAGCAGGTCTTCCTCGTAATCCTTGTCCTTGCCGGTGGAGTAGGGCTTCTGGATGCAGCGGCCAGAGGGAGAATAATAGCGGGCGATGGTCAGGCGGATCATGCTGCCGTCGGTGAATTCAATCTGCTTCTGCACCAGTCCCTTGCCAAATGAGCGACGGCCGATCACTGTGCCGCGGTCGTTGTCCTGGATGGCTCCGGCCAGAATCTCTGAAGCCGAGGCTGAACCTTCGTTGATGAGCACCACCAGGGGGATGTCCTGGTAGGTGCCGCGGCCTGTGCTGGTGAAGATCTCACGGGGCTGCTTGCGGCCTTCGGTGTAGACGATGCGGCGGTTCTTGGGCAAGAACTCGTCGGCGATCTGAATGGCTGAGGCCATATAGCCGCCGCTGTTGTCGCGGAGGTCGATGACCAGGTTCTCAAACCCTTCCTGCGCGAGCATGGCCAGGGAGGACAGCATCTCGCCGTAGGTGTTCTCGCCGAAATTCTTGATACGGACGTAGCCTGTCTTCTCGTCGAGCATATAAGCGGCACTGATGCTGCTCGTATAAATGTCGTCGCGGGTCACCGT
The DNA here is from genome assembly GCA_946540735.1 of uncultured Prevotellaceae bacterium. Taxonomy (GTDB): domain Bacteria; phylum Bacteroidota; class Bacteroidia; order Bacteroidales; family Bacteroidaceae; genus Prevotella. The sequence goes on along the minus strand of CAMNIN010000002.1, from coordinate 161,913 downwards.
GAAGTACTTGGGCTTCTGCTGCTTGTAGCGCAGCACACCGATCTTCACCTTCGTGCCGCGCTGGCCTTTCAGGCGTCGCATGGCTTCGTCGTTGGTGACGATCTCACCGACGAAAGGTTGGTCGTCGATGCTCACGATCTTGTCGCCGGCCATCACCCCGGCATTCTCGGCCGGTCCGCCGGCAATCACGTTCTGCACGTGGATGGTGTCTTTGCGGATCACGAACTCGATGCCCACACCTGAGAACGAGCCGCGGAGATCGTCGTTGGCCGACTGCACATCCTTGGCACTGATATACACGGAGTGGGGGTCGAGCTCATTCAGGATTTCCGGGATGGCTTTCTCCACCAGGTCGTTCATGTTGACGCTGTCGACATACTGGTCGTCAATGATGTGGAGCAGGTTGTTCAGACGGTTGCTGCCTGAATTGATGATGCTCAGCCGGTTGCCTGAGAAATGCTTGGCGAAGAAGGTGCCGATGAGGATTCCCACCACCACGCAGGCGGCGAGGATGAGGGGCATATAGCGGTTGCTCTTATTCAGATTCATGATGGTCTAAATTGATGTATTTCACTTCGATATTGGCGCGACGGAGTAGTTCGATGCCGTCCGACAAACGGTATTCCTCACCATAGACGACGCGACGGATGCCGGATTGGATGATGAGTTTCGAGCATTCCAGGCAGGGCGATGCCGTGACATAGAGCGTGCTGCCCTCGCTGTTGTTGCTGCTGCGGGCCAGTTTGGTGATGGCATTGGCCTCGGCATGCAGCACATAGGGCTTGGTCACGTTGTGCTCGTCCTCACAGATGTTCTCAAACCCGCTGGGCGTGCCGTTGTAGCCGTCGCTGATGATCATCTTGTCTTTCACCACCAGGGCGCCCACTTGGCGGCGCACGCAGTAGCTGTTCTCGGCCCAGATGCGGGCCATGCGCAGGTAGCGCTGGTCGAGCTGGTGCTGTTTCTTCTCTTCCTTGGTCATTTCTTCCGTCGGGTTGGGGTGACTTTCTGTTGGCGGCGGATGCCATTACGGCGCAGCAGGGCGTCGATGGTGGGCTCGCTGCCCTTGAAACGTTTGTAGAGGATCATCGGGTGCTCTGTGCCGCCCTTCGACAGGATGTTGTCGCGGAAACGCTGGGCGGTGGCGGTGTCGAAAATGCCGTTTTTCTTGAAGACGCTGAATGCGTCGGCTTCCAGCACCTCGGCCCATTTGTAACTGTAGTAGCCTGCTGAATATCCTCCGGCCATGATGTGAGAGAACTGCACGGTCATGCATGTGCCGGGTTGCTGCTTGAATACGAGGGCTTTCTCCCATGCCTTGTGCTCGAAAGCCATGAGATCGCCTTCCAATGGCTTGTCGAGGGTGTAATAGGCCATGTCGAGCAGACCGAAACTCACTTGGCGCATGCAGTTGTAGGCCACCATGAAATTGCGGCTCTTCACGATGCGGGCAATCAGTTCGTCGGGCAGGGGCTCGCCTGTCTCATAATGAAAGGCGAAGGTGCGCAGGAACTCCTTCTCCACGGAGTAGTTTTCCATGAACTGCGAGGGAAGTTCTACGAAATCCCACCACACGTTGGTGCCCGACATGCTCTCGAAGCGGGTGTTGGCAAACATCCCGTGAAGGGAGTGACCGAACTCATGCAGGAAGGTCTCCACTTCGCCAAGACTCAGCAACGACGGCTTGTTGGCGGTGGGCTTCGTCAGGTTCATCACCACACTCACGTGAGGACGTATGTTCTCTCCCTTGCGGTTGATGCTCTGGCCTTGGTAACTGGTCATCCAGGCTCCGCCTTGCTTGCCTTTGCGGGGGTGGAAGTCGGCGTAGAACACGGCCAGATAGCTGCCGTCTTTGTCAAACACTTCGTAGGCTTTCACGTCAGGGTGGTAGACGGCGATGTCCTTGTTCTCGCGGAAGGTGATGCCGTAGAGTCGGGTGGCAAGCCCGAACACGCCTTCGATGACTTTCGACAGCTCGAAATAGGGGCGAAGCATCTCGGAATCGAGGTCGTATTTCTGCATCTGCAACTTGTAGGAGTAGTGGCTCAGGTCCCATGGCTCCAACTGGAAGTCTTTGCCTTCCAACTTGCGGGCGAGCCGCTCGATTTCCGACAATTCTTTCTGAGCGGTGGGCTTGTAGGCTTCAATCAACTGGTCGAGCAGACGGTAGACATTGCGCTTGTTGCTGGCCATGCGGTTCTTCAGCACAAAGTCGGCGAAGGTCTTGAAACCCAGGAGCTGGGCGCGCTCACGCTGGATGTTGACAATGCGTTTGCAGATCTCGGTGTTGTTCTCAGCGTTGTCATGGGTGCAGAGGGTGTTGCTCGCCATATACAGTTGACGGCGGAGTTCCCGCTTGGTGGAGTATTTCATAAACGGCCCCATGCTGGGAGCATCGAGGGTGAACACCCAGCCTTCCAGATCTCGGTCCTTGGCCTCCTGGGCGGCTTGCTCACGCACCCGCTCGGGCAGTCCGTCGAGATCCGACTCTTCGGTCAGATGCAGGGTGAAGGCTTTACGCTCCTTGCGGAGGTTCTGGGAGAACTGCAGGGAGAGCATGCTGGCCTCCTCATTGAGCTGGCGCAGGCGGTTCTTGCCTTCCTCGTCGAGCATGGCACCGCAGCGGGTGAATCCCTCATAGGTCTTGTCGAGCAGCCGTTTCTCCTCAGGGGTGAGGCGGCGGTGGTGCAGGTGCACGGCCTTGATGCGCTCAAACAGGGCCTTGTTGAGCAGTATGTCGTTGGAGTGTTGTGTCAGCATGGGCTCGATCTTCTGTGCCAGGGCATCCATCTCGTCGGTGGTCTCGGCACTCAGAAGATTGAAAAACACGGTCGAGACACGGTCGAGAAGCCCGTAATACTCATTGTCGTCATCCTTGTTGATAATGGTGTTGTCGAAAGTGGGCTTCTCGGGATTGTTGATGGTCTTTTCGATCTGCTCCTTGTCACGGCGGATGCCCTCAATAAAGGCTTCCTCAAAGTCCTCCAGACGGATCTTGTCGAAGGGGTAAGTGTCATGAAGCGTGTGGAATGGGGTGAAAAACGGATTCTCTCTCTTCTTCGGCTCTTCTTGATCGGTTTTCATATATAGCTATAACGTCGTTTTGTTCTGATGGGATTTCCGTCCCTGTTTTTAGTCTACAAAAGTAATGAAATCCGCTCAATATGCAAAATAATTAAACAAAGTTTTTCTTTTCAAATCATTATTTAATCAATGGATAACTTCTGGGCTCTCAGTTTCCCCACAACTTCTCCATGTTGTCGACGTGGATTTGCTCCCGCGACAGCTTGAGAAGCCCCTCGGACTCCATGGCATGAAGCTCTTGTGATACGTTCAGACGGCTCTCGCCGATGGCGGTGGCCAGCGTCTGCATCTTGATGTGGAAGGTCTTCGTGCCTGCGGGGTAACGGCAGTGGTCGCCCAGGAAGCGGCATATCTTGTCGTGGATCGAGTGAGGGCAGGGGCGCCAGGCGATGCGAGAGAGACGCTGTGCCTGGGTGGTGATGGCGTTGAGCAGGTTCAGGCGGAAAATCTCATAGTGCTTGCTGAGCTTGAGGATTTCGGCCTTGTGGATGATGAGCAGGTCGCATCTGTCGATGGCGAGGCAGGTCTGGGTGTAGTGCTGTGAGAGACCGAACAATCGCTCGGGCTGGATGACAGCGGGTGCTGAGCATATCTCTTCCACATGGTAACTGCGGTCGTCGCTGTAGGTGATGACACTCATCTTGCCTTTGAGGAGAAACAACAAGGCTTCGCAGCGCTGATTATCCTCCACGATTGTCATGCCGGCATGGCGGCGGGCAAACTCGAGTTTGGTGTGTCCGAGGATGATGGAAAGGTCGGTTTGGCTGATGCCCTGAAACAAGGGGAGCTCCAACAACCGGATGACCATGTAGGACCCGTTATCACTCATCAGTCGTCGAGCATTTTGGCCTTCAGCTCGGGGGAGCACCATTCCTCAAAATGACCGTCGGCGGAGGAATAGACAAGATAGGCCATCAGTTCGGGGTGCTTGGCAAGGAGGGCCTTGGCCCGCTCTAAGCCCATCACCATGAACGAGGTGGCATAGGCGTCGGCCGTGGCGCAGTCGGAGGCCAGTACCGTGGCCGACAAGAGGCTGTGCTGAACGGGATAGCCGGTCTTGGGGTCGATGGTGTGGGCGAGCTTTTTCCCGTCTTTGTAATAGAAATTGCGGTAGTTGCCGCTCGTGGCCATTGCTTTGTCGGTGACGTTGAGGATGGTCATGAGTTCTTGCGAGGTCTGCAAAGGGTCATCGGTGGGCCGGTTGATGCCGATGTGCCAGGGCACCCGCTTCTCACTCACGCCCTTGGTCACTACCTCGCCGCCGATCTCCACCATGTAGTTGGTCACGTCGTGACGACGAAGCACACTGGCTGCCACATCGCAGCCATAACCTTTGGCCACGGCACTGCAGTCGAGCATGATCCTCGGGTCCGACTTGCTCACACGCTGGTTCCTGCCCAGACTCACTTTCTGATAGCCGATGAGTTGGAGCAGGCTGTCAATGGCGGATTTGTCGGGGTCTCTCCCTTCTTTGAAACCGAATCCCCAGGCATTGACAAGCGGGGCGACAGTGATATCAAATGCACCGTCAGTGTCCTTGGATACTTTCTCGGCGATGCGGTAGACATCGGTGAACATCTGGTTGACGACCACGTCTTCGTTGTTGTTCACTTGGGTGATGATAGACGACGGATTGAAGGGGGAAAGCGAGTTGTCTACTTGTTGCAGGGCTTCTTCTATCTCTTTCTGGAGGTCCTTGTCACTTTGATAGGTGATGTGATAGAAAGTGCCGAAAATCTTCCCCTCATTGCGGATATAGGGCATGTTGCGCTGCTGGTTGATAATGAGCACAGTGCCTACGATGAGCAGGGTGAGGAAGGGGATTTGCCAGATCAGGTTCTTACGCTTGTTCATGATGACGGGGTGAGGTCGTTAAATGTCAATAGAGAGGATGAAAAGGAACCCCATACGGGTGCTGCCTGACTTGCCTAAACCAGGCACATACCACACATTGCCCAGGTCGCCGGAGTCGTGAAAGAGTCGCTTGCGGTATCTGACACTCCATCCGAAGTGGACGGGGCCGAGGATCTTGGCATCCACGCCGGCGGCAAACTCTATCCAGTGGTAATGGCATTTCACGCCGTCGGCTTGATAAGGTGCCTTGTCGCCCCAGTAGGGGTCGGTGAGGCCGGGGTGGGAGAGGTCGTAGCTGAAATAGGTCAGGGCATAACGTGCTCCGCCATAGATGCGGTAGGCGGCATGCTTGTCTTTCATGAGGTTGTAGTCCATGCCCAATCGGAAATAGGGGGCTTTCGACTCATACTTGATGAGGGTCACCATGTCGTCGTGGGAGGCTCTTCCCAGACCGGCTTCCACGATGGGGAAGTAGGTGTCGCGGAGGTTGATGCGGAGCGAGGCTTCATACTGTCCGTAGTCGCTCAGCGCACTTTGCACAGGTCCGACCAAGTCAACTCCGACGGCGAAGCCGTTGAGCAGGGGCACGCTGTCTTCCTTCTCTTCCTGGACGGCGATTCTCTTCTGGGCATGCAGGGGCAGTACCAGCAGAAGGCTAAAGACCAGGCTTGAGATATATCTGCACATTACCACCGGTCGTGTCATAGTTTACTGTGGATTTGGAGATGATGATCGAGTCGATGAATTGCTTTGTCCACGTCACTCCCGTGAGTTTGTGGAAGAAGTTGGGACCGCAGTCCACTGACTCGAAATGTGGCATGTCGGTCTTGGTGTAGGTCACCGTGTCGTAATGCAACACAGAGTTGCTGTCTCTCAACTGGAAAAACAAGACTTCGGTGGGCCTGATGTAACTGATAGGCAAAACGAAATCCGCAGCGTCGGAGAGGGCGTCGAGAATGACGGTATCGCGGCCGTCGGCACGGCGTGTGCTGACAGTCAGCTCGCCGGGGATGGCACGCACGTCACCCTGCAGGATGTATTTGGCGTAGACCACGTTGTTGAGCGGGCAGTCGATCGACGAACATGCCGATACGATGAGCAACGCCGCAATGAAGGGCATCAGTTTCCGCATCGGATTTCCTCCTCTATCTGATAGTCGTTGCGGGTGGTCGAAGAACGGCTGATCAAATCACCCAGGAAACCGGCCAGGAACAGTTGGGTGCCGATCATCATCATGGTCAGGGCGATGTAGAAATAGGGGGAGTCGGTGACAAGCCGCTGGGGTACATGATGAGCAAGGGCGATCAGTTTGTCGGCGCCGATGATGATGGCAGACAGAAGGCCGATGAGGAAGACAATCGTGCCCAGAAAGCCGAACACGTGCATCGGCTTCCGCCCGAAACTGCTCAGAAACCAGAGGGTCATCAGGTCGAGGTAGCCGTTCACAAAACGGTTGAGGCCGAATTTCGACTTGCCGTACTTGCGGGCCTGGTGGTGGACCACCTTCTCGCCGATCTTGTCGAAACCGGCGTTCTTGGCCAGATAGGGGATGAAACGGTGCATCTCACCATACACTTCGATATTCTTCACCACATCACGGCGGTAGGCTTTCAATCCGCAGTTGAAGTCGTGGAGGTTCTTGATGCCGCTGATGTGGCGCACAGTGGCATTGAAGAGTTTGGTGGGTATTGTCTTCGACAGCGGGTCATACCGCTTCTGCTTGTAGCCGGAGACCAGGTCATACCCGTCAGACATGATCATGCGGTAGAGGTCGGGTATCTCGTCGGGGGAGTCCTGCAGGTCGGCGTCCATCGTGATGACCACGTCGCCTTGCGCTTCCTTGAAACCGCAGTAGAGGGCGGGACTCTTGCCGTAATTGCGGCGGAATTTGATGCCTTTCACATGGTCTGACTGCTCGGAGAGCCGCTGGATCACGTCCCAGGAGCGGTCGGTCGAACCGTCGTTGATGAAGATCACCTCAAAACTGAAGCTGTGTTCATCCATCACTCGCTCTATCCATTGATAAAGTTCGGGCAGAGATTCCTCTTCGTTGAAAAGGGGGATGACAACTGAAATGTCCATATTGCTTGATTGTTTGTTGTTCTTTTATGGTGTGAATGCTGTTATTGGCGTGGCTTGAAGTATCTCCTGCTGCTCACATAGAGGGCTGTGGTGAGACTCATCAGCAGACCTGCCACAATATTGCTCCAAAGCAGTTGGAGGGCGATGTCGATGGGGCGAAGTTGGCGGAGTTGCTCGACGAGCTGTTTCAGTGTGGCCTTGCTGTAGCCCATGCCTTCCAGTGATTTCGAGAATTGGGGGTCGGTCAGAATGCTGGTATAGCGGTCGATGAGCTGCCCATGGTCGAGATACTGGAAATAGGCCCACTGCGAGATCGCCATGATCAGCGAGGCATAGAACACGGTGAGCATGGAGTGAGCGTAGGCATGACGGTAGCTGATGTGGCGCTCGGGTGTCTTGTCGCTGTATAACTTGGTGAGGATAGCCACCACGAAAGGGGTCATCACCATCGTCAAGATCCAGAGCATACTGCAGATGGGGAATTTGAAACTGCCAATAAACAGGGCAAAACTCACGATCCAGAAAAGACCGAGTTTAGCCCCGTCCACTCGGGCGAATGCCCGCATTCGGATATAGGTTTCTGCTGAAGCCATGTGTCGCTTGCCTTTCTTTTTTCGAAAACTCGAATAATTCGATGCAAAGGTACGAATAAGCGAGTGAAATGCCAAATTTTTGGGGCAATTATCCACGACTGGCAGGATGCCGGAAGCGGAGTCTGGCACAACTGCCTTCCCGGATTTCGGATGTCTTCAGCCTTCGTGGGCATCATATCCGGAGGGCGCGCATGGCATTGAGCACGGCAAGCACGGTTACTCCCACGTCGGCGAAGACGGCCATCCACATGTTGCCCAGACCGATGGCGGCCAGAAGCAAGACGGCCACTTTCACACCGATGGCGAACCACACGTTTTGTCGGGCGATACGCAGGGTGCGACGGGCGATGCGCAGGGCAAGAGCGATCTTCGAGGGCTTGTCGTCCATCAGCACCACGTCGGCCGCTTCGATGGCAGCGTCGCTTCCCATGCCTCCCATGGCGATGCCGACGTCGGCTCTCGCCAATACCGGGGCGTCGTTGATGCCGTCGCCGACAAATGCCACCCGGCTGACATCCGATGGATGACCGATCAGCCTCTCAATCTGGTTGACCTTGTCGGTGGGCAGCAGTTCCGAGTGATATTCGTCGATACGCAGTTGCTCGGCCACTTTTGCTGCCACTTCCTCACGGTCGCCGGTTAGCATCACAGTGTGGGTCACACCGAGCTGATGGAGCTGTCGTATGGCTTCGGCACTGTCCTCCTTGATCTTGTCGTTGATCACGATGTGTCCGGCGTAGGTGCCGTTGATGGCGACATGGATGATGGTGCCTGTGTGGTGACAGTCGCGCCAAGTGATGCCCATGCTCTTCATCATCTTGGTGTTGCCCACGCTCACCAGGTCTTTGCCGACACGTGCCCTGACGCCATGGCCGGCGATTTCCTCCACGTCGCTCACCTCACAGCCATCGGTGGCTTCCGCAGGGAACGCATCACGGAGTGCGGCTCCGATCGGGTGGGTGGAGTAATGCTCCACATGGGCGGCCAGATGGAGCAATTGTTTCTCATCGCAACTGTCGGGATGCACGGCTTCGACGGCGAACTGTCCATGGGTGAGGGTGCCGGTCTTGTCGAAGACTATGGTTCGCACTTGGGCCAGGGTGTCCATATAGCTTGACCCCTTGATGAGAATGCCATTCCGTGAGGCTCCTCCGATACCTCCGAAGAAGGTGAGTGGTACGCTGATGACCAGCGCACATGGACAGGAGACGACGAGAAAGATGAGGGCACGGTATAGCCATACAGGGAAGGTGCCCGTGAAATCGCCGGAGAGCAGGGGTGGAAAAAGAGCAAGGGCAAGGGCGGCGAAAACCACGATGGGGGTGTAGACTTTGGCAAAGCGTGTGATGAACGCCTCGCTGTGGGATTTCTTCTCATTGGCGTTCTCCACCAGACGGATGATTTTCGATACGGTGCTTTCGCCGAAACTCTTGAGCGTGCGCACTTTGATGGCTCCGGATTGGTTCACACAACCTGAGATGACTTCATCTCCCACACCGGCCTCCCGGGGCATGCTCTCGCCAGTGAGTGCGACGGTGTTCAGGGCGGTACTGCCTTCCTCGATGACACCGTCTAATGGCACTTTCTCACCAGGACGGATGATGATGGTCTCGCCGACTTCCACCTCCTCGGGGCCTACGCTGACTTCCTCGCCGTGACGCAACACATGGGCCACGTCGGGGCGGATGGCCATCAGATGGGAGATGCTCTCGCGGCTCTTCCCCTCAGCATAACCCTCGAAGAGTTCGCCGATCTGAAAAAACAGCATGACGAAGACGGCCTCGGGAAACTGCGTCTCGGCTCCAGGCAGGAAACCGATGCACAGGGCTCCGATCGTGGCAATCGACATCAGGAAATGCTCGTTGAACATATCGCCATGGGCGATGCCCTCAGCCGCTTCCTTGAGCGTAGCGTATCCGGCGGTGAGGTAGGGGATGAGATAGAGCAGCAGCAACTGCCAGGTGGACATCTCGACTCGCTTGTCGATGATGACACATGCGATGAGCAGGATCACTGTGGCAGCGATGCACAGCAATTGCGGTTTCAGACCTCCCTCATGGTGATGATGGTGATGATGGTGGCACTCATGGCATTCATGCTCATGATGATGCTCATGATGGTCATGGCGTTGCTCGTGGTGATGGTGTGGATATGACATGATCTTTTGCTTTTTTATCAAAACTTTTGCAAAGGTAGATGATTGGTTTCGCAACCGAGTTGCAAAGTTTAGTGGCTCTTTTATTTTGACATTTCAATATTATTCACTATCTTTGCCACTGACACGGACCCAAGCTACACTATACGATGCCTAAAACACTCAATTCCACCACTTATCGGCAGGATCTTCAGAAGAAGATCTTGAAGACGGCTATTGATGATTTTCGTGAGAAAGGTATTAAAGCTGTGAAAATGGATGATATCGCATGCCACTTGTCGATTTCCAAACGGACTCTTTATGAGATCTACCGCACCAAGGAGGATCTGCTTTATGCTTGTGTCAAATACAATCATGAGTCTTTTGAGGAGAAACTTGCTCAGGAAATCAAGGACGACAGCAATGTGATGGATATCCTGGTCTCGTTTTTGCGGCTCCATATCGAGAACAGCGGTACGACCAATCCGCTTTTCTATTCCGAGATCCACAAGTATCCCAGGGTAATGGAGTATATCAGCAATCGGAATGAGACCAACCGCAGCAAGTCTATTCAGTTCATGATGAGGGGCGTGAGAGAGGGCTGTTTCAGAGGCGATGTCAATTATGAGATCATCAATTCCATGACAGAGGTATTCATGAAATATGTCATGGATACCGAACTTTATCAGACTTATCCGATGATGACGATTTTCAAGAATGTCATCATGACCATCCTGCGTGGTATCTGCACACCAAAGGGGCTCGCTCTCATCGACCGAGTGGAGTTCTGATTCCTGCGCGGAAGTGTTCTGATCCCTGATCGGCAGTGGGCAGGATCGGTTGGGTAAAGCCTTGCAGGATAATCTGGCCTATAGTCTTTCCACTTGTTTCACTCCTTTCACAGTGCGGAGCTTCTTGATGAGGGTCTCCAAGCGCGAGGTATCGTCGAGCTGCACCACGAGGATACCGCCGAACAAGCCGTCATGACTGTCGATGTTGATAGAGCGCATCACGATCTTCTCCTCCTTGGAGATGATGCTGGTGATGTTGTTCACGATGCCGATGTCGTCGTTGCCCACCACACGGAGTGTGATCGCATATTGCGACGATCCCTTGCCGCTCCATCGGGCCTTCACCATCCGATAACCGAAACGGCGGCGCAGTTCGGGGGCATTCGGGCAATCGGCACGGTGCACCTTGATACCGCCGCTCACCGTGACAAAACCGAAAATCTGATCGCCGTAGATAGGATTGCAGCATTTCGCCAACTGATAGTCGATGCCTTTCAGGTTGCGGTCGATCACAAGCACGTCATCATTGCGGCGGGTGTATTCCTCATCGGGGTTCTCGTAGCTGAACTCCTCTGCGCTGCGGGCTGCCACCTGGGGGGCATTTCCGGTCTCGATGTTGCGGATCTCGACATATTTCTCGATCACCTCATTGGGATCGAGCTTCTCGTCAGCGAGTTGCTTGTAGAAATCACGGGTCTCCTTGAAACCGAGCTTGCGGATCAGGTGCGACATCGTGGCTTCTTCCATCTCTATTTTCTTGTTCTTGAACTTGCGCTCAAGCATCTCCTTGGCAAAGAGGCCGTCTTTCACCTGAGTCTCTTTGAGGGCTAGACGGATTTTTGACTTCGCACGCGAAGTCTTCACGATCGAGAGCCAGTCTTGCTTGGGCTTCTGGTTGTTGGAGGTGAGGATTTCCACGGTGTCGCCACTGCGGAGCGGTTCCCTGACGGGCACCAGACGGTCGTTGATGCGGCCGCCGACGCAGCGGTTGCCTACATTGGAGTGGATATGGTAGGCGAAATCGAGTATGGTGGCACCCTTGGGGAATTTGAACAGGTCGCCCTTGGGCGTGAAGACGAAAACCTCGTCTTCGTAGAGGTCCATCTTGAACTGGTCCATCATCTGCAGGTCGTCATTGCTCTCCAGGGCGGCGCGTATGTTGTTCAGCCACTCGTCGATGCCGGAGTCGCCCTTGATGCCCTTGTAGCGCCAGTGGGCGGCAAGTCCGCGCTCAGCGATCTCGTCCATGCGTTCGGTGCGGATCTGCACCTCCACCCACTTGTTCTCGGGACCGAGCACCGTGATGTGAAGACTCTCGTAGCCATTCGACTTGGGAACGGAGAGCCAGTCGCGCATGCGCTTGGGATTGGGCTGATACATGTCGGTGATGATCGAGAATGTCTGCCAGCATTGCATCTTCTCCTTTTCCAGCGGTGCGTCGATGATGATGCGGATGGCAAACAGGTCATAGATGCCTTCAAAGCCGCATTTCTGCTTCTTCATCTTCTGCCAGATGCTATGGATGCTCTTCGTGCGTCCCTTCATGTGGAATTTCAGACCAGTCTCACGCAGTTTCTCCTCGATAGGGCGGATGAAGCGCTCGATGTAGGCGTCGCGGGAGCGCTTCGTGGCATTGAGCTTCTCCTTGATCATGTAGTAGGCATCATGCTCCAGGTATTTCAGGCTCAGGTCCTCCAACTCGCTCTTGAGCTTATACAATCCGAGTTTGTGGGCAAGAGGGGCATAGAGATAGGAGGCTTCTTCCGACACGCGTTGCTTCTCTTCCACCATGTCGGTGTCGCGGATCTGGCGCATCAGGTTCACGCGGTCGGCGATCATGATCAGGATCACGCGCATGTCCTCGGCGAAGGAGATGAGCAGATTGCGGAAATTCTCGCTCTCTACCGTGGGACTTTTTTTGTAGAGCCCTTGGATGCGGTCCAGGCCATGGATGATCTGCGCCACGCCTTCGCCGAAACGGTCTGAGATGTCTTGTAAGCTATACCGCGTCTGGGCTTGGCAGGAATAGAGGATGATGGCCAGCACACCTTCCCTGCGCAGTCCGATTTCCTCCATGGCGATCTGGGCGGTCTGCAGACCGAAGAGCATGGGGTTGAGGTGGAAGGCGTTGGGCTGTGCGACACCATTATCATGCATGTCCTTGAGTATCGCGTTCAATTGCTCCTCATCGTTGGGGCGCAGGTGTTGCGCCAGGGCGTCATGCAGGGTGGTCAGCAACTCAGTGATGGCTTGTTCTTCTGCCTTATTTTGATCGATTGTCTCCATTTCCAATGAATTAATTGATGCAAAGTTATAAATTTCCAATCAAATATTCTTCTATTTAAGAAAAAGTAAGTATTTTTGTGACAAAATACCCAAAAAGTGTTATTTAAATCTATTTTATTATGTTATCACAAGAAGATCTAAGACAAATCGCATCAAAAGGAATCTCTGAAGAGCAGATCGCTGTTCAGTTGGATGAATTCAAAACGGGCTTCCCCTTCCTGAAACTGGAGGCCGCCGCCGCCATTGGCAAGGGTATCATCGCTCCTGAGGAGAGTGAGCGCGAGCAGATGATCGCTGCCTGGGATGCTTATAAAGCCGAAGGTAAGAAAATCGTGAAGTTCGTGCCGGCATCGGGCGCCGCAAGCCGCATGTTCAAAGACATGTTCGCTTTCCTTTCGGCTGATTATGATGTGCCGACCACCGATTTCGAAAAGAAATATTTCGACAATATCCATCACTTCGCTTTCTTCGGAGCTCTCGATGAGAAATGTGTCGAGAATTGCGGAAAGGGCATCGACCAGTTGATGGCAGAGGGCAATTACAAGGCTGTGGTGGCCAACATGCTTGAGGCCAAGGGCCTGAACTACGGACAGCTGCCCAAAGGACTGCTTCTGTTCCACAACTATGAGAATGGCCCGCGCACCCCGATGGAGGAACACCTCGTGGAGGGCGCTCTGTATGCTGCCAGCAACGGCGAGGCCAACGTGCATTTCACGGTCAGCCATGAGCATATGGCTCTCTTTGAGCAGAAGGTGGAGTCGAAGGTCGATGGCTATGCTGACAAATATGGCATCAAGTACAATATCTCATTCTCGGAACAGAAACCGAGCACCGATACCATCGCTGCCAATCCCGACAACACTCCTTTCCGCACTGAGGATGGCAAATTGCTGTTCAGGCCCGGTGGACATGGAGCACTTATCGAGAATCTCAACGAGATCGACGCCGACGTGATCTTTATCAAGAATATTGACAATGTCGTTCCCGACAGGCTCAAGGGGGATACCGTCACTTACAAGCAGCTCATCGCTGGCGTATTGGTGACGCTTCAGAAGAAAGCCTTCGAATATCTGCAACTGCTCGATACTGGCAAGTACAACCATGAGCAGCTGGAAGAGATCATCCGTTTCTTGCAGCGTGACCTGTGCTGCCGCAATCCGGATATCAAACTGCTTGAGGATGCTGAACTCGTGATCTATCTCCACAAGAAACTCAACCGGCCGATGCGTGTTTGCGGCGTCGTGAAGAATGTCGGAGAACCGGGTGGCGGACCGTTCCTCACTTACAACCAGGATGGCACCGTGAGCCTGCAGATTCTTGAGAGCAGCCAGATCGACAAGAGCAACGTGGAATATCAAAAAATGTTTACTGAAGGCACTCATTTCAATCCCGTTGACCTCGTGTGCGCTGTCAAGGATTACAAGGGCAACCGCTTCAACCTGCCGGAGTTTGTCGACAAGTCGACGGGCTTCATCAGCAGCAAGAGCAAGAATGGCAAGGAACTGAAGGCGCTCGAACTTCCTGGGCTTTGGAACGGTGCCATGAGCGACTGGAACACGGTCTTTGTGGAGGTGCCGCTCTCAACCTTCAATCCGGTCAAGACGGTCAATGACCTCCTGCGTGAGCAGCATCAATAAACAGACTTCACACCTTTTTTTAAAATCATTAATGAAGGAAGGCAGGGATAGGTATCCTTGCCTTCCTTATCGATAATCGGATGACCCTAAAACGGGCAATAGTAATGGAAAAACTCTGGAACCGAAACTATGTCAAAGTGATGACAGCCAATTTCTTGCTGTTCTTTGCCTTCTATTTGCTTGCACCTTTGCTGCCTCTCTACCTGAGTGAGTATTTCTCGGCCACAAAGGATGTCATCGGACTGGTGCTTTCAGGGTATACCATCACGGCACTGCTGTTCCGCCCCTTCAGTGGTTTCCTCGTCGATAGTTTTGACAGGAAACGGATGCTGCTCTTCTTCTATTTCCTCTTTTTCATCTTCTTCACCGGCTATCTGGCTGCCGGATCCTTGCTGCTCTTCGCTATCATCAGAACGCTCCATGGAGCACCCTTCGGTGGGTTGACGGTGGCCAACAGTACGGTGGCGATAGATGTCTTGCCGTCGAGCCGGCGTAATGAGGGTATCGGCTATTATGGCCTGAGCAACAATCTGGCGATGGCCATGGCACCGTCGGTGGGTATCGCTGTCTACCAGTATACATCTGATTTCCAACTCTTGTTCTGGATCGCACTGGCCGTGGCAGGTTTGGGCATGGCTGTCGACAGTACAGTGCAACTGCCCAAGAGACCGGTGGTGAGAAGGAGAGACAAAATCTCTCTCGACCGCTTCTTTCTCCTGAAAGGGTGGCTGATAGCAGTCAATATGGTGTTTTTCGGATTCTGTTTCGGCGTGCTGCACAACTTCCTGGCCATATACAGCAAAGAGGTCATGGGCATTACGGGTGGTACGGGCGTGTTTTTCCTGCTGCTCTCCATCGGACTTATCGTGTCACGTCTCCTGGGCTCGAAATCGCTCCGGAAGGGCCGCTTGGCCAGGAATGCAGGCGAGGGCATCGTTCTCTCAACACTGGGCTATACCTTGTTCGTGCTTTGTCCCAATAGTTTCGGCTATTACGTTTCGCCTCTTCTCATCGGATTGGGCAACGGCCATCTATGGCCGGCATTTCTCAACATGACTATCAATATCGCCTCTAACAACGAGCGGGGGACGGCCAATTCCACGTTGCTGGTTTCATGGGATGTGGGCATTGGCCTTGGCATTCTGGCTGGAGGTCTGCTATCCGAATATATCAGCTACACTTTTGCCTTTTTCACAGTAGCTTTCTGCCATGTGGTCGGTGCCGCCCTCTTTTTCCTTGCCACTCGGCAGTTCTTCGAGGTTCGCCGCCGCTCCGTAACTGATTGAAGACGGTTCACAATGCCATGTGTATTAGGATCTGTAAACCGATAATTGTGATAGCCTATTACAGCCTATCTGAGCCTATTAAAACCTATTATCGGATTATGGATACAAAAGAAAAAAGTCAGTGAGTATTCAATGTAACTCACTGACTCTTAGATGTTTGTCTGGTGAGCGGAATACGGGAATCGAACCCGCCTCCTCGGCTTGGGAAGCCGATGCACTACCGATGTGCTAATTCCGCTTGAATGATGAGCCGATACCGGGACTCGAACCCGGGACCTATTCATTACGAATGAATTGCTCTACCAACTGAGCCATATCGGCAAACTCTTGTGAAATGGAGGCTTTTTCTACACCCGAATAACCCTTTTATCCAATTCGAACGCAAAGGTAATCCAAATTTTCCGTTTGACAAAATTTTTGGGTCATAATTTTTCCCGTAAATACCTTCCGGTGATGCTGGCTTCACATTCGGCCAGTTGCTCCGGCGTTCCTTCGAAGACGAGATTGCCGCCTTTATCGCCACCGTCGGGACCGAGGTCGATGATATGGTCGGCGCATTTGATGACTTCCATGTTATGCTCTATCACCAGTATGGTGTGCCCCCTGTCGATGAGGGCATAGAAGGCGGAAAGCAATCGGCGGATATCATGGAAATGAAGGCCGGTCGTGGGCTCGTCGAAAATGAAAAGCGTGGGGTCTTGGCGCTCCTGCCCGATGAAATAGGCAAGTTTCACACGCTGATTCTCTCCGCCGGAGAGGGTGGAGGAACTTTGTCCGAGACGGATATACCCCAGACCGACATCCTCAAGCGGCTGAAGGCGCTTGGCAATCAGCGGTTGCTTGTTGGCGGTGAAGAACTCTATCGCTTCAGATACCGTCATCTCCAGCACTTCATGGATGTTCTTGCCTGCGAACTTGACTTCCAGGATATCGTGCTTGAATCGTTTGCCATGGCATGACTCGCACTCCAGTTCAAGGTCGGCCATGAACTGCATCTCGACCGTGATCACTCCGGCTCCTTTGCACTCCTCGCACCGTCCGCCGTCGGCATTGAAGGAGAAATACTGCTGGCTGAACCCCATTTGCTTGGCCAACTGCTGGTCGGCGAAGAGTTGGCGGATGGCATCGTATGCTTTCACGTATGTGGCGGGATTGCTGCGGCTGCTCTTGCCGATGGGATTCTGGTCGACGAACTCCACACGGCGCAACTGCTTCCAGTCTCCTTCCAAGGCCAGATATTCGCCTGGGGCATCGCATACATCACCGAGATGACGCTTCAGGGCAGGGTAGAGAATGCCTTTCACCAAAGTCGATTTCCCACTGCCGCTGACACCGGTGACGACGGTGAACACGTTGAGTGGAAACTTCACGTCGATGCCTCGCAGGTTGTTCATCCTTGCTCCACGGATGGTGACCCAGAAATTCCAGGGACGGCGGCTTGGGGGCACCGGGATGGTCTCTTGGTGCAACAGGTATCTCACCGTGTGACTCCTGGGGTATTGGGCGAGGCTCTGCTCTGTGATGCTGGAGGCTTTGCCTTCGAAGACAATTTCTCCGCCCAGACGTCCGGCATCTGGCCCCACGTCGATCAGATAGTCGGCGGCACGCATGAACTCCTCGTCGTGCTCGACGATGATGACCGTGTTGCCGAGTGACTGCAGTTCCTTGAGCACGTGGATCAGTTTGTCGGTGTCTCGGCTGTGCAGACCGATGCTGGGCTCGTCGAGGATATACAGCGAACCGACAAGTGAGCTGCCCAGCGACGTGGTGAGGTTGATGCGTTGGCTCTCACCACCGCTCAGCGAGTTCGACAGACGGTTGAGGGTCAGATAGCCGAGTCCCACGTCGTCGATAAACTGCAGGCGGTTGTTGATCTCGGTCAGGAGCCGTTTGGCGATCTCTCGCTCATGGTCCTCTATCTGTAGATCCAGAAACCATTTCCTGAGCGACCAGATGGGCATTTCCACAAGGTCTGAGATGCTTTTACCTCCGATCTTCACATACCCGGCTTCTTTTTTCAGACGTGTGCCATGACAGGTCGGACAGATGGTCTTTCCCCTGTAGCGGCTCAGCATCACACGATATTGTATCTTGTATTGGTTTTCCTGCACCATGGCGAAAAAAGCATCAATCGACACCTGGTCGTGGATGTCGAGACCCTGGTCGGAGGGAAGACCGTGCCACAACCATTCCTTCTGCTGGTGGGTGAGCTCAAGGTAGGGCTTGAAAATGGGGAAGTCATAACGGGCTGCACGGCGGCAGAATTCTTCCTGCCACATGCGCATTTTCTCGCCATGCCAGCATTGCACGCAACCGTCATAGACACTCAATGTCGTGTTGGGGATGACCAACTTCTCGTCGATGCCGATCACACGGCCGTAACCCTCGCAGTGGGGACAGGCTCCGAGCGGGGAGTTGAAGGAGAACATGTTGTCGTTGGGCTCTTCGAAACGGATGCCGTCGGCTTCGAAACGCATGGAGAAGTCATAAGAGATGTTGGAGGGCAGGAAGGTGATCCGGCAATGGCCATCACCTTCATAGAGGGCGGTCTCGGCGGAATCGACCAGACGGGAGATGCTGTCCTTGCTGTCATCCACCGACATACGGTCGATGAGGATGAAGAGGTCGGAGGGGTGCACTTGTGAAAGGGTCGCCTGGTCTTCGAGCAATTCGTCGATCCTCACAAACTGCCCTTTCATGAAGAGCCTTGCGAAACCCTGCTGCATCTCCATCTGCAACTGGCGCTCCAGCGTTCGGCCTTCGGGAATCCGAAGCGGAGCCATCACGCAGAAGCGTGTGCCCTTCGAGAATTCCAAAACTTGCTTGACGATGTCCTCCGTGGAGTGCTTCTTGACCTCCACGCCGCTGATGGGGGAGTAGGTGCGACCGATACGGGCATAGAGCAGACGCATGTATTCATAGACCTCCGTCGAGGTGCCTACCGTCGAACGGGGGTTGCGGCTGATCACACGCTGCTGGATGGCGATGGCGGGCGGAAGACCTTTGATGAAGTCGCATTCGGGCTTGCTCATACGCCCAAGAAACTGCCTGGCATACGAGGAGAGACTCTCCACGTAGCGGCGCTGGCCTTCTGCATACAGGGTGTCGAAGGCCAGCGACGATTTGCCGCTTCCACTCACGCCGGCTATCACGATAAACTGGTCGTGGGGGATGTTGATGTTGATGTTCTTGAGATTATTGACGCGGGCGCCTTTGACTTCGATCTGGTTTCTCATTGCGTGTGGAGGGGGGGAGGTTAGTTTATGCGTTGATGGCGGCCAGGGCCAGACTGCAATATTTGCAGATCTTGCTGTCGCTGCGTGAGGGCAGCACCACCGGGGCCATCGTGCCGGCGAGCATTCCGGCTGTCTCTGCGTGGCAGAAGAGCGTGATGGTCTTGTAGAAGACGTTGCCGGCCTGGATGTCGGGGAATATCAGGGCATCGGCCTCGCCGTCGAGGGGTGACTGGATGCCTTTCTTGTCCAGACTCTCCTTGCAGCAGGAGGTCTTGAGGTCCAGCGGACCGTCGATGATGCAACTGCCAAACTGTCCTTCACGGCCTTCTTCGATGATCTCGGCATAGCGCTCCGTGAAGGGGAAGAATTTGCCTCCCACTTTCTCCGAACAATGGATAAGCGATATCCTGGGCTCTGCGATGCCGAAGTCACGGCAGAGCTTGGCCACATATCTCACTTGCTCCACACGCTGCTCATGAGTGGGATAGGGGATCACTGCGGCATCAGAGAAGAAGAGCAGTTTGGGATAGCCGGGGATGGCGGAGGCGGTGATATGGGTCAGCACATTGCCTTTAGGCAGGATGCCGGTCTCCTTGTTGAGCACGGCGTGGAGCAGGTTGTCGGTGTTGATCAGTCCCTTCATCAGAATGTCGGCCTTTCCCTCGCGCACCAGTGCGACGGCCTTGCGGGCTGCGTCGTCGCGGTCGTCGGCATCGATATAGGTCACGTGTCCTTCATGGGCGGCAAAGGCGGGGTTGGCGATGATCTCCTCCTTGCAGCCGACGAAGATGGCTTCTATGAACTGTTCCTCCAGGGCGCGGGCCACGGCATATTGCGTGGAATCATCCGAAGCGCATACCACGGCTACTCTTTTGCGCTCGCCGCGCTCGGAAAGATGCTTTGTCAGTTGTTCGAAATTGGTGATGGTTTCCATAATTATTGTATTTTCTATAGTCTTTCACATTTGAAAAGCAAAGATACAACAAATAATTGAAAAATGTGTATCGGAGTGTCAATTTGTTGTTCCTTTTTCTGGAAGATTTGCCTTCGTCCGTCCGGATTCTCTTGTCCTCTTAGGTCTTTGTTCGGGCGGATTCCTATTTCTTTGTTCATGCGGATTCTTTTCTCTTTGTTCGGGCGGATTCCTATTTCTTTGTTCGGGCGGATTTGAAATCCGCCCGCATGGAGTATTAGCATTTTCAATGCGCTTTTCGGATTTGCAATCCTGATACTCGGTCCCTTGGGATTCTTGTGCATGCCGAGCGACAAATCCCGATGAACGGTGATATCGAGTCTACGGCTTGATTTATGTCAAAAAAAAGGCGGATTGAAAAGTTTTTTATCCTTTTGCTTCACCTGCAATCACATTTTTCTCCTATTTTTGCATCGTCACAGACGACTACACGAATCTGTTCAATAGGTTATTTTTAGAGGTGAAAGATTGTCAGGGTAACATCTTTGTTGAGATGCAGCCTGAAACGGCTCTCAAACTATCCTGTTGAGGTTGTTTGGAGAATATTGAGAGAATTGAATCAAAAATCCGGCCTGATGTAGGGATACATCGGGCCGGATTTTCTTGTTATGCTTTCTCTGAAGGAGTCTTGGTCTTTCTCATCGACGGTGGCAGTTTTTTCTTCTTCAGCCATTCCGCTTTCCGGGCTTCATATTGCTCACGCCGTTTTTCCAGATAATTGTCTGCCATGTGTGGGAGCCTATTTGAAGGAACTGTAGATCACGCTGATGGTGATCGGGGTATCGCCTCCCACTAAGCGGGTGCTGGTGAGCGACATGTCATTGGAAACTCCCGACAACACCGAGGTCTGGTCGAAAGTCGTGTAGGTGGTTGTGACGGGGATGAGCATCACTTTGTTCCAGTTGGGATGATACGACAGCCAGTTGGGGTCGGACTTCACACCTTCTGTCTTGGCGTGATACATCGCCGTGACCAGTCCGCTGATGTTGTTGAAAGCATAGCGGTTGAGCGAAGCCGAATAGGTCGAGATATAGGAGTCCTTGTAGTTGGCCACTTTCTCTCCTTCGAAGAATGCTGCCACACTGTCGGCCTCCAGCATCAGGAGCGACGTGGGGGCGGGCAGGTTATATTGGCTTGCCTGGCCATTGTTGATGCGGTTGAAAATGATCTTGGCGGAGTTGATGGTGTCGTTCTCATGACCTTTCATGATCTCGTCGACGGGAATAGTGACCTCTGTGAAAATGCCCGATGGACTCTTGATGTAGGTGCAGCTCTTGTCGTTCACCAACTGGCTGATAGCTTCCTCGTCGTTGCTCACTGTCGTGGTCTGCAGCACCTCTTCCGTACCGGAGAACAGCGTCAGTTTGCTGGCAATGCTGTCGGCTTTGATTCGCTGGCTGTAGAAGATGTTCAGCTGAGGCGATATCACGTAGGCCATTGAGCCCAGACCGCCTGTCATCTTGAAATAGAAACCTGGCACGACGTGGTTGATAAATGAGATGGTGCTCTTGAAATACTCAGGATGAGAGTAATACTGTCGCATCACATAAGTGCCGAAGTTGTTGTAGGTCACACCATCCTTGTCGGTGTAAGGGTCGTTAAGAGGCATTCGGATGTTGTTGACATAGGAATCCGTGCTGTCCTTCTCGCGTGTCTCGCTTTTGTTGATGAGGGTGTAAGCATGGTCCTTGTGGATGCCGTCCTCGCGCACATACCCCTCCTTCAGCGGACTGAAATCGGTATAGTACTTGATGTCCTCGGGCATTGGGGTCCCCATCTCATAGACGGTGAGCTTCATGGTGGCCAGGGAGTCGCCGTAATAGCTGTTGTAGAACAGGCGCAACTCACAGGAGTCTGCGATTGCCTCTCCGTTGGCATCCTTGTTGGCAATGCTGTCGGGCGAGATCATGGAAAAACCGTCAAAGCAGAAAAACTGCGTCATGAAGTCGGCGGTGATGTGTGCTCCCGTCTCTGGGTCGATGATGCGGCCCAGGTAACCTGTAGAACTGCGTGAGACAATCGATTTGGCTGCCACCGAGCGTGAGGTGGCGGTGAAAACTTCTGAACTGATTTGGATCTGATCGGCATTGTCTGTCAGTGAAATGCCAATATCATCGGTCGTATCGTCGCAGGAGATCAACAGCAGTGCCACTGCTGCGGCAATACTCAACATGAATCTGATATTCATCGTTGCTCTAAAATTATTCTGTTTCCAATAATTGGGTGTAGAATTGGTCGTAGGCGTCAGCGTAATTCTCTGCACCGGGATAACTCAACACAGGGAGTCCCTTGCTCTTGGCGTAGTCCATCAGTACACTGTTCACCTCAGAGCCGGCTTCCACAATACCGTCAGAGAAGTCGATGGCCAGCTTGCCAAGTTCCACGAAATTGAAATCATCGCTGTAGGATGACAGCAATGAGCTTTTGGCCTCACGGAACTCCACGCAGTGCTTGAATTTCGAGCCAAGGTCGTTCTTCAGCTGCTTGGTGAAGAGTGAGGTCACCACCTTGGTATTGGCGAATGAAGGCTCTTCATGATATGCGGTCTTCACATAGAGCGGCACCACGGCCGACATCCAGCCTTGGCAAACGATGATGTCGGGTGTCCAACGGAGCTTCTTCACCGTCTCCAGCACGCCGCGCGCAAAGAAGATGGCGCGCTCGCCATTGTCGGCATACTCCTCTCCCTGCTCGTTCTCTTCCATCTTGCGCTTCTGGAAATAGTCATCGTTGTCGATGAAATATACCTGGATGCGGGAGACGGGTATTGAGGCTACCTTGATGATCAGCGGGTGGTCGGTGTCGTCGATGATAAGATTCATCCCCGAGAGGCGTATGACTTCGTGCAATTGCCCTCTGCGCTCATTGATAGTACCCCATTTGGGCATGAACGTGCGGATTTCATAACCTCGCTCCTGCATGACCTGAGGGAGCATCTTGCCCAGAATGGAAATTTCGCTCTCGGGCACGTAGGGAGTAATCTCCTGATTGATGAATAAAATTTTCTTGGACATCTGAATGGTTTTATTAGCTCGGATAGGGGAAGGCCGATCAAGATGATGCTCCTGCCTCCTTATCCTGTGCAAAATTACGAAAAAAAACCGATATGGCGAAATCCTTTTTTGATTATTTAGGTTTATGATACCTTTTTTGACGGATGGCACCCCACTTGACGCACGAAAAAGGGCCATGGCAATGCCACAGCCCTTTGATATCCATGATGGCGGGTCTACTCAATGACCACAAGCGGAGTGTCTTCCATCACGCTGGCACCGTTGGAAACGAGGATGGCGGTCACCTTGCCGTCTTTCTCGGCTTCCAGGTTGTTGGCCATCTTCATGGCCTCCAGCACCACGACCACGTCGCCTGCCTTCACCTCGTCGCCTACAGCCACCTTGATCTCGGTGATCACACCAGGAAGCGGAGCCTTGAGTGCGTTAGCGGTGTTCACAGGACCTGAGGCTGCAGCCGTAGCCTCTGCAGGAGCGGCTTCCTTGGCAGCTCCGGTCTTCACCACCACCTTCTTCTTCTCGGGTTCAGCCTCTGGCTCCATCTCCACTTTGTATTCCTCGCCATTCACTGTGACGCAGGCGATGTTGTCGGCGATGTCACCGATAGCGACCTCGTATTTCGTTCCGTTGATTGTATATTTGTATGTCTTCATTATAAACTGTTTTTTTGGGTATGATTGGTCTCAAGGATGCATGGTGGTCATGGGCAGGTGGGCATTCCACTCCGTATGATGCGGACGGATGGTGATGATGCCTGCCTCCTTGTCGTGTACGTTGTTGCCCTTGTATTCGTGCAGGGCCATGGCAATGGCCGCATACACTTCATGGTTTGCTTTTGCCATTTCGCGTGCGTTTGAGGTTGGAAAATGGCAGCAGGGAGCAAATGCCACCCCGCTGCCTCGAGTTCAATTCAATTACATAGGAATGTTGCCGTGTTTCTTGGCGGGCAGGTTCTCACGCTTGGTGGCGAGCTGAGCAAGGGCCCGGCAGATACGGAAACGAGTGTTGCGTGGCTCAATCACATCATCGATGTAGCCATACTTGGCTGCCTGATAAGGATTGGCGAACAGCTCTGAGTACTCCTCCTCTTTCTCGGCGAGGAAGGCTTTGACGTCCTCTCCTGCCTCTTTCTTGGCCTTGGCTTCCTTGGCGCAGAGCACGGCGACGGCACCAGAGGCACCCATCACGGCGATTTCTGCGTTGGGCCATGCGTAGTTGAGGTCGGTGCGCAGTTGCTTGCAACCCATCACGATGTGGCTGCCACCATAGCTCTTGCGCAGGGTGATGGTCACCTTGGGCACTGTGGCTTCGCCGTAGGCATACAGCAGCTGGGCTCCATGCAGGATGACGGCGTTGTACTCCTGACCGGTGCCGGGAAGGAATCCGGGCACGTCGACCAAACTCACGATGGGGATGTTGAAAGCGTCGCAGAAGCGCACGAAGCGTGCTCCCTTGCGGCTGGCGTTCACATCCAGCACACCGGCATAGCAGGAAGGCTGGTTGGCCACGATACCGACACTCTGTCCGTTGAAACGGGCGAAACCGACGATGATGTTCTTGGCAAACTTGGGCTGCACCTCAAAGAACTCGCCGTTGTCGGTGATGGCGGCGATCACCTTGTACATGTCGTATGCCATGTTGGGGTCGTCGGGCAGAATCTCGTTCAGGCTGTCCTCCATACGGTCGATGGGGTCGTCGCAGGGCTTGCGCGGGGTCTCCTCCATGTTGTTGGAGGGGATATAGCTCAGCAGCGTCTTGATCATCTCAAGGGCTTCCTCCTCTGTCGAGGCGGTGAAGTGGGTCACACCGCTCTTGGTGGAGTGTACGGAAGCTCCGCCGAGGTGCTCCTGGTCCACATCCTCACCGGTGACGGTCTTCACCACTTTCGGACCGGTCAGGAACATGTAGGAGGTGTTCTCCATCATCAGGGTGAAGTCGGTGAGGGCAGGGGAGTAGACAGCTCCACCAGCACAAGGACCGAAGATACCCGAGATCTGGGGAATCACACCCGAGGCAAGGATGTTGCGTTCGAAGATCTCTGCATAGCCGGCAAGGGCATTGATGCCTTCCTGGATACGTGCACCACCAGAGTCGTTGATGCCGATCACGGGGGCACCCATCTTCATACCCATATCCATCACTTTGCAGATCTTCTCGGCCATGGTCTCAGAGAGAGAACCGCCGTTCACAGTGAAGTCCTGTGCGAAAATATACACCAGACGACCATCGATCGTACCGGAACCGGCTACGACACCGTCGCCAAGGAATTGCTTCTTCTCCATGCCGAAATTGGTGCAGCGGTGGAGCTTGAACATGTCGAACTCCTCGAAACTGCCTTCGTCGAGAAGCATGTCGATACGCTCGCGGGCGGTGTACTTGCCACGGGCATGCTGTTTCTCAATCGCTTTCTCTCCGCCACCAAGACGGGCCTGTTCGCGCTTGGCGACAAGGGCTTTGATCTTCTCTAATTGTTTGCTCATTGTTTGTTATGGTTTGTCTGCCGCTCTGCGGCAGATGTTATGTCTCTGATTGACGCAGTGATTAATGCTCGCAGAGCTCGGTGAGAACGCCGCAAGTGGATTTCGGATGAAGGAAGGCGATATTGAGGTTCTCGGCGCCTTTGCGGGGAGCCTTGTCAATCAGGCGCACTCCCTTGGCGTCTACCTCAGCCAAAGCATTGGCCACGCCGTCTTCGATGCAGAATGCCACGTGGTGAACGCCTTTGTTGCCCTTGTCAAGCCATTTCTGGATGGTGCTCTCCGGCGATGTCGGCTCAAGAAGCTCCAGCTTCACCTCGCCGCATTTCAGGAAAGCGGTCTTCACTTTCTGGTCTGCGACTTCTTCTACGGCATAGCATTTGAGTCCAAGCACTTCCTCGAAAAAGGGAAGCGACTCTTCGATACTTTGTACTGCGATTCCTAAATGTTCAATGTGTGAGATTTTCATATAACAAAAGTTTAAAGTGAACGATTTCAATATGATGGTGCAAAAGTAATAAAAAAGATTGATACCCTTGTATATATTTCCGAATTTTATGATTTATTTCTTTTTCAACAGGCCTTCTCGATAATTCGTCGCTTCTTCTTTTCCTTCCGAAGGAGGCATTGTGGTAAAACAATCCCTGCGTTCGTCACCCACATAAATCCGCATTACAGGTAGAGTTAAACCGCATCAGATAGGATAAAAGAACCAGCCCAGATAGGGCGGAAGGTCAGAATTCAAAAAGCACTCTCGCATTGATTTGTCTGCCTGTCAGATAATTGGGCACGGCGTATTGCTGGTTGGTGACGTCAGTGATCCAGTAGTAGGAGTTGACGTTGTTGATGCCGAAGAGGTTGAGGCAGTCGACACCGAGCCAGATGTTGCGCAGGGGATTCTTTTTGTAGGTCTTTTTCTCATTGTCGAGTGCCCTGAAACTCATGCCGATGTCGGCACGCTTATAGGCGGGCGCACGGAAGTTGTTGTTCTCTATTCCTCGGTGTGGAGCACTGAAAGGCAGACCGTCGGCATAGGCGAGTTTGAGCGACATCTTCCAGCGCTCAGTGCCTGGAAAATAGTCGGTGAAAAACAGGTTGAGGGCGATCCGTTGGTCGGTGGGCAGTGGGATCGACTTGCCGTGGAGCTTCATCTTGGTGTCCATCACCGATACGCTGATCCAGGAGTCGGTGCCAGGCACGAACTCGCCATAGAGTTTCAGGTCGAGGCCCATGGCATGACCGTTGGCCTCGTTCTGACCGTAGTAGACGACTTTCACGTTGCTCACGCTATAAGGCACCAGGTTGGACAGCAGTTTGTAGTAGGCTTCTGCACTGAAGCGAAAGTTCTGCTCCTTCATCTTGAAACGGTAGTCCATGGCTCCGATGAAGTGGACCGACCGTTGGCTCTTGATCTTCTTGTTGAGTGTGGCGTATGTGATGCCATTGACGGTGGAGGTGTCGCGGAGTTCCTTGAAGAACGGGGCTTGGTAGTAGAGTCCGGCAGCTAGCCGGAAAGTGACGTCATTGTTGAAGGCGGGAACAATGGTCAGCGATGCCCTCGGACTGACGATGCTCTCGCGGTTGAAGTTCCAGTGTGAGAACCTCACTCCGTAATTGAGGGTGTAAAACGTGGTCTCCTCGGCGTTGTGGAATCGCCAGGTGTCCTGCACGTAGGTCTCCAGGCGGTTGGCGTCGAGGGTGTTGCTGGCATTGAGCGAGTAGATCATGTAGAGGTCTTTGCCGGTGTGGGGCATGGTATATCCAGCTGAGTCACGCATCTCATACTCACGGCTGTTCTCAGTGATATGCTCCATCTTGTAGGTCAGTCCAGCTTGATAGTTGTGCCGGCCGGCTTTGTGGTTGAGCACGAGTTTGAAGGTTTCCACATGGGCTTCCAGGTAGTTGCGAGCATGTTCCATATAGGTGCCCACGCCCAGGTTCTCGCTGGTTTCAGTCTGCGTCAACCAGTATTGGCCCTGGATGTCGAATTTCTCCTGTTCCTTGGTATAAAAAGCGGAGGTGATGAGCGAGAGTGACGTCCTGTCGGTGAAGTTGCGGGTGATGTTGAACATGCCGAAGTAGGTGCGGAAGATGTCTTTCTCCTTACCGTCGAAATACACCTTGAACTTCTTCACGTTCTCCATCGTTCCGAAATTGGTTTCCCTGTCATGTGGGATGAAGTTGTAATGGTTTTCGGAGATATTGCCGATCAGGTCGACTGTCCAGCGCTTGTTGGGGTGATAGCTCAGGTAGGTCTGGTAGTCCAGGAAGTTGGGATTGTATTCTCCCTTGGTTTCCAGCGAACCGAGCAGATAGCGATTGGTCTTGTAGCGCAGTCCGTTGCTCCACGACACTTTCTTGTTGCTCAGACCCAGATAGGCACTGCCACCCAGCAAACTGGCAGAGAGGCTGCCCTCCAATGCCTTGGGACGTTTGTAGGTGATGTCGAGGGCTGAGGCCATCTTGTCGCCGTATTTCGCTTCGAAACCACCTGTAGAGAAGCTGATTTTCTCCACCATGTCGGGGTTGATCACCGACAGACCCTCCTGTTGACCGCTCCGCACGAGGAAGGGTCTGAATACCTCCACATTATTAATATATACGCTGTTCTCGTCGAAACTGCCGCCGCGCACATTGTATTGTGAGGACAATTCGCTGTGGGTCGACACGCCGGCCTGACTTTGGATCAGGTCTTCCACCGCATTGCCCGAAGCCGAGGGGGTGTTCTTCATGTCCTTGGTGTCGAGTTCCTCGCTCTGGCCGGTCTGCCGGCGTCTTTTCAGCACAAGCAACTCATCGAGCTGGTTGTCACTGATCAGTTGGATGATCAGGGTCTGTGGCCCTTTGGGCTTGCGGAGCACACGCGTCTTTGTCTGATACCCCACCATGGAAAATCTCACCTCCACGCTGTCAGCGGAGGACAACTGGATGTTGTACTCTCCCTTGAGGTTGGTGAAGGTGACATGTCCTTGCTTGGGCACGGCTACAGTGGCCAGTTCCAGAGGGTTGTTGTTCTCATCGGTCACCTTTCCGTGCAGCGTGAAGGTCTGGGCCTCCAAGGTCACGGCATTCAGTAGGGCCATGAGGAAGATGAGGCAAACGACTGCTTTCCGTTTGTTGATGTGGTATACCATTATAAGCAATAACGTTTTTTTCGCTTGATTATTTCCTGAATAAGATAAAAATCCGTATTTTTGCATGATGGATTTCGATAAATTGATCTCTGTACGCAGAAGCCACAGGGTGTTCGCCAAGGGTGAACTCACTGCCGAGCAGGTGCAACTGATTCTCAGGGCTGCCCTGATGTCGCCTACGTCACGCAACCAGCGGGCGTGGCATTTTGTCGTGGTCGACGATCCGCTCGACTTGGCCAAACTCTCAGATGTCAAGGAGCAGGGGGCGGCTTTCGTGCGGGATGCGGCACTTGCCGTGGTGGTCTTGGGAAATCCCACCGACAATGATTGCTGGGTGGAGGACGGGAGCATCGCTGCGTTTGCCATGCAACTGCAGGCCGAGGACATGGCGCTGGCATCATGCTGGGTGCAAGTCAGGGGCCGCAGACTGAGCGACGGCACCACCTCGGCTGATGTCGTGCGGGGGATTCTCGATATTCCCGACGACACCGATGTGCTTTGCATCGTGGCGTTCGGCCGCAAAAAGATGGCACTGCGCCCGCATGATGACGATGCCCTGCTTTGGGAGAACGTCCATCCCGACAAATTTGAATGACGTATGATAAACTATGATTTAAGCCAAGTCAAGGCCATCATCTTCGATGTGGATGGTGTGCTGAGTAGCCAGACCATCTCCATGGATGCCATGGGGGAGCCGTTGCGCACCATCAATATCCAGGATGGTTATGCCATCCAACTGGCCATGAAGATGGGGCTGCGCATCGTGATCATCACGGGTGGGCGAACTCCCAACATCAAGCTTCGCTATGAGTATCTCGGCGTGCGTGACATCTATTTGGGCAGTGCTGTCAAAATTGAGGTCTACAACGCTTTCCTCGAGAAATACGGACTTACCGACAGTGAGGTGATCTATATGGGTGATGATATCCCCGACTACGAGATCATGTGCCGCTGCGGTTGTTCCTGCTGCCCTTCTGACGCTGCGCCCGACATCAAGCGCATCAGCACTTACGTCAGCGACAGGAAAGGCGGCGACGGCTGTGCCCGTGACGTTATCGAACAGGTGCTCCGTGCCCAGGACAAATGGCTCAGCGGTGCTGAGGCCTTCGGATGGTGATGACCGTCCGGATCTTTTCTCCCGTCATTCTCTTTTATTTCTGTATTCCTTAGAATCCCTTGCCCATGCAAATCATCCTCGCAAGCAATTCCCCGCGCCGGCGCGAACTCCTGGCTGGCCTTGACATCGATTTCGACATCCATGTCCTGCAAGGCATCGACGAGTCATATCCCCCTGATCTGCCTGTCGATGAGGTGGCCGCATATATCTCCAAATCCAAAGCCGCGGCTTATCAGACTGTCATCTCACCCGACCAGCTGGTCATCACAGCCGACACCATCGTGGTACTGGGCGACCGTGTGTTGGGAAAACCCGTCGATAGGGAGGATGCCGTCGGCATGCTCCGCGCTCTGAGCGGACAGACCCATAAGGTCATCACCGGCGTTTGCCTCACCACTCTCGGCGCGCAGCGCAGTTTCTCCGTCACCTCAGAGGTCACGTTCAAATGCCTCACCGACGAGGAGATCTTTTACTACGTCGATCACTACCAGCCCTACGACAAGGCTGGTGCCTATGGCATACAAGAGTGGATCGGATATGTGGGCGTGACGGGTCTCAAAGGCAGCTACTTCAATGTCATGGGATTGCCGGTGCAGCGCATCTATCAGGAACTGGTGGCCATGATCGGACGCGAGGGGCTTATTCGTGGTGATAAGGCTCTCCCTTGATGATGGTGCAGGCGCGGTAGAACTGTTCGGTGAAAATCAGCCTCACCATCTGGTGTGAGAACGTCATTTTCGAGAGCGAGATCTTTTCGTTGGCGCGCTGGTAAACGGCTTCGGAGAATCCATAGGGACCTCCAACGACGAAGACCAGGTGCCGCAGCGTGAGGCTTTTCTTTTCTATCCATGCCGCGAAGTCGATGCTGCGTCGCTCAGTGCCGTGCTCGTCGAGCAGCACCACATGGTCGCTGTCTTGCAACTGTTTCAGAATCAGTTCACCTTCCCGTTCTTTTTGTTGCGACATGGTAAGGCTTTTCGTGTTTTTCAATTCTGGTATGGTCACTACGTTGAAAGGCATGTAGTGTCCGATCCGCTCCCTGTAATCTTCGATACAGGCGGAGATGTGTTTGTCGGTGGTTTTCCCCACCAGAATCAGGCTCGTCTTCATAATTTGCAAAATGGTTGTATGCTTTATTGCTTAACCCATGCAAAATTACGATATGATGGTAAAAAATCAAAAGAAAGACGAAGATTTCGCCGATAATTCTGCGATTATTCGTTTTTAATTTGTAAATTTGCCAAATCATTATGTTTGCCTGATATCATTTTTTTTAACATTTAATATATTATGGAAAATAACTCAGAATTGATCAAACAGTGTGAGGAAAGAGCCAAAGTGTGGCTTTCTCCGTCATTCGATGAAGAGACAAGAAAGGCTGTCCAGGCCATGCTTGACAATGACGACAAGACCGAACTCATCGACGCATTCTACCGCGACCTCGAATTCGGCACAGGCGGTCTGCGCGGCATCATGGGCGCTGGCACCAACCGTATGAATAAGTATATCGTCGGCATGGCTACTCAGGGCTTCGCCAACTACATCCTCAAGGCTTTCCCGGGCCGTGATGACCTCAGCGTGGTCGTCGGTCACGACTGCCGCAACAACGGTAGGATGTTCGCCGAGACAGTGGCTGATATTTTCTCCGCCAATGGCATCAAGGTATATCTCTTCGAGAGCCTCCGACCCACCCCCGAGATCTCTTTCGCCATCCGTCAACTGGGCTGCCAAGCCGGTGTCAATGTCACAGCATCCCACAATCCGCGTGAGTATAACGGCTACAAGGCTTACTGGGATGACGGTGCTCAGGTGCTCGCTCCGCACGACAAAGGCATCATCGACGAGGTCAACAAAGTGACCATCGACGACGTGAAGTTTGAGGGCAACAAGGAACTCATCGACATCATCGGTGGCGAGATGGACTGGGATTATCTACAGGCTGTCAAAGAGGCCATGGTCGACCAGGACGTGATCCTTCGCCAGAAAGACCTCAACATCGTCTATTCACCGATGCATGGCACCGGTCGTGTCATCATTCCAGAGGCTTTGCGCTCATGGGGATTCCAGAATATCCATGTGGTGCCCGAGCAGATGGTCATCGACGGCAACTTCCCCACAGTGGTGTCTCCCAACCCGGAGAACCCCGAGGCCATGACGCTGGGCATGAAACTGGGCACTCGCCTGAATGCCGACCTTGTCATCGCCTCCGATCCCGACGCCGACCGTCTGGCTATCGTCTGCCGTAATGCCAAAGGTGAGTGGGAAATCCTCAACGGCAACCAGACCTGCATGATGTTCTGCTGGTACATCATCGCCAACAAGAAGAAACTGGGCCAGCTGAAGGGCAATGAGTTCCTCGTGAAGACCATCGTCACCACAGAGGTCATCAAGAAGATCGCCGACAAGAATGGCGTGGAGCTCCGCGACTGCTACACGGGCTTCAAATGGATTGCCAATGAGATCCGCATCTCCGAGGGTAAGAACAAGTATATCGGCGGTGGTGAGGAAAGCTTCGGCTTCCTGCCGTTCGACAAGGTGCGCGACAAAGACTCCCCAGCATCCATCTGCCTCATCTGCGAGATCGCTGCATGGGCCAAGGATAATGGCATGACGCTCTACGACCTGCTGATGAACATCTATGCGGAGTATGGCTTCTCCAGGGAGTTCACGGTCAATGTCGTGCGTCCCGGCAAGACTGGTGCCGATGAGATCAAGCAGATGATGGCCGACTTCCGTGCCACACCGCCCACCATGCTTGGCGACTCCAAGATCGTGCTCTGGAAAGACTACCAGACACTCGAGGCCAAGGATATCAACGGCAATGTGACCAAACTCGACATGCCCGACACCTCCAACGTGCTGCAGTGGTTCTGCGACGACGACACGAAGGTGAGTGTGCGTCCTTCAGGCACAGAGCCGAAGATCAAGTTCTATATTGAGGTGAAGGATCCTTCCTTCAAGTGCGCCGGATGCTATGAGCGTTGCATGGCAGCTGCTCAGGAGAAGATCGCCGACATCAAGAAGAGTCTGAATCTCGATTAAGAAGAGTTTGAATCTTGACAAAACCCTACAAAAAAGCCCCTCCAGCGAGGGGCTTTTTCATTAGTATGCTCGGCGTCTCCTCCCCTGAGAGGGGACGGGGATTTATTTCATCTCTTCTCCTTGATGATGCCATGGCGGTAGGCATAGAGTAGTTTCTCCAGGTCGCTGATCTGCCGGCTGATGTCCTGGCCCTTGTCGGTGTCTGCCACACGCATGCGGTGGGCCGACATCTCCACGATCTGTGTCGTGCCGAGGATGTCCGTTCCCCTGAGGATGGCGTCACGGGCAGAGGTGAACGGCTCATGCTGCACGAGCTGGAAGCCGCGGCTGTGGTACACCAGCGTATAGCCGGCGATGCCTGTCTCCTTATGGTAGGCTTCTGAGAAACCTCCGTCGATCACCATCAGTTTGCCTTCTGCTTTGATGGGGTTCTCACCGGTTTTCACATGCACGGGCACGTGACCGTTGATGATATGGCGGTTGGGACCCTCCACCCCGAAGGCATCCATGATGCGGTCGCATACGTCGGCATTGTCGCGCAACTTGAAGTAGTAGCCTTTCTCCTCGTGGTGGGTCTCTTTCTCCTTGAGGAAATAGCGCTCGAAGGTAGCCATCTTCGATTTGTCGAAGAGAGGAGAGTCCTTGCCGCACCACAGGTAGAGGAAATAGTCGATGGCATATTTTCTCTCCTCGGGCTCGGTGTCGTTTTGGAATGCCGCCCGGATGATCATGCCGATGTTGTGCATCAGTTCCATGCCCTTACACCGCTTCCCGCCATACAGTTCGACTTCCTTCAGCGACCCGTCTTCGTTGAGGGGCACTGAGGCATGGAAGAGCAAGTTGTGGTTGTAGATGGCGTACATGCAGCCATGCTGCAGGATTAGGCGTATGTGCCGGTGGAGTTTCTCGCTGACGGCGAAGGAGTGGCGCAGGCGGTCCATCAGCTGACGCTCGCCTTCTGTCAACTCGTCTGGGGTGTCGGGCGAGACGGTGGGGAAGGAGTTGCTTGTGAGCGTGTATTCTTTGCCGTCGATAGTGATGGTGCCTTTGTCGTAGTCCACCATGTCGAGCACGCAGCGGTTTTGCATCCTCCATTCAGGGTGGCGGGCCGACAGCTGTGCCTCGAACTTGAACTGGATGATCGAGATGGCTTTGTGCATCTTGGCCGTCAGCGTCTTGGTCTTCTGGTCCATCATCGTCTCGCTGCCGTTGAAGCGTGGCTGGAATTCCTCGCAAGGGTCATCACCGTAGGTGTCGAGAGCGAAGGTGGCCAGCGGTATCAGGTTGATGCCGTAGCCTTCTTCCAGCGTGGCCAGGTTGGCGTAGCGCAGCGACAGGCGTATCACGTTGCAGATGCAGGCCTCGTTGCCGGCGCATGCCCCCATCCACAGAATGTCGTGGTTGCCCCATTGAATGTCCCAGTGGTGATAGGTCTCCATCGTGTCGAGGATGAGGTGAGCCCCTGATCCGCGGTCGTAGATGTCGCCGAGGATATGCAGCTGGTCGATGGCCAGGCGGTGGATCACATTGCTGATGGCGACGATGAAGTCGTCGGCGCTTCCGGTCGAGATGATGGTGTCGATGATGGCGCTCACGTAAGCCGTCTTGTCCACGTCCTCCGTTCGCTCATGCAGCAGTTCCTGGATGATGTAGCTGAACTCGGGCGGCAGGCTCTTGCGCACCTTCGAGCGGGTGTATTTGCTCGACACCTCCCGGCACACCTTCACCAGATGGTGTATCGTGATATGATACCAGTCGTTGATGTCCTCTTCTTTCTCTTTTACCAGCTCGAGTTTCTCCCTGGGGTAATAGATCAGGGTGCAGAGTTCTTTCTTCTCCGACTCCCTGATTTGGTTGCCGAAGATCTCGTTTACCTTTCGCTTGATATTGCCGGAGGCGTTTTTGAGCACATGTCTGAAGGCCTCGAATTCTCCGTGGATGTCGGCCAGGAAGTGCTCGGTGCCCTTGGGCAGGTTGAGGATGGCTTGCAGGTTGATGATCTCGGTGCTCGCTTCCGCAATGGTCGGGAAGGAGTGCGACAACAATTGCAGGTAGCGCATGTCGTCTTCTACGGCTTGTGTTTTGGTTGTCATAGCGTGCTTAGTATTTGATCAGGTTGGCTCTGATTTTTTCGGTGCCCTTGTCGTTGAGTGCCGCCACGGGCATGAATCCCAGGTCGAGGTATGCCACTTCCTCCAGCACCTGGCAGATGCGCCGTGTGAAGGTGTGGATTCGCTGCTCGCTCAGGTGCTCGGCCAGCTTGTCCTCGTCGAAGGGCGTGTGCCGCAGCATCTCGTAGATGTCGCACAGGTGTCGCAGTGAGAGCGTCGATTCCTTCACGTGGTGGTGCAGGTTGTGCAGCATGATGCACAGTGTCCGTTCTGCCCCTCGGGTATGTGTGAGTTTCCGTTCCAGCGCCTTCCTGCTGAGCACGTTTTTGACAAGGAGTTTGTCTCCAGGCAGCGGCGAGGTGTCCTTGGGGTAGCGCAGGGGGAAGTGGTTGATGCCTGCAGCCTCGTTTTCGGGCACGGCAAGTTGAGCGCGGGCGATGCCGTCGTTGATATAGGCCGTCACGCCCTGTTCGGCGGCATAGAGATAGATGTCACGCCATTTCTTGGGCGTGATGCTCCGCAGGTTGAGGATATCTTCGGGACAGAGGGGCTGCCGCTCGTTTTCGCCGGCCATGCAGAGGTGGAGCAGGGCACTTACTGCCTCCTGGCTTTGCCGGTCGATATGTCTTCCCATATCGGTGTCGAGCACTTTCTGATAGACTTGCAGCGTGCAGTCAGCGTAGTCGTCGAGGTTGGTGGCCTCCTCATTGCGAGGGTCATGGATGAAGGCGATGCGTTCCGAGAGCCTCTCGTTTTTGATATACTCACCCTCTTTGGCATCCGAGATCAGTGTGCATGAGGCGTTCCTCACCATTTTCTTCTGGTAGCTCAGCAGTTTCCAGGTACGCATGCCGTATTCCTGGTCCACGAAATCGGGGTTCATCCCTCCGTAGGGAGAGAACACTACGGGAAAACCTCTTTTCCTCGACCAGAGGGCAATGCGGGAGTTGATGAAATGGTAGCTTCCGTGGATATGCACCACCTGGGGCATCAGTTGGTAGAGCAGTTGGAGGAATCTTTTTTGCAGGGCAAGCAGGTTCACCATCCCATGTTTGCCATAGTCGGCTTTACCCGAACCGATGCAGCAGCGCTGATAGGCGCCTCGTGACTGTTCTTTCACGGGCGACAAAGTGGCCGCGCACACTTCCGCCTCTTCTCCGATCTTGTTGAGATAGAGGTCAAACAGTGTGGCGTCCTCTTCCTTGTCAGGCCACTGCGGCACGAAATGGAGTACCTTGATTCCCATAATTGCTGCAAAAATACGAATAAGTGAGCGAAATGCCAAATTTACTTGTGCATTTTCTGACAAGGGAGTCCAATATCTCGAAATCTTGGATCCGCCCAAACGGAAGAATCTTCAATATTCAATCGGCGCAGCCGGCCTCACATCCTCGAGTTCAGATAAGCACGGAAATCCTCGATATAGGCATCGGTCACGTGGATAATTTCCTTGCCGATGTAGATGCAGTCGTTGCGGTCCACTTTGCGGATTTTGTCGAGTGCCACGATATAGCTCCTGTTCACCCTCAGGAAAATACTTTTCGGCAACATGTCCTCGACAGCCTTCATCGTCAGGTGGGTGACCAGGGCACGGCTCTCGCCCTCCACGTAGAACATCACGTAGTCTTTCATTCCGCTCACATAGATGATTTGCTGCAGGGGTATCTGGCGCAGTTCGCTGTCCACTTTTATAAATAAGGTAGTCGTCTCCTGCTGCGGCTTTGTCTGGGGCAATGTCGGTTCCATTCTCCGTCGTGCTTTCTCCACGGCGGCGATGAATTTATTGTAGCGGATAGGCTTCAGCAGAAAATCCAGAGCCTCCACCTCATAGCTTTCAAACGCATACTCTTTGAATGCCGTCGTGAAGATGATGTGGGTCTCTGCCGGCACGATATGTGCCAGTTCCATCCCGTTGAGGTCAGGCATCTGGATGTCGAGGAAGAGCAGGTCGGCCTTCGCCGTCTTGATCACCTGCACAGCCTCCACGGAGTCTGTGAACGAAGCCGTCAGTTCCAGTCCCGGTGTTTTGTTGACAAAGGTCTCCAGCAGTCTCACTGCCAGCGGTTCGTCATCCACGATAATACAAGTCAGGTTTCTCATCATGCAATCTTCAATTCTCCGCTCGGCCCGAAGGGACGCTTGCCTAAGCAAGAATCTTCCGCTCGGCCCATTTCCGCTGCTAAGATAGTGAAAAATATCGTTCCTTCAAAGAAATAATTGATTTTTGTGATATCCGGAATGTGACGTCTCTACATTTAATTGATTATGTGATATCCGATAATGTAGAGACGTCACACCGGGGCGTCTCCTCCCATCACCTTGAGTCCCTCGAAGAGGTCGCGTCGCCCCTCGAAGAAGTAGCAGAGCGTGGTGGTGAGCAGCGACTTGCCGAACCGCCTCGGGCGGCTCAGGAAGACAAAGGGATTCATGCGGATCATCCGCTACATCAGGTCGGTCTTGTCGATATAGACATAGCCTTCCTCCCTCAATCGGGAGAAGGTCTGTATGCCGACGGGGTAGCGCCGTTCTATGAATGCCTCACTGTTGTTGTGACTCATTTATAACTTTTTTCGTTTTTTCTTGTATCATCTCCAACATGCAAAAATACGCCGCTGCTAAGTTAGTGAAAATTCTCCAAATGGCAAAGCCTTGTCATTATTATTGTCTTTTGTTTTCATTTCATGGTTGTTGGTCGGGTACACTATTCTCCTTCATCCCAAAGATTTGTCATGCCACTGCCCAGTTCTACTTCTTCTACTTCCTCCAAATTGCTGGTTGATTGCTGAAAATCAGTTCCAGCAAGGATGCTTATGGCTCCTTCTATAGGATAAATTTGAATAGAGGGGAATAAATAATCTTTGCTTTTCATTTTCTTTCCCAGTTTATAGCTGATAAGCTTCTTAGTCTTTATTTTCATCTTACTACTTGCTTTTTTCCATTGCGGATGATAATGCCTTTGTAGTTCGGTGTTGCAGTCATACCACCAAGAGTGAAGACTTGCCCCTCAGCGCATTTATTAGCTGATTCTTCTTTTATTATCTCGGTATCAAGGAATGACAATTGAAGCGCATTGGTGTTGACGGCTGTTCTTGGTATGATGATGTATGCTCTGAACGGGTTGATGTTTCCACTCTTCACTCTCACAAATTCTCCAGAACTCTCTAAATAACCGAAGACTACGTGGTCGTCAGTGCTTCCTATCGACTGTCGTTCCATCACACCTTTCATCACTGCTTCATCTCCAGAGACGTCAATAAGAGAGGTTTCTCCAATATCCTTTACACCGAGTGACAGGAATGGTTGACCACTCTCTGCAGCCATGAATAGATAGGGGGTGTATGCCTCAGTGGCATTTACCGGTGAGAAGGTAAGGTTATTTCCGTCATACGCCGTTAGCTTATAGAATTTTCCTGCACGGCTAACTTCTTCCGACGTTAAGGCAAAAGGCAGACAAATCGTGGATGGCTGGTTGGCTGTGAATATTCTATCGTAACCCATATTGATGACTTGTACTGCTTTGCGGCACCAAAAGTCGGAAGTGTGGTCGGTCTTGCCTGCTCCATCTAGTAAGGTCAGCATGTAACATTCAGTGATGTTCTGACCTCCGTTTTGATAGCGTCGGTAGGTTGCACCATTGAGAAATCCCATCTCCCAGGCCTCATCGCCATTACCATTGTTATACCTTATGTGCATGGGGATATTACGGATGGTGGTGACAGATGTGGGACAATCAAACCGATATTTGCCGTAAGTGTTTCCGTCGACAGTGGCAGATCCTGCAGATGTGCAAAGTGTGCCAGGCCATGAGTCCGAATATACAGTTTCTCCTTCTTCTTGGGTCCAATAATTGGAGTAGGCATAGACTTTCCCCCATCCTGTTTGGTTGATGAAAAAGGTGTATAAGCGAAGTTCATCAGTGGCACTTGGTTCATCAAGGAATTTTTGAAGTGAAGCTAGTGCTTGATTGGGCATTCCTGTGTTGTTGTTCCAAAGACTTGCGCCATACCAATTGGTGGTGACGTTTTTCCCAGAGGTGTTACCTTTTTCATTTCCCTCCATCCACCACCAGTAAAGACCATTGACATTGGGGTGACTGTTGAGCTTTTCAATTAGAGCCTCAGTAAATGCTTTCTGGCCTGCATCGCTGATAGGATAGGTGTTCGAATAGTCGTAGCCTTCACCGATGCTGGGTTGCCACATGCTGTAATAACCTGTTTCAACAATTTGTATTTTTTTTGTGGGCTGGCTGCGCTCCAAACTGCTGAGCACATCCTCCAACACATTCATTTTCCCATGGAAATATGGATAGTAACTTAGTCCTATGATATCATAATCCACATTGTAGCTTTCAAGAGTGGTATAGAGCGTTTTGGCACCCCATCCATTATTGCTCAGTTCGGTGTGTATGATTATGCGGGCATTGGGACACACCTCGCGGCAGGCTTCTGCTCCGCATTTCAGATAGAGGGCAAAATTCTCCATCTTGCCTTGGATGCCTCCTGTGGATACCCCTTGACCGTTGGCATAGCAATAGCCAGTTGGCCAAAGGAGGCCATTGGTTACTTCATTGCCAATCTGGATGTCATCAGGTTCGGCACCGGCATTTTTGAGTTGTGTGAGCACATCCACGGTGTAGTTATAAAGGTAGTTACCCAGTGTGGTCGGGTCTGTGGAGTTCCATGAGTCGGGGGTGGCGTGTTGCTCGGGGTCTGTCCAGGTGTCAGAATAATGAAGGTCGAGCAGAAAAGCCAATCCTGCGTTTTTGATCTGTTTCCCGAGAATCTTCACGTATGACAAATCTTGACATACACCCTCTCCTTTGTCTTCGTCATCTGCTTTCGAGGGATCAACAAACAATCTTACACGCATGGAGTTGAGTCCTTGGCTTTTCATGAATGCCAATACACCGGAAGTGCCATCAAGGAGATGCCCCTCAAAATCATAATATGTACATCCTGCTTCTATGTACTTGGTGAGCATGGATATGTCTCCGCCCACCACTTTGGTGGTGTTCGTTGACAGAGACGTTGTCGCCACCATGGTGAGAATAATAAATAATGTAAAAAACTTTTTCATATTCTGTGTATGATGTGTTTTGCTCATCAGTGAGTTTCCCATGTAAAAGTGAAGTTTGGTTTAGGTCTTGTCCTCTCAAATTCTGTGTGTGCAAAAGTAGCAAAAAAAACTTAAATATTATATTAAAAAGATAATATACTATAAAAAATTAAGTTTTTTTGTGCCCTTTTTGTGGAAAGATAGTCTGGTCCTTGTGAAAATGTGGACTTAGGTATAAATAATAAAAAGCTTATAGCTCTTTATTGCCTTCCCCATTTTTTTAATTTGTTCGTGACATCTTTATTCCATTATGTCGTATGTTCTTTGTTTGAGATAAATAACAAAACAAATGATACGAATAATAAAGTCTCTTATAAACATTTATTACTACTTTTGCAGCAGAGGTTATTATAAAATGTTATTCTGCAATAGAGAAATCCTGTTTTCATGTTTAAATTATTATTCATGATTTACACTTTTTCGTATGCATTATTTTCAACAATTCATAAATTTATTATTAAAAATGAGGAGTAAAACTACATCTAATCGTGCCATCCAGTGTCATGGTGGATGGCTAAAACGAATGGTTCTATCCTTCACGGCGGTAGTCGTGATGCTTCTTGCGCCTTTCACTGCATTGGCAGGAGAATGGAATTGGAATTACACAGAAATGAAAGTTCAATTCACAAACTACGGAGATAATTCCACTTTCTGGGCAGTTGGCAATGGACCTGTGAAGACTATTAATAAACAAAATCTACAACTTATCGAGGGGGCTTCACAAACCCAAAATCTGATGCTGGAGGGTTATTTCGCAGTATCAGGTAATTTATCTGGCACCCAAAAATGGATTATTGGAAGTCATAATACCTACGGAAAGGGACTTTACCATAATCATAATGGCAATAGGTATTTGTCCGTTTTGCATTTATCAGCAGGCGATAAGGTAAATATCGTATATTCGGGGACTGGTGCAATTAAGATTGTAACTAATCCAAATGGAGAAACTGGTAGTACGGTTAGTAGTGGTCAAGACATTACACTGCAGAATGATGGAGATTTGGATCTTGAGGTTGGAAAAGCTAATGTATGGATTCAATCCATTACTATAAAATTCAGTAAAACTCAACTTATCCAGAACAAAGACGTGTATGGTAATGTCGTTGTACCAGAGGGTAATATCGATGGATATCCTTACTATCGCTATCGTTTGTCGAGCAGATGGTTTTCAGAACCGACAATCCGTGGAAATAATGTAACTTACACCGTGGAGAACTATACCAGTGATAATTGTAAGAATCCGACAGGCAAGGAAGTTGCCATAGCCGGTTCTACTACTGTGAATGGAAACCAAGTGTTTGACCTTATGTTCAAAAATGAGGGCTGGTGTAAGGTGACAGCTAAGACAGGCAATCTCCAACAGTCCTATCTTGTAGAGTGTTGGGACAACGAGGCTTATTACACCGTCAAATATGTGGAAGGGCAAGGCATGACATATAAGCTTGAAAAAGATCCTGAGATCACTGATGATTATCAACAGGGCGGCGTGTTGAAAAACCGTGTCGTGACAGCTGTGCCAGGCATAACAGTGAAATTTGGTATTCCTATTCATACTTCATATGATTTGAATACAAATAAGCCTAATGGCCCAGAAAATACAGATAATGCTCTTCAGCCCAACACTTGTGTCGTCGGAGCCATTGAGGATCCTAACCATTCAGGAACCACACACATGGTATCTTACATCTATGGAGATGACGGTTGGTGGGATCGTTGGCCTCATGACAATTACCACTGGCCGCAACAGGGAACCTATTATGTTTTTAAGGCTACGGCAGATGGTATATTGCGTTTAGGTGGTTACAAGGGTGGAAAAGATGGTTCTGTTTATATTATCAATCTTAGTAATCCATTTGCATCAGATGCAAGGACGACACTCTTTGCCGAAGGAACAGATATTGGGTATTACGATTATACTGAAGGAATCCCCTTGAAAGCGGGAGATCATTACGCTCTTCATGGCACTTCCAATGATGATGGTAAATGGGCCTTCTTTGGCCTTGAGTGGTTCGCTTTTGAGACCAATATCAAGATGACAGAAACCTATGGAGTGTCAGATAAGACGGGCTATGAGATTGTCCAAAATAATCGTACATTTGATTCAAGAGAGACTTTCACTAGCAATTCTGAAGGCTCAACAAGTGGGCTGAAGGCTCAGATTGTAGACAAGAAAGGAACTGTTAATAATGATGCTTCTGTCTCCTTCAATTCCAATGGTACTCTTCATTTCACAAATGTCTCTTTCAGTAATGAAAATAAAGATAAAGCCGGTGGCGCCTTGAAAGTGAGGATTTTTGTCTCCAATGACAATTCATGGCAGGAAGGTGAAGCTTACATGGATTATGTGATGACCATTCCTTATGGCAATCATATTTGGGATTTCCGACAGACTGTTTACCAAACCCAAAATCATGATGGTACTGCTCCCACACGGCTTTTGCCTGGTGATTATAGTTACACACCACAGGCTCTTGTCTCGATGATGGCGGCTAATGGTGATGACTGGAGCCGTGTGTACAAAGTTCACCAGCGTGCAGATGGAAAATGGACTCAGCTGATTAGCCCCATATTGTCTGCCCGTGGCTCCGTGGTTGGCAATAATGCCTTCTATATGGACAACACTAATGGACTGATTTTCCTTACAGGTTCTGAAAGTTTTGGCGCAGAGGAGACACAAAACCAAAACGGTTCTGAATACGTGGAGTATCATGGATTGAAAAATATTGACGATGACGTAGAGTATTATTATGATTGGAAGACAGTGACGGGTGCCGATAAGGTTTGGATAAAGGGCGACAATTCCTCAATCCTCTTCCCAGGTGTGAAAGCAGGACAATATA
Source organism: uncultured Prevotellaceae bacterium (assembly GCA_946540735.1). GTDB lineage: Bacteria > Bacteroidota > Bacteroidia > Bacteroidales > Bacteroidaceae > Prevotella. The sequence goes on along the minus strand of CAMNIN010000002.1, from coordinate 119,110 downwards.
TAAGGATTTATACTTATCGTCATGCAGATAACCGTGGCGAAACCTTCAAAGCTAAGAATCTTATTGACCTCGATGATGTGCCCTATGACTACAATACGACATTTAAGATGCGCGGCTTCGGATCTGGCTCAGTAGGTCTTGCATATCAAGGCGACAACATGAGAGGTTGTGCCATCTTCAGGGTGCCTAAGGATTACCAACCGACAAATGATCCCGATGCACTTCCTCGACTCACGCTTTGCGATATCGGCTGGGCTCAGATTTTCCGTATAGAGATTCTTGATGAGTATAAGCCCGACTTAATGCTGACTTCACACACCCTTGAATCAACTGCAACAGACGACCAGAATAAAATTGATGAAGATTTGCCTATTGAATATGACAGTGAGGCAAGTTCTATTGTGATTCGTGTGAACAAGAATGGAGTGGCTACTCCTGTGAAGAAAGGTTTCCGTGCCATTTCTGCCAATACCGGTTGCCAGAACGCTAATACTTGTGAATACAAGGTCTTTGCCGACAACCAGGGAGATGTGGAAGAAAGTCGTGTTTTATGGAACTCCTCTAGGTCTACGTACAATGCCTTGATTCTGACCTTCAAAAAAGGGAATGGCCTAGTGAGACTCGTGCAACGTGAAAAGGTAAACACAAACAGTGCGACAACGACTACCGATCCGAATGGCGTCCAAGGATATGTGATTGACAAGAACGAATATTACATCGCATACGGAGAACTTCAGGAAAAAACATATCCATATACATGGGACTTCACCACTTATAACCTTTATCAAGGTAATTCCACGACCAAGACCGATTTGGGCAATACAACAGCAGGTGCATACGGCAATTGGAATGCTGACGGTGAAGATACAGAAGGCAATACTTTCGGACAGCATCACAAAGAAGTGGTGAACTTCGACCTCAATAACTATGCTCATGTTGCGGACAATACCAAACAACTTTTCGCCCAGGGTGCTCAACTCGCTTCTAAGAACACTGCTATCTCGGAGACGGAAGGACTTGGTGTGCGTCGTCCCTATGGTGAGGGTCGCAAGTTTTATTACATGGAAAGCCATACCGAAAAAGACGCTTCTGGTAAAGACATAACCATTTACGAAGTAAAATCCCGCGACTACAAGTCATATGACTTGGAAGACAACGGCATCTCGCTTGATGGTCAGTACATGACAGGTGTGGGCGAAGTGACCATTCCCACAGTCGATGCAGGGATGTATGTATTTGTGAAGTCAAAGAACGAACCGACAGTCTCAGCCAATGTCGCTAAAGTTAGTAAGTATGACAGTCATGTGAATAATTTCGTTTTGGAAAATGGCGTACGTGTTTATAAGGTCAATACCCAAGGAGATGTTGTGTTGACGTTTGCAAATGCTGACGATGTGCAGAAGATTGGCGTGACCGATCAGTTTAAGCAGATTGTCAATACGGCAGGCAAGACTACCGAGAGCCGGGCCATTGCCATCGACTACAAGCAGACTAATTCTTTTGTAGGAATTGATATGCATGCTTACAGGGCATTCCAATATGAAGACAATAATGACGGTTCTACAGGTACGATCAAAACTGAGGAAGTTGGCCCGGCAGCTGCCAATCAAGGTTTTCTGCTCTTCAGTGAGGGTGAGGTCAAAAACAATGGTAATGTTAGCTGTCCTCTCTTTGTACCCGCAGTAAACAATTACCCCGAGACTTTCTCGTCCAATAATAACAAACTAGTGGCTAATGTTACTGCAAGTACATGTCCTGCTTCGACAGACGATAATTATTACTATGTGTTCACCAACATCTATTATGATAGTGAAGAGGAACAACATACCAGTTCTAAATATAGCTTCTATAAGGTCAATGAGGCTGGAACGTTGAAAGCCAATATGGCTTATCTACAACTGAGTCCTGGTTCTGACAATGTAGGATATACCAGCGAATACGTATTCCTCTACAATGACGAAAGTGAACTGAATGGTATCGAGGAATTAGATCTGTTGAATGGCGTGGAGGAGTTTGATGGAATGGCTCCGGTCTTCTATAACCTCAATGGCGTGCGTATGAATGGTACCCCCTCTCAACGTGGCATCTATATTGTGAATGGTAAGAAAGTATATGTGAAATGATTTCTATGCCAAATGAATAATAAACAGTTATATAAATTAAATAATTGAATAGAATGAAAACAACATATATCAAACCAAATACAGATATCGTCGTTTTAGGTGTTGACAAGGCTTTCCTCGGGCAGGAGGACGTTATCGGGGGCTCTCCTCATGGCAAATATCAAGATGCTGCTGAAGGAAATATTGGCTCATTCGACGATGATGAGGACTGGGATATCCCCACAAACACCTCTCTCTGGGATGAGTAATCCATTCGTCCGATCCTATGTTAGATAAAGGTCTTTCCTTTATATAGTAACCTCTTCTGTGACGGGAGGAAGGCTTGTCCTTCCTCCCGTTTTTGAGCTCTTTCGATCATGGCTTCTGCATGGCCGGATGCCTGAAAAGTGAGGAAAAGTTTTGTGGGTACTTATTTTTTTACTAACTTAGCAGCCCAATGTGCCACTTGCGGGACGACAGGCTGCCTTTCTTGCACCTGCCTTGCTCTTTCCACGCACCGGAGCCATAATCGTAAAACGAAATACCATTTCAAATCATGAGCACCAGATGTAATATCGCAATCAAGTTGAAGGAGAAAGATCTGAACAAGGAGCTGACTTTCGACGGCATCCATTTCCAGAGGACCAATGCGGACTATCCCTATATGGAGGTGTATTGCCACCATGACGGCTATCCTGAGAATGCCAAGGACTTCTTCTTCAAGAGGAGAAAGCTCACCGACTACGAGTCAGTGCTGAACTACATCATCCAAGGGGACAGGACATCGTTCGACACCTCTTACATGGAATGTGGTGAGCAGTGGCCTGACAACCGGCCGTATATGTTTGCCTCGCTCGATGGTGATATCCCCGAACAGTATTATTACATCTTCATGGATGGCAAGTGGTATTACAAGGAGCGCAGTTCGGCCAATGACCAACCCATGGATTGGAAAGAACTCGTAGCCGATGAGACGCCAGAAACTCCTGCCGAGACTCTCGATTTCGAACACATCGCCCGTGAGATACAGGCTTTGGTGGAAAGGCTGACTGACGGCAAATACACCACTAAGGAGCTGACCCCGGATATTATGAAGCGAAAATAGTCAGGCTGTCTTCATGCCTTTTCCTAGACTCTTTCATGCTCCATGATGTAGGTTCTCCTGTAAATGATCTACAACTCATTCAATTTCATACTGATCTACCCGCTGCTGTTCCTGCTCTATTATGCCATTCCGCAGCGGCATGACAGGTGGCGCAACATCTACCTGTTGCTGGTCAGCTATGCGTTGTACATCCATTGGAGTCCGGCTCATGCGCTGTTTCTCATGGGAGTGACGGCCGTCACCTATACCGGGGCAAGGATGCTGGAATCGGCCCGCAGCCGCAAGATAGTGTTCATCGTGTCCCTGCTCCTGGCTCTTGCTCCCCTGGCATTCTTCAAATATTTCCATTTTGTCAACGAGACGGTGGCCGGACTGCTTGCCGCTGCCAATATCCACCTGACTGTTGTCGGCCACCAATGGGCCATCCCCGTGGGTATCTCGTTTTTTACTTTCCAGGCCATTGGCTATTTGGCGGATGTCTACTTCAAAAGAATGGATCCGGAGCCCAATTTCCTCCATTATGCCTTGTTCATCTCTTTCTTCCCGTCCATCCTTTCAGGACCTATCAACAAGGCGTCGCTCATCTTGCCGCAAATCAAAAACCTGCGGCCCTGGTTTGACTATCCCAAAGCGGTGGAGGGACTGAAAATGATCCTCTGGGGTATGGTGATGAAGGTGGTGGTGGCCGACAGGGTGGCGCTCTATGCCGACACGGTGCTCAACAGTTATGAGAACTACACGGGCGTGACTTGCTTCTTGGCCAGCGTGATGTACTCCATCCAGATCTACGCGGACTTCGCCGGCTATTCCCTCATGGCGCTCGGAGTGGGCAAGACGCTGGGATTCGAACTGACGGAAAACTTCCGCCGACCGTATTTTGCAGTCAGTGTGACGGATTTCTGGCACCGATGGCATATCTCGCTTTCCACTTGGCTCAAAGACTATGTTTATATTCCCCTTGGTGGGAGCCGGTGCAGCAAGGTGAGAAATTACTGGAACATCTTCGTCACGTTCCTGGTGAGCGGAATCTGGCACGGAGCCAATTGGACGTTCATCATCTGGGGCATCTTCCATGGCATCGCACAAATTGTCGAGAAAATGCTGGGTCAACAGCGGTGCGAATATGGCAGATGGGGCAGGGCGGTCAAAATCCTCATTACGTTCCTGTTGGTCAACTTCGCGTGGATTTTCTTCCGTATGCCTACAATCGGGGAGGCAGTGGGCGTCATCGCGAGAATCTTCGACCTCAGCCTGCCGATGACAGTCTTCGTGTCGCTCAACCTGAAGTATGCGGCCATAGCGATCGCGGTTCTGGTGGTGAAGGACACGTTGGATGAGTTTTTCCCAGGAAAGGCGGAACTTCTTCATCATCGGTATGGATGGGTGAGATGGACAACATATATCGTACTGCTGACACTGATCATGATGGCGGGGGTGTTTGGCGCCGACCAGTTTATTTACGCTAATTTCTGAGCCATGAGACGTTTTATCCTGAAAATCCTGATGCTTGCCGCAGCCATGGTGGTGGTCGATTTCCTCGTGGGTGTCGTCTTCCGGCATTGGTTCGAGAGGATGGACGACGGCGAGATGGGGAAGGAAAATTACATCGGTCGCCAGGTGGATGAGGATATCCTGGTGTTCGGCTCCTCCAGAGCAGAATACCACTACGACACCAAAGTCATCAGTGAGTTGTCGGGCCGCTCTTGCTATAACTGCGGTGCAAGCGGCAATGGTATCATCCTGGCCTATGGCAGACTGTTGATGGCGCTACAGCATCATCAGCCACGGCTGATCATCTATGACGTGAATCCGGAGTTCGATGTGATGCTGACCGACAATCACCAGTCGCTCGCACAGCTCAAGATACATTCCGAAACCGATAGGTTGGAGGAAATCTATCAGGATGTCGATCCCTGGGAATCTATCAAGATGTGGAGCAACATGTACCGCTTTAATTCCAATTTCATTCATAATCCGCTGTGCCTGTTGAAGCCGATGCCACAGAAATGGTCTCCTGACCAGCAACGAGGTGCTGTATTACAGAAGGCTTAATTCGACCCGATGAAGGTGCGTGAGGAGACACCCCCTGAAGCTTTCGAGACCGACACGCTGAAACTCAGGTATGTACGCAAATTCATTTCGCTCGCACAAGGGGCTCGGCTCGTTTTCGTGGCTTCCCCCAAATGGTATGCGCCTGTCGATAGCATGAGATACCGGCCGATCAAGGATATCTGCCATGAGATGGGGGTGCCGTATCTCGACTTCACAAGCGACCGAAAATACATTCACCATGATGAGTTCTTCGTCGACGGCGTGCATCTCAATGCAAACGGGGCCAGAGAGTTCACATGTGACCTCATGAAAACGTTAACGTCGAAAAACATGCCAAGGAGATGACAACTTACTCATAAAGTCGCTAATTTTGTAGCCACAAACAAATCAACAACCCATAAACCACAGAACTATGAAACAGATTTTCGTCATCGGCGACAGAGAGAAAAACGAATGGCTCTCTGTCTTCAACAGTGAGGACAAGAAAATGGCTTTCTGCAATGACCTCAACCAGGCACAGGCTTTCGACACTCCGGAAGTGGCTTTCGACAACCTCAGGCAAATGCAGACCACAGGTTATTTCACCGACCTTGGCATCTATCTCGTGCAGGATGGCAAAGCCTATATCGCCGGTGAGCGTGACAATTTCCATCCCATTGACTGAAAACCATCTTCGTCCACCAAATGGGGGCTCTTCAATTGCGAAGTGTCCCCAATTTCTTTTTCGATAGGGCAATCTTCCTGACCTGAATGCCGAATACAACTCCCTTCGGTCAAATAATGGACTCAAAAAGTCTGATTCTGCAGATTTTTTGCTAATTTTGCCCTGTCTATAGATAAATTTCCTCAACTCCTTGTCTTATATGTTGAATATAAACAACTTCATTGGCGAGTTCATCACACAGCGTGGGACAAGCATGTTCTTGCAGGATATCCTGGCTAACGAACAGCAACTGAGGCGTGAAATCGATGGCAAGCGCGTGCTGGTTATCGGGGGGGCGGGGTCAATAGGGGCTTCGTTCATCAAGGCTGTGCTTCAGTTCCGTCCTGCCCAGTTGGTGGTGGTCGACCTGAGCGAGAACGGTCTCGTGGAACTGACACGTGACCTGCGCTCCTCGTATGGGATGTACGTGCCTGAAGATTACCGCTCATATACACTCGATTTCAGTCATCCCATCCTTGAAAGAATCCTTAGAGAGAATGACGGATTTGATATCATCGCCAATTTCTCTGCCCATAAACATGTCAGAAGTGAGAAGGACCGCTTTTCTGTGGAGGCCTTGATAGAAAACAACCTGCTGAAGGCCAGAAAACTGCTTGACTTGCTTTGCAAAATGCCCCCGAAGCATTTCTTCTGTGTGTCGACCGACAAGGCTGCCAATCCCGTAAATATCATGGGGGCAAGCAAGAGGGTAATGGAGGATATGATAATGGCGTATTCTGACGTGTTCCCTGTCACAACAGCTCGCTTTGCCAATGTGGCGTTCAGCAATGGCTCGCTGCTCGACGGATGGCTGCAGCGGCTGATGAAGCACCAGCCATTGGCTGCTCCATCCGATGTAAAAAGGTTTTTTGTCTCACCCGAGGAGAGTGGGCAGATCTGTATGCTGGCTTGCATGCTTGGCAAAAGCGGTGAGGTGTTCTTCCCAAAACTCGAGGAGCGGCAGATGAAAACCTTCTCTGGCATTTGCGATGATTTCGTCAGGCAGTTGGGCTATCAGCCACTGCGGTTCGATAACGATGACGAGGCGCGGGAGTTCGCATCTAAAATGACTCCCGGAACCACCACCTACCCCGTCGTCTATTCTAAGAGTGACACGACGGGAGAGAAAAGCTTTGAGGAATTTTATGTCGAGGGAGAACAACTCGACATGGATAGGTTCGCCTCTTTGGGCGTAATCGAAAAATCGCAGCGACACAACATGAAGGAGGTGGGGGATTTCCTTGATGAACTCGAGGCTATCTTCCTAAAACCAGAGTTCTCCAAATCGGATGTCGTCAGGGCTTTGGAGGGATTCCTGCCCAATTTCACCCATGAGGAGAAAGGTAAGAATTTGGATCAAAAAATGTAATCGATATGGCATATAAAATACCCTTGTTCAATCTGAATTTCGATGAACGTGAGGCTCAAGCAGCCTACGATACCATCATGTCGGGGTGGATTTCCACTGGTCCCAAGAATGCCGAACTGGAGGGCATGTTTCGGGAGATGTGGGGCGTGAAGCACGCTGTCAGCATGACCAACTGCACGGATGCGCTCCACACGGCGTGCATGGTGTGTGGCTTCGGACCAGGCGATGAGGTCATCTGCCCGTCGCTCACTTTCGCGGCTTCTTGTAATTGCATCCGCTATGTGGGTGCGACTCCTGTCTTCGCCGACATCGTGGGACCCGGACATATCAATATCGACCCGGATGACATCCGCAGGAAGATCACATCAAGGACAAAGGGCATTATCGTCGTTCACATGGCAGGATTCCCTGCACGGATGGAGGAGATCATGGAGATTGCCCGGGAGTATGGACTGAAAGTGGTGGAGGATGCTTGCCATGGCCCGCTCTCTGAATACAAAGGACGGAAGCTCGGCACCATCGGCGACTGTGCCGCTTTCAGCTTTTTCTCCAACAAAAATATCTCTACGGGCGAGGGTGGTATGTTTATCACCAATGACGATGAGATGGAGCGCAAAGCCCGACTGATCCGCTCTCATGGCATGACTACCATGTCTTATCAGCGTGCCTCAGGACATGCCACCTCGTACGACATCACTTGTCTGGGGTATAACTTTAGAATGGATGACATCAGAGCGGCTATCGCTATCCAACAGCTGAAAAAACTTCCCGGTGACCTGCAGACCCGAGTGAAAGTGCGTGAGCACTATCTCAAGCGTCTTGAGGGTGCCGATGGGCTGGTCATACCGTTTGCCGACAACCATGAATTTGTCAGCAATTATATCTTCCCCGTTGTCCTGACTGATTCCACAAGGGAATACCGTGACAGGATCAGGGATTTCATACATGCCGAAGGTGTACAGACGAGTGTTCATTATCCTGCCGTTCATCAGTTCGCCACATTCCGGGAGGCGGCTGCTGCTCTTCCTCAGACGGAGTATGTGACCAACAATGAGATTACACTGCCCATGTATGCGGCTCTCTCCGAGGAGGATGTGGACTTCGTTTGCGATACTTTGCTCGCTGCACTAAAGACAGTGAAGAAATGAGAAAAGACAATGGTGTAGTCATGGTGTTCGGGGTCGGCTCCCTACAACACTCCATCATCTGCAGGGCTAAAGCCATGGGGCTCTACACCGTGGGCATTGACCCGCTGCCGGATGCCGCTTGCAGGGATGATGTGGATGCTTATGAGGTGGTGGGAGGACAAGACTTCGAGAAAACGATGGAGGTGGCCACGAAATACGGTGTGTCGGCCATCGTTACTGCTGCTACCGACAAACCGTTGGTGATGATGGCTCGTGTGGCACAGGAGATGCAGCTGCCCTTTTATTCCGTCGATACGGCACGATGGTCGACCGACAAATACAGCATGAAGTCGCGCTTCAACGATGCCGGCATACCTTGCGCCAAAGGAAAACTGATGACATCGCTCAATGATGTGGATGGTCTCAACTTCCCCGTGGTAGTGAAACCCCGTGACAATTCTGGCAGCAGAGGGGTAATGGTCTGCCGTGACCAGAATCAGCTTGCCTGGGCTTTCAATGAAGCTTTGGCTTTCACGAAAATGGATTCTGTGCTGGTGGAGGAATTTATCGAGGGACAGGAGTATAGCATCGAGGCTCTTCATCAGGGTGGTAAGAACTGGGTGGTGCAGTTTACGGAGAAAACGACGACTCCTTATCCCTATAATGTGGAGATGGGGCATTTCCAGCCCGCCACATTGCCTGAGATGGTGAAAGATGAGATACGGATAATCATCGATAAGATATCCGCCGCCTTGCACTTTGAGAATTGCGCCTCGCATACAGAACTGAAAATCAATTCACGGGGCATCTTCGTGATCGAGACCAGTCCAAGGTCGGGGGGCGACATGATCTCGTCGCATCTGGTGCCGTTGTCCACTGGCATCAACATGGAAGAACTCCTGCTTCGCATGGCAGTGGGCGAGACGATCAGTGTGCCTCAGGCCACGGAAGGAATGGTTTCCTGTATCCGATACTTACAGCTGCCGGAGGGCGTAGTCAGTGATATTTCTCCACTTGTCAGAGAGGTGGGAGACTGGCCTGGAGTGGCAGATTTCTGCTTTGACTTGGGAATCGGCGACAAGGTCCCTCAGATTCATAGCAGCCTGGATAGATATGGACATCTCATGCTCCATGGCAAAGACAGGAATGAGGTGGAAACTATGGCTGCTCGATATTTGAAGGCTATCAATGGATTCATAACCATCACGACATGAAGAAAATCGTTATTTTTGGAGCTACCGGAAAGATCGGATGTTACACGGCCTTGCATCTCAAGGGACTTGGCTTTGAGGTGATTGCCGTGGGAAAGCGGAAGGACGACAATGGCTTCTTCGCCGACTATGGCATCCCTTTTCATTCGGTTGATATCCTGTGCAGAGATCATTTCCGGGAGTTGCCGCAGGAAAATGTGTATGGCGTCATTCACATGGCAGCGGTATTGCCTGCGAAAATGGAAGGGTATGACCCCCGCGAATATGTGGAATCCAACATCATCGGTACGATGAACGTGCTCGACTATGCGGTGCAAGCTGGTGTCAGCAGGTTTGTCTACCCTAAAAGCTGGTCGGATGTGATCTACCTGACCGGTTCCACCAAACCCATTCCTGCGGATGCGCCCGTGAGGTTTCCTGTCAATGACGACCATACCATCTATTGCATCACCAAAAACGCTGCAGTGGATATCGTCTGCCATTATGCCGCAAAATTCGGTTTCAATTACTATATTCTGCGCTTGCCCAATATTTTCTGTTATCATCCTGATCCGACTTATTGTGTGGATGGAACCAGACGTTGGCAGGGGATGTGGAGAATCATCGAACAGGCCAAACGGGGTGTCGATATCGAGTTATGGGGCAATCCACAGGCTGCCCGGGATTTCATCTACGTGAAAGACTGTGTGCAAATCGTCGAGAAAACACTGACTTCCGGGGGTAAAAGCGGACTTTATAATGTGGGAACGGGAATCGCTACCACGAGGATTGACCAACTCAAGGGTATCGTCGAAGTGTTCTCGCCAAGCGATCATCCTTCGCGGATCGTGATGGCGCCCGATAAACCCAGTGCTCCTTTCTTCCTGCTGGATATCAGCAAAACCATCGAGGAATTGGGGTACCATCCCGAATATGGATATCTAAGAAGTCTCAACGACATCAAGGAAGAAATGGAAAAGGAGCGCTTCGCTAAATTGTGGGGCAGGAGAGAGGATTATACCGCGGGATTGACCATTTGATAGGAGAAATAATGATGAAGGAGAAAATTCAGGACAGGATCGTCTCACCGCAGATGTCACTCATCGATGCAATGAAGCGGATGGATGCCTTAGGGGTGAAAATCTTGTTCGTGTATGAGGAGAATATTTTTTTGGGACTGCTTACCATAGGCGATATTCAAAGGGCTATTATCCGGAATGTGGCCTTGAATGATGTGATAGGGAAGATCCTGGACAAAAACAAGATCTATGCTTCTACCGATGATGAGGAGTCTGTGATCAAGGAGAAGATGAGAAGGCTCCGCGCCGAGTGCATGCCCATCATTGACGGGAATGGCAATCTGGTAGATGTGTGGTTCTGGAAAGAGATCTTCATCAATGAGAAAGCTCCAGAAAGAAATCCCATCGATGTGCCCGTGGTCATCATGGCAGGAGGGAAGGGGACGCGGTTGAGGCCTCTCACGAATGTCATCCCCAAACCGCTTGTTCCGATCGGCCAGAAAACCATCCTTGAGGAAATCATGGACCGTTTCGAGGGTATCGGATGCAAAAGGTTCTATATGTCGGTCAATTACAAATCCGACATGATCAAATATTATCTCAGCCAATTAGAGCATCAATATCAGATAGAGTTCTTCCAGGAAACCAGGCCGCTGGGCACCATCGGTAGCGTAGCCTTGCTTAAGGAAATCATCCATACTCCTTTTTTCGTATCCAATTGTGATATCCTCATCGATCAGGATTATAGAGAGGTCTACGACTATCATGTGGCCAACCATAATGAACTGACTGTGATCACAGCGGTCAAAAGTCATCAGATACCTTATGGCGTGGTGGAAACCGGTGAGAATGGACTGATGACCGCACTGAAAGAAAAACCAGAGACAACCTACATGATCAATACTGGGGTGTATGTCCTCAATCCCGAATTGATCAGCGATATCCCTCAAGGGGAGTTTTTCCATATCACCGACTTGATGGAGGTGATAAGGCGAAGGGGAGGGAGAATCGGTTGCTTCCCTGTCAGTGAAAACGCATGGAGGGATGTCGGCGAATGGAACGAATACCTCAAAATGATAGATGTCTTATGAGGAATCGTATCAAAGTGGTGTGGGTCTGCCATTTTTCTAATGAGAGGGTCAGGCAGCACATTCGATTCAGAAAGTCATTGCTTAAAAGGCTCAAGGCTTGGATGAAAGGCTCGGCGTTGCCTGCATGGAAGGATATGGCTGTGTGGAATACCAATGCCATCAAGGAATTTGAGCATTTCAATGATATCGACCTGACGGTTCTTTTCCCTCATAAGGGTATCAGCGGAAAGTGCCAGATCTTTACACTCAACGGGGTGCGCTATGTGTGCTTCAGGTCGCAGGATGATAGCGTCCTGTATCATCGATGGAGCAAATGGACGGGTAAGACGGATTGGTCGTTCAGGTCGAATCGGAAAATCATGGCTTCAATAATCAAAAAAATCAATCCGGATATCGTGCATGTGATAGGTGCGGAAAATCCATATTATTCTCAGGCTGCCCTGGATGTGGACAAAACGACCCCGTGCCTCGTGTCACTCCAAACACTGATGTCGGCTCCCGGCTTCTATGAGAACAGTGCCCTCAGCAAGGAGGCGTATGAGCAACGGGCAAGCATCGAACGGCAGGTGATCGGGAGATGCGATTATATATTCTCAGGGAGCCCCCGGATTCAGCAGGATGTCAGACGCTTCATCCAGCCCAATGGGGTGATTTGCGATCTACCTCTGGCCGTGGGGGTGGATATCAATACGGAGTGCGGAGAAAAAGAATATGATTTCGTGTATTTCGCAGCGAACATCAATAAAGCTTGTGATGTGGCGATAGAGGCTTTCGCTTTGGCATTGAAGATGCACCCGGGATTGAAACTGAATGTCAGTGGGGCATACGACGAACCTTATAAAATGTCGCTTGATGCAAGAACACAGGAACTTGGCATCAGTGAGTTTGTTGAATTCACCGGACCTAAAGCCACCCATGAGGATGTGTTGCGGCAAATCAAGAAATCGAGATTCGCACTGCTGCCTCTGAAAGTGGATATGATCTCGGGAACAATCCGGGAAGCGATGGCATGTGGACTGCCTGTGGTGACAAGCGTCACTCCAGCCACTCCGCAACTGAATGAGAAAAGAGAGTGTGTGTTGCTCTCGGAGAAAGGCGACTACAAAGCGATGGCCGAACAAATGGTCAGACTCGTCGAGAATCCAGACTTCGCCTCGAAAATCAGAGACAATGCGCTTGTCACGGTCGAGGAGAACTATAGCAACAGAATGTTTATGGAGAAATGGAGAAGGACTTACCATGAGATCCTACAGCACCGGGACAGTGGAAAAGCACTATCCCCTGATATCATGGTCCGTTGATTATGCAGGAAAACAACAAAAAAATAGCAAGAAACACCATTGCCCTCTATTTCCGTATGGCAATCACCATGGCGGTGTCTTTCTTTACCGTCAGAATCACATTGCAGGTTCTCGGCTCTGAGGATTATGGACTCAATAACCTCGTGGGAAGCATCGTCGCTTTGTTCTCGTTCATCAATGGGTCGATGGGAACGGCTGTGCAGCGGTTCTATTCCTATGAAATCGGCAAGAATAATGAGCAGCGACTGTCCAAGGTCTTTGGGGTGGGGATATACTTGCATTGTTGGGTGGCTGCCATTACTCTGCTTGTCGGGGAGATTTTCGCTGTCTTCTTTCTTGGAAAACTGAATATCCCACAAGAGAGAATGTTTGCCGCACATGTGGTGTTTCAAATCTCATTGTTCTCCTTGTTGCTCAATATACTCAATGTGCCTTACGCTGCTTTGCTCAGGGCAAGAGAGGATTTCGCTAAGTTCGCCACTCTGGATATCATACAGGCTCTTTGCAGGTTGGTGATCTTATACTTGCTCTATGTGGTTTCTTTCGACAAACTGATCACCCTGTCGGTCATGAACTTCGTCATCACCTTCTCTTATATCATGGCGGTCAATTTCCTGGCCAGAAAATACAAAGAGACGGCATTCAGGATAGATAGGGACAAAACCCTTGTGAAGGAAATGACAGGTTTCATCTCGATGCTGCTCTTCACGGTGCTGTTCTCTTTGCTCAGAGACAAGGGAGTGGTCGTGTTGATCAACATCTTCTTCAACCTCACGGTCAATGCCGCATACGCCATCGCTGCGACAATCATGAACATGGTCAATACCTTTGCTATGAATTTCAAACAGGCGATGGTGCCGCAAATCATGGCCGCGTACAGTGCAGGTAACCGACAGAGAATGAATCAATTGATTGATTCGGGAACGAAAATAACGTTCGTCCTTCTCTTGCTGGTAACGGCTCCCGTTATCGCCGAACCGCATTTCGTCTTGGATGTCATTTTGGCTGATGTGCCTCCCTACGCTCCTCAGTTCACTGTTCTCGCTCTTATTAATGTGAATGTGGCTTCATTCACCTATTTCTTGTACCAGAGTGTGCATGCTACAGGAAAAATCAAATGGCAGCAGACTTACATGTCGGTATTGTATCTGCTCAACGTGGTGCTGATCTATGTGGTCTTTTGTCTCGGGGGCAGTTGCTATTCTGCCATCTATGTGACGATCGCTTGCTCTTTGCTGCAATGTGTCGTCAATATCTGGTTCGCAAGGAAAACTTTCGGATTTGATCTGAAGGCTTTCTCTAAGAATATACTTTTCAAAAGCGTGGTGATCGCAGCTGCTGTTTTCGCTGTCTCCTTCGCTTTCCCGGAGCAAGAAGAGTCCTGGGCACGGTTCATTATGCACACATCTGCGATGTATGCTATGATTGTGGTCTCTTGTGTATTCTACTACCTTGACAGGCAAGAGAGAGAATACCTCAAGGGATTTGCTGAAAAAAAATGGGGGAGAAAAAAGAATTGGAACTAAGGATTTCTCAAGTCCAGAATTCCTTAGTTCCGGTATAGGACATGCGGCCGCCGCATTTCGGACAGGTCCTCTTGTCCCAGATACGGATGGCGTCGCTGCCACATCTCAGACATAGACGGCCCACCTCACTGCGAAAAGAAGGGGCGACATCCGAGATGATGCCGCCTACAACAAGGTGCTGGATGGTGTGGCACTGAGCACAGCTCACCGATGTGATCTCCTGACGGAACAAGCCGCGGCCTTCATAGTCATCGGCCTCATATCCGCACGTCTCACAACGATAACGCTTCTTCCAAGACATTTATAATGGTGAAATCATGCTCTCGTCAGTATCAGCCAAACAAGGTCTGGGCTTCCTCGTAGCTGTCGAGCGAACCGATATCGTAGCGCTTGCCGGGCATCTGCCAAGCATGGATGGTGGTGACGTCGACCAGATAATGCGCGAGATTGCCGGGGGCATCGAAACCGCAACCGTGGTTCATGCAGTCCTTGATCAGGGGCAGGTCGCTACGACGGTAGATATAGAAGGGGGGTACTGCCAGTTCTGATACGGGAACTTCTGGCTTTTCCTGCATCTGAAGTACACGCCAGTTGCTGTCGACGGCGATGACGCCTGTGCGCTGCAGGCGTTTCAGTTCCGGCTCATGGTAGCTCATGATCACCGAGGTGCGCTTGCTCTTGAAGAAATCCACGAATCCCTGGAATGAGAAATCGAGGATGTTGTCGGCGGCGAGCACCATGATGTCGTCGTCCACTTGACAGGTGTCGATGGCCAGAAGCAGGTCTTTGACTGCTCCAAGACGGGTCTCATTGCTCTCTGTGCCATCGTCGATGATGCGGACGGGCTTGGTGTAATGGGTGGCTGTGGCCCAGTCGTTGAAAATGGATGAGAACTTGTGATTGGTCACGATGATGTGCTCGTCGATATCTGGAATCTGGTCGATGTCGTCGAGCATCCGCTCAAGGATAGAACGCTTGCCTACTTTCAACAGGGGTTTGGGGAAATTCTCGGTCAGAGGATAAAGGCGGGTGGCATAGCCTGCCGCAATGATGATATTTTTCATGTGATAGGAATGATGGGGCGGTGTATCGGATTAGAGAAAATCAACGCCATTGCTGGTGTTGCAAAAGAACACCTTGAAGGAATCGTGGTATTGAGGGAACACTTTCAGGTATTCTTTGGTGATGAACTCCCGGATGCTATCTTCTTTGGTGGGATCGACAAGGGCGATGCAGGCTCCCTTGAAACCAGCTCCGCTGAAACGCCCGCCATAGATGCCATCGGTGCGGCGCATGATCTTGTAGAGTTCGATCAGTTCGGGTGATCCGCACTCGTAGTTGTTCATCGAACTCTCGCAACTTTCGAAAATTAGCTTGCCGAATTCCTTGATGTCGCCTTTCTCCCAGGCTTTCACACCGGCTTCCACACGGTCGCACTCTGTATAGAAATGACGGGCTCGCTTGGCAAAACGGACCGGCATCTGCCCCTCATGCTTTTCGAAAAGCTCCTCAGGAATGTCGCGCAAGCGGGTGTCTTGCATTTCCTTCAGAGGTATGTCCTCATAGGCTTGCATGATCCACGCGGCGGTCTTGCATTCCGACACACGGAGGTTATAGTCGGTTCCGGTCAGTTTGCGGGTGACGCCGCTGAAGAAAATGCCGATCTTGAAGGGCAGGCTCTTGCGGCCGTCGCCAAACTGCAGGATCTTGTATTCCGAAGTCTCGGTGTCAAGATATAACAACTTTTCCGATTCGCAGAGAACTACACAGGCTTGATCGAGAATGCCATTGTTCAACCCCACATATTGTCGTTCGGCCATGGAGGCATATTTGATGACTTGCATCTTGTCAAGACCAAGGTTGTTCACTTTGTCGAGGGCCTTAACGAACCCGCAGAGCAATGCGGCGGAGGAGGAGAGACCACCAATGGGCATAGAGCCTTTCACGACACCGCGAATACCACGCTGCAACTGGAAATCCTGCTGCAACGACCAGACGGCTCCACGGAGATAGTCGCCCCAGTTGTTCTGCTTGGAGTCTATCTCACGCCTCACATTGAAGGTCATGAGCCCCTCAAAAGAGAGGGAACACATTTCCACCTTGCCGGTATCGGTGGCGGAGAAAAGAAATTCAATACCACTGTCGAAGGCAAATCCGCTCACCAGACCGTGCTGATGGTCAACGTGGGCGCCTAAAGGACAGATGCGATAGGGAGAGAACAATTGATAGAGTGCGTCTCCTTTGCCAAAAAAAGTTCGGTATGCTTGAAATAAATCGAACATGTTTATGAATTATTGAAAATTGAAGATTGAAAATGAAAGATTAGGGTATGCGGTTATAGACTTGTGCCACTTGCGCAGCGATATGATCCCAGTTGTATTTCGACATGTCGTAGTCTATGGGCTGAAAATCCGACCTGATGTGGTCTTCAAGACGCTGTGCCAATTCTTTGATGTCGCCAAGGTGGAAATAACACTCTTGAGGCAGACCTACCTCGAGGTTGGCGGGTATGTCGCTCACGACAGCGGGCAACCGATATCCCATCGCCTCTAGCAGTGAAATGGGTAGCCCTTCATGGGATGAGGGCAGGACAAAACAGCGGGCCCCGGATAATAAAGAATGCAATTTACGCCCTTTTACAAAACCGGTGAGCACGGCACCGTGGGTCTTGGCCATCGCTTTCAGCCTTTTGGAATAGTCATCGTCAAAATCGGCATCCCCAGCGAGTACGAGTCGTATGTCTTGCGCCTTTCCTTGTCGTTTGAGCTCTTCATAAGCTTCCACAAGATGGTGGAGGTTTTTCTCGGGTACGAACCGGCACATCGCCAGAATGTACTTCCGTTTTTGGATGCCTAACTCTTCAAAGTATTCGGGGTCGTCGACAAACGACGGATCGGCCATGCCATTATAAATAAGGTGGGTGTCGTTGCGGCCATATTTGTTGGCCAGTATCTGGCGGATCACATCGGAGATCACGATCACTTCGTTGGCATAACATGCACCAAGACGCTCTCCGAGCTTGAGCATGGTCTTGGCTGCAAAACCCCATTTGTCACGGTCGTAGTCCGGACCATGATGGGTGAATACGACTTTCATGCCAAGCAAACGGGCCATCGGGACAAGCAGCGCCGGGCCAATGGCATGGATATGCACGATGTCGGCTCCCAGACTGCGGGCTTTCAGAATGGCCTTGAAGGTGTGAATGATGGCTTCGAAACTCTTCTTCTTGGGGGTGTCCAGGTCGATGAGGTGCACACCGTTCCATTCCTGCAAGCCATCCTGAGCATACCATTTTCGGCGGATGACGGTGATGTCATACC
The DNA here is from genome assembly GCA_946540735.1 of uncultured Prevotellaceae bacterium. GTDB lineage: Bacteria > Bacteroidota > Bacteroidia > Bacteroidales > Bacteroidaceae > Prevotella. Next base: position 101,205 of record CAMNIN010000002.1, on the reverse strand, counting down.
CCATACGGGCCAATCGGGGAAAGAGTTCCTCGCAATGGGTTTCCACCCCTCCCATGATCCGGGGAATTCCACGGGTGCCTGTGACGACAATCTTCATCCGGTAGAATGCTTATCCTTGTTTTTCCTCGGGCAAGACCTGTGCGCCCATGCCTTGCTGTGGATCCTGCCCCACATCATGCCATTGCGGGTCGATGCAGGGAGCTTTTCCGGTCATCACGCGCAACTTGTTGCGTAAAGCCCATTTGGCGGGATATTTGATGTATTTGTGCATGACCGGCGAGGCTGTGCCTACCATCCAGCAGTTCTTGGGGCATTTGCTCACTTTCTCTCTCACACGGGCGGCCTGGTCGCTCTGCCAGATGTCCATGAAGGGTTTGTCGTGGATGTTGCCCATGCTTTCCTTCCAGTAGCGTTGCTCAAGTCCGTTGCAGGGCATCACTTCTCCCCAAGGGTCGATGAAGAAGTTCACCATGCCTGCCTCACAGGGCAGCATCCGTCGTTTGCCCTCAATGTAGTTGATCAGACCCATGTTAAACCATGCCCTGAACCAACTCTTGGGGTGGTTTTCCTCCAATTGCCACTGGATGAGTTGACGGAAATTGCCACAGACCTCATCGGTGTTGGTAATGCGGTTGTCGCTTTTGTGAAAATAGTAGGAGTTGTGGAAAGCGGCGGTGGCGAACTCCATGCCCAGAGATTTCGACAACTGGTAAAGCGACAGCATGTCGCTGGAATTGTGGTTGGAGACCGTGCATCCGAAACCGATGTCCTTCAGCCCCATGCGCTTGAGGGTGAGCAGCGTGCGGAGTCCTTTGTCGAAACCTCCTTCACGGCCGCGGAGCTCGTCATTCTTCTGCGACAGACCTTCGATCGAAATCCTGATGCCGATCTGAGGATATTTCCGGGCCAGGGCAATCACCCGGTCTTCAAACCACCCCGAGGTGGAGATGACTATCCTGGGGGTGTGGCGGTAGCATTCTTCCACGATCTCTTCCAAGTCTTCGCGGATGAAAGGCTCGCCACCAGTCAGATTGATGAATTTCAACTGGGGCAGAGTGGTGAGGTCTGACGCTTTCAGCTCCTCACTTTTCTGCGTGGGATTCTTCCAGATGTTGCACATCTGGCACCGCATGGGACAGCGGTAGGTCAATATGATGCTGGCATCTGTTGGATGCGGTATGTTTTGTGACATGGCTCTTTTTCTCAATTCTCTTATCTTGTCAGTCAATCATAAGCCAAACGCCTTTAATTGACTCCTGACCATCTCCCGTATCTCATCCTCGCTTTTGATTTCGATACGTGTGGTCTTGTCTCCGGTCTTTTGACGGTATCTCTGGATGGCTGTCTCTTTAGCCGACTTGAAGGATTTGCTCATGTCGTTTCCTTTCGGGAGGGTGATGAGGTCACTCTTCCCTGTGTAATAGGACAGAAGCCATTGACCTTGGGTGGTGTAAAAAATATTGTCTTTCCAGATGTTTGACTGGTAGTCTCCGTTGCTGGGTGAGGCACAGTAAAGATTGCCGCCGATGAAGGTGTTGCCTTCGATGATCATACCATTCCTCACATTATGGTTATGACCCAGGACATTGCAAAATACAAACCGGGATGAGGGATAACCGAAACCTGTCGTGTTGCCACAATTGGCAATGACATTGTTTTTCAACCTGCAATTGACGTATTGTTTTCCATTGTTGAGGAAATCTTCCCAGCCCTGACAGCATTCTGTGATGAGATTATTCTGGATAAGGATGTTCTTTGGGATTAATTTCGTGGTGGCATTGCCTTGTATGGTCATGCCTGCATCGTAACAGCGCGACACAATGCAATTCTCCACCAGGCAATCCTCAACGGGGTGGGCGTCAACCCAAAATTCTATGCCGTTGCCATAGCATACGTACTTGGAGGTTCCAATATACATCATACCCCCAATGGCATCCAAACGGCAATTCGTGATGGTAGAGTTGGATTGAGGTACAATACCATGACAACCGAAACCTCGGATCTCGATATTGTTTAATGTTGATTCGGACATGGTGACGCCAATCGTCCCCACGGAGAACTCCAGCTTCAACTGATTGGGGTTGGTCTTGCTGTAGAGTATCAGTTCGTCAAACGAACGGGCGGTCACCGAACGACTGTCATATTGATGGGTTTGCCACATGTCCCAATCTTCTTTCAACTCATTTTTCCGCTCCACTTTCCGGCCATGAACCAGATCCTTGTCATATTCATGGATGCAACCAATGTTGTTAAGCAATGAGGAACCTTTGGTGTCATAGCCTGAGAACAGGTTGTCTGACAGGCGGATTTTCCATAGATTACGACCGGCTTTCTTCCATTTGGGTTTGACGATACGTTTGTAGCCACATATCACAGGTCTGGGACCTTGACCGTAAGAGAAAATTCTTTTGCCCTTCAAACGGATGTACTCGTAGAACACATCACCACACTTCAGATAGATGTCGTTGCCTTTGGAAAGAGCACAGTTGATGGTCCTGACAGGAGACTCCTGGCTTTTCCCTGTGTTGCGGTCGTCTCCGCTGGTTGAGGAGACATAGATCTTAGATGGACCTTTGGCTTGGCATACGAAGATGCCGATCACACAGAGCAATGGGATAATCAGTCTTTTCATTTTCATGGTAGGTTATTTTTGGTATAGGTTGATCAGATGACGATAATAGGTCTCAGCATCATATTCATGGGTGGAATCAGTGGCGATTTGTGGGTAGTCGAATGGGATGCGCCACATTCGGTCGATTTGCTTTCTCAGGTCTTCCTTATCGTAAGGCTTGAAGGTCAGTCCGTTTTTCTCGTTAGTGATGAGCTCGGGTATACCTCCGATGTGAGAACCTAAGACTGGGGTGCCAAGACATTTTGATTCGATGATGCTGAGTGGATTATTCTCGTTGCATTCAGAGGGCAAGACGCTGAATCGGGATTCTCCGACAAGTTTTTTGAGGGCATCCCAATCTTTCCGACCTACAAAGCGAATGTGAGGCCGGGCGACCTTCTCGAGTTCTTCGCGCAAGGGGCCATCGCCTATGATGAGCAGAGGGTAGGGCAGACTGTTCGCAGCCTCTACCAAGGTCCTTACCCCCTTTTCCTTGCTTAGACGCCCGAAGTAACAATAATATTCTCCTTTCTGGTAGGAATCTCGCTGGCATTTGGCCACGTCGATGAAATTGTTGAGGTGAACAAGTTGGTGGCTTGGGAATCCGCATTTCTTCATCTCTTCGAGCATGTGCTGGCTTGGACAAATAAAAAAGTCGGTGAAAGAGGATAAACGTTGCTTGTTCCATACAGCCATTTCCCGATAGCCGATATAACTGGCCAACATGGAGTTCTTCACACAACGGTGCTTGAGGCAAGACCATTTGCTTGTTTGGCAGGCTTGGCAATATTGGCGATCGTGAAGCATACAGTCATAGCGAGGACAGATCAACTTGTAATCGTGGAGAGTCCAAATGACTTTGATACCTCTTTGGTGAGCCAGTTCTCCAATCTGTGGGGAAAGCTGAGAATGGATATTGTTGAGATGGATGACATCGGGCTGAAAGGTATCCAGCAATTCAGAAAAACAATGACGTACTTCTTTCGTGCCAAATGGGCGGGCAATGGCCTTAAGGAGGCCTTTACCTGGTCTGAAACTCACTTCTGAGGGGAAAAAACGCTGCCATGGGGTGGAGTGATTGTCGGGATGTTGCATGGAGAAAACCGCCACATCATGGCCATGGGAAACGAGGAGCCGTTCCACATTCATGGTGTAGATACAATCACCACCTTTGGGATAATAGAATTTATTGGCCAGAAGGATTCTCATCTTCAATGGATTGATTTGACCAAACCGACATTGCCGCTTTGGGTATTGTAATTGATCTCGCGGTCTTTTCCAAGACCCATTCTCATGATGTGGATCTTCCCCGCTTTCTTGTTGATGACCAGCACGGAGAGGGCGATCTCGTCCTTGGTGCTCAACTGATGCTCATAGCGGATGCTGTCTTGTGACAGTCCTGATGTCCAAAGACCGCTTTGGAGGCATGAAAGACCAACCTTCCCGTTATAGACATAACATACATCTGCATGGTTATGGGCACCTATCCATCCGATGAAGTCTACGCCAGATTGCTTGATCCAGTCCATCGCATTCATCACTGACTGATAAGGTTGGGGCTCCAAACCATTGTAATCACTGCCGATGAAATGATTGAAGACCAACACGGAATAGTCTGAAGGGGTTTGCTTCAATGTCTGTTGCAATCCTTCTTTCAAGGATGAATACTCTGGGGATGTGGTGTTTAAGAACACGAAACGGATCTTTGAGGACTGGTCGTCCAAAAAGAAAACCTGATGGTTGTCGCTTACCTCCGAGATGTCCCGGTTTTCGACATATTTCTCCTGGGAAGAAGCATAGAACTCATCAAGGGTCATGCCATATCCTGTCCTGTCGCCCGTATAGTTCTCCTCGTGATTGCCGGCAATCAGGAAATGATGGCTTTGATACTGATCCAACCACTGGTTGATGTAATCAAGCACTTGAAAACCCATCTCTTTGGTTTGACCTTCTTCCAATCGAGGGAGTTGGATATAGTCTCCTCCCAAAAAGATAAGATTGGGGTGCAGGTCTTCTTCGGCTTTTTTGATGCTGAGAAACAGATTCACGATGGGGGGGAGAAGGGCTTTCTCTGCATAACCGCTTCCCGGATAGGAGAAGTGAAGGTCACAGGCGTAGAGGATGATGCAACTTGAGGAGTCTGCTACAGCTTTGACATCTGCAATGGTCTTGTCGTATTCCTCGCGGAGGTATGAAGGATAAAGATCCATAATGAGATGGTCGGATTCTTCTATCTCTTGGAGAATAATCAGTGGATCCTTCTCTTCTACATTGGTCTCGTGGCATGACAAAAGTGAACATGCAACGGGAATGGCAATGAGAATGATAAGCGCAGACAGATGCGTTTTCATGGTAATGTCGAGTTATAAGAACTCTATGTTGCTCGTATGAATGGCTATCTTGTCGAGATCGGGTAATTTCATGTAGTCCCCAAAAATCAGACGAAGATATTGATCCGGATCATGGGGGGCTGACAACTCAACATCCTCGAAGGGGATTCGCTGTGTGGGATAGATACAATCCACGGGACGTTTGGGGTTGACTTTGGCACAACCATACACGATCATGATGCTGTCGCTCTTGATGAGAATGTCGATCAGGTCGAACAGACGGTAAACCAGTTGAACCACACAGTAGACTCCTATCAACAAAGTGTTGAACCACTTGAAAGGGATGTATTTGGCAGGACGGATCAGGCAGTTCAGCTGAATCTGATAAGCTATCGATTGCAACATCGGATTGCATGACTTAGTCGGAAAGATGTCGACGAAAGCTCCACGGTATTTGTAATACCGGTCTATTTTTGTCAGTTCTGTCAGTTTGGTGTTGATGTCACGGACCTTAACAAACGGAAACATGAAATACTTGTCAGTATGGTGATTCTGAATCACCAAATGATCGGGCAACTGTTTGGGGGCAATCTCCAGGAATTTCCTGACATCCTCTTCTGGCATCTCTATGTCAATGTCGTCATCCCATGGGATGAATCCCCCATGGCGGACAGCACCTAAAGTGGTTCCGCCGCAAAGCCAGTACCGCAAGCCGTTCCTTTGGCAAATACGGTCTATCTCCACCATGATAGACAGCATGGTTTTCTGAATCACTCGAAGGTCTGATCCTTCAGGGTTGAAACGTTGGCGTAGTTGTGCGTCGTTCATTGGTTGTAGACTATTGCTCAAACAATGTGAGGAAATCTTGAGGGGTCCCGGGACGGTAGGTCATCTTGAAATCATGCAGGTCACATGCTTTAATCATGCCCTCGGCCATCTCATGGATGTTTTCTGGCTCCACCAGGATGCCGTTGTAGCCATTTTTCACCATTCTTTCTATCATGGGAATGCAGCGGGTGGCCACAACAGGGCAACCGACATACATTGCTTCTATCAGACTGTTGGGGGTTCCTTCATAACGGGATGGTAAGACAAAACAGTCACAATGCCTCATCCACTTGAATGGATTGGACTCATGCCCAATAAGGTGAACCTGATCGCCAAGGTGATGGTCACAAATGAATCGGTTGACTTTGATAAAGTAGGGGTCTTCCTTGTCGTATTTGCCCAAAAGATAGAGGTGGGCATTGGGGATTTGAGCCAGTACTTCCTTGAATGCCTCGCAGACGAGATCCTGACCTTTATTGTAGAAGAATCTTCCGGCACAGAGGTATTTCTTTCCCACAGTTTCAGGATAAGGCGAAGGAGCATTCATCATTTTGTCGATCTCGTGGGTGCTTAGGGGATTATTGATGGCATGGACCTTCTTCTCAGGGAGATGCATTTCCTGGATCAATTCCTGGCGCATCTCCTCTTGCTGGGCGATGATGGCGTTCGCCCAGCGGTAAGTGAGGCGCATCAAAAGCTTGTTGTCCCAACGGGCGGTCAAGAGGCCATTGTCATTTCTCACCACCACTTTGATTCCTCCGACTATCTTGGCTGCCATGAGCACACGGGGATTGATATAGCGAAGGGATGAGAATACATACGCTGGCCGTTCTCTTCGCAACAACTTGACCAGTTTGGTGATGGTGAAGTCCCAGATATTGCGTATCTTGACGAGTTCTGTGGTTTGTCGTACGGGTAGAATATCTTTGATAGACCCGATTCTGTCGGATAAAATCACGTATTTCACGTCATATCCGGCTGAGATCAGAAAACCTGAAATCGTGACGGTGACCCTCTCGGCACCTCCGACATTGGAGGGCAAAACGACCAATATCTTCTTGGAAACTGTCATCTTGACGACTTCTCGAGGATGAGTTGCTCAAAAAATCCATGCAACCTCGCTCCTTGATAGGACAGGTTGAAATTCTGCTCTGCGATGAGCTTGCCGTTATGGGCAATCCGATTCCGCGTCTTCTCATCGTTGAACGCCTCTATGATTTTCTCCTTGATCAACTCCGGGTGGCCAGGTGCGACGATATAGGCACTCTCGCCGTCTTTGAGCCAATAATTGGCCTCGCCGACGGTGGTGGTGATCACTGCCGTCTCCGACATCAGAACTTCGCCGAGTTTGGTCGAGAAACCATTCCTGTTCTGGGAGTTGTCGTGCTTGTTGAGAATCGTGAGAAAAGCACCATTTTGGTATTGAGCTACTTTCTCCGGTGGTTGCTGTGGGAGGAAAAAAACATTGTCCTCGATGTCATAGCGGTGAATGAGGTCATTCAATTCTTGCTGATGAGGGGACGGAGGTCCGGATAGAATGAAATCCACCTTCTTGCCCAAAGCGACGCAGGCTTCTCCGAATGCTTGCATCGTACTCACTATGGCATCTTTTCGCTCATATAAAGTTCCGCCATGGTAAATATAAGGATGTGTGTGGCGATAGGACTCGTCCGAACGACTTCTCTCGACGAGAATAGGGACTTTGAAAAAATGCCCATAAGGATGATGCTTTTTCGCAAACTGATACAGCGATTCTGAGATGCATACGGCTCCATCGAGCTTGGGGAAAATATGCCTCATGTAGAAGGCACGCTTCCATCTGATCTTGAGGGTTTCTTCTTTGGTGCCATAAGGATATTCACACAATTCTCTCACGATGGGGATGTTGAGCTGATGAGCCAATCGTATCAAAAGATAAGTCAAAAAGTGCTCCTCACTCATGTAGAGAAAAAGCACATCGCCTTGGCGCAGTTGCTTTCGGAGATATGCTGTCGTGCGGAACTTGTCCATCAGATCGGAATATTGCCGATAAAAGACATTTGACCCACGTAGAGGAGTGCCTCCGATATATTGATAGCGATATTCGCCGAGGTCACCGCTTCCAATGGTGTTTTTCGGCTTCCTGCCATATATTTCCGTCCGATGGTAGATGATCACCTCACATGTCACTCCCTGACGAGCAAGGGCTTTTGCATAGCAGTCGATGCGGTGCGTCGAGGCCATACCGTTGGGGAGAGGGTTGTTGGTGATGATGAAAACTCTCATTGAGCTGCTATTTCCAGTCTGGAGCTTCAAATACAGTCTTGAAATCGTGCCATTTGTAGTAATACCTTCCTTCACCGTTATCGGTCATGTTCACTCGGAAGTTGTTGAGGAAAAACAAGATGACCATGAGGTAAACAGAGATGAGGAGGAGGTTTCGCTTGTCAAACAGCTTGTTGAGCAACTCGAAAATACGAGGCGCCACGAAAACAAGGAATATATAGAAATAAACCGTGATTCTTGCCAGTGTGTGCATCAGGAAGCCGCCTAACAAATAACTCAGGATCCACAAAGATCCGAAAAGACGGTGCTCCGAGGAGAGTTTGGGGAAGAAAGATATGATCAAGTTCATCATCAACCATTCCACAACCTGATTGAATCGTGAACTCACCAAATTCTCATTGTCCAAACCTTCCAGATATTTATCGAAAAAGTTTATCTCCTCAATGTGCAGGGAGTTCAGGTAAAGTGAGGCAAAAAGTTGGTAGTTGCCGGCATCGATGAAGAAACGACTGACGTATAGGACGTTGCATAGAGCGAACAAAATGACTCGGTTGGGATTTTTCCATAACTTGATCAACAAGTATATGGGTATAATCATATAGGAGATATAGGAGGAACTGTGAATTTTGGGGGCTGCAAGAAACATCAGAATGGTTATCAGGATATATAGGATGTTTTTGTCCTTGATAGATTTGGGTAATTTGGTGTTGATCATGAAATACACACCCAACATAACACAGATGACAGATAGCGTCTGGCGGTTGGAATTGATGAACAAAAGGCCGTAGTTCACCTTGATCATCAATATGAAAATAGATACCCAGTAATAGCTCGGAGTGACATACTTCTTGATGAAAAGGAAGATCACCGTTAGTTCAATAAGCCCTGAGAGCATGAGAAAACCATAGAACGAGAGGGGCTTGCATATTTGGAGGATCAAGGTGTAAAGAGGTTCCAGCTCACGGTCTTCACCATCAAGACCTACTTTTGCATTGACATTCACAAAATCCCACCGGAGAAGATTGACTTCCCAGTCTTGGGTTGCTTGAAATTGAAGTCCCCAGGGTATGAAAAGGAGAATGAAGGAGATAATCAGCGCATTCCGCTTGTTGTTGATAAACAAGAGGGAGGCGAATGTCAGTATAAGACTTAAATAAAATAAATTCATTGTTTTTTAAAGAATGACTGCCTTTTGGGCAGAAAAGATGGTCGAAATAGCGGAATCGTGTCTACACAAAAATATCCCCCTCCCAATCCGAAAGGATTGGGAGAAAAATACTAATGTGTTGACATTCAGTGGGTACCGCATGTGGAATCAGCACTGATATCTATGCAGAAGTCCGCAGAACCATCTTGTAATTCTGAAAATCCATGCAAAATTACAAAATTCTAATGAAATACCAACGAGAATTATTGAGATAAACGTAGATAAAGCATGATAATAGACTCTTCTTGACAGATGTGTCATATATCTTTTTGCCATTTCCTTTTTTTTTCTTATTTTTGCACCCGAATTATAAAAGGGTTCCTTGGCTGAACTTGTTTTTTAAAAATTTTTATTCAATGGAAGTAATCAAAACAGATATTGAGGGCCTCGTTATTCTCGAGCCGAAAGTTTTTGAGGATGCTCGTGGCTATTTCTTTGAGTCTTATTCCAAAAGAGACTTCGACAAACTGGTGAGGGAAATCAATTTCGTGCAGGACAATGAGAGCAAATCGTCCTACGGCGTGGTCAGGGGACTGCATTATCAGAAATGGCCATTCACACAAAGCAAACTGGTGAGGGTGCACCGTGGGACGGTGCTCGACGTGGCTGTGGATATCCGGAAAGGGTCGCCGACTTACGGCAAGAGCGTGGCTGTGGAACTCTCAGGCGAGAACCGTAGGATGCTGTTTATTCCACGTGGTTTTGCCCATGGTTTCAGCGTGCTCTCAGAGGAGGCTGTTTTCCAGTACAAATGTGATGATTTCTACCATCCGGAGAGCGAGGGGGCTATTGCCTGGGATGATCCGGATCTGGCCATAGACTGGAGGATCCCGGCCGACAAGATCGTCCTCTCTGAGAAAGACAAGCACCATCCCCGGTTGTGTGACGTGGAGTCGCATTTCGATTACAACGTGGACTTGTATGAATAAAGCATAACTTATTTATTATCAATTATGAATGTAGCAGTAGTAGGAACAGGCTATGTCGGCCTGGTCAGTGGAGCTTGCTTTGCTGAAATGGGTGTCCATGTGGCTTGCGTGGACATTGACGAACAGAAAATCGAGAAACTCCGCAATGGCGAGATTCCCATCTATGAGCCCGGACTTGATGAGATGGTGAGGCGTAATGTCAATGCTGGCAGAATCACCTTCACAACCAACCTCAAGGAGGTGATCGACGATGTGTCTCTCGTCTTCAGTGCCGTTGGCACTCCTCCTGATGAGGATGGATCGGCGGATTTGAAATATGTGCTGAATGTGGCTCGTGAGTTCGGGCAGAACATCAAGCGATATACTGTGCTGGTGACGAAATCCACCGTCCCCGTCGGCACAGCCAAGAAAGTCAAGGCGGTCATTGAGGAGGAATTGGCCAAGCGGGGTGAGAAAATCCCGTTTGACGTGGCTTCCAATCCTGAATTTCTGAAAGAGGGTGCAGCTATCAAGGACTTCATGAGTCCCGACCGTGTGGTCGTCGGTGTGGAGTCGGAGAGAGCCCGTGCGCTCATGACAAGGCTTTATCGTCCCTTCCTGCTCAACAATTTCCGCGTGTTGTTCACCGATATCCCATCAGCGGAAATGATCAAGTATGCGGCCAACTCCATGCTGGCTACCCGTATCAGTTTCATGAACGATATAGCCAATCTCTGTGAGATTGTGGGTGCCGACGTAGAGATGGTGCGTCGTGGTATTGGTGCCGACACCCGCATCGGACGAAAATTTCTCTATCCTGGATGCGGCTATGGCGGCAGTTGTTTCCCCAAGGATGTGAAAGCTCTCATCAAGACCGCGGAGAAAAACGGCTATACCATGCATGTGCTCAAGGCTGTCGAAGAGGTGAACGAGAACCAGAAGAAAGTGGTCTTTGAGAAATTGAGGAAATATTTCAAAGGCAACCTGAAAGACAAAACTATCGCCATTTGGGGATTGGCTTTCAAGCCGGAGACTGACGATATGCGTGAGGCGACATCACTTGTCACAATAGACCTGCTTCTCAATGCTGGTTGTAGGGTCAGGGTGTTTGATCCTGTGGCTATGGATGAGTGTCGCAGACGGTTGGGCGACAAAGTGGAATATGCCAAGGATATGTATGATGCCGTGCTGGATGCCGACGCCATGTTGCTGCTCACGGAGTGGAAACAGTTCCGTCTTCCCAGTTGGGGGGTTATGAAAAAGACCATGCGCAACGCCCTCGTCATCGACGGGCGCAATATCTACGATTCAGAGGAACTCGATGAGTATGGTTTCGAATACCACTGCATCGGAAAATAACCGATTTCTTTGTCAGCGTAATTATATGAGAAAGGCCCTTGGATAGGAGGGCCTTTCTCGTTATTGTATCATTCCACGGTCACACTCTTCGCTAAGTTGCGGGGTTGGTCGACGTTGAGTCCTTTCACGACGGCCACATGATAGGCGATCAGTTGCAATGGAATCACCGACAGCAGCGGTACAAGGGTTTCCAGCGTCTCGGGAATCTCGATCACGAAGGAGGCCAGTTCCTTCACGTCGGTGTCTCCCTCGGTGACGATGGCGATGATTCGACCGTTGCGGGCTATCACTTCCTGGATATTGCTGATGATCTTCTTGTATAACCTGTGATGGGTGGCCACGAAAATCACAGGCATGTTCTCGTCGACGAGGGCTATGGGACCATGCTTCATCTCTGCGGCTGGATATCCCTCGGCGTGGATGTAGCTGATTTCCTTCAACTTGAGTGCTCCTTCCAAGGCCACGGGATAATTCATGCCACGACCCATGTATAGGGTGTTGCGGGCATAGGTCAGCGTGCGGGCAATGTCGCGGATATGGTCATTCTGCTTGAGAATCTGTCTGATTTTCTCGGGGATCTTGGCCAGTTCTTCGATGTGCTTTTCGTAGATATCCTTGGCCATGATGCCTTTCTCATGGCCTAAAGCGAGGGCGAAGAGCGTGAGCACGGTGACTTGGCCCGTGAAGGCCTTGGTGGAGGCCACACCGATTTCCGGACCGACGTGGATGTAGATACCCGTATCCGAGGCCCTGGCGATGCTTGACCCGACGGAGTTGACGATGCCGAAGCATAGCGCGTTATTGGCTTTTGCCAGGTTGAATGCGGCCAGGGTGTCGGCTGTCTCTCCACTCTGCGAGATGGCGATTACGATGTCGTCTTCGCGAATGACGGGGTTGCGGTAACGGAACTCGCTGGCGTATTCCACTTCGACCGGTATCTTGCAGAATTGCTCGATCATCTGCTTTCCGATTAATCCGGCGTGCCAAGAGGTGCCGCACGCTACGATGATAAATCTGCCGGCGTTGAGGAGTTCCTCCCTGTGGAGTTTGATGGCGCTCAATACGATCTGATGCTCTGCTGTGAGAAGTCGGCCTCTCATGCAATCGGAAATGCTGCGTGGCTGTTCGAAAATTTCCTTTAGCATGTAATGTGGAAAACCGCCTTTCTCGAGCTTGTCAAGGTCGATGTCCACATCATGCACGTTGGGGGCGACAAGGTCGCGCGAGTTGGCCAGGTTTCTCACGGTGATGTCTTCGCCGCGGCGGATGACGGCCACTTCCTCGTCGTTCAGGTACAGGATATGCTTAGTGTATCCGACGATGGGCAGGGCATCGGAGGCCAGGAAATACTCTTTTTTGTCTTCGCCGATGCCGACCACCAACGGACTGCTCTTGCGGGCACAGATGATCTCGTCGGGGTGTTCGCGGTCGAGAACGGCGATGGCGTAGGCTCCCACCACTCGGCGCAGGGCGTAAAGAACGGCCAGCCCAAGCTCAAGATGGAATCGTTGCTGCACAAACTCTATCAGTTGCACCAGTACCTCTGTGTCGGTGCTGCTCTTGAAGTGATAGCCTTTACCGGTGAGGTATTCCTTGATGTTGGCGTAATTCTCAATGATGCCGTTGTGCACAAGGGCCAGACGGCCACTCTCTGAGAGATGGGGATGGGCGTTGACCGATGAGGGCTCGCCATGGGTGGCCCAACGGGTATGGGCGATGCCTATTGAGCCTGTCACATCATGGTGCTGTGTGCGCTCTTCCAGATTAGAAACCTTTCCTTTCTCCTTGTAGACGTTCATCTCATTGGCATCATTGATCAGAGCGATGCCTGCTGAGTCATAACCACGGTATTCCAAACGTTTCAAACCTGAAATCAGGATGGGAAAAGCCTCTCTCTTCCCGATATAACCAACTATTCCACACATAATTTTTGTTGTTTTTGTACTTTTTAAGAAAAACTTGCTTCTTTATAGATTTATTGTGTCAGACCGTCAGAAAATTTCTTCTTTTTGTTGCAAAGTGTCAATCTGTGCTAAAAATGGGCAAAAATATTCCATTTTTCATTTTCTTGCACTAATTTTGCATGCCAAAAGATAACAACTGTAAGATGAAAATGAAAGATAAAATGAATTTGCTGGCTTTGATGCTGGCATTGGTGACTCTGGTCTCGTGTGGCAAAAAGTCGGCCGATGAGATTTTCGAAGAGCAGAAAAGTGGTGTCGTGTTGGTCCTCAACAAATTTTACTATGAGGTGGTGATGCCAGGAGGACAGAAACTCTTTTTTACGGGCATCGACAGCAATGGCAATATGCAAGGATTCACCACCAGTGAGGCTGAGGCAAAAAACAATGCCCAGATGCTCAACGGCACCGGGTTCTTTGTCAGTGACGACGGCAAGATCATGACCAACAGGCATGTGGCGGCATCTGAAGTCAACAGTCAGCAGCTCAGAGCCAATCTGGCCAATATCGTCAGGGCTTCTTTCATGCAATGTGCCATGGCGGCACGGCAGATCAAGTCGAAATACAACATGCTTGAAGCCCAGAAGGCTCAGTTTATGGAATATGACTTTTTCGGCAATATCATCGCTGGCGATGAGAGTCAGCTGAGAATGATCGAGGCCGAACAACAGAAACTGATGAAGATGTATGAGGAGGTGGCTGCCTCAGCCCGGTATTTGCAGGGTACTAATATCAATAATATCAAGGTGAACACGGTGTGCAATATCGGCATCTCCTATGATGGTCAGAAGGTTACTGGACCTTCTGATTTCCTGGTGAAGAATCCTTGTCAGATTGTCAAGGTCTCAGCCAAAGAAGATGCAGACTTGGCCATCCTGCAATTGAAATCGAAGAAGACTCCTAAGGATGCCTTTGTCTTCCGCTTCGCTGGTGATGGCGACAAAGAGTATTTTAACGGTAAATCGTCTGAAGCCAAAATCAAAATCGATCAGCAGCTTTATATGATCGGGTATAATGCCGGACTGATGTTGGCCAATACCCAGAAAGGAATCAGTGTGCAGATGACCAGTGGCAGGGTAACGCAGACCCCTGATGGTGAGCGTTTGACCTACAGCATTCCCACCGTTCAGGGATCAAGCGGAAGTCCGGTGATCGATGAGAATGGCAATGTGGTGGCTGTCAACTTCGCCAAATTAGTAGGCAGCGACAACTTCAATTTCGGAATACCTCTCGATAAAATCAGGGATTTCCTCAAATAAGAAAAATCCATCTGCGCCTCGTCATGAAGGGGGGCAGATGGATTTTTATTTTGTCTGTGATTCAGTCGTGTCTGCAATTTTAATAGATCTTGAACTTGTAGCCCACCGTAAGCACAATGACATGCTCCTTGGCGTTCTGCAAAGCACGACGGCCTAAATCGGTCTTGGCCAGTCTGGACAGTGGAAAACCGTAATAGCCCTCGAAATACAGGTTGTCAAACTCATATCCTGCACCGGCGATGATATGGGCTGCACGCTTGCGGAGGTGATCCTTGATGTCGGTGTCTTTGCCGTCCAACTGGCTCTTCGCATTGATGTGAACTCCAAACATCAAACCTGCTAATACGTTAAAATGGTGAATGGGATAATAACGGAGCTTGTAGATCGTGCTGATGTAGTCGAGACGATACTCGTAAGGACCTCCCGCGTGGGTGTTATCAAAGTTCTGCCAGGCATCTCTCACGCCTTGGCGGTTGTAACCAAACTCAAGACTCATGCCGAAATGGTTGTTGAAGTAGGCTTGGATGATTCCGCCAATATATGGAGAGAACAGGAATTTACCGTCATATTGGGTGAGGTTGGAGGCGACCATACCGACAGCAGGGCCTGCATAGATGTCGAAGGGATCGTGCCAACGGTTCTCGTCTCGCCATTCCTTGCCGTCATTCACCTTGTTCACCCATATATCCTGGGGGTCTTGTCTGCCATTAGCATCATACACCGCCTCCTGAGCTTGAAGGGTTAAAGCGGTCAGAACCAAGGTGATCAGGCATGTCAATTTTCTTCTCATATCAATCGTATTTCCTTTTGCGAATAGAATTTGCCTGCAAAGATAATGAAATTTTCGATTATGCGAGAGGAAAAGGACCATATTTATTTACTTTTCCTTTCTTTTTTCTTGCTTATTGGTCATTTTGTCTACACCGTTTTTTTTCTCACTCCGAAAAGCACGGATAAATTTGGCTGTTCGCTTGCTTATTCGTAATTTTGCATTATGGTAGAGTTTATAAACCTGGCCAAGCGCACGCAGATTTATCAGGATGAGATCCACAAGGCCGTGGATGAGGTCCTCGCATCGGGATGGTATGTACTCGGACGGCAGATGACGCTTTTCGAGGAGGAATATGCCAGATATATCGGCACCGAATCCTGTGTCGGTGTGGGAAATGGCTTGGATGCGCTCACCTTAATATATAGGGCTTATATCGAGATGGGGTTGATGAAGCCTGGCGATGAGGTTATCGTGCCTGCCAATACCTATATCGCTTCTATTCTGGCAATCACGGAAAACTATCTCGTTCCGGTCTTCGCGGAGCCTGATCCCGACACGCTGCAGATTGATGAGCATGCCATCGAGCAATTGATTACGCCTCGAACCCGGTCGGTTTTGATCGTCCATCTCTATGGCAGATGTGCCTATACGGATGGGATAGGGCAGATTTGCCGCCAATACGGACTGAAACTGGTGGAGGACAACGCTCAGGCGCATGGGTGCTGTTTCTTCCAGACGAGGACCGGTGCCCTCGGCGATGCTGCGGGTCATAGCTTTTATCCTACCAAAAACCTCGGGGCTGCCGGCGATGCAGGAGCGGTGACGACCAATGACGCGGATTTGGCTGAAATGGTCAGAATGCTCCGTAATTATGGGTCGGTGCGTAAATACGTGTTTGACGCCAAAGGCCGCAACTCGAGGATGGATGAGATGCAGGCTGCCATATTGAGAGTGAAGCTACGGCATCTTGATGAGGATAACTCACGCCGGCGTGAGATCGCCTGCTATTATGATACCCACATCGACAACGCTTTTGTCAGACGGCCGTCTCTCCACCCTTTGGAATCAAATGTGTGGCATATCTATCCTGTCATGTGCGGTCGCAGGGATGAACTGCTGGAGTTTATGGCAAGAAATGGGGTGGAGACGCAGGTGCATTATCCGGTTCCTCCACATCGGCAGAGGGGGATGCGTGAATATGCTGGTTTGTCGCTGCCCATCACCGATAGAATACATGACGAGGAACTGAGCCTGCCCATCGGACCCGAACTTACTGATGAGGAGGTTGATCAGGTGGTGAAAGCCGTCAATGAATTTGATTGATTTTTTGGATGGGATGATGAGACTTGTTTTGAGATCCGCTGTCGTGGCATGCTTGGTGGCGATGTTCCCCTCTCGGGTGCAAGCGCAGCAATATGCTGGTTTTATCGATGATGTCAGGAATGCCACCACCGACTCGCTCATGAATGTGGGCGGGATAGAGTATTATCTGCTCTATGAAGACTATGAGAACGTGCATTTCCTCTCGCTGTTGTCGGAAAAGCGGGAGGTGGCCGTGATCGGGCCTGCCGTACCGGCCGACACCATCTACCAGAATGGGGATATCTGTGGCAAACTGGGGATAGAGGAGGTTCGAAGGCCGCTGGAGATGATGAAAAACGACAGCATGCTGGTGACCAACAAATATCCCTGGCTCTTCACCCGGTGTGAATCCGTGTCGCCTTGCAATTTCAAGGCTTGCGACACCAATAATTTCGGCTATAAGATTTTGGTGGATTTTCCAGCTTCAGAAGGCCCTCAATGGGATTTCCTCCGGTTTTGGATTATCAACTATCTGGATACGTTCACCAATATGGACATGCTTTATTACGATGATGTCTACTTGGAGAAAAACCTTGACAAGTCCGCATTGCCTACAGAGATGATTCGTAAGGCCCATCCGGATGCATTCGAGATCGAGGATATCAACGACGGACAAGGTGTAGTAGACCATTTCCGTGACATGTATATGCGCCAGGTTTACTACTTGAAAAACCAGGATTTCACGTTCCCGCTCAGCTACCTGCGCATCTTCATGACACCAAGGTTTGTCGACAATCGCTACGTCACCTATTATATTTCGACCAATTTCTATGCTTATGGAGCTCATGATTTCCCCTTGGAGCGATATGTCACCTTTGATATGAAAAGGGGAGAGGTGCTCACTAATTCAAAGTTCTTCAAGAGTGATAAGATTGAGGGCGTGAGGGCATTCCTTGCCGAACAGATGTCTGAGAAGGGATTGCAGATCAGTGATGTGGAATTGCCACAAGTCGCTCTTTTCGACGACAAAGTGATTTTCAGTTTTCAACCTTATCAGATCGGTTCCTTCGCTGATGGGATCACACATTTCACCATCCCAAGAGAGAGATTGAGGAAATTCATCGCCAGAGATGAATGAGATGTGAACCCAAGGTGAAGGATAACGCTCAAATAATATGAAAACCGGGGTTTAGCGGATGCGGTAGGTCACCTTTCCCTTGGTGGCATGACTCTTGATCGTCATCACAATACGATACATCTCTTTGCCCCAGACTTTTTCCAAGAGGGGATCCAGCAGATTAGAAAGCTCTTCCACCTCGATGTCGAGAAGGTCAGACGGATAGCTGACTTGATGCTCTCCAAGAATGATCTTGCCTTTTGACACCTCGGGCTTAACAGGGGTGATCAGCATCAATCGACTGGGAGATTGGTAATCCTGGAGTATGTAGTCTTCTGTGATTTCCACATGTTTGCCTCGCAACAATCGGGCGGTACGCTTCCATTGCGACACTTTGGCTTCATCGGGGTAAGCATGGGCGATGTCAAGCGTCAATGAGCCTTTTGTGTAGTGTGCGGCTTCAGCACGATAGGATTTGCCGTCTTTCTGGTCGCAGCCGTTAATCTGAGGCAGGTTGTGGTAGCCCGACTGCATGGTCCAGATACTATAGCGGTCGTTGCTGAAGGTCTTGGAGGTGTATTCACCGACTCCGACATCGATGAGAAGGGGCTTCCCGTCGGCGTATACGATGAAACTGCCCACGTCGTTATGGTTGTGACTCTCTCCGTTGTTGCCGCCTTTCATCGCCAGAAAGAGTCCTTTGCTGTCACGGGTAGTCATGATCTGCAGATTGGGTAGCCAAACCTCAGAGAGCAATGGTTCCCGGGCTGTCTCTTTCTCAAAGGTGGTGATGTGCTTCAGAAAAAGGAGTTCTCTTCCCAATGTGGGAAAATTACCGCTTACGGCATAGGACTCTGCGGCTTGCTCGTCGCCTTTCCACAGATATTTGCCGAATCCTCGCATCATTCCGTCGTTGAGGTACAGGCCGAATGGATAGACGATGTTGACTTGCTGCACGGCTTTGTTGTCGTGGGCATCGGCGAAGTTGGTGCAATAACCATTGCCGATATACGTTTTGTAGATATAGCTTCCCATGGCCTGCAACTTGGCATGGTGGCTGAGGTCAATCCGACCGTTGGTGGCTAAGTGCAGGAGTTGAAGGCTTTCAAACAAAGAGGCCGCAGCGCGATCCCAGTATCCTGGGCCCTCGTCACAACCTCCGTCATCTGGATAGGCATCCATGAAGGCATCCAGACAGCCCAGGATCTGTTCCACTGCCTGCAACTGACGTTGCCGGTCTTGTTCGAAAAGCAGGGTGCAGGTCAGCCAATTGCTGCATATCCATGGATTCCAGTTCATGCCTGCTGTCTTCCACCAGTATTTCCCGGTGAGGGCGGGAGTGAGGATGCGGCGGTCGATTTCCTTGGTTGCTCTCTTGAGGATCAGAGGACTGCGGGTTTCCAGTTGGTCGCTGAGCATGTAGACCGACCAGGCCACAAGACTGGCGGTCTCTGCATTGAATAAGTCTACGTTCTGGTCTTCAGGGATAGGGTAGGGATGGCCATAGTGGGCTGGGAGCCCCCACCAGGTCTCTTCGAAAAAACTCCATAGTCCATTGACGATGTCGTCGGTGAACCGTCCTTTCCCTTCAGATACTTCGGCCATGACAAGCGCTGCCAATTGGCGTCGCTTTTCAAAAGATGCTGCTTCGTAGTGCACTCGGTTGCCTTGGGTCTTGAATTCGGCAAATAGGGTGGCGGGAAGTGACGGCCAGTCGTGGTGGAGATAGCGTTCGCCGAATGTGATATAGCTTTTCCGTATGGTTTCGGGGACGCTGTCACGCCAGTATGGTGAAGAAGCCAAGGCGACAGGATGGAATTTCCCCGGGGCAACCAGACTCTCCTCAAGCAATTCGTGTGAATAGGTGCTGGTGAGGTAACGGTTCGCGATGGCTTGCGGGAAAAACAGCAGCCACAGGATCAGCACATGGGACAGACGGCCAAAGTTCATAAGCGCTTTTCAGACTATTTCACGTTGTTCTCTTTCAGGTAGTCGAGCATCTCTTGCTTCCAGTCGATGTCGTTGTCCACGTCGATGAAGTTGTCGATGAACCAATTGCCTTTTTCGTAGACCATGTCGACATCCACTGTGGTGACTTCGCCGCTATTGTGTAGCTTGAACTCCACCGTGGCTTTGTTGCCGTCGGCGGATTTGTCCTTCAGTTGCACGTCGCTGATGGATAGCTCATGGAAATCCTGTCCCATGACCCAATAGTCGGCATCGAAGAATCCGATATCGTCGGGATTGTTGACGGAGTCGAAGTCTGCTACCTTACCCAAAATTATGTTCCAGTCAGAGGAGCAATATTTCTCGTCGGGGGAAGACTGGGGAATGGATTCCTGCAGGTCGGCTTCATTGTATTCGCCGAACACGTCTGTATAGATGGCGTTCACACGGGCAAGTACGGCTTCCTCGGTCTTCGGGGCTTTCTTGCCTTTGTCGGATGATGTGGTGGCTTCTATATCCGGTTGGGATTGGTCGGTGGCATTGTTGTTGGTGTTGCTGTTAGAACAACTGATCATCATGAGGATGACGGCAAAAGAAAGAGGTGTGATGTATTTCATAACTCAATGATTAAAAGACGGTGCGAAGATAGCAAAAAAATGGAATAGGATTCAATGAAAACTGATTTTTTCTTCAAAATAGCAGAAAACGCCGATTTTGCATTTTTTAACAGGTTCCGGCGCAAGATTTTGCTGATGCCTTGTTTATTTATTGTACTATCAATTTCTACATAATACTTTTCGATATGGATGAGCGTGTCGCTTGGTGCGACGCGCTCATTGTGTTTTTCGTGCATCAACATGCAAGTCCGTCAAAAGGGATATGCATCCAGTTTGCGGGTGAAATACGTCCGGAAATCTTGCCATTTGTAGTATGGGCCTTCTACGGCTTGGAGGGGCAGTCTGGCCTCATTCTCGTTGAGGAGCACTTTGATGAGTATGTCTTTCTCTCCTGCTAAGGGTCTATAGAAGATAATCTGGATGTTGCATCCCATCGGAAAGATATCGTAGCAGTTCCACCCTTCATCGTCGAGCTGTTCCAAGTCAGCGATAGGCTTCCCGAAGTCGTTGAGTTCCAACAGACAGGCCAAGGGCATCACGCACACTTCGTGTCCATAGCGCAAGGTGGCACCAGGGTGGGCCAGCTGTATGCAACTGTCGGCTTCTTCAATCATCACCTTCAGAAGGTTTCGCTGAGAGTAGGGGGCGATCCCTCCGTTCAGAGGACAGGGACCGTAGTTGATGTACCACCAGGCATTCGTCTGGAGGTAATGGTCATAAAGCTCGTCTTCAGTGAAGAGGTCATACAACGTGAGCTCATGCCGCAGTTCTGTGCTTTGGAGATTAGAAGCCAATTTGAAGAGGTGGTAGGACAAATCCTGGGCATTGACTTCGTTTTTCCAGTATTTCTCGGAGTTGAACAGTTGGCTCATCAGTCTGTCGTTATGCTGATGACGTTTGCAGAACGTGTCATAGACCTTCTCCACATCCTCAGGCATCTTGCGCTTGTTGAGTTCCTTGTCACTGAAGTTCATATACCACATATCGTGCTCACTGGCATCGTGGCTGATCTCCAGATCAGCATTCTCACGAAGCAGCGAGTGAAGGGCATTCTCCATCGAGAGAATACAGCGGATCACAACGGTGCTCTTGGCGTCGACATGGGTTTTCCCCTCAAACACCTCGGGGAATCGTTCGTACATCCGGCGACCGATGCCTTGATGCTGTTCGGCCCCTCTTAAGGTCAGTTCTCCATGGCGGTTGGAGGCTTCATCGCGTATCAGGATGACACGTCGTAGCACGTCTTTTCCGAATGATGTCAACTTGCCGAGGCTGTCGGCTCTGGAGAGTACCTTGAAGGCTTTGTCGTAATCGCTGTCGTTGATCAGATAGCGAGATCCATGCCTGCCGTAATGACTGATATAGAATGGCTGGTATCCTTCTGGCGCATTGGTCAGATTTTGCTGTTTGGGGCCTGGATATGCGTAATAATTACATCCTGACCTGAGAATATTGTCATGGATTTCTTGGCGTGACACCTGACCGTGGGCCATTCCGCATAAAAGGATGGCTACCAAAAAGATGATGGATTTCTTCATACTGATGCTTTTCTTAATTTGAAAGCAAAGGTACGATAATTTGGGTAGACAACAATGACCTTTATTCTTTTTTAACTGACAGGATGGTGCCCTTTTGTGATGGAAATAGTAATTTTGCACCATAAAATTCAAGAAGAGAAGAAAATGAGAAGACTTTTGGGGATATTATTGGCTCTGTCTGCCTTCTTTGTAGAGTCTGAAGCGCAGTTGCTCTATCGGATTTCAGGCAACAACCTGAAAGAACCGTCCTTTTTGCTGGGTACCTACCATTTGGCTCCTTCTTCATTTACTGACTCCATCCCCGGCTTTAAGGCCTCTTTTGATCAGGCCAGACAAGTATGTGGTGAGATATTGGAGGAAGAGATGCTGAAACCGGATACAGTCGCAAAAATGCAGGCGGCTATGATGTTGCCCGATGATATGACAATCCAGAAAATGCTTTCCGGAGAAGAGATGAGCGCGCTGAATGCCTTCACCCTTGATTTGATGGGTGTGGATTTCAGCAATCCCCTCGTCGGAGCACAGTTGGGTAAAATGACGCCCGCTGCTTTGACCACACAATTCACGTTGCTGTTGTATCTCAAGAACACACCCGGCTTTAACGTGACCGACGGCATCGATTATTATGTCCAGGCTCGTGGTGCGGAATCGGGGAAGAAGGTGCTGGGGCTTGAGACCGTCACCGACCAGATCAAGGCGTTGTTCACTAGTCAGTCATTGGAGCGGCAGAAAGAGTTGATGATGTGTATGGTCAACAACAAGGACTATTATGTCAATCTGGCTGATGAGTTGACAATGGCCTATTTCACGCAGCAACTGGGGAAGATAGAGGAGGTCATGGACATGAAACTCAATGACCAGTGCGATAATACTGATGAGGAGACTGATGTGTTGATTTCCAACAGGAATGCTAACTGGGCTCGGAAAATGCCTGCCATCATGGGCGAGGCTTCCACGTTCTTTGCTGTGGGGGCGGGCCACCTTGGCGGAGAGAAGGGGCTCATCCGATTGCTCCAGCAGGAAGGATACATGGTGGAGCCAGTCAAATAATCACTTAGAATTAATTATTTTTACAATATCAGGATATGAAAAAGACATTAGTGACATTGGTGGTTGCTGCTGTGATGTGCAGTGCCATGCCAGGTGATGAAACGCTGACACGTAACGGAAAGCAGGTTATCATCAATACGACTTCCATTGCGAAGGATATCAAGGGCTACAATGGAGCCACCCCATTGAAAATCTATATCACCAACAACAAGATCGACAAGGTGGAGGCACTTCCCAATGAGGAGACTCCTAAATATTTCTTCAAGGTGAAGAAGCAGATTCTCAACAAATGGGATGGCATGACTGTCAATAAAGCTTCGAAAGCCAAGGTGGATGCTGTCACCGGTGCTACTTATTCTTCAGAATGTGTGCAGAAGACCCTGGTCAGGGGTTTGGAATATTACAAGAAGAACAAGTAGGTGGTTATTTCTTGACCCGCTCGTCAAAGAAAGAATAATCCTTGTATTTCGCAGCAGGGAATTTGAAAACCTCGTCGCTGATGTTACCACTTTTGAAGTGGCTGATTTCTACAGTGGTCCAAAACCATAGCAACTTGATTTTCAGACTCTTTGGCGCGCGGGTTTTCTTGTCGATGATAGCCTTCACATGCTTGATGCCCTTCATGCTCTTGCGGGCCTTCAAGTTGATGACATAGCCTTCGTTGCTGTTCTCCCAGCTGTAGGTGAAATCATCGGCGTTGAATTTGAACTTGCTGGCATACTTGTCTTTCTTGGGAGAGTCGGGATCGTATAGTGTGACTGTCTTCTTCTTCAAATCCACCCAGTAGTCTTTCGTACCGTCATTCCAACTCAGATACCTTGACTCGGCGAAACGGCTTTTCTTGCCTTTATACCATATTGTTCCTTCCACCTTCATGATACCGATGATATTGACATAGTAATGAAGTGTGGAGCCCTGACTCCCAAAAACCATATTATAGGTGTGGTCAAAGAGTTTGCGGGCTTGCTCTGAATTGGTGATGTTTTTCCCAAGAACAGGGAAAGACAGTATTAGTGAGAGAAAGAGTAAGGCAAATTTCTTCATCCTCATACGAAAGGCTTTTGATGTTTGGCGATAACTGCTTCCACTTCTCGGATTGTGGCGTCGAACGGACCGTTGTGCTCAAGCTTCAACGTACACATCGCTGCGGCGAAACGTCCGCAATAGTCGTAGCTCAAACCTTGGGCACGGCAGTAAAGGTATCCGGTGGAATAGGTGTCGCCGCAACCTGTTGCATCCACCACTCGATGGGGAGGATAGGCGGGTATCTGGAAGTATTGGCCGTTGGCATAGATTAGTGAACCTTTGCTGCCCAAGGTGATGACCACCTCTTTCACTCCCCATGCTGCCAGGCGGAGAGCCACCTCACGGGGATCTTCCAGTCCGGTCACGGCGATCATCTCTTGCTCGTTGAGTTTCAGAATGTCTGTATAGCGGAGCACTTCCTGCTTGTCAACCCAGTCTGTGGGGTAAACCTGCTGTCCTCTGACTTCCCTAAGAAAACCTTGGGCGTCGATGGAGACGATACCTCTCTTCGACAGGGCCTGGATCAGTTCGGGTGAGAAATCATCATCCAGGAGAGTGCCCAGGTGATAAAAACGGGCATCAATCCCTTCCAATTGCTTCAGTGTGAAGGGATCTGCCTTGGCAAGGACCCGCTGGGTGCGTAGATTGGGGTCGCTGCCATATTTGTTTTCAAAATACACCGTCTCCTTGCTGGGGAAAAAACTGACATCCACTCCCGAGGCCGACAGGTCGTCTGCGGCTTTCCGGTCTTTTTCAGCCATGGAGGTGACTAAGGAGAAACGGAGCTTGTCGGGGAGACTCTTTATGCCATGGGCAAAATAATATGCGGTGCCCCCATTCATATAAACGGTGTTCTCCGGAGTGATGATCTTGTCGAGGGTGATATGCCCTATACAGCAAATGTCTGTCATAATTTCCTTGCGTTCTGCACTGCAGTTGCTTGATGCGTTTTTTAAATTTTGCGCAAAATTACAAAAAAGATTCTTTAAGGGAAAAGAAATGATGCTTTTTGTCCGATATTTTACATCTTTGAGGGATTTTCGAGCATAAAGTGATGGATTTATCGTCAGGATTTGCTAACTTCGCACCAAATTACAGATATGGAAGAAAGACTGATCGCACTTTTCGAAGAGCATGAGCTGCGCCCTACGGCCAATCGGCTGATGGTGGCGAAAACACTGGCCGGCTCTCTGTTTCCTTTGTCGTTGATTGAATTGGAGCATCGGATCCAGACTATTGACCGCTCTAATATTTTCCGGGCATTGACGCTTTTCAAGACCCATCATCTTGTGCATGTCATAGAAGACGGAAGCGGGGGCGTGAGATATGAGATGTGCAGAAGTCACAGTCAGACAGTGGATGATGACGAGCATGCCCATTTCCATTGCGAACGGTGCGGGAAGACCTTTTGCCTCGATTATGGTTCCATCCCGGCCATCCCATTACCCGACGGATTCGAGGCCACATCTGTCAATTATCTGGTCAAAGGCATCTGCCCCGACTGCAAGCGACGGTCTTGATCCTTTTCGAAATCTTCAAACTACTATAATCCTTCTATCATGAGAAAATGTTTATTCGTCTGTCTGGCCTTCCTGACAACACTGGGGATGGAGGCACAGATCCAAACCAATGCAGGCATACAGTACCTGCAAAACAATGCCAAAGACATGTCGACGGATTTCTATGACCTGTCGAACACGTATTTCCTGGCCGACAGCCTGGCTTCCTTCGATGTGCAAAAAGCTGTGGGCACCGTCAACTGGAAACGTTATCGCCTGGCTCCAAGACAGGCTTTCAACCTGAATGGGTATTGGCCTGTAAGGATGCAGATGCTCGATTTCCCAGATACCCAATATGACAATGATCCTGATCTGGAGATCCGTCTGCTGTTTCTCGATGACCGCACGGTGAGAATCCAGATGTTCACTTCTCCGATTGTTCCTGACAATGCTGATGCCGGCGATCCTATGTTTTCCGACGAGTTCAAGAGCCGTACAGCCAATGCCGATCTGAGTCCCTCGGCTAACGGCTGGCGGGTGACAAGCGATGCCAACTCCATCTCTTATAAGAGTAAGAATGGTGCTGTGGTGATCCAGAAATACCCCTGGAGACTCATTCTGAAGGACAAGAACGGCAAGGTGATGACACAGACAAGGGCTATCGTGGACAATGACTCCACGCAAGTGAAACTCTTGCCGTTTAGCTTCATCAAGCGTGGTGCTGACAATTCCCGCAGTGTCAATCCCGTGTGGCTCCTCTCACCGGGAGAAAGACTCTATGGATGTGGGGAGTCGTTTACATCACTCAATAAAACCGGTCAGAAGGTGCATCTCTATGTGACTGATCCTCAGGGACCGGAGACGGATGGCATGTATAAGCCGGTGCCTTTCTATTTCAGTAATAGAGGATATGGTATTTTTATGCATACCAGCGCTCCTGTCACCTGTGATTTCGGCGCTTCCTATATTGGAGCACAGCGGCTGTTCCTGGGTGATGAGACCATGGATTTCTTCGCTTTCTTCGGTCAGCCGAAGGACATCTTGGATGCCTATACTGATGTGACGGGCAAAAGTCCGATGCTGCCACTTTGGACCTTCGGCACGTGGATGAGCCGCATTACTTATTTCTCTCAAAAAGAGGGACTTGACATCGCTGCTCAGTTGAGGAAGCATCGCATCCCGTCTGATGTGATCCATTTTGATACGGGGTGGTTCGGGGTCGACTGGCAGTGCGATTATGAGTTCGCTAAAGACCGCTTCCCTGATCCGGTGAAAATGCTCCGACAGCTGAAAAACGACGGCTTCCACACCTGTTTGTGGCAGTTGCCTTATTTCACACCCAAAAACCGTTATTTCCGCGAACTCGTCGAGGGTGGCATGCAGGTGAAAAACGCCGCTGGTGGTATGCCTTATGAGGATGCGGTGCTCGATCTCTCCAATCCCAACACGGTCAAATGGTATCAGGGCAAGATCGGACATCTGATTGACCAGGGTGTGGCTGCCATCAAATGTGATTTCGGTGAGGCAGCTCCTTTCAACGGGTTGTATGCCAGCGGGAAAACAGGCTTCTATGAGCACAACCTCTACCCGCTTCGATACAACATGGCCTTGTGGAATGCTGTCAAACAACATTCTGGCGAAGGGGTAATCTGGGCAAGGAGTGCCTGGGCTGGCTCTCAGCGATATCCGCTTCATTGGGGTGGTGATGCTGCCACCAACAACATTGGTATGCTGGGTGACTTGCGTGGCGGATTGAGTTTCGGCTTGAGTGGCTTCTCCTTCTGGAGCCATGACATGGGCGGTTTCGTGACGGCATCACCTGAGGATATTTATAGGCGATGGCTGCCTTTCGGCTTCCTGTCTTCACACACTCGTGCCCATGGTGCACCTCCCACCGAACCCTGGCTGATCAGTGATTCGTTTACGGATGCTTTCCGTGATTGTGCTGAGATGAAATACAAGCTGATGCCTTATGTCTATGCGCAAGCCAAGGACTGCTCCAACAGGGGATTGCCTATGGTGAGAGCACTGTTCGTGGAATATCCCGATGATCCAGGCGCATGGCTTGTCGAGGATGAGTATCTCTTCGGATCCCAGATCCTTGTGGCTCCTCTGATGGAGAGTGGTAGTGGGCGTACCTGCTATTTGCCTAAAGGTAAGTGGATCGACTATCAGAATGGTAAAGTCTATCAGGGTGGCTATCAGTATATTGAGGCAGGCAAGATACCTTGTGTCATCCTCGTGCGCGATGGTTCGTTGATACCACATGTTCCTGTGGCTCAGTCGACAGACAAAATCGATTGGAAAAAGGTGGAATGGAAGGCCTATCGGGCGGACGAGAAGACATGCCTGGGCTTGTCTTTCCGGCCTGGAGACAGCGATGTGACTGTCGTGAAACAATAATCTTTCGGGGATGGGCCTTGGCTCATCCCCGATTGTTGTTCTTCGTTCTCCTCTTCTGGTTACTCCCCGGTGTCAGTTTTTCGGATAAACAGCATAAGAAGACAAAAAAAATGCTAATTATTTGAACATTTGCACTTTTTTTACTACTTTTGGGCTGTAAATCCGAAGAAGAATGAATTTTAGATATTTATTTTTGCTCTTGACCGCATTTCTGGGCACAGCGGCGGCTGATGCCCAGAAAGTTACTCTTGGCTCATGTACTTTCAAGGACGGCTCTATTTACAAAGGCGAGATGGTAGGCAATAAACCTAATGGGAAAGGCACCACGCAGTTCCTCAACGGTGATGTCTACCAAGGGGAGTATGTCAAGGGAAAACGTCAGGGATATGGTGTCTATACTTTCTCCGACGGCGAGAAATATGAGGGCGAATGGTATCAGAACCAGCAGCATGGCAAGGGCACGTTCTATTTCATGAACAACAACAAGTATGTCGGGCTCTGGTATAAGGACTATCAGAACGGCAAGGGGAAGATGTATTACTACAATGGTGACATCTACGACGGTGAATGGGCCCAGGACAAGCGAGAGGGCTACGGAAAATACGTCTTCTGCACCGGGCAGTATTACGAGGGACAATGGAAAAACGACATGAAAAACGGACATGGCGTCTTCAATTGGGGCAAAGGTGTCTATTATTCCGGCAACTGGTTGGATAATGAGCGGTCGGGAAAAGGTACTAACCATTATGAGGGCGGCGATGTCTATGTCGGAATATGGCAGAACGATCTGCCGCATGGCAAAGGCGTTTACACTTTCGCCAATGGCGATGTCTATGAAGGAGAATATGTCAGGGGCGAGCGTACCTTTGGCACGGTGAAATATGCCAGTGGCGATGTTTATCAGGGCCGTTTCCTCAATGGCGACCGGTCTGGCGGAGGTACTTATACCTGGAAAAACGGAGATGTCTACACTGGCAATTGGTACAAAGACAAGCAAAACGGTACCGGAAAACTGGTGAAGCGTAATGGTGACCGTTTTGAAGGCGAATTCCGCGATGGCAACTTCGAGGGGATTGTCGTCATCCACTATCATGACGGCACTCGGTTTAAAGGCAATTTCCACCGGGGGATCCGTCATGGACAGGCCGTCGAGGAAACACCCGACGGAAAACGTTTTGAAGGCAGCTACAAAAACGGTGAGCGTGACGGCAATTTCGTCGAGAAAAACAAAAACGGACAGATAATAGCCCGTGGGCATTATTCCTCTGGCAGACGATATACGGATTGACCAACTTTAAAATTTTAATAATATGATTATCGACACATTAGACAACTTGGTGAAATACACATCGCTGAACCCGCTGTTCGCAGATGTGTTGGAATTTCTGAAAAACAATGATCTCGAAACCCTGCAGGCAGGTAAACACCAGATCATAGACGGCGACTTGTTCGTTAATATCCAGATGGCAAAAGGAAAAACAAAAGAGGAGGCCGTGCTGGAGACCCACAAATGCATGATCGACATACAGATACCTATTTCAGGAGAGGAAACCTTCGGGTATATCCCTGCTTGTGATCTTCCTGAGGTGGAGTATAATGCAGAGAAGGATATCACCAAATTCCCCGGCGTGCCCTCACAGAGCTTCGTCACGTGTAAGAAAGGGATGTTCGCCGTCTTCTTCCCTCAAGACGGACATGCCCCATGTATCACTGATCAGCCGGAACTCAAAAAGGCTATATTCAAAGTGAAAGTCGTTTCTTGAAACAGTTAAACAAGATTGATATTATGGCAGAGAAAAAAACAACCAAACCTGCTGAAAAGGTTAAAGCAACCAGAAAACCCAGAACTCCCAAACATATCGGATTGGTGGCGAATGACGCTTACCTTGAGCCCTACGAAGAGGCTATCAGGGGGCGTCATGACCATGCTGTATGGAAAATCAACCAATTCACAAAAAACGGGAAGACTACCCTGTCTGAAGTTTCTACTGGCTACGACTATTACGGACTTCACCGTACAGCCCGTGGATGGGTGTTCCGCGAGTGGGCTCCTAACGCCACGGATATCTACCTCGTGGGTGATTTCAACGACTGGAAAGAGACGGAGAAATATCGTGCCAAGAGAATCAAAGGCACCGACGACTGGGAACTTAAACTTGGTGTGAGGGCCATGAAGCATGGCGACCTCTACAAGATGCACGTCCACTGGAATGGAGGCGAGGGTGAGCGTATTCCCGCATGGGCCCAGCGTGTGGTACAGGACGATGATACCAAGATATTCTCAGCGCAGGTGTGGCATCCGGAGACACCGTATACCTGGAAGAAGAAATCATTTAAGGCCAATGTCAATCCGCTTCTTATCTACGAATGCCATATCGGAATGTCGCAGGATGCCGAGAAGGTGGGTTCCTACACGGAATTCAAGGACAATGTGCTTCCTCGTGTCATTGCCGACGGTTACAACTGCATCCAGATCATGGCTATCCAGGAGCATCCTTATTATGGATCCTTCGGTTATCATGTCAGTTCGTTCTTCGCTCCATCGAGCCGGTTTGGCACTCCAGAGGAACTCAAGGCGCTCATCGATACGGCTCACCAAAACGGCATAGCTGTCATCATGGATATTGTCCATTCACATGCCGTGAAGAATGAGGTGGAAGGACTGGGCAATCTGGCCGGCGACCCCAACCAATATTTCTATCCGGGTGACAGGCATGAGCATCCGGCTTGGGATTCTCTTTGCTTCGATTACGGAAAGGACCAAGTCATCCATTTCCTTCTCTCCAATTGCAAGTACTGGCTGGAAGAGTTCCATTTTGATGGATTCCGGTTTGATGGTGTCACCTCAATGTTGTACTACAGTCACGGACTTGGTGAGGCCTTCTGTAATTATGGTGATTATTTCAATGGCCATGAGGATGACAATGCCATCTGCTATCTGACCATGGCTAATCAGCTCATCCATGAGGTAAACCCCCATGCCATCACTATCGCTGAGGAGGTGAGTGGCATGCCTGGACTGGCTGCCAAATTCCAGGACGGAGGATACGGTTTCGATTACCGCATGGCGATGAATATCCCTGATTATTGGATTAAGACCATCAAGGAACTGAGTGATGAGAACTGGAAACCGAGTTCGATTTTCTGGGAAGTGAAGAACCGCCGTCCGGACGAGAAAACCATCAGCTACTGTGAAAGTCATGACCAGGCTCTTGTGGGCGACAAGACGATTGTCTTCCGGTTGATCGATGCCGATATGTATTGGCACTTCAAAAAGGGTGACGAGAACGAGATGGTGCACCGTGGCATAGCGCTCCATAAAATGATACGACTTGTGACGGCCGCTGCCATCAATGGAGGTTATCTCAACTTCATGGGCAATGAGTTCGGACATCCTGAATGGATCGATTTCCCACGCGAGGGCAATGGCTGGAGTTATAAATATGCACGCCGTCAATGGAACTTGGTAGATAATCATGAGCTGTGTTACCATTGGCTGGGTGACTTCGACAAGCAGATGCTCAAAGTCATCAAGTCGGTGAAAAATTTCCAGAAGACTCCTGTCACGGAGATATGGCACAATGATGGCGATCAGATTCTCGCCTTCATGAGGGGAGACTTGGTGTTTGTCTTCAATTTCAGCCCCACACGCTCGTTCACTGACTATGGATTCCTGGTACCTACGGGCTCTTACGACGTGGTATTGAATACAGATTCCAAGGACTTTGGCGGAAACGGTCTGGCTGACGACTCCATGACTCATTTCACCAATTTCGATCCGCTCTATGTGGAGGATCATAAAGAGTGGCTGAAACTCTATATCCCGGCTCGCTCGGCTGTAGTATTGAAAAAGAATTGATTAATCCTATTTAGGAGAGGCGAGGGGAATCAAAAGAAACCCTCGCCTCTCTCTTGTCGATCGTGATTGAAGCAAGATGATGCCTTATCTTTCGCCAATTGATCATAAACCGTCCGTAACTTATTATTCTAAGGTGGCTTGTGCGGTCACCTTTTGTGTGTTCGCCTTTGTCTACTTGTTTTTCTATCAGTACGACGTTCTCACGGCAGGACAACATGTGCTGTCGGGAGGACAGACACACTATAACAGATTCGTGGGGGCTGTCTTGATCACTTTGGTGTTGTATCTCTTGCAGATCGTCGTGGCTCGATATGCCAGGTTGACCAAGAGGGCATACGCTTTGACATATTTCCCCTCTCTGCTGGTGTTGACCATCATCACTGATGTGAGCTCCACCATAGATGAGGGGTTCTCTTTCGGTGGCTGGCTGGTGGCTGTGCCGGTCCTGCTTGCCGTTTTCTGCTTTTTGGTCTGGGCGTTGCGACAGATGGAATCTTTCGAACCGGAACCGGCGAGCAAGGGCTTCTTCTCACGCACAGTCTGGATCAATCTCCTTTCTCTTGTCGTTATGTTTTTCCTCGTTGGCATCTTCAGCAATGGAGATGAGGTCTTTCATTACAGGATGAGAGTAGAAAGACTCCTGATGGATGGGAAACCCGAAGACGCTCTCAAAGTGGGTGAAAAATCCTTGGCCACTGACCCCTCTCTGGTTATGCTGAGGGCTTACGCTCTGGCTCAGAACAACGAGTTGGGCAATCATCTTTTTGATTATCCTATAGGGAAAGGCCAGGTCGGACTGATTCCTGATGGGAGGCATAGGAAGACCATTCTCTTCTCCGACAGCATCATCACCGCCTTCGCCAGATCACCAAAGGCAAGAGCAGACTATCGCTTGATGGGATTTCTTATTAAAAGGCAGTTGGATGCATTTGCCCGTTTTGTTGGCGACGCATACCCCGACTCTGTGATGCCCAAGCATTTCGCAGAGGCGTTGTTGCTCTACCATTACTATTCTGGGAAACCTGTTCCGCAAGGACAGGATAAAACCATAGAGGCAGATTTCTATGGCTTTCTCGACATGGAGAAAAAGGGTGGGGATGACCATGTCGCCAACCAATTGCGAAGGGTTTACCATAATACCTATTGGTATTATTATAAATATGGTGAAAACAAGAGCATGCAACAATGAATTCTTTTCTTGCATGTGTCATGTCAGTGCCATTTTTGACATGATGTCATCCTAATTGTTCCGGGAAAAGTTAGTTTGGCACGATTTTAGCTATAACCATTGCGGAATATTTATAACCATTTAAAATCATAAGATATGAACATCAAACCATTAGCTGACAGAGTGCTGGTTCTTCCCGCACCTGCTGAGGAGAAAGTCGGTGGCATTATCATTCCCGACACCGCAAAAGAGAAACCGCTTCAAGGTAAGGTCATCGCAGCCGGTAAAGGCACGAAAGACGAGGAAATGGTACTGAAAGAGGGCGATGTGGTGCTCTATGGTAAGTATGCCGGAACAGAAGTGGAATTTGAAGGCGAGAAATACTTGATCATGCGTCAGAGTGATGTGCTCGCTATTATCGGATAATTATTTAAATTGTTACAATCATGGCAAAAGAGATTAAATTCAATATCGAGGCTCGTGACCTCCTCCGTCAGGGTGTTGACCAGTTGGCAAACGCTGTTAAAGTGACACTTGGCCCTAAAGGTCGCAATGTAGTGATTGAGAAGAAGTTCGGTGCACCACAGATCACGAAGGATGGTGTCACCGTAGCTAAGGAAATAGAATTGGAGGATCCGTTTGAGAACACTGGAGCACAGCTGGTGAAGAGTGTTGCCTCAAAGACTGGTGATGACGCTGGCGACGGTACGACTACAGCCACACTGTTGGCTCAGGCTATCATCACCGAGGGCTTGAAGAATGTGACTGCTGGTGCCAATCCTATGGATCTCAAGCGTGGTATCGACAAGGCTGTGAAGGCGGTGGTGGATTATATCGCCGGCCGTGCAGAGAAGGTCGATGACAATTACGATAAGATCGAGCAGGTGGCCACCGTGTCTGCCAACAACGATAAGGAGATTGGCAAGTTGCTGGCTGATGCCATGCGCAAGGTGTCGAAGGATGGCGTGATCTCCATCGAGGAGAGCAAGAGCCGCGACACACACATCGAAGTGGTCGAGGGTATGCAGTTCGACCGTGGCTATCTCAGTGGCTATTTCGTGACTGATCCCGACAAGTTGGAGTGTGTCTTCGATAATCCTTATATTCTCATCTACGACAAGAAAATCAGCAATATCAAGGAGTTCCTTCCTATCCTGCAGCCTGCTGCCGAGAGCGGACGTCCATTGCTTGTTATCGCCGAGGATGTGGATTCTGAGGCACTCACCACTCTGGTGGTCAACCGTCTCCGTTCTGGTCTGAAGATTTGTGCTGTCAAGGCTCCAGGCTTCGGCGACCGCCGCAAGGCTATGCTTGAGGATATCGCCGTACTGACTGGTGGTGTTGTCATCAGCGAGGAGAAGGGTCTCAAACTGGAGCAGGCCACTATCGACATGCTGGGCACTTGTGAGAAAGTGACGATTTCCAAGGATAATACGACCATCGTTGATGGTGCTGGTTCCAAAGAGGCCATCGCCGACCGTGTGGCTGCTATCAAAAATGAGATCTCCAATACCACAAGCTCTTACGACAAGGAGAAATTGCAGGAGCGCCTTGCCAAACTCTCTGGCGGTGTGGCAGTGCTTTATGTCGGTGCCAACAGCGAGGTGGAAATGAAAGAGAAGAAAGACCGCGTGGACGATGCCCTGTGTGCCACACGCGCTGCCATCGAGGAAGGCGTGATCGCTGGCGGTGGAACAACTTATATCCGTGCTTTGGATGCATTGACCGGACTTCAGGGTGATAACGCTGATGAGCAGACTGGTATCAATATCGTGGCACGGGCCATCGAGGAGCCTTTGCGTCAGATTGTCATCAATGCTGGTGGCGAGGGTGCTGTCGTCGTGCAGAAAGTGCGTGAGGGCGAGGGTGACTTCGGTTACAACGCTCATGCTGATGTCTATGAGGACCTGCGCAAGTGTGGTGTGATCGACCCGGCCAAAGTGGCACGCGTCGCTCTTGAGAATGCCGCATCTATCGCCGGCATGTTCCTCACCACTGAGTGTCTGATTGTCGACAAGCCCGAAGAGAAGCCTGCTATGCCGATGGGTGGCGCTCCAGGTATGGGTGGCATGATGTAAAATGCAATATAGACTTGACAAAATAGGGGTGAGGGTATGCTCTCACCCCCATTGTTTTATAAAAATATGCATTTTTTGTGAAATTTTTTCGATTTTTATTTTGCTATAATGCAAAAAGTGATTACTTTTGCAACACGAAATAGAAATGTAAATACAAAGATATTTTTTTGATTTGTTTTAGTAGATTAGTTTTTAAGTAGTTTGTTTTTTGAAAATCGGTTGTCGTGAGACATCCGATTTTTTTTGTTCGCAAAACTTTGGGATGGAAAATCAAAAAACCATGCCGGGAAAGACCGATGTTGGCTAAATTTGCAGAAAATCTCTCGTATTATGGAAAATCAATATCATTTCTTCGCAGTTGACCTTGGTGCTACCAGTGGTCGTACGATTGTTGGCGTTCTTGAAAATGGCAAGATATCCCTTGAAGAACTCACTCGTTTTGACAATAACCTGATTCAGACGGGAGGTCATTTCTATTGGGACATCTATGCCTTGTATCATGAGGTGATCAAAGGACTAAAACTCGTTGCACAACGGCAGATTCCCATTCAGTCGATCGGTATTGACACCTGGGGGGTCGATTTCGTGTTGATCGCCGAGGATAAGGCCCTTTTGCGCAATCCCATATCCTATCGTGACCCTCACACCTTTGGCATGATGGAAAAATATTTCGAGGAGTGCATGGACAAGAAGAAAGTCTATGATATCACTGGCATCCAGTTTATGAATTTCAACTCGCTCTTCCAGCTGTATGCCATGCGGAGCAACCATGATGCAGCCTTGGCACAAGCCGAAAGCATCTTGTTCGTGCCTGATTGCTTGAGCTATATGCTTACTGGCAAGAAAGTTTGTGAGTATACCATTGCCTCTACCTCCCAACTCCTTGATCCGCGCACCAAAGACCTCGATCCTGAACTTTTGGCCAGTGTGGGTGTATCGCGGGAGATGTTCGGCAAGATGGTCAATCCCTCCACTGTCATTGGCTGCCTGACCGATGAAGTGCAGTCAATGGTAGGACTGGGTGCAGTTCCTGTGGTCGCTGTGGCTGGCCATGACACGGCCAGCGCTGTAGCAGCGGTCCCTGCCCGTGATGAGCATTTCGCTTACCTCAGCAGTGGTACATGGAGCCTGATGGGCATTGAGACTCGTGAGGCGATCATCAGTAAGCAGAGTTATGATTATAACTTCACCAATGAGGGGGGAATCGAAGGAACGACGAGATTCCTCAAGAATATTTGTGGCATGTGGCTTTACGAGCGATGCCGCAAGGAGTGGACGGATGCCCCCAAATCACATGCTGAACTCCAGGCTGAGGCCATGAAGGTCAAACCGTTCCAGTGCGTCATTAATCCCGACGATCAGATGTTTGCCAATCCTCCATCGATGGTCAAGGCCATCTGCGACTATTGTGAGCAGACAGGACAGCATGTGCCCAGTGGATATGCTGAGGTTTGCAGGTGCATCTTTGATAGCCTGGCTCTTCGATATCGTCAAGTGTTCTCATGGTTGAAGGAATTTGCTGATTTCGAGATCAGCACGCTCCATGTGATCGGTGGCGGTTCGCTGAATGAATATCTCGATCAGTTTACGGCCAATGCCACAGGGGTGGATGTGCTTGCCGGTCCTCAGGAGTGTACGGCTATCGGCAATATCATGCTCCAGGCTAAAGCTTGTGGCGTGGTAGGCGATGTGTGGGAAATGCGGCGGATCATTGCCGACAGCGTGTCGATGAAGCGCTTCTCTCCTCAGGATACCGAATTGTGGGAAAAGGCTTACCAGCGCTATCTCGAAGTGACAGCCGGCTGATTCCCTTGCAATGAAAACATAATCATTTTAACTTTATAAAAACAAATCAAATGAAAGCAGAACTAATTGAAAAAGCCTATGCCGTAGCAAAAGACCGCTATGCTGCTATTGGCGTCGACACCGACAAGGCCATCGAAGCCCTTGAGAAACAACAGATTTCATTACATTGCTGGCAGACCGACGATGTCGTGGGATTCGAGCGCAATGATGCCCTTTCTGGAGGAATCCAGACGACCGGCAACTATCCAGGACGTGCACGTAATATTGACGAGGTGCGTAGCGACATCGAGTTCGTGAAGTCTTTGCTCGCCGGCAATCACCGCCTCAACCTCCATGAGATTTATGGTGATTTCGGTGGTAAGTTTGTCGACCGCAATGAGGTGGAGCTGAAGCATTTCGAGAGCTGGATCCAGTGGGCCAAAGAGAACAATATGAAACTCGATTTCAACTCCACTTCTTTCTCTCATCCTTTGAGTGGAAATCTCACGCTTTCCAATCCCGACAAGAGCATCCGTGAGTTCTGGATTGAGCACACCAAGCGCTGCCGTCGCATTGCCGATGCGATGGGTAAGGCTCAGAATGATCCTTGTATCATGAATATCTGGGTGCATGATGGTTCCAAGGACCTGACCATGTATCGGAAGAAATACCGTGAGATCCTGACAGCTTCTCTTGATGAGATCATGGAGGAGAAACTCGATAACGTGAAAAACTGTTTCGAGGCCAAACTGTTCGGCATCGGACTCGAGAGCTATACTGTCGGCTCACACGATTTCTATACTGCTTTCTGCGCCACACGCAAACTGATGTATACCCTCGATACTGGCCATTATGAGCAGACTGAGAATGTGTCTGACTTCATTTCGACATTGCTCATGTATGTGCCCGAACTGATGCTGCATGTCAGCCGTCCGGTGCGCTGGGATTCCGACCACGTGACCATTATGAACGACCAGACTCTTGACCTTTTCAAGGAGTTGGTGCGCTGCGACGCTCTTGACCGCGCTCACGTCGGTCTCGACTATTTCGATGCCTCCATCAACCGTATCGGTGCGTACATCATCGGTACACGTGCCACCCAGAAATGCATCCTCCAGGCTATTCTCGAACCGAAAGAGAAATTGCGTGAATATGAGGATAATGGTCAGCTCTTCGAGCGTCTCGCACTCATGGAGGAAGCTAAGAGCATGCCGTTCGGTGCCGTGTTTGACTATTTCAATCTCAAGAATAATGTGCCTGTCGGCGAGGAGTATATCGCTGCCATACAGCAGTATGAGCGTGATGTCACTTCCAAGCGGTAAAGTTCTTGGCTTATGGCAAACAAAAGTGGCAGTTTGAAGAGCACGTTAGCCGTGTCTCTCACCAATTATCTGGATGCCGGTGCCATCGTGGCTGGTGCCAGCGGACTGACATTGTGGCAGAATTACCTTGGTCTGTCGGAGGTGCACCTGGGTTGGCTCAATTTCATCAGTGCCAACTGCCTTGGTGCAGCCATCGGAGCGATCATCGGTGGATTCCTTGCCGACAAATATGGACGTAAGTTCATCTACACCTACAATCTGTTGGTGTATATGCTGGGCGTGGCTTTTGTCATTTGCAGTGTCAATTTTCCTATGCTGCTGTGTGGATTCCTGATCACAGGCATCTCTGTGGGTATAGGCGTGCCGGCGTCATGGACGTATATCTCTGAGAGTTCG
The DNA here is from genome assembly GCA_946540735.1 of uncultured Prevotellaceae bacterium. Classification (GTDB taxonomy): domain Bacteria; phylum Bacteroidota; class Bacteroidia; order Bacteroidales; family Bacteroidaceae; genus Prevotella. Next base: position 62,598 of record CAMNIN010000002.1, on the reverse strand, counting down.
GAGATCAACAACCGAGGGCGCAATATCTGCATTTCACAGATGTCTTGGGGTTTCGGCCCGATGATGATCTTGCTGCTGGGCATGCTGTTCGCTCCTGGTGGCTATCTGTTTGGATGGGTTGAGGGAATTGCGCATGCTGTTGGCGGTTCTTCTCTCTCTACTGAGGCGGTCAATGTATTCAGCTCACGCATCGTGTTCTTCTCTCTCTTCATCGTGGCGTTCATCGCATGGAACTTGCAGCGCAAGTTGGATGAGAGCAGTGAGTGGAAAGCGGCCAAGGAGGCTGCCAAGGCCAAAGGCGAGGACACGGGTTTGCTACATGCTTTTGGAGTGCTCTTCTCCAACAAAGTGGCTGTCCGCACGGTGTGCTTCCTGGCTACCATCTATCTCACTTGGAACCTGGTGGCTTCCGTCATGGGATTCTTCCAGCCCCATATCTATGAGACGGCGGGTGGCGTGAGCAATGAGCAGGCCAACTGGATGAACTGCATCCAATGGGCCATCATCGTGGGCGTGACCTTCATCGTGTCGAAACTGATCGATAAGACGAGTCACAAACTGATTTATGTCTTCGGCCTGTTGGTGGCCATCAGCGCATGGGTCATCATCATCACTGTTGGTGCCAACGGAATAGCTGGTTTGTGGCTGTTTGCCATCCTGTGGGGCATTCAAGGTGGTTCTTCTCCCCAGATCTTCTATGCGCTGTGGGGATCGGAACTTTTCCCGGCTAAGTTCCGTGCCGGTGCACAGGGACTGATGTTCTTCATTGTCCGTGGCCTGTCGGCTGTGTGGGGACTCATTTTCACCTATATCTATGGCGAGAATGGCGAGGGCTTCACCGTCGCTGCATATTGTATGATCGCATTGCTGCTCATCTCATTGGTCGTGGGTTTCATCGGCTGTCCCAACACCAGGGGACGCTCGCTCGACAGCATTGCCAAGGAGAGATACGGAGAAGATTATTGATCCTGGTTCTCTATAACAAAACGATCCGATGCCGCAAGACATCGGATCGTTTTTGTTAGTATGGAAATGCTTATTTCGGCAGGTTGAAGGCCACCGACATCTCTTTCATCTGTTCTTGGGTCATGCCTTCGGGAATGAAGCCCATCGAGCGGGCATTGACATAGATTTTGGCACTCTTGCTGAGCACGTCGATTTGGTCAAAGGCATCCATTACGTCAAGACCTTGGGCGAAGACACCATGTTTCTCCCAGAGCACCACGTCGTAGTCGTCGAGTTCCCTCAAAGTGGCTTCTGCCAGTTCCACGCTGCCAGGCAGGGTGTAGGGGATGATGCCAAGTCCTAATGGGCAGAAAGCCTTGGTCTCGGGTATCATGCTCCAGAGAATGTTGGTCAATACGTCTTTCTCCAGAAATTCTTTCTTATGACTCATGGCTACCAGCTCAATGGGGTGGGTGTGTACCGTCGCATTATAGGCTGAGCCTTTCTCGATCAGGTGATTGTGCACGCTCAGGTGAGAAGGAAGCTCACTCGTCGGCTGCACGGGGTTGTCGGCGATAATCTCATAGCTGGCACAGTCGTCGAGGATGCGGATGACACTGCCGTTGCACATCGGCCATCGTGCGAGGTCACGCATGCGTTTGCCTGTGCCTTTGCAGTAGAAATATGCTCCTTTCAAGTAGGGCAGGGTGGTGCCGATTGGCTTCACTTCGCTGATGGCTGGCATCTGGCGCACCTCGTCATCGATGAATTTCGTGATGTTCACCGTGATGTTGCCGCCATTGCGCTCGGCCCAGCCGTTCTGCCACAGGTAACCGGCCACTTCTGCGATTTTCTCTACTTCTTTTTTGAGGTCTGGACGTCCTTCAAGTATACTTTTCATGATTGTTGGTTTTAGGTTTTGTTTGCTGCAAAATTAAGGAAAAAAGGCTTCCTTTCCCATCGTTATTTGACATTACAACCAAGGATTTTGTCCGAAGCCTTCACCCATAACCCTTTTAGGAGTTCTGCTCCCTGAAATCACTGGGCTTGACACCGGTCTTCATGCGGAATTTAGAGGAGAAATAGTCGGGCGACTCGAAATTCAGGCGGTAGGCGATCTCCTTGATGCTTAGTTTGGTGGTCGAGAGCAGTTCCTTAGCCCGTTGGAGCCTCAGGTCTTGTTGATATAGGGCAGGAGAGAGCCCCGTGTACTGCTTGAAGAGTTTTCGGAAATTAGAGTAGCTCACACCGAGGTTCTCTGCCAGTTTCTGGATGGTCAGCTCACTCTCCAGTTCCTCACGGATGCGCAATCGGGCTTTGTTGATCATATCGACGTGAGTCAGGTTCTTGCTGAGTTCAATATTGCGCTCCAGCGAGTACATCATACCGATGAGATGGTTGACGATGCCGGCCATGATCTGCTGGGAGTAGGGTGGCTCTTCGAAGGCAGTGCGGAGGGCTGCGTCGTAGAGCTCGATAATCCCGGCCGAATAGCCAAGGTGATAAATGGGCTTGTCGGGGGACAGGAAATTGGCTTTCACGCGGTCATCCATGTTCTTGCCCTTGAATCCGATCCAGTAACTTTTCCATTTGGAGCTTTTCTTCGGTCCGTATGTGTGCCATTCGCCAGGGAACAGCAGAAACATGTCGCCGGCCTTGATCTTGGTCTCCTCGACATGGGTGGAGTGGAAAAATCCTTCACCGTTTACCAGGTAGAGCATTTGATATTCGTTGAGCCTCCTGCCGCGGTCCATGTCGAAGTAATAGCCGTCGGCATGGCCTTTGGTTGGATACTCGCCTCCAATTTCCACTTCATCCATACCCACGGTGCTCACGGTAAGGCCCCATAAGGCATCGCGGTCGTTGGCCACCAGATATTTGCTCTTTTGCAAGTTTGTGTCTTTTTGGGTAGGTTAGAATTAGAGAACCCTTAGGCGCTCCATGAGATGCAAAAATAGCAAAAGTAAGGTAAAATTCAAAATATTCGGCATTTTTTTTGTGAATCGGTAAAAAAAGAAAGATATCTTTGACTTATCGCCCACTTTTTCGTAACTTTACACCCGATTAATAATTCTTCGATTTCCTGTCATGAATAAAAAGACCGTTCTGCATATCATCTTCTTGATTTTTTTGTCGGCTTCATTGCTCTATCTGACAAGATCTTGGTGGATGTCGTTAGGGATTCTGATGCTGCTCTTGCTGGCCGACTCCCTTTTGTTGCAATATGACAACAAACGGCGTCGTGAATGGGAGGAAAAACACAGAATGCAGACAAACTCCGAGGAAGAGGAGGATATCGAGGATAGATAAACCACACCGCCTATCATCATGCAGCAATTGCTTCAACTTTATCGGCAATATACGGGGCACGACCCTTCTTCCGTGACGCCCATGGCCGGAGCGGGCAGCAACCGGCAATATTTCCGTTTTTTGTCTCCAGATAACACCACCCTCGTCGGAGTCATCGGCACAAGCCGCGACGAGAACAATGCCTTTGTGTATCTTTCAAGGCATTTCCGCAAGAGGCAGCTCCCCGTCCCTGAGATCTATGCGGTGAGCAACGACCTGATGCGCTATTTGCAGGAGGACTTGGGCACAGTGTCTCTCTTCGATGCTTTGAAGGGGGGGCGTGAAGCCGGTGGACGGTATAACCTGCATGAACAGCAACTGCTGATCAATACCATCCGGCAACTGCCCAATTTCCAGATTCGGGGAGCTCGTGGCTTGGATTGGTCGAATTGTTATCCTCAACCTGAGTTTAATGAGGAAAATGTGCTGTTCGACCTCAATTACTTCAAATATTGCTTTCTGAAACCCACCGATTTGGATTTCCATGAACTCAAACTGGAGGCTAATTTCAGGTTGATGGCAAAAGATCTTGTGGCTGAGACCACCGACTGTTTCATGTACCGAGACTTCCAGGCACGTAATGTGATGCTTGACGCCGAAGGTAAGCCCGCATTCATCGACTTCCAGGGTGGGCGCAAGGGGCCGTTCTATTATGATTTGGCCTCGTTTCTATGGCAGGCTTCAGCTCGTTATCCCGATAAGCTGCGTCGCAGGCTCATCTATGAGTATTACTATTCGCTCAAGAATTATATCGAGGTGCCAACCAAGCGGCATTTCATACGACGGATGGCACTTTTTGTGCTCTTCCGTACGCTTCAGGTACTGGGGGCTTATGGATTCAGAGGGTATTTCGAACGGAAGCAGCATTTCATCGATTCTATACCTCCTGCTATTTCTAATCTACGGCAACTCCTCGACTCCGAGGATTATCACTATCCTTACCTGATCGATGTGCTCGACCGGCTCACCGGTTTGCCGCAGTTTGCCGAGGTTGACTCTGTTCCAAAAGAGAGAGCCGATGGCTATCGGGTGGCGGATTTCAATGTCTATAAGGCGCATCAGAACGATGGCCCGGCTACCTTCTCTAAATACGACGGCAAGGGACCGCTTGTCGTACGTGTCTTCAGTTTCTCTTACCGAAAGGGCATCCCAGAGGATGAATCGGGAAATGGTGGAGGCTACGTTTTCGATTGCAGGAGCACTCACAATCCAGGCCGTTATGAGCCATACAAGAAATTGACTGGTCTTGACGAACCGGTGATCCGTTTCTTGGAGGATGATGGCGAGATACTGACTTTCCTCGATCATGTCTATGCCCTGGCCGATGCTCATGTGGCTCGCTATATTCAGCGGGGGTTTACGAGTCTGATGTTCTCTTTCGGATGCACGGGCGGACAGCATCGCAGCGTCTATTCCGCCCAGCATCTCGCAGAGCATATCCATAAGAAATTCAATATCGAGGTGCGTGTAGTCCACCGTGAGCAGAATATCTCTCAGGTGATGCTCGCACCACAAGTGGGTTTATAAGTAATGACGACGATGAGACAAGCTATGATATTCGCAGCGGGCCTGGGTACTCGCCTTCGACCTCTTACCGACACCATGCCCAAGGCGTTGGTCTGCGTGGGCGGCAAACCACTTCTTGCCCATGTCTTGCAACGTATCAAGGAGGCGGGTTTTGAAAGGGCGGTCGTCAATGTGCATCATTTCCCGCAACAGATTATCAGCTATCTGAACGACAATCCTGTCGATGGATTGCAGGTGCTGGTTTCCGACGAGTCGGATGCATTGCTTGAGACTGGTGGAGGCATACGTAAGGCGTTTCCCCTTTTCTCATCCGACAGCAACATCCTCATCCACAACGTGGATATCCTCAGCAATGTGGATTTGGCCGATTTCTACCAGCAGGCAATGACTGGTCAGGCGACCCTGCTTGTCAGTGAGCGCTCCACGAGCCGCTACCTGCTCTTCGACGATGAGATGAGGCTCGTCGGCTGGACCAATATCAAAACGGGTGAGGTGCGCAGTCCATATCCTGATTTCAATCCCAACGATTATAGGCCTTATGCCTTCTCGGGTATCCATGTCATATCCCCCGAACTCGTTGCTGCGATGAGCGACTGGCCAAGCCGTTTCAGCATCATCGACTTCTACCTGGCCGTATGCGACAAATGCAGCATCCGGGGTGTTGTGAGACAGGACCTTCGCCTCCTCGATGTCGGCAAAACAGATACATTGCACGAGGCTGAGGAGTTCCTTAAATCCCTGTGACATAGTAAAGACATCACGCTGAGGAGTCTCTCACCAATTAAAATCCATAACATAAAACAAAATATAAAGAATGCAACAGAAAATCATCATCCTAGACTTTGGCTCACAGACGACACAGTTGATCGGACGTCGGGTCCGTGAGTTGGACACGTTCTGCGAGATTCTGCCCTACAACAAGTTCCCGAAAGATGATCCATCGGTCATCGGCGTGATCCTCAGCGGATCTCCCTATTCGGTGCACGACCCTCAGGCATTCCGTGTGGATCTCAGTCAGTTCGTTGGCCGTATCCCCGTTTTGGGCATTTGCTATGGAGCACAGTTCATCTCACATTCCAATGGTGGGAAAGTGGAGAAGACCAACACACGTGAGTACGGACGTGCCAATCTTATGCAGTTTGATGCCGAGAATCCCTTGTTCAAGGGTTTCCAGACCAATTCTCAGGTGTGGATGAGCCATGGCGACACCATCACGGCCATTCCATCCGACTGCCATGTCATCGCTTCCACGGCCGACGTGAAATATGCGGCTTATGCCAGTGATGCAGCCCCTCTCTGGGCTGTGCAGTTCCATCCAGAAGTGTATCACACATCGCAAGGTTCTCAACTTCTCCGCAACTTCGTGGTTGATATCTGTGGTAGCCGGCAGGAGTGGAGCCCTGCTTCCTTCGTCGAGACTACCGTCGCAGAACTCAAGCTGCAGTTGGGTAACGACCGTGTCATCCTCGGACTCAGTGGAGGAGTCGATTCCTCAGTTTGTGCGACATTGCTCAACAAGGCTATTGGCGATAACCTGACGTGTATCTTCGTCGATCATGGCATGTTGAGGAAAAATGAGTTCCAGAAGGTGATGGATGCCTATCAGGGATTAGGACTTCATGTCATCGGTGTCGATGCCAGCGAGAAGTTCTTCGCCGATCTGAAAGGTGTCGTCGATCCAGAGCAGAAACGCAAGATCATCGGTCGCGATTTCGTCGAGGTGTTCAATGCGGAGGCCAAGAAAATCACGGATGCCAAATGGCTTGCCCAAGGCACCATCTACCCCGACCGCATCGAGAGCCTGAGCATCACAGGCATGGTCATCAAGAGTCATCACAACGTCGGCGGTCTGCCCAAGGAAATGCATCTCCAGTTGTGTGAGCCGCTGAAATGGCTGTTCAAAGACGAGGTGCGCCGTGTGGGCTATCAGCTTGGTATGCCCGAGCGGCTCATCAAGCGCCATCCTTTCCCCGGACCAGGACTGGCTGTCCGTATCCTTGGTGACATCACGCCAGAGAAGGTGCGTATCCTCCAGGATGCCGACGATATCTACATCGAGTCGATGCTGCAATATGTTTGCGATGATGGAGAGGTGCTTTACGACAAGATCTGGCAGGCTGGAGCTGTGCTGTTGTCCACCGTGCGCAGCGTGGGGGTTATGGGCGATGAACGCACTTATGAGCACCCCGTGGCTTTGCGTGCCGTGACCAGCACCGATGCCATGACAGCCGACTGGGCTCATCTTCCCTACGATTTCATGGCCAAAGTTTCCAATGAGATTATTAATAAAGTGAAAGGTGTCAACCGCGTCTGCTATGACATCTCTTCCAAACCGCCATCAACAATCGAGTGGGAGTAGTTGTGGCTTCTGTTTGAAAGGAAGCATAAGTTCCTGTCCGCGAGAATAGCATCATACCCAATGAAAGAGGGTGGACTTGCGAAAAGTCCACCCTCTTTCATTGGGTATGGATGGAGACTGAATGTTTAGAAGACGTGGAGTCCGAGGAAGACCATAAGGCCGTTCATGAGGATCCAGAAGATGGCGAATGGCATGGTCTTGCGCATGATGTCGCCATCCTGGCCTTCCATGTCGCAGGCAGCGGTAGCGATGGCGATACTCTGTGGCGACAATAGCTTTCCACCTTCCGATCCGGCACAGTTGGCGGCTGCCAACCAGTTGGTCTCATTGCCAGGCACACCGAAGAACGTACTTTGATTGACAAGACCAAGGTCGCCTGCAGCAGTGGCTTGCAGTTTACCGAAGAGGATGTTCGCATTGGTGGCACTACCAGTGACAAAAGTGCCAATCGAACCGATGAGCGGAGCGAAGAACGGGAATGCTGCACCAGTCAGGGCAACGAGTCCTTTGGCGATATCATTTGTCATGCCGGTGTTGTTCATCAGCATGGCCATCGCCACCAGACAGCAGATGGTGATGACGGTCTTCTGAAGGTTGATCGTCGTCTTACCGAGAATCTTCATCAACTTGCCGAAACTCAAGCCTTGTATCAGACCGCCGATGGTGGCACCCAGGAAAATCATCAGACCGGCGTTGGAGAGCCAGCCAAATTTGAACGTATTGCCAACGACTGGCATTTCAAACTGAGTTACCAAGGTATTGTTGAGCAAGGTGTTGACGGATGGAACGATCTTGCTGGAGAGAAGGATGAAGAGGATGATAAGACCATAGACACTCCATGCCTTTAGGGTCTTGGAGAGACCGAATGTCTTTTTCTCCACTTTCACTTCGTCGGATGGATTCTCGTCGTGGATGAAGAGCTTGTTGTAGATTAGCATGGCGATGATGGCGGCCACGCTGCCCAGGATGGCGGGTGTCTCCGGGCCGATGAAATGGGCGCAGCAGAACTGCACAATGATGGAGAATGTTCCCACAAACAGGGCCAGTGAGATGTTCTTCATGATTTTAGTGCGGTCGGTCATCATCAAGATGAGGAACGGTGTGATGTAGAACATCAGGGCCAACTGGATGATGATGAAGGTGGCAACCTCGCAGAGCATCTCCGGAGAGGCTACGCCCTCGGCGGCAACCTGGTTGGCCAGAGTGGTGGCGGGAAGTCCCACAGCACCGAATCCTACGGCCACCGTGTTGGCAATCAAGCAGATCACAGCGGAAAACATTGGCTTGAATCCCAATCCGATAAGGATGGCGGCCGGGATAGCCACTGCTGTGCCGAAGCCGGCCATACCCTCGAGTACTCCGCCGAGACCCCAGGTCAGGAGGAGTACGAGTAGGCCTTTGTCTGATGTCATCTGGATAAATTGCGTCTTGATGGTCTCTATCTCCTTCGTCTCGCAGAGTATATTATAGCTGAAGATGGCGCAAATGATGATAAGGATGATGGGGAAGCAGGCTTTGAGGAATCCCTCAATCACCGACCAGAGGGTGATGCCATAGATAGAGACATCGGCAAACTTCTCCGGGATGATGCCCAAATACGGAGCGGCGAACAACGCCAGGAGGATGGTTACGATAAGAGTCACTATGGCGCTCTTATAACCTGAGACTTTGAAGCCCATCATCAATACAATGAGCAATACAATTGGAATGACCGAAACGAGTGCTGACATAAGGTTTAAGGTTTAAAAGTGAATTGCGCCCAAAATTAGTCATATTTTTTGGATTGGCAATTATTTTAGGGAAATAATTTAGCAAGATGTGTCAAAAAACACACTTTGACGCGATTCATAAACCCTCATGACATAATTGTCGCCAGTAAATTCATTTCTGGGCATTGGGGAGTTTTCCTGTCTCCAAATAACTTTGGTAAGCCCGTCGTTTCACGTCTTCTTCGATATCGCTGATTGCCCTGTGGGGATTGGAGAGTGATTTCACATAGACGCAAGCGACAAACACAGCCACGGTGATCAGAATACTGGCTCCCCAGCGGAGGATCTCATGAGATATCGGAATGTATTCCACACTGACGATGCCTGCTACCACGGGAATGCCGAAAAGAAGCCAGTCTGCTCCGCTTTTCATCTGATAGGTGTTGACGGCATCCTGGTATTCCTTGTCTTCCATAAGCAGACGGTGCTTGTGCATCTGCCACGCTTTTTCAAATTGTTGCTCTCGATTGTCCATGATGATAGGATGTGGTGGTTTTAGGATTCGAGCATGATCAGGTCACTGGCCACCATGTCGCTCACAGCGATACCCGACAGGGTCAGATGCAGGTGCTCTTGCTCCATGATGAGTTGTCTTTTTCTTATGGCTACTCTGGCATTCTCCAATAAATAGTCCAGATAGGATGGGCCAAACCTTGACGATACTTCACTGAGGTCTATCCCTTCCGACGTGCGAAGTGCCGTGGTGATCATGTCGTTGTAATGGTCTGTCGTACTAAGAATCTCTCGTTCCATGGGGATATTGCCATGGGCTATCGAGGTGATGTATGCGCTCACGTCGTCGATGTTGCTCTGACGGCTTGTTCCGTCGTAGGAGTGGGCCGCAGCTCCTATGCCTATATAAGGTGTATTGTTCCAGTAACTGCTGTTGTGGCGTGAGCGGTATCCCGGGCGGGCGAAGTTGCTGATTTCGTAATGCTCGTATCCGGCTTTTGACAATCGACCGACAAGTGTCTCATACATCAGGATGTAGGTTTCCTCATCGATTTCTTCCACCTGATGGCTTTCAACCATCTGATGGAGTAGGGTGCCCTCCTCTACCATGAGACTGTAGGCTGACAGATGCTCCACATCGAGTGACAGCGCTGCCCCTATGTCCTCTTCCCATTCTCTCATGGTCTCCGAGGGGAAACCGAACATCAGGTCGATGCTGATGTTAGAGAATCCTGCCCTGCGGAGGAGGCTGACGGCTTCTCGGGCTTGCGTGACATTGTGCCGGCGGTGGAGGAACCGAAGCCTCTGGTCTGAAAAGCTCTGTACCCCCATGCTTACCCGGTTGACAGGAAGGCTGCCCAGCATGTCGGCATAACTTGGCGTGATATCGTCTGGATTACATTCCATGGTGATCTCTGCCTGTCTCCAGTCTACCTCGTAAGAGTCGTCGATCGCAGCAAAAAGCAGGGATAGCATTTCCGGAGATAATTGCGACGGAGTGCCGCCGCCCAAGTAGATGGTCTGGATCCGACCTCCCCTTCTCAACCGCATCTCCTCGCACAATGCTTCCACATAACGCTGCCTCAGAGATAACATCGTTGTGGAATAAAACCCACAGTAAATGCATCTCCTCTGACAAAACGGAATATGAATATACAGCCCTTGCATCCATGCAAAGGTACGAATATGTGTCTAAAATGCCAAAATGAATATCGATTTTAAGACAAATATTTGGCTGTTTGTCAGAAAATGATTACTTTAGTGCCCAAATTTCCAAAAGACAATTTTCACTTTAAATCTATAACATTTTTATGAGAGTCTATCAGACAAACGAAATCAAGAACATCGCGCTCATTGGCAGTGCGGGTAGCGGCAAGACTACTCTTGCCGAAGCCATGCTTTTCGAAGCTGGTATCATCAAACGTCGTGGAACCGTTGAGGCCAAGAACACCGTCAGCGATTATTTCCCTGTAGAGCAGGAGTATGGTTACTCTGTGTTCCCCACAGTGTTTCATGTAGAATGGAACAACAAGAAACTCAATTTCATCGATTGCCCGGGCTCGGAAGACTTCGTGGGTGGTGCTATCACCGCTCTCAATGTCTGCGATCAGGCCGTGATCCTGGTTAATGGACAATATGGTCCCGAAGTAGGCACGATGAACAGTTTCCGCGTGACCGACAAGATTGGCAAACCTGTAATCTTCCTGGTCAACCAACTCGACCGCGACAACTGTGATTTCGATACCGTCATTAACAATATGCGTGAGACCTTCGGCAGCAAGTGTGTTGAGGTGCAGTATCCTATCGCTACGGGTGCCGGCTTCAATGCTGTCATTGACGTGCTCCTGATGAAGAAATATTCTTGGAAGCCTGAGGGCGGAGCTCCCACTATCGAGGATATTCCCGAGAGTGAGATGGACAAGGCCATGGAACTCCATGCTGCTCTTGTTGAGGCTGCCGCTGAGAACGATGAGGGTCTGATGGAGAAATTCTTCGAGGAGGAGACTCTCTCCGAGGACGAGATCCGCGAAGGTATCCGCAAGGGACTCATCACACGCTCTATCTTCCCTGTCTTCTGTGTCTGCGCAAGCAAAGACATGGGTGTGCGCCGACTGATGGAGTTCTTGGGCAATGTCGTTCCTTTCCCCGACGAGATGCCGAAGGTGGCTGATACCAACGGTGATGAGATCGCCGTCGATGCTAATGGTCCCGAAAGCCTCTTCTTCTTCAAGACGGGTATGGAGCCTCATATCGGCGAGGTGAGCTATTTCAAGGTGATGAGCGGTACTGTCCGCCAGGGTGATGACCTGACCAACGCTGACCGTGGTTCCAAAGAACGTTTGGGGCAGATCTTCGCATGCGCCGGTGCCAACCGTATCCCCGTGGATGAACTCAAGGCTGGTGATATCGGCTGTACGGTGAAACTGAAGGATGTGAAGACTGGCAACACGCTGAATGCCAAGGATACCGATATCCGCTTCGATTTCATCAAGTATCCTAATTCCAAGTATTCTCGTGCCATCAAGGCTGTCAATGAGAGCGATACTGAGAAACTCATGGCTGCTGTGCTGAAGATGCGTCAGGAAGATCCCACATGGGTAGTGGAGCAGAGTAAGGAGCTCAAGCAGACGATTATCCATGGACAGGGTGAGTTCCATCTCCGCACCTTGAAGTGGCGTCTTGAGAACAATGAGAAGATTGCCGTCAACTACGAGGAACCGAAGATTCCGTATCGTGAGACAATTACCAAGGTCAGTCGTGCTGACTATCGTCATAAGAAACAGTCGGGTGGTGCAGGTCAGTTCGGTGAGGTTCATCTCATCGTGGAGCCCTACACTGAAGGCATGCCTGATCCCACCGTTTATAAGTTCGGCGGACAGGAGTTCAAGATGAATATCAAGAGCCGTGAGGAAATCGACCTCGAGTGGGGTGGTAAACTGGTGTTCCTCAACTCCGTCGTGGGTGGTGCCATTGATACCCGTTTCATGCCGGCCATCCTCAAGGGTGTCATGGAGCGCATGGAACAGGGACCGCTGACTGGTAGCTACGCTCGTGACGTGCGCGTGATCGTCTACGATGGTAAGATGCACCCCGTGGACTCAAATGAGCTTTCCTTCATGCTCGCAGCCCGCAACGCATTCTCAAAGGCATTCAAGGAGGCTGGACCAAAGATTCTTGAGCCTATCTATGACTTGGAAGTGCTTGTACCCGCTGACTATATGGGTGATGTGATGGGTGACCTCCAGGGTCGTCGTGCCATCATCATGGGTATGGACAGTGAGGCTGGCTACCAGAAGCTTAATGCGAAGATTCCTCTCAAGGAACTGGCCAACTACAGCATTTCGCTGAGCTCTCTCACCGGTGGACGTGCTTCATTCACAACGACGTTCTCCAGCTATGAGCTGGTGCCCAACGATATCCAGCAGGCTCTCATCAAGCAGCATGAGGCTGAACTGGCTGAGGAGGATTAAATCCTCGTTACCACATAAAAAAGAGACGTCACATCGTGGCGTCTCTTTTTTTGTCCCTGCTTTTTTGCAACGCCTCCCCATAGGGGGGAGTCCCTTTCCTCCCGAACTATCCTTGGAAATAGATCCGTTTCACACGGTTGCTCACCGAGGTAAGCACTTCATACGGGATCGTGCCTATGGCATCTGAGAGAACCGTCACGGGCAAGTGATCGCCGAAGATTTCCACGGTGTCGCCTTCCTCGCAATCGATGTCGGTGACGTCGATCATGGCTACATCCATGCAGATGTTGCCCACATAGGGGGCTTTCTGGCCGTTGACAAGGCAGTAGCAGTGACCTCGGCCCAGACCGCGGTTCAGGCCGTCGGCATATCCGATGGGGATGGCGGCAATCCTGCTGTCTCTTGAGAGTATGCCTTTGCGGCTGTAGCCCACAGTTTCTTCTTTGGGTACCTCGCGGATCTGTAGGATAGTGGTTTTCAGTGTGCTGACATTGTGGATGATGCGGTTGTCGCGGCTGTCTACGCCATACAGACCGAGTCCCAGTCTGCACATGTCGAGTTGACGCTCAGGGAAATGCTCGATGCCGGCGCTGTTGTCGATGTGCCGTAGAATCTTATGCGTGAACGCTTGTTGAAGTTTATCGCTGGCTATGATGAATTTGTTGAACTGCTGTTCAGAGAAATGATCGAAATCATCACTGTCGGAACCGACGAAGTGGGAGAACACCGAACGGGGAAGGACTGAATTCTGATGAGTTAGCTTGTCGATCAGCGGATCGATGTCCTTGATGGGGTCAAAACCGAGCCGGTGCATCCCGGTGTCTAATTTCACGTGGATGGGATAGTCGGTGATGCCTTCTTTCCTGGCTTCGTTGATGAAGGCGTCGAGAAGTCTGAAACAATAGATCTCTGGCTCCAGATCATAGTCGAAGAGTGTCTTGAATGACGACATTTCCGGGTTCATGACCATGATGTTGCCTGTGATGCCGTTCTTCCTCAGGGTGACGCCCTCGTCGGCCACGGCTACCGCCAGGTAATCCACCCTGTGGTCTTGCAGTGTCTTGGCTATCTCCACCGCTCCGGCTCCATAGGCGTCGGCCTTGATCATGCACACCATCTTTGTGGTGGGTTTAAGGAAAGTGCGGTAGTAGTTCAGGTTGTCTACCACGGCATTGAGGTTCACCTCCAGGATAGTCTCATGTACTTTCCTGACCATCAGTTCGGTCAACTTGTCGAAATTAAACTTGCGTGAACCTTTCAGCAGGATGACCTCGTCGTGGATGGTCTTGAATAGGTCACTCGAAATTAGTTCGTCGCAGTCGGAGAAGAATGCTTTGTCCGCGATGTCGATTTTGTCAGCCTGGGCAGAGATTTCACTGCCGATACCGATGAATCGCTCCACTCCTCGGCTTTTAGCGAGAGCAGAGACTTCACTGTAAAGATTATCGGGCGTGAGTCCGCTTTGGTAGATGTCGCTCAAGATTAAGGTGCGCCGGCGGCCTTGATGGTCGGGCCGGCGGCTCATGAAGTCGAGAGCGATGCTGAGGGAGTTGATGTCAGAGTTATAGGAGTCGTTGATCAGTGTGCAACCGTGTTGTCCTTCTTTCACTTCCAACCGCATGGCTACGGGTTCAAGCTGTCGCATCTGTCGGGCAAGGGCTTCGGGTGACAGCCCGAGATAGAGACCCACGGCTGCGCAGGTCACGGAGTTGCGTATCGAGGCTTCGTCGATGAATGGCAACTCGTAACAATGGTGCTCACCTTTATATATATAGTCCACTTGTGTGTGGTCCGCACTCTTCTCTGTCTTTTCCACATAGAGCGTGGCATGGGGATCTCTGAACGAACAGGTCAGCAACTCTCCTTGATAGCCGGATGACCTGACAATATGGTCTATCTGAGCATCGTCGCAGTGATAGACCAGTGCTTGGGTCTCCTTCATCAGCTTGAGCTTTTCCTCGCATTTCTCTTCCAGTGAGGCGAAATTCTCTTGATGGGCTGTCCCTATGTTGGTCAGCACGCCCAGAGTGGGTTGGATAATCGACTGCAAGGCTTTCATCTCGCCGGGTTGACTGATGCCTGCTTCGAATAGTGCAACCTCTGTCCGTTTGTTGAGCAACCATACGGAAAGCGGAACGCCGATTTGTGAGTTGAAACTGCGGGGTGAACGTGTCACGACCATTGTCGGGGAAAGCAATTGATAGAGCCACTCTTTGACCACCGTCTTCCCGTTGCTGCCGGTGATGCCTACCACTGGGATGGAGAAGGTGTCGCGATGGCGCTCTGCCAGACGTTGCAGTGCTGTCCTCGTATCTGCCACTTTCAGGAAATTGGCGTCGGGATAGTTTTCCTCGTATTGGTCGGGGAGAACGTGTACGACAAAATTCCTCACACCGCGCAGATAGAGCTCGTGGATATATCTGCTACCGTCGTTACGTTCAGTGGAAATGGCGAAGAATAGGGTCTCCTCCGGGAAGCAGAGTGAGCGGCTGTCTGTGAGGAGCCATTCGATTACACTGTTGGTTGTCCCGAAACGATGGGCTCCGATCAGCGTTGTCACTTTCTCTATGCTGTATTTCATGTCTTTGATTTAACCTCTGTTTTTGTGTATGTATGAATTGTGGTGCAAAAGTAATGAAATTACCTGTTTCTACCTCTATTTTTAGGAAGATTAACAGAGGCGGGTCTTGTCTTATTCCATGAGATGTATTTCCTGCATCCTGTCTTCGAGATGGTGGATTGCTGGTATGCCTTTGGCCTTTTGCTTCCATACGATGACATAGTGCTCTCCGCGATGGCTTAGGGTATCTGAGATTGCGGAGAAGTGGGTGAGACTGTATGCTCCGATGTGCTTTGCAATGGGTCTTGCAGTCCAAGGTATTTCATCGGCATCGGCGGCTCGAAGTTTTATCTTGGCATATCTTGGTGTTTTTCCATGGTGTGCTTTGAAGTAGAAGGGCAGATGTGGGGTCGTCTTGAACAGGGTGTCTGAAACCTGCGCATATTCAAGATCCTCGATGAATTTCTGAGGAAGAATGACGACATTGTTGAGCTGATAATATTCGGGGATGTAGAGGTTTCTCAAGTTGCTGTCACGCAGCTTGAGTATATAGTTGTCTGCCCATTTCCCTGTCTCGTTCCAGCGACTGACCACCAATCCGGTGTTGGTCTTCTCTAATTGAGTGACGAGACCCTCGCTCTCTTCTCTGTTCTCCTGCATTTTCGGAATGAGTAGTCCGATGTAGAGAAACGTTGCGGCTGCGGCGACATAAGCCGTTTTCTTCACGGTGTCAACGTCGAGTGTCAATAACAGGTCGATGATGAGCAGGATGGCATAAAACTCAAAACCAAAACGTGACCGGTGGGCGGTGCATGCCGTGTAGAGGATGATGAGGAAGGTGGTGGCTATAGCAACAAGTTCCATGAGGTGCTCCATGATGAAGGCCTTGAGCTGGATGCGTCTCAGTATGACGAGGACGGTCAGCAGGATGAGCAATACGGGTAATGCCCGCATGTCACCCATATAATACAATGCTTCCAGATGGTTACTGGCATAATCCAGGTGATTTCCCGAGATATGGAGTCTTCTCAGACTGCCGGGAGAGGCAATGACTAACAATGTGCCTAAATAGAGACCGGCGAGTGCTGATATCCTTGCTTTGTTTAGTTGGCTCTTGTGAAAGAGGTAATACACGAAGTATCCTGCACTCACGCCGATGACGATGCCTTCGTGTGTCCATCCACAGATCAGTCCGAAGAGAAACAGTCCGGGTAAACTCTTGCTGCGATAGCCGTCACGTCGGATCAGAAGGTCGAAGATGAGCAGCAGGTCTGCCACCCAGAGGTAGTTGCATGAGCCGCTCATCCAAAGGAAGGATTCTTTGAAACCGTTGATCAGGAAGAAGAGTAGAGTGAAAGCGATGCATGCGGTTTTGACAGGTGCGATATCACTCCTCTTTTGCCTCTTGGAGATAAGAATGAGCAGAAGAATGAAAGCCAGTGCGTTGAAGATGTTGAATACACCCTTGCCCAGCAAACCGTCGAAGGTCTGGAGTATTAGGTGGGGTACTGTGCGGCCGTTCTGGTAGAGATAATGATAATATTGGCTGACAAAGACATCCCACAGCGACGTGATTGGCCGCTGAATGTGAAATACCTTGGTGTAGTTCCAGTCATCGCTGTAGAGAGGCGTGCAATAGGTGAAATAGTAAATGACAACACCTATGAGGAGGAGAAAAGACAGATAACGGGACTGGGAACGCATACCGCTCAGATCTTCATTTTTACAGAAGTGGAACTTACTCCCAGTTCTTCTGAGCGTCGGCAGGGTGCGGCTCCGGAAATGGTGATGGTGTATTCTCCTTTGACCAGCTGGCTGTTGCCGTCTTCATCCACGGTCATCATCTGTTCGGGGGCTATCTCAAAACTGATTTCCTGACTCGTTTTTGCAGGAACGGACACTCGACGGAAACTACCCAACTGCTGGATAGGGGCGGTGATGCCAGCTCCAGGGGCGGAGACGTATGCTTGGACCACTTCTGTCACATTCCAGTCCGTCGCATTGTCGAGAGTCACTGTCACGACATATTTCTTGTTTTTCTTTGTCACCTTTGCTTCACGGTAGGTCACTTTCCCGTAGGAGAGGCCATAGCCGAAGGGATAGAAAATATTGCCGGTCATGTATTTGTAGGTCCTGCCTTTCATGGAGTAATCCTCGAAGTCGGGGAGGAGGCTGGCTTCCTCGGGGAATGTGATGGGGAGACGGCCTGAGAAATTGGTGTCGCCGAAGAGAAGGTCACCGAGGGCATAACCGCCTTCCTGCCCAGGATACCATGCCATCACCACGGCGTCGGCCATATCAGAGATCTCACTCATGTCAATCGGACTGCCTCCTGTGAGCACGACCACGATGCCGTGGCCTTTCTTTGCATGGATGTCACGCAGGTATTTCATTTGGCTGTCGGGTAGTTTCAGACCGACACGGTCGCCACGGGTGTCAGAGTCGATGGCTTCCCCTTCTTCTCCTTCCAAGTTGCCGTTATTACCCATCACAACGATGGTCACTTCCGCGTCCGCGGCTTCGTCCACTGCCCAGTTGATGGAGTTTCGTGTGGCAGTGCTCTCCAATACTCCGGGACGGTAGTTCACCGCAGTGCCGTTGCTCACCTTGGAGACAATGCCTTGCAGGTAGGTGCAATAGCGGTTGGAGATACCGAAATAATTGCCCATCAACCAGAACGCGTCAGCAGCGCCGGCACCAGTGACAAAGAGGGTGTGGATGTCTTTCTTCAGGGGCAGGATGCCGTTGTTCTTCAGCAGTACCATGCTTTCCACGGCGGCTTGCTTCGAGAGGGCGATATTCTCCTCACAGCAGATCACCTGCTCGTCGATGTGGTTGTACGGGCAGTTAGGGTCGGGTTCGAGAATGCCTAATTTCAAGCGTGTCATCATCAGTGGGAGAAGGGCTTTGTCGAGCTCAGCTTCTGTAAGCAGCCCTTGGTCGATGGCTTCCTTCATAGCCTTGAATGTGTTGCCGCATTCCACGTTGAGACCGGCTTTGATGGCGATGGCGCAAGCCTCGGCCTCGGTCTTGGCGATCTTGTGTCCTTGATAGATATCGGTCACGGCTCCACAGTCGGAGACGATATGTCCCTTGAATCCCCATTGCTTGCGCAGGATGTCGGTCAGCAGGAATTTGCTGCCGGAGCAACTCTCACCGTATACTCGGTTGTAGGCACCCATGATGGTCTCCACATGACCGTCTTGCACAAGCATCCGGAAAGCGGGCAGATAGGTTTCCCAGAGGTCGTGCTTCGTGGGGTTGATGTTCGCACTGTGGCGAGTGCCCTCCGGACCGGAGTGCACGGCGAAGTGCTTGCCGCAAGCTGCCACTTTCAGGTATACGGGGTCGTCACCTTGCATGCCTCTCACGTAGGCGGTCCCCATCGTTCCGGTCAGGTAAGGATCCTCACCCCAGGTCTCCATGCCACGTCCCCAACGGGGGTCTCGGAAGATGTTGACGTTGGGCGACCAGAACGACAATCCGGTGTAGCGGGCATAATTCTTGTTCTTTCGGGCTACTTGGTATTTCGCACGACCTTCGGTGGCGATGGCGTCTCCGATTTTCTGGATCAGGACAGGGTCGAATGTCGCACCAAGACCGATGGGTTGGGGAAATACTGTAGCTCGGCCGTCACGGCCTACACCGTGCAAGGCTTCATTCCACCAGTCGTAAGGCTCTATGCCAAGTCTTTCGACTCCTGGTGTCTGGTTCATCAACTGGGATATCTTCTCGTCCAACGTCAGTTGCGAGATAACCTCTCTCGCACGTCTCTCCATGTCTTTCATCTCTTGTTGTGCAATTAGATATTGTGGGGCTATCGTAAAAAAGATAGCTAAGATCAGTATTTTTCTCATGGCGGTCAATGAATGGGTTCTTGTTTGCAGCCATTCAGGTGCAAATTTAATCGATTTCGACGGAATTACCAAAAAATAGGCTGATTGATCATTCAGATATTGTGGATTCTCCCCAAAAATCATTATATTTGCAAATCAATATTTTTTTTACCATGATGCTCTGAA
The DNA here is from genome assembly GCA_946540735.1 of uncultured Prevotellaceae bacterium. Classification (GTDB taxonomy): domain Bacteria; phylum Bacteroidota; class Bacteroidia; order Bacteroidales; family Bacteroidaceae; genus Prevotella. The sequence goes on along the minus strand of CAMNIN010000002.1, from coordinate 43,144 downwards.
GTTATCGTTTGCTAAAACACTATGGGAAGAAACAAGTTCTCGCAAAAGGAAATCACCGAGATCGGGAAGTTGCTGCGGATGAAGAATGCGGTCAACCGCGGAAAGCAGAAACTGATACGACACCAGCTGAGGGTGGATTATGAGTTCAATATCTCTGACTTCAATGAGCCTGGCAAGGCTTTCGGCGAAGAGGAACTCGCTGATGCTGTCAAGCGGGGGGCAATACAGATACTCGATGATGCGACTATCGAGGCCATGAAAGTGAAGCGTGCGCGCGACAAAGCCCGTGATGAGGCAGCACGGCAGCAGGAGGCGATCGCCTCTGGTGAGGCTACCGATTGGGAGAAAGCCTTGAAAGAATGGCAAGACTGGGAAAATAACAACATATCATGAGAATTTCTTTTATTTCTTTGATCATTTTGATGACTGCAATGCCTATTTCAGCTTCATCTGTCCATGATTCAGACGTGGACCGTCAATCTTTTTTGTGCTCCACTGCTCGCCCTGAGCGAGAAAATCCATTGCTGGTGAAAAGTGATCTGCCTTTCGGCGCTCCGGATTTCAGTGCGATTCAGGTATCTGATTTCCTCCCGGCATTCAAAGTGGCTGTTCAAGACAAGCGCAACAATATCCAGCGTATAGTCAGTAACCCGGAAAAACCGACGTTTCTGAATACCATCCTGCCTTTTGAGGAGAGTGATGTGATGCTGTTTCGGATAGAAGGTGTCTACTACGGTCTGATAGGTGCTCATAAGACACCGGAACTGATGGAAGTGCAGAAACAGGTCACTCCGTTGCTGACGGAGTTGGATAATGAGATCTTATTCAACCAAGCTCTTTTCGACCGTATCAAGACTGTATACGACAATGAGTATGCCACGCTGACAGGTGAGGACAAAAAACTCCTGGAGGTGACATACAAATCTTTTGTCAGGGCTGGTGCCTTGTTGTCGGAGGACAAGAAAGCGAGGATGAAGCAGATCAACTCACGCATTTCAGAACTGCAGCAGCAATGGGGGAACATGCTGCCAGAGGCGACTAATGATGCCGTGGTTTGGGTCAATGACAGGAAAGAACTGGCCGGACTCAGCGAGGCGGATATCAGCCAGTGCAAAAAGGATGCCGAGAGCAGGGGAGGAAAGGCTCCCTATTGCATCGTCATCATCAACACGACCCAGCAACCGCTGATTGATAAACTCGACAACCGTGACTTGCGCCGCAGGGTCTATGAGGCTTCCATACACCGAGCAGATGGCACCGGCAGGCACAACACGTATCCCATTGTGGTCGAAATCGCCCGTCTGAGAGCAGAGATGGCTCAATTGATGGGTTACGAGAACTATGCGTCCTATTCTTTGGAGAAAACCATGGCCAAGGATACCCGGCATGTCTATGATTTCCTGAAACAGCTCATCGCTTCTTATAAGCCTAAAGCAGAAGCGGAAACTAAAGCGATAGAGGCTTACGCCCGTAAGACGATGGGGCGTGATTTCGTGTTGCAGCCCTACGACAGGTTCTATTTCTCAGCGAAAATGAAGCAGGAAATGCTACAGATATCGGATGAGGAGATCAAGCCATATTTCAATATCGACAGCGTACAGGTCAACGGGGTGTTTTATGCGGCAAAGCGTGTCTATGGCCTCTCTTTCAAGGAGAGAAAGGATATTCCTACCTATCACCCCGACATGAAGGTATTTGAGGTGTCTGACCGTGACGGGAAACCATTGGCTCTGTTTTATAGCGACTATTTCCGTCGTCCGACAAAGCGGGGCGGGGCTTGGATGAGTGCTTTTCAGAAACAGAGTAGACAGAGGAATCAGTTGCCCGTGATTTACAACGTGTGCAATAATGCGAAAGCTCCGGAAGGGCAACCCTCTCTGATTACTTGGGACGAGGTGTGCACGCTGTTCCATGAGTTCGGACATGCCCTCCATGGTATGTTGTCCAATTGTCAATACAATTCACTTAGCGGCACGTCTGTGGCTCGGGATTTCGTTGAGATGCCATCGCAATTCAATGAGTCCTTCGCTTCCATTCCAGAGGTGTTCGACCATTTTGCACGTCACACGGCGACACGGCAACCTATGCCCGAAGACATGAAAGAGAAAATGCTTGGTTCGATCAATTTCCATTCTGCTTACGCATTGGGCGAGAATCTTGCGGCTACTTGCCTTGACCTGGCTTGGCATACACTAAGTATCGACGAGATCCCAACAGCCGAACAGGCGGGGGCTTTTGAGGCAAAAGCCTTGGAAAAGTTCGGACTGCTCGATCCGCAGATTCCGCCCCGTTATTCCACATCCTATTTCAATCATGTCTGGGGCAGTGGCTATGCAGCGGGCTATTACAGCTATCTTTGGACTGAGGTGCTGGCTGTGAACATCGCCGATTGTTTCGCATCCCGCGGAGCCTTGAAACCAGAGGTGGGGCAGGAGTTCCGTGACAAGGTGCTGAGCCGTGGTAATACAAGGGAGTTGATGGAGATGTTCTCTGATTTCACGGGTATGAAATCTCCTGATGCTTCTGCCTTGCTCAAGGCCAGAGGACTATGATTATTTCAAGAATGATAAAACGTTTACGATATGGCAACAATAGACGATAAAAAAGTCATTTTCTCGATGGTGGGGGTGAGCAAAACCATCCAGCAGAATCAGAAACAGGTGCTCAAGAACATCTATCTCAGTTTCTTCTATGGGGCTAAGATTGGCATCATCGGCTTGAATGGTGCAGGAAAATCCACCCTGATGAAGATTATCGCTGGTATCGACCAGCAGTATCAGGGACATGTGGTGTGGAGCCCTGGATACACGGTGGGATACCTTCCTCAGGACCCTCCTCTCGATGAGACCAAGACTGTGAAGGAGAATGTGATGGAGGGTGTGCAGCATGTCTACGATGCCCTGAAGGAGTATGATGAGATCAATGTGAAATTCGGTCTCCCGGAATATTATGAGGATCCTGACAAAATGGACAAACTGATGGCGAGGCAGGCTGAACTGCAGGATGTCATCGACTCAACCGACGCTTGGAATATGGACTCCAAACTCGACCGGGCGATGGATGCACTGAATTGTCCTCCGGGTGACTGGGGGGTGCAAAATCTCTCCGGAGGAGAACGGCGAAGGGTGGCTCTCTGCCGCTTGCTGTTGCAGAAACCCGATGTGTTGTTGCTTGATGAGCCCACCAACCATCTCGACGCAGAATCGATCGACTGGTTGGAACAGCATCTGCAGCAATATGAGGGTACGGTGATCGCTGTCACACACGATCGCTACTTCCTTGATGATGTGGCGGAATGGATTCTCGAACTCGACCGTGGTGAGGGTATCCCTTGGCGAGGCAATTATTCGTCGTGGCTGGAACAGAAAAGTCAGCGCCTGGCCCAAGAGGAGAAGACGGCATCTAAGCGTCGGAAGACTCTGGAACGGGAATTGGAATGGGTGAGGATGGCACCAAAGGCACGTCATGCCAAAGGAAAAGCGCGTCTGAACTCCTATGATAAGATGCTGAATGAGGAACAGAAGCAGAAAGAGGAGAAACTGGAGATCTTCATCCCCAACGGTCCTCGGTTGGGTAATAAGGTGATTAATGCGGAGCATGTGGCCAAGGCGTTCGGCGAGAAAATACTCTTCTCTGACTTGAATTTCATGCTCCCTCCCAATGGCATCGTGGGTGTCATTGGTCCCAACGGAGCAGGAAAAACCACACTTTTCCGGCTGATCATGAATTTGGAGACACCTGACAAGGGGTCGTTCGAAGTGGGCGAGACCGTCAAACTCAGTTATGTCGACCAGCAGCACAAGGACATTGATCCGGATAAAACCGTCTATCAGGTGGTTAGTGGTGGAAATGAGAGTCTGCGCATGGGGGGGAAGGATGTCAATGTGCGTGCCTACCTCTCGCGCTTCAATTTCAACGGTGCTGACCAGGAGAAGAAATGTGCCGTCTTGTCGGGTGGTGAGCGCAATCGACTTCAGCTCGCTATTGCCCTGAAACAGGAGGGCAACGTGCTTTTGCTCGACGAACCGACCAATGATATCGATGTCAACACACTCCGTGCCCTGGAGGAAGGTTTGGAGGCTTTCGCAGGTTGTGCAGTGATCATCAGTCACGACCGTTGGTTCCTCGACAGAATTTGTACGCATATCCTTGCTTTTGAAGGTGATGGTAACGTTTTCTACTTCGAAGGTAATTACACAGAGTATGAGGTCAACAAGGCCATGCGTCTCGGATTGGAGGAACCCAAACGTATCCGCTACAGGAAGTTGATGGAGTGAAAAATACGGACACAAAAAAAGCGATGACCTTCTCAGGCGACCGCTTCGAATCTTCAATAGGTATTAGTTTTTTTAAGGTAAAAAGATTGTTTTCAGGATAACGTTGCAAAGGTAGTCGTATTTTTTAAACATTCAAAATTTTTGTTGGCTATTTTTCAGTCTTGAAAAAATGTGTGGGCACACAATTTTAAAATTAACAAATTTTATCACTTTTAACTATGTAATCGTTTGAATATATAATAATTATTGTGAAATCTGAGGTCAGATTTGATAGATTAGAGCTTGGCGACTGTCTATGAGTTAGAAAGTCAAATTGCTTTTTTATGAGTTGTGCTTGCATGTGGTTTGCATTTTTTTGCTATATTTGCACCCGAATAATTGATTTGTATGACAAACAACCCTATCAACATGAGAAACCTTTTATTGCCTCTTGTATTATTATTCTCTTTGACAATCGTAGCACAACCCAGGACGGAAATCTCCCTTTCCGACAACTGGGAATTCTCGCGCGACAGCATCCATTGGGAAACTGTGTCTGTGCCTCACGACTGGGCCATTGCGGGTCCTTTCGACAAAAAATGGGATCTGCAGTTTGTAGCTATTGAGCAAAACGGGGAGAAGGAGAAGACTGAGAAATCCGGACGGTCAGGATCGCTCCCCTGGATAGGAAAAGGCTATTACCGGAGAGAACTTGTATTTGACGATGCTCCCGCATCGGCATGGCTCATATTTGATGGGGCTATGAGCGAGCCTGTGGTCTACGTCAATGGCAAACTGGCCGGGCACTGGGCATACGGATACAATGCGTTCAGAGTGGATGCCACACCTTTCCTCCGTCAAGGAAAGAACAAGGTGGAAGTGGTTCTCCAGAATATCGAGGAAAGCAGCCGTTGGTATCCGGGGGGCGGCATCTACAGACCTGTGAAACTGGTAGTGGCAGGAAAAGGCATGCTTGACGATTGGGCCACGTATTTCCGCACTGTCGCTGTGCATGACAATCGGGCCGAGATAGAGGTGGCGTGTGGGACCTTAGGAGATGTCTCTACAGGAAAAGTGGCCGCTGAAATCATCTTGCGTGACGATAAGGGGCGTGTGGTGGCTGCATGCCACTCTGCTCTCGATGGAAAAGGCATGTTCAAAGACCGTCTTCATGTAAGACGTCCTCAGTTGTGGTCGCCCGAATCACCTTATTTATATGCTTTGGAGACTTCGTTGTACCGCGACTTGAAACTCATCGACCAGAAATCCATCAAAGTGGGTATACGCACCGTCGCGGTGAGCAAGGAAGGGGGCTTCCAACTCAATGGGGTCTCCCGTAAGATCAAAGGTGTCTGTTTGCATCATGACCTGGGCCCGTTGGGAGCCGCTGTCAACAAGGCTGCCCTTATCCGTCAGGTGAAGATTATGAAGGAGATGGGGTGTGATGCGATTCGTACAGCACATAACATGCCGTCGACACTGCAGATGGAGGTGTGCGACTCTTTGGGTATGATGGTGATGGCGGAGAGTTTCGATATGTGGATCTATCCGAAATGCAAAAACGGTTACGCTCGATTCTTCAAGGAGTGGAGCGATCGCGATATCACCAACCTGGTGCTCAATCACCGAAACCATCCTTCCATCATCATGTGGAGCATCGGCAATGAGATTCCCGAGCAATGGAGCGAGGAGGGTAGGGAGATCTCCCGTCGCCTCCAGCAAATCTGTCATGACCTCGATCCTTCCAGACCGGTCACTCAGGGCATGGACAAGGCCGAGGCAGCCTTGAAATCTGGTTTCGCACAGGTGATGGATGTTCCGGGTTTCAATTACCGTGTGCACAAGTATGAGAAAAGCATCAAACAATTGCCACAGGGCTTTCTCTTGGGATCGGAGACAGCCTCGACTGTTAGTTCACGAGGAGTCTACAAATTCCCTGTCGAGGTGTCGGATCATGCGGTATATGATGATGGCCAATGCTCGAGTTACGATACGGAGTATTGTTCGTGGAGCAACTTGCCCGATGATGACTGGAGGATGCAAGATGACTTCTCTTGGGTGATCGGTGAGTTTGTGTGGACGGGCTTTGACTACTTGGGCGAACCTACTCCCTATGATGAGTATTGGCCTTCCCGTAGCAGTTACTTTGGCATCTGCGACCTGGCTGGACTTCCCAAAGACCGTTATTATCTCTACAGGAGCAAATGGAACAAAGACAGCCACACCTTGCATATTCTCCCTCATTGGACATGGCCCAAACGGATTTGACAAGTCACACCGGTGTATTGCTACACTGACTATCCTTCCGCAGAACTGTTTATCAACGGCAAGAGTCAAGGCCGGATTTTCAAAGACGTCGGGTCAAGACTCGACAGATACCGCCTTCGTTGGAATAATGTGAAATACCAACCGGGTGAGATCAAAGTCGTGGCCTATGATGCTGATGGGCGGAAAGCTGAGGAGAAGATCGTGAGAACGGCAGGCAAGGTGGCTGCACTGAAACTGGAAACAGATAGGCGGGAAATCGCAGCTGATGGCGACGATCTGGCTTTCATCACAGTGACGATGGTTGACAAAGATGGCAATGTCGTGCCCGATGCTGATCAACAGTTGGCGTTCGAGGTGAGTGGGGCAGGGACTTTCAAGGCAGTCTGCAATGGCGATGCCACTTCACTGGAGTCTTTCGCACAACCCACCATGCGGCTCTTCCACGGACAATTGGTTCTTGTCGTACAGGCTTCCCGGCAGCAGGGAGAGATTGTCATACGCGTGAGAGATACAAAGAACAGTGTTCCTGCTTCTGAGATAAGCGTTGCCGTGAATTAGTCCAAAAAGCTCTGTCAGAATAGCATAGGGGTGAGAATTTTCGTGATTTTCACCCCTATCATTTGTTTTTTCATAAAAAAACACTATATTTGCATTTGGTTTCCTCGTGAAACGATTGGATTGGATTTAATAGAAAATAAGGATGAGAAATAGATGGATAATCGCAGTTGTCCTGGCCTTTGTGTCCACACAACTGAAAGCGCAATATGATTTGTATGTGGAGGTGGAGTCTGCCGGTACATTGGAGGAGATCGTCACTCAGATCACCGAGGATGGCAAATATGAGACGAAATCCATGAAAGTGATCGGCCCCATCAATGGACATGATATGATGTTCATCCGCGACCTTTGTGGTGTGAAGGACCTGTCTACGCCAACCCCAGGACATTTGGAGATCCTGGATATCAGCGATGCCACGATGGAGTCCACGGCCGATCCTTATCTCACCGTCGATGGCGTCGGCTATTCATCCCGTGATTACACTTTCGGCAGTTTCTTTCTCTATAATTGCCAATACCTCAAAGAGGTGTTCTTGCCGGAGAACCTGAACTCCATTGATTCCCTGGCTTTCGCCAATTGCAAGCAGTTGAGGTATCTTGAGATACCATCGTCGGTCGAGCGTCTCGGATATGGTGCTTTCGTGGGATGCGACAGCATCGCGAATATGCAGTTGCCCGATGAGGTGACACAGCTCGGAGAAGGCGTCTTCCAGCAGATGGCCAATCTCCAGACCATTTATCTGGGTAACGGGATTGAAAGTGTCGATAATTCCATCTTCCTCAATGACGACAATCTTATGCTAATCGGTTTTGGAAAGGCTTTCAGGGATTATGACCCCGTGGTTTTCTACAATTGCCCTTCTCTGGCCTATATCGATGTCGGTGGTGGCAATCCCTATTACTGTTCTGTTGATGGGGTGCTTTATAGCAGTGGCATGGATTCTCTGTTGACTTTCCCTCCGAATAGCGATTTCGAGCACTATGAGATACCTGATAGCGTGAGCCGCATCGCTGTGTCTGCTTTCCGCAATGCCCGACAAGTCAAAAGCGTCTTAGTGCCGGAATCTGTTACGGATATCGACAGCATGGCATTCTTCAATTGTATGGCTTTGTCTGATATACAACTCAGCGAAGGACTGTTGCATATCGCCTATGGTGCTTTCGGCGTGATGGAGGGCGGATCCTCCATGCTTCAGGAGTTGCACTTGCCTTCCACCGTGACGGAGATAGAGGGGGGAGCATTCCTGCTCAACCCATCTTTGTCGTCCTTGGCTTTCGACAAGGGAAACAGCCGTTATTCGGTAGATGGACAAGGACTGTTGTTTCGTGATGGCATGAGTGTCTTGTGCTATGTACCTGCGATGACAGCAGACCTTCAGATGCCTGAGAGCGTCAGAGAGATAGGGCCATACGCCTTTGCAGGTGTGCGCAACCTCCCGTTGATTGTTACTGGTGATCAGGTGACGACCATTGGCGATGGTGCCTTCGCGTTCGCCAATGGTACACATCAGATCACGCTGGGCAAAGCAGTTAACAAGATCGGCGACCTCGTCATCGACTACTGCATGACGTTAGGTTCGGTTTACCTCTTCGCGGATCAGATCGACGATGCCAATATACAGGATTTCGCATTCTATGATGAGAGCGGCCATGCAGCAGAAAGGACCATGCTGTATGTCCTGCCAGGACGCACATCCTATTTTGCCGACAAAAAGGGTTTCCGTCAGCCGGAACCTTATCTGGCATTCTTTGCCGGGATTCGTGAGATCAGCGATCCTGATGCCATCGCGGGCATACCTTCAGATAAGGATTCATCTGAACATGCTTTCGGAGTCGATGGCCGTTTGATGAAATCCTGCGAACGGGGTATCCGCATCGTACGGCTTCCTGGCGGCCGTTCCTACAAATATTTGAAGAAGTAACTATGGGTAGGAAACAACCGGCTGTCGTAGTCCCGGATGGAGCTGCCGACGTGCTGTTGCACGCTTGTTGTGCACCATGTTCGTCGGCCATAGTGGAATGGATGCTGGCCAACGGCGTCCGCCCGGTGATCTTCTATTTTAATCCCAATATTTATCCCTTCGAGGAATATGTCATCCGCAAGGAGGAGAGCAAGAGACATGCCGACAGCCTGCGGGTGGAGTGGATCGATGGTGATTACGACCATGATGATTGGCTCCGTGTCGTAAAGGGCATGGAGAAAGAGCCGGAGCGTGGAATGCGTTGTGAGTGTTGTTTCGAGTGCCGGCTTGTAGCCTCTGCCATGGAAGCCAAACGGAGGGGCATCAGGTACTTTACAACCACGTTGGCCTCGTCGAGGTGGAAAAGTCTGGAACAGATCACCCGTGCTGGTCTGGCTGCCCAAGCCAAAGTGGAAGGTACCACATTTTGGGCGCAGAACTGGCGCAAAGGAGGCTTGTATGAGCGGCGCAACCAGCTGCTGCATGAATACGCGTTCTATAATCAGCAGTACTGTGGGTGCGAGTTCAGCATGAGGAAGCAGAAGCCGCAAGAGGAAGATTATTGATCAACAAAAAGTCTGAGCAATGAAATACATTAGATGGGGTTTTATCGGATGTGGCGAGGTGACCGAGATCAAAAGCGGTCCGGCTTTCGCCGAAGTGGATGGATCGAGTATTGAGGCTGTGATGAGCCGCTCGGAGCGCAGGGCTCGTTCCTACGCCGAGAGGCATCATATACGGAAATGGTACACCGATGCCCAGCAGTTGATCGATGATCCAGACGTCAACGCCGTCTATGTGGCCACTCCTCCGTCGAGCCATGCCATCTATGCTATCATGGCCATGAAAGCGGGGAAGCCTGTCTATGTGGAGAAACCGCTCGCCTCGTGTTATGAGGATTGTGCCCGTATCAATCGGGTAAGCGAGCAGACGGGTGTGCCTTGTTTCGTGGCGTATTACAGAAGATACTTGCCGTATTTCCAGCGGGTCAAATCCATCATCAACGACGGTGTGATCGGAAAGATCATCAATGTGCAGGTGAGGTTCGCTTGCCCTCCGCGTGAGATCGATTATGCCAGGTCGGGGCATCTGCCTTGGCGTCTGCAACCAGAGATTTCTGGTGGGGGATATTTCTATGACCTGGCTCCCCATCAGTTGGACTTGCTGCAGGATTTCTTTGGTGTGATCGTGGATGCAAAAGGGATTTGTGCCAATCGGGGTGGGCTCTATACGGCTGAAGACACCCTGAGCGCTTGTTTCAAGTTCGAGAATGGCCTGCCTGGTAGCGGTTCATGGTGCTTCGTAGGACATGAGGCGGCGCGCGAGGACCAGATCGAAGTGATTGGCGATAAGGGAATCGTCAGTTTCTCGGTCTTCGATTACCAACCCATCCGGTTGGTCAATGGCGATGGCGACACCCGCATCACAGTGCCCAATCCGCCTTATGTGCAGCTCCCGATCATCCGCTCTGTCATACAGCACCTTCAGGGCTTGGATGTTTGTACGTGTACCAGTGTCTCCGCCACTCCTGTTAACTGGGTGCTCGACCGTATCTTGGGAAAATTCTGATGCGGAAAGTAGTGCTGGTAGGGATGGCATGGCTGTTGGCCGCTGCTTTGTGGGCGGACAACGACTCGATACCGCGGAAGAAAGGTCTTGTGCGGAAAGCCTTTGATGGTGTCGTGAATATCGTCAAGGAATTCAACAACGTTGATACTTCCTACATCGAACCACAGCATTACAAGTTCACCACGACGCTTATGTCAACCTATTCCTTCGAGTCCTATCGCATCCGTAGCAAGCAAGGCCAGGAAATACGGTTCTCGCCGGAAGCCAGAGTGAAGGTGGGGCCGTATATCGGATGGAGCTTGCTTTTCTGGGGATATACCTTTGACATCGCATATTTCAGCGTTAACAAGAAGAAAGAACTTGATATGAGTGTCTATACCTCCATGCTGGGGTTGGACTTCTTCTGGAGGAAATCGGGCAATGATTATTTGATCAGGTCTTGGAAGACGGGTGTGAATGGTACCAATCTGCTGGAGGGCGACATCCCTTTCGGCGGTCTCCAGGTCACCATCACCGGACTGAATGGCTATTACATCACCAACCATCGCAGGTTTTCCTATCCCGCAGCGTTCAGCCAGAGCACATGCCAGCGGCGGAGTGCGGGCTCTTTCATGTTTGGCGGGGGATATACCAAGCATACCCTTGATCTCGACTTCCATCAGCTGAAGGCATCCTTGGAGAGGGCTCCGTCGCCGGATATGACCGAGAAACTTGACAGTGGGCTGCTCTTCAACAAAATCAAATACGTCGACTTGTCATTGTCCGCAGGATACGGGTATAACTGGGTGTTCTCCAGAAACTGGCTCCTTTCGGCTTCAGTCATGGCTTCTCTGGGATATAAGCACTCTTCTGGTGATCTCGGGGATGACTTCATGATCTTCCGGGATTTCTCCTTCGATAATATCAATTTCGACGGCGTGGGCAGACTCGGCGTCATCTGGAACAATGGCAAATGGTATTTCGGCGCTTACGGAGTGCTTCATTCTTATAATTACCATAAATCACAATTCGAAACCAATAATTATTTCGGCAATGTCAAAGTGTATATCGGCATCAATTTCGGACGTAAGAAATCTCATCGCAAAACCTATGAATAAGACAATCCTATCGACAATGCTGGCCATGGCTTTGCTGGTGTCGTGCAACGACCAGCAGGCCAAGGCATCCGGCCAAACAGAGATGGTCAAGATGGAAAACCCATCCGCGGCAGAGGTTACAGAGGCCTCTCCAGCCATATATGACATTCGTATCAAGAATCCTGATGACAGCCTCAGAATCGTCAGGTTGCTGGCAGAGGGGGCTGGCAAGAACGCTGATGAACTGATGATCTACTATGGCCGGCAGTTTCTTGGCTTGCCTTATGTGGCGTATACACTTGACCAGGACAAAGAGGAGGGACTGGTGATCAATACCAAGGGACTGGACTGCACGACTTATGTGGAGAATGTCCTTGCTCTCGCTCATTGTGCGCTGAAGGGATACACCTCCTTCGCTGATTTCTGCCGGGTGCTGGCCAAGGTACGGTATGTCGGTGGAAACCAGGCTTACACATCACGGCAGCATTATTTCACCTATTGGATGAGCTGCAATGTGGCAGATGGGTTGGTGGGGCATGTCCAACTTCCACCGCCACCCCTGTCGGCGACAAGGAAACCACATGTCGACTACATGACTACCCATGTGTCGGCATACAAAATGCTCGACGCTCACCGCCAGTGGCTCCCTGAAATCAAGAAGATGGAGGAGAAAGTCAACACCACCACACTCACCTATATTCCCAAGGCACAACTCCGTGACTCCAACCGATATCGTAAGTTTATCAAGGATGGCGACATCATCGCTATCGTCACCAACAAGAAGGGACTTGACATCTCGCATGTAGGGCTGGCTGTTTGGCATGAGAATGGGCTTCATCTGATGAATGCCTCTATGATCCACAAAAAAGTGGTCGACGAACCCATGACGCTCTATCAGTATCTGCAGAAGCAGACATCAAGCGTGGGCATTTGCCTGGTGAGGATGATGAAATAGCGGCACGTGAAAACGATTTCGGAAAAAGATGCGTGATATTAAGCCTGAAATTTGTAAAATCACGGATTTTTACTTATTTTTGCAACATTATCCGATTTCACCTATCGGGGCGAATCAATATTATGAGCAATATTACACACAAAGGTGTCGTCGAAGCTTCTGCTGATGGTTGTGTCACTGTACGCATCCTCCAGACTTCCGCTTGCTCAGCATGCAAGGTGGCGGGACATTGCTCAGCAGCGGAGAGCAAGGAGAAAATCGTCCAGGCCAGCAGTAAGAGGGCAGGTGATTACCAGCCGGGACAAGAGGTGGTGGTGTCGATGACGGCCAATAACGGGCGCGATGCCGTGATCCTTGCGTTTGTCATTCCGTTTGTCATCATGGTGTCGGTACTAGTCCTTTGCCTTTGGCTTACAGGAAATGAAGGGGTGTCTGCTCTCGCTGGCATTTCCAGTCTCGTGCCTTATTATGCTGTGGTCTATTTCTGTAAGGAAAGATTGGCCAGAAGGTTCGCATTTGTGATTGAAGAGTAACAAACAACAAACTAAAACAAACACTTATGGATTTTATTTTTAATGCAGTAATCGTACTTGGAGGCATTGCTCTGATCGCAGCTGTGATCCTTTACGTATGCTCCAAGAAGTTTGCTGTGGAGGAAGATCCTCGTCTTGGCAAGGTGCTGGAAACATTGCCTGGTGCCAATTGCGGCGGATGCGGGTTCCCTGGATGCTCAGGTCTGGCCGATGCATTGGTCAAAGGTGCCGATGCAGGATCGCTCGAGGGGCTTAATTGTCCGGTAGGCGGTTCTGAGGTGATGACCAAAGTGGCTGATCTGCTCGGCATGGCCATGGCGAACACTGAGCCCAAGGTGGCTGTCGTGAGATGCAACGGGACATGCCAGAACAGGCCAAGGATCGCCCAGTATGATGGTCTGCGCACTTGCGCTGCCATGAATTCATGTGGTGCCGGAGAGACGGGTTGCGGATATGGTTGCCTCGGATGTGGCGATTGTGTGGCAGCCTGCCAGTTTGGTGCCATTGTCATCAACGAGGAAACTGGCATCCCGGAGGTCGATGAGGAGAAATGCACCTCATGCGGGGCATGTGTCAAAGCTTGCCCGAGGCACATCATCGAATTGCGCAAGAGGGGACCCAAGAGTCGTCGGGTCTATGTGCGATGTGTCAATAAAGACAAAGGTGCCGTGGCGAAGAAGAATTGTCAGGCAGCATGTATCGGATGCGGAAAATGCGCTAAGGAGTGTAAGTTCGAGGCTATTACGGTCACGGCCAACCTCAGCTACATCGATCCCGATAAGTGCAGGCTCTGTCGCAAATGCGAGGCTGTATGTCCTACTGGCTCGATTATCGCTCTCAATTTCCCGCCAAGGAAAGAGAAACCGGCGGAGCCGAAGGCTATTCCTGCGTCAGCAGCCACACCGGCTGCCGTGAATGAGGCTCCCGCCAAGGTGGTTGTGGAGAAAGAAAAGGCAAACAATCTTACGGAGAAGGAGGATAAAGCATGAAACTGAGAACTTTTAGAATGGGTGGTGTGCACCCTGAAGAGAACAAATTGTCCTCTGAGGTCAAAACCGTGCCTGCGGCTATCCCCGCACAGGCTGTTTTCCCGCTTTCACAGCATATCGGCGCCCCTGCCAAACCTGTCGTCGCTCGTGGTGATAAAGTTAAGGTGGGCACTATGATCGCCGAAGCTGGCGGTTTTGTCTCTGCTCCGATATTCTCCTCCGTCTCTGGCACTGTGCTGAAGATCGACAATGCCATCGACGCCACTGGCTATCTCAAGCCATCTATCATCATCAAGGTGGAAGGAGATGAATGGGAAGAGAGCATCGACCGCTCTGACAAACTCGAGACACTGGAGGCTCACCCAGAACTGACTCCGGAGGCCATCGTCGATAAAGTGAAGAACGCTGGTATCACAGGCATGGGTGGCGCTGGTTTCCCCACATTCATCAAATTGTGCCCTCCTCCGACTGCCAAAGCGGAATGTGTGATTATCAATGGTGTCGAATGTGAGCCTTATATCACCGCAGACTACCGGCTGATGATGGAACATGCGGATGAGATCCTTGTCGGACTTGAACTGCTCATGAAGGCAGCTAAGGTCACCAAAGGCTATATCGGCATCGAGGACAACAAACCGGCTGCTATTGAGCTGTTTGAGCAAAAAACGGCATCCAGGAGTGATATCGAAATCGTTCCGCTGGCTAAGAAATACCCGCAGGGTGGTGAGAAACAACTTGTGGATGCTGTCATCCGGCGTCAGGTCCCCGCTCCTCCTGCCATCCCCGTCAATGTGGGTGCCATCGTGCAAAATGTGGGTACGGCCTTCGCCGTCTATGAGGCTGTGATGAAAAACAAACCGCTTTTTGAACGTTACACCACTGTCACGGGGAAGAAACTGCAGAAACCGGGTAACTTTTTGGTCAGGATGGGTACTCCGATGAAGGACCTCATCGATGCTTGTGGCGGTCTGCCCGAGGGTGAAAACAAAGTTCTTGCCGGAGGCCCGATGATGGGCAAGGCATTGACATCCATCGATGTGCCTGTCTGCAAGGGCACCAACAGCGTGACCATCATCAGCGGCGAGGAGGCCGTGCGCAAGCAACCGCAGCCTTGCATCCGGTGTGCCAAGTGTGTCAGCGCCTGTCCGATGGGACTCGAGCCATATCTCCTTGCGCAGGTCTCGTCACTCCATCTCTGGGAGAGAGCTGAGGCAGAGGATATCACCTCTTGTATCGAATGTGGGTCATGTATGTTCACCTGTCCCGCTCATCGTCCTCTGCTCGATAACATCCGTCTGGGTAAATCCACTGTCATGGGCATCATCAGAGCCCGTAATGCTAAGAAATAAAGTTTACGAAAATGTCAAAATTCATCGTTTCTCTTTCTCCACATGCTCACGGATCGGATTCCGTGGAGCGCAACATGTATGGAGTAATCATCGCTCTCGTCCCGGCATTGCTCGTGTCGTTCTTGTATTTCGGACTCGGCTCGGCTGTCGTATGCGCCATCAGCGTGGCTGCCTGCGTGTTCTTCGAATGGGCGATATCGAAATATATCCTCAAGCGACAGCCTTCGATCTCTGACGGCTCTGCTATCCTCACGGGTTTGCTTCTTGGATTCAACCTGCCGTCCAACCTTCCGATCCTCATCATTCTGCTTGGTGCGCTGGTCGCTATTGGTATAGGAAAGATGACCTTTGGTGGCCTCGGGTGTAATCCTTTCAATCCTGCTTTGGTGGGCAGGTGCTTCCTGCTTGTCTCTTTCCCCGCTCAGATGACTTCATGGCCTGTGGTCGGACAGTTGACAAGTTATGCCGACGCTGCCACGG
This sequence comes from uncultured Prevotellaceae bacterium, assembly GCA_946540735.1. Classification (GTDB taxonomy): domain Bacteria; phylum Bacteroidota; class Bacteroidia; order Bacteroidales; family Bacteroidaceae; genus Prevotella. Next base: position 27,151 of record CAMNIN010000002.1, on the reverse strand, counting down.
GTGCCACGCCGCTGAGCCTGATGAAAACCGCAATCAAGACTGGCGACCCCTCATATCTCAACCAGTTGCCCGATTCGCTCACGCTGATGCTGGGCAATGTCAGTGAGGGCGGAGCTGGAACTATCGGCGAGGTTTGCGGCCTGGCTTTGCTGCTGGGATTGGCCTATATGTTGTGGAAGAAAATCATCACCTGGCATATCCCGGTGAGCATCATCGCCACGGTGTTCGTCTTCTGTGGACTGCTTCATCTGGCAAGTCCGGTCTATGCAGACCCTGTGTCTGCCATCTTCAGTGGTGGTCTGATGCTCGGTGCCATCTTCATGGCTACGGACTACGTGACATCTCCGATGACCCATAAGGGACAGCTGATCTATGGCGTGTGCATCGGTTTGCTCACGGTGATCATCCGTAACTGGGGCTCCTATCCTGAGGGAATGTCATTCGCGATCCTGATCATGAATGCGTTCACTCCATTGATCAACACATACGTTAAACCAAAACGATTCGGGGAGGTAGTGAAAAAATGAAAAAGCTGGAGTCTACATTAGTCAATATGGTGGGCGTGCTCGTATGCGTTGCCCTCATCATGGGCGGCATATTGGCTTTCGTCAATCATATCACCGAAGGCCCTATCAGCCTTCAGGCAGAGAAAACCCTTTCCGATGGTATAAAGGCTGTCATGATGAGCAATGATATCAAAGTCACGGCCAACGACACCATCAAGGAAATGATCGACAACAAGGAATGCGTTTTTATCGTGCATAAAGCCGCTGACCCGTCTGGAAAAGACCTGGGGGCTGCCATCGAGAGCACGACACTTGGATTTGGTGGCGACCTGAAGGTGCTGGTGGGATTCAACCCCGAGGGTGAGATCCTGGGTTACACCTTGCTGGAGCATGCCGAGACTCCCGGACTGGGAGCCAAAGCTGATACTTGGTTCCAGAAAGACGGAAAGTCAAGCATCATCGGTAAAAATCCTGCCAATCCGCTCACGGTCTCTAAGGATGGTGGCGATGTGGATGCCATCACGGCCTCTACCATCACTTCGAGGGCATTCCTCAAGGCCATCAACCAGGCTTATAATATCTATATGAAGAAAAACGCGGATGCCCAGTCGGGAGCCACGCGGAAAGTTGCATCTAATCAATAAGGAGAGTCGCCATGAACAATATGAAAATTCTGATCAACGGTCTGATCAAGGAGAACCCCATTTTCGTCCTTCTCCTTGGTATGTGTCCCACCTTGGCCACCACCACTTCAGCCATCAATGGCTTGTCAATGGGCTTGGCTACCATGTTCGTGCTCATCTGCTCCAATTTCGTGATCTCCTGCATCAAGAGCATTACGCCCGACAAGGTACGCATTCCCGTGTTTATCGTGGTCATCGCTTCCTTCGTGACCATACTGCAAATGTGCATTAAGGCTTATCTGCCCGACGTGGACAAGGCACTGGGCTTGTTTATCCCTCTGATTGTGGTCAATTGTATCATTCTCGGACGTGCTGAGGCTTTCGCTTGCAAGAACAATCCCGTGGCAAGTATTTTCGATGGTATCGGTATCGGTCTCGGCTTTACTTTCGCACTGACCCTGCTGGGTATGGTTCGTGAACTGCTGGGTGCCGGATCGCTCTTCGGATTTACCTTGCTGCCTGAGGTCAGCAATATCCTCGTGTTTGTCCTGCCTCCGGGAGCGTTCATCACGCTGGGCTATATTATCGCTATCGTCAACAAACTCAAGAAAGGATAAATCATGGAATACCTGTTAATATTCATATCGGCTATATTTGTCAATAATATCGTCCTGTCACAATTCCTGGGGATTTGTCCGTTCCTCGGCGTCTCCAAGAAGGTGGATACCGCATTGGGAATGGGTGGAGCCGTGGCGTTTGTGATGACGCTGGCTACCATCGTGACCTTCCTTGTGCAGACTTATATTCTGAATCCGCTCAATCTGCAATATCTGCAGACACTGGCTTTTATCTTGGTCATCGCCTCTCTTGTGCAAATGGTGGAGATCGTACTCAAGAAAGTGTCTCCAAGTCTTTACCAGGCTCTGGGTATCTTCCTTCCGCTGATCACCACAAACTGCGCCGTGCTGGGTGTGGCCATCCTGGTTATCCAGAAAGACTTCAACCTGTTGGAGTCTGTGGTTTATGCCTTCTCCACGGCCATTGGTTTCGCCTTGGCACTCACAGTGTTCGCTGGACTGCGTGAGCAGCTTTCACTGGTGAAGATTCCCAAAGGAATGAGCGGCATGGCTATCGTCTTGGTCACAGCCGGACTGCTGAGCCTTGCTTTCATGGGCTTCTCAGGTGTAGACGGCGGTCTGAAAATCCTCTTCGGACTGGATTAACCCATGCGTTTGGAATGATCTTTAAACTTAATGGATAAGATGAAAAAAACGATTCTTGTAACAGGTGGTACCGGGTTCATCGGATCCCATACCACAGTAGAACTTCAGGAGGCTGGGTATGATGTCGTCATCATCGACAACCTGTCTAACTCCAAAATAGAGGTACTTGACGGCATTGAGAAAATCACAGGCATACGTCCCGCTTTCGAGCAGGTCGACTGCTGCGATTGCAATGCGCTTGAGGCTGTTTTCGCCAAGTATCCTTCTATCTGCGGTATCATCCATTTCGCTGCCAGCAAGGCTGTGGGTGAGAGCGTGGAGAAACCATTGCTTTATTACCGCAATAACCTCAACAGCCTTATTAATCTGCTGGAACTCATGCCGAAATATGAGGTGAAAGGCATTATCTTCTCTTCCAGTTGCACGGTTTATGGACAACCATCACCCGAGAACCTTCCAGTCACGGAGAATGCCCCCATACAGAAGGCGCTGAGCCCCTATGGCAATACGAAGCAGATCAACGAGGAAATCATCCAGGACTATATTCACAGCGGTGCTCCGATCAAGTCGGTCATTCTGCGTTACTTCAATCCCATTGGCGCCCACCCCTCAGCCTTGATCGGCGAACTTCCCCTGGGTGTGCCTATGAACCTGATTCCCTTTGTCACCCAGACGGCTATCGGCATTCGCAAAGAACTCAAGGTGTTCGGCAACGACTACAATACGCCTGACGGAACTTGCATCCGCGATTATATTTATGTGGTCGATCTGGCCAAGGCTCATGTGGCTGCCATGACAAGAGTGCTGGAGAAAGACACCGATGCCGTCGAGATCTTCAACATTGGTACTGGTCGCGGACTGAGCACTCTGGAAGTCGTGCAGGGATTCGAGAAGGCTACTGGCGTGAAACTCAACTGGACGTTTGCTCCCCGCCGTGAAGGTGACATTGAGAAGGTCTGGGGCAACGTCGACAAAGCCAACAAAGTGCTGGGTTGGAAAGCCGACACGCCCATCGAGGATGTTCTTGCTTCAGCTTGGAAATGGCAGGTGAAACTACGTGACGATGGTGTCATGTAGACTCAATAGCTGAAATCCCGGAGGTCTTGAGGCCTCCGGGATAAATGTATAGAATAGATACTGTTATGAAAAGAATTGGTCTTTCCTTGCTTTTGGCACTGATAAGTGTGATGGCTTTTTCCCAAGACAAAGTAGTGGATTATTTGCATGTCGGGAAGACGCTCATGTTTCAAGATAAAAAGTTCGAGCTCAAGTGGTGTCAACATCTCGTTGAGGCTTTTTATCTTCAAGAATGGTTGCCCAATGGGGAGACTTTTGACAATTACGAGCAAATGTTGAGTGTCTCTCTGTCCTTCTCTGAATCGTTAGGCGTCCAGTTTTTCGTTGATGCCAAGGTTCGTGAACTTGAGGAACGCAAGAAGTCAGACAAATGCTGCAATTATCTCGTCTACGAGAATAAAGGAGAGTATATCATTGACTTCTTGGTGAGCGACGGAGTGGATGGCGAGTTGAATCTGGTGGAGCTTGACATCCACCACTATAAGCCCGTGGTCGTCAATGGCAAGAAAGCCATACAGCTCAATCACTATACGCGCAGGGCATATGGTGATGCCATTATACCCTTCTTAGAATCCCTCAAGGACAAAAAAACGGATTGGATCAGTGAACTAACACAGATGAAAATCGTTTGTAAAATGAAATAACTTTGCAAATCATGGTACAGACGGATATTCAAATCACGTCAAAGCGATACCTTCCGCAGAGCTTGGCATAGGGGCATGTCTGGCATATCTTTTTGTTTTCCGTAGGTGAGAAGGGCTTCTCGGAATCGAAAATCTCCGCCAGGAGGGCTGAGAGTCTCTCCTTAAACTCCTTGGCGTAGACCTTGATATCGGAAATCTCTTCCTTCCCAAAGTGCAGAATAGGATTGTAGTCAGGCGTATTGGCATTTTGGATGAAAAGCAGAGCAGGGCTTACAGGTAATTGCTTGGGGTTGATCTCATGACTATTTCTCACGATCATGGCGTAGAGCAGGGTCTGGAGGTAATAGTCGCTGTGTTTCGGCAGGAAGGCGGGATCAAAGATCTCATCTATGTCTTTCAATTCTGTCTTGCTCCTGCCGGTCTTGTAGTCCACCACTCGGATTCTACGCTCGCCAGACGCTGTCACAATCTCGTCCAAACGGTCAATCCTTCCGCCAAGCAGCAACTTCCGCTCTCCGTCTTTTGTAGGGATCTGGAGTGTGGTGAAGACACCGCCTTCCAATCCTCTGATCGTGAAGGGTGCTTGCCGCATGTCCAGTTGGAGCAACTGACGAAGGTAATGGAGAATCACGCGCCGGTTGATGATCTGCAGGCCGTTGTATTCTGGCCGTGATTTCAGGTCATCGTTATTGAACAGATGCATCGCCATCGCCTTGTCCAAACTTCGCTCGACGATACCGGGGGTCTTGAGCACGTATTCGATCTGGGTTTTCTCCACGACATGACCGCCATTGGCGAATGGGTGGTGCTCGTCGATCGTATTGCGGTCCACCCCTGTTATCTCGTCATAGATGAATTGAGAGGCATCGTGAAACAAGTTGCCGAAAACCCTGTTGTCGATCTCTTCTCCTTCCGCTTCCGGCTCCCTGATTCCTGCGATGTGATTGAAGAAAAACTGCAACTGACAGCGCAGGTAGCGGTTGATGGCGGTGGGAGAGATGTATTTCATGTCATCGAGGCGTGACTGTATATCCTCTGATTTCGCTATGGAATACCGCTCGTGAATGGTGGGCTGCAGAGGGGAGAGCAGCGAGAGCCGCCTGATGGGGTGCTTGCTCTCCACCATCAGCTGGAGCATGAAACGGCTTTTCTCGCCCGTGTTCTTGTCATCTGCGGCATTGCCATACATGATGGTCACATCGTGGGCGCGCTGCAGCATTCTGAAGAAGTAATAGGCATAGATGCCTACCTTTTGGTTGATGGTGGGCAGGCCGAATGCCTCACGGATGGATTGCGGGATGAAAGAGGGTGTATCGGTCGACTTGGGCATGTTGCCCTCGTTGCAGCAGAGGATGAGGAGGTGCTCGAAATCTAAGTTGCGGGTTTCGAGCACACCCATGATCTGAAGTCCCACTGCTGGCTCACCGTGGAAGGGAACTGTGGTTGTGGAGATGATCTGGTGGAGCACACGCTGGTAGGTGATGGTGTCCACCTTCAAATCGCCATCGGCAAGCAGCTGGTGGATGCGGTTGACCAGTGTGTAGGTGCGAAAGAGGGTCTCGTGGGTGAGGGGGTCTTTTTCTCCTGATTCATTCGCTGCCTTGGCAGCGGTGCGGACAATGTCGAGCAGCCATTGGCTGATGACAAGGTTGCGGTCGTATTCCTTGCCTGTCTCATCAGGGGTGACCGACGTGAGATCCTTGAAGAGCAGGGCAGTGCCTTCGTCCACCACCAACTCCTCCCGAGATGGAAAGTAGCGGTGGTTTCCGAGGATTTGGCTGCACAGTTCTCCGGCTTTGGGTGAGATGAGAGCAGCGTAAGGGTGGCGGAGAATGGAGATGACAGGCTTTTGACGGTATTTGCTTTGTCCGGCAGGGCCGTACATTGCCAGTTCTAACAGCTGACTGACCATGGTGGCTGCGGCGGTCTGCATCAGGGGATATCCTGTCGTGATGTTGAGTTCCTTCACATGATCGGGGATGCAGTGGACAAGAGTGGGCAGCAGTCCTTCTTGGCACATCACCACAGCTGTGCGGTTGCCTGCCTTCACTCGTTCAGGGTCTTGGAGCCACTCTCCGACATACCTCGCTTGTGCGTTTTCAGTAGGCGCCCCGATGAAGGTGATGTCTTTCGGTTGTTTGAAATGGTGGTAGATATCATCGTTGATGGAGTCGAGTCGGTTGGGAAATTCGTTCAGGAGTTTTTGGATTTGTTGTCCGGCTTCCTGGTGGCTGCCATTGCCTTCGAAATCCATGTAATAATGATCGAAGTCCCAGTAAAATTCTGCCTGGCCTTGTCCTTTAAGTTTCCTGAAGAGTTGTCGCTCCACTTCCTGTACGGCATTGAATCCGATGAAGATATAGAGATCCTTTCCCCAGTCAGTCTGCTTGTTCTCTATGACGTCCCTGCATAGCGCACCCTCATAGGCCAGTCCTTGCTCTCTCAGATGTCGGTTGTAGTCATTGTAGATGTCGCCGAACTTGCTCCATAGATAGAGGAATTTCTCTTTGAGCCTGCTATTGTGGTGCTCGTCGAAGTCCTTGAAGAAAAACTGCAGCACCCGCATTTGTTCCTCGCTGAGGTAGTCGATGTGGTCGTAGGAATGCAAGTCGCTGAGATTGGAGAAGACACCCTGTGCTGGTGCCATGCATTTGTCGATGTCATCGAAGTCGGAGAGCAGGACGCCTCCCCAGCCGTAGAATTTGTCCAGGGTCTCCGTCGATCCGGTGCAGGCCACATAGCTGCGGTAGAGGTCGCAGTTGAGCTTGACCTCATCGGCCACTGTTAGTGCAGAGCGACTGCGGAAAAGGTTGCTGATGGTGGTGTAGGAGGGGCTCCACACAGGTTTTCCTGAAAGCTGAGCGAACTGCTCGTTGATGAACAGAGAGGCTCGCTTGTTGGGGAAGACGAGGGTCAGTTCCGACAGGTCGTCTCCGTGGCGTGACAGGATGTCCTGTGCCACGCGCCCTAAGAAGTGATGATGCTTGGCTGCTGTATGATTCATGTTTTTCCTTATACTTTCACGGTCTGGTTCCGGGTTACGTACCACAAATAACCTTCTACTTTCTTATAGCCCATTTCCTGGAGCAATTTCATATAGTTGGACACTTGCCGGAAATGCTCTCTCTTCTGTCTGCCGAATTTGAAGTCGATGACCACGGTGCGCTCGCCGTCACTCATCACACGGTCGGGGCGGAGCGAGGTCACTTGACCGGTCTCGGGGTCTGTGAAGATGACGGCGCATTCGTTGTGCAGTTTCCATCTGGGCGAGAACCATTCTCTGACTCGCTCGCTGGCCAGGGCTTGTTTGAGCATCCGCTGCAGGTCTTCCGGCGACACCTCGTCATAGAGTATGCCCTCAAACTCCAACTGCCGGAGCACGTCCTCCATGTCGTCGATAGTCCTTAGACGGGAGAAAATGCTGTGGAGCAGATTGCCTCTTTGGATATACTCCAGACGGAGCAGTTCTTTCTCCTCGGAGGTGGTGAAGATGCGGCTGTCATTGCTCTGACGGAACTGTGCGGAGATCGGGTAGGATCTGATACTACTGCCCACGCCGTCCTCCTTCTGCAGGAAGATGTTCTCACTTTCTTTCTTCTGCTTGGCCTGGGCGTTTTCGGCGAATTCGCCGTATTCGAAGACGATGGTGCCGTCTTGGCACACCTGAAGGTCAAAATCCCTGATGGTCTCGCCTGATTGCTCTTCATGACCTTCCTCTTTTCTTGCGGCGAGCTCCATTAGCACTTGTTCCACCAGCAAGCACCTGTTTGAAGGCGCATCATTGCTGGTCTTTGAGGTGCTTTTCTTCTGCTTCTTCTCTTCGCTTTCCATGCTGCTCTTGCCGAAGACGATGAGCCTGTACCGTGCCCTGGTGAAAGCCACGTAGAGCAGGTTGAGGTTGTCGACGGTGTTTTGCAGGTGCTCTCTCTTGTATTCCTCCTCGTAGGCGGTGTCGATCATACTGGTGCGGCTGTAGTCGATCGGCAGGATGGGAAGTTTGTTGAATGGCTCCTCGTCGGCTGAGCACCAGATGGTGTTGTTTCTGGTCTTCTCCAGTCCCCAGTCACAGAATGGAATGATGACATTGTCGTATTCCAGTCCCTTGCTTTTGTGGATGGTAACCATGCGCACTCCCTCCACGTCGTCGCCATGGATCGTTTTCGTCCGGTAGTTGTCTTCCCAGGCTTGGAGGAAGCGCTCGATGTCTGAGGTGTTGTCCTTGAGGTATTCTGCCACGAGGTCATACAACGTGCAGATATAGGCACTCTGCCCCTTTGCCTTCTCGATGCCGAAGATGTCGTAAAGCGACTCCATGAGGTCGGTGAGGGGGAGTGACCTCAGGGCGCTCCGCTGATTACTGCTGCGGAATCCCTCCGGCAGCCATTCCTTGAATGCCGTCAGGGGATCATTGATGTCGGTCGTGAGGAGGATGGCGTCGTCATCCAGCCCGTTCTGCAGGATGTCGTTCTGATACGACTTGGCGAGAATGGCTTTGTGGAGCATGTCTCTTTCATTGATCAGCACTCTCAGGGCCATGATCATAATATTGACAGCGAGGGATGCGTCTAACCGGAAGGCTTCGTCGGAGACGATGTGGATGCTTGGCTCATGGGTCTGGAAATATTGGGCCGTTTCCTGGATCTCGCCGTTGTAGCGGGCCAGGATCGCGATGTCTCGCTGAGCCACTCCCTGAGCAGTGAGCGCCCTGATGGTCTCTGCCAAGCGGTCCATGACTGTGTCGTCGTCTGTTTCCTTGTCCTTGCCCATCAGCTCCACATAGACGTAGCCACCGTCTCCTCTGAAGGGGGGGATATGTTGGCTGACATCACTGTAGGCTTTCTTCAATTCTTCGGCTCCGTCGCCGGCGACGGTCTTGAGGCGTTGGTACTCCAGTTGGCTGGCGGTGCTGAAAAAACTGTTGTTGAACTCAATGACCTTACGGCTCGATCGGTAGTTGGTGCCAAGAGGCTTCACCTCGATCATTTTATCATCGTCGTGGAATTCGCGGGTGATGCCGTTGAGCAGTCTCCAGTCTCCCGACCGCCAGCGGTAGATGCTCTGCTTCACGTCGCCGACAATCAGGTTTTTCGTACCCTGGTCCATGCAGTCGTCAAGGAGGATTTTGAAATTGCTCCATTGCAAGGCTCCGGTGTCCTGGAACTCGTCGATCATGATATGTCGGAGGCGGGCGCCGATCTTCTCAAAGATAAACGGCGTGTCGCTGTGGTCGATCAGTGCATGGAGCATTCCCTGGGTGTCGCTGAGAAGAAACCGGTTGGCATCGCTGTTGAGTTCCCTGACTTTCTCTTCAATATTGCCGAGAAGGCGCAGTTGGTTGAGGTGACTGAGGGTGACGCGCGCCGACTTGGCTTTCCTGTAGCAGATACGTCTCTTCGATTCTGCTTCATCCAGGAGACCCATGAGTGTGTCGTTGACGAGTGTGATGATGGCATCCCGGTTAGGGGCGCCTTTCTTCACCCATTTCTCGGGTGAGTCAAGACAGTCAGCGACCCTTTTCCCTGGCTCGTCGCCGTTGTAGTTGCCGTCGCGCAACTTGCAGAAATAGTTGTATATGCCACTGCTCCCATAGGCGAAGTCATTCATGCCATAGCCTTTGGTGGCTTCGAGGAAACGGTTGCCGATCGACATCAGTTCCTCATCGCTCTCATCGCGCAGCTTGATGAGCTCTTTCTTGAATTCGTCGAAGAAATGGGGCGTGCTCAGAATCTGGAGAAGTTCATCGCGATGTTTTTTATAGGAGTCCTTGAAGATGTTCTCTCCGAATTTCTTCACTTGTCCGATGATGTTCCACGATTTGTCTTCCTTGATGTTCTCAAGGATATAGCTCATGAGCCAGTTGAGTACGATGTCCTGATTAGTGAGCGACTCGATCATGTTGTCGACGGCCAGTTGCTCCACTTGCTTGTCGTTGAGCTCAAGGCGCAGATTGGCAGTCAGGTCGAGCTCCTTGGCGAGGTTCTTGAGCACGCGCTGGAAGAATTTGTCGATGGTCTCCACTTTGAAGGCTGAGTAGTCGTGGATGAGGCTGCTCAGGGCAGTGGCGGCTCTCGACTGCACCAGTTTCTCGTCGACTCCCATCTCAGCGGTGATCTTACGCATGTAGTCGCCAGAGTCTTCGTATCCGTGTGCGAGTCCGTTGAGCTGACTGAGTATGCGCATCTTCATTTCTTCCGTGGCTTTGTTGGTGAAGGTCACGGCGAGAATGTTACGATATGACATGGGGTTGGCTATCAGCAGTTTGATATATTCCACGGCCAGGGTGAAGGTCTTGCCGCTGCCAGCACTTGCCTTGTAGACGGTTAATGGTATTTGATGGGTCATGCGCCAAAGATAGTCATTTCTGATGGATTATTCAATAAATACAGCGGTTTTCTCTCCTTACCACTTGTTAAACAATTCAAATCCGAATTTGAACCCCAGGGCTTCGTATCGGAAACGCTTGAAACTGGTGAATATACCTACCGAACAGAGCCGGTTGGTGAAACCATAGCCTACTTCCATGTAATTGCTCAAGGCACTCAACCTGAGGGCGCTGAAGTAAAAACGCTCTTTCTCGACGATGTTGCCGACCAAGGGGACCCACGACAGCAGAATCAAGGGAGACTCGTAGGTGGCATTCAACCTCACATAGTATTTCGACGAGTTATACCAGTTGCGGTGCAGCAACTCGAACTCCCCGCTCCATTCATCGATCCAACCGCCAGGGATGTTGTCGTCCCTGAAATTGTTGAAGTCCAGGAAATAGGCGTCTTCGGTCTGGGTGGAGTAATAGCCTGCCCCAGCTCTCAGCGACAGGGATCGCATGAGGGGCATACGGTAGAGGTAAGAACAGTCATATTCCCATTTCTCATAGTTCATGCCTTTTTTGCTGAGCTTCTTCGCCGTGCGCTCATAATTGACACTGATGATAGGCCCCTGATAGCCTAAGGGACGGATACGAAACTCGCACATCAAGGAAGTGGATTGGTATACTTTTGGCTTGTTGAATGTATCGAAATGCTTACCGTCGACTGATTTCCATCGGTTGAATAGGTAGCCGGCTTCAATGCCGAAATAGGGCGTGAAGTCATAATGTACGGTCAGATGTTGCTTGGTGTGCCTGAAATAGTCGAGGTTCATCTTCTTCCAGTCGATGGTGTCGTTTTGCCCCGTTCTCAACTTGTCGATGATGGTGGAGTTGGTCTGATGTTCCCCGCTGCGCCATCCTGCCTCAAGGTATCCATTGTGGTTTTTGTCAAAGTAGAAGGTGATGGGTACATTGATCTGGAACTGTTTCAATTTGAAAGAATAACCCAGTTTTATCCTTGTCCGGATCTCGCTGTTGGGCGAGAAAACATATCCGCCGCGGAGTGTGAAACGGTACGTGAATCCCCGGCGTTCGGAGTAGCCGACGTAGAGGGGATTGAGAATGGGCGACAAACGGTAGTAACCCTTGTCGTTGTCGAAATTGCCTTTGATGCGCTGGAGCAGATTCTCGCCGAAAATACCCCATAGCACGTCTTTGGCGAAATTCTTCTTCCTGATGCGGACGGTGTCGTTCTTGGTGCGGCTCTGGATGACTGAGTCTCGCTTGAAATAGAGCATTTTCTCCTCTTCTTCCAACGAGTCGGGACGGTATTGCTCCATTATATTCCAATGGTCTTCCACTCCGTTAGGACGGGGAAGGTCGATGGGGATCTGAAACTTGGCTTCATGAATGCCCCTGATTTTATTGCCCAGGAAAGTGAATTTCGATTTCAGGTGACTTTCGAGCGGTATCAGTGAGTAGAGCCCTTGCTCTCCCATTTGCAGACGAAGCTCGAAACTCACCATGTCGTATTCTCCCATCAATGTGCAGCTGATCACCCTGCCTGTATGCTTGTCCACAATGGCTTGTCCTCTGACAGTCTGTGTGTTGGCGGCCTGTGGCTTGAATGTGATCTGAAGCTGATTGCCGATGGTGTTGTGCACTTCATATCGATAGAAGCGGCTGTTGCGGCGGTTGAAAGGAGAGAGCAGGTGGTCGGAATAGAGCATCTCGTTGTAGATTCGAGGCAGAAGGTAGCTCTGAACGTTGTTCAAGAGTGACCTCCGGCGGCGGGTGAAGCTACTTGACTGTGCGATTTGCTCCATTTCATGGGTGCCGTCTTCGTGAAACACAAATTGCGAGAAAATCTCATAGAGATGGTCTTTGTCGTCGGACCTGGCCAGAACATGGAGATGGGGAACAAAAAACAGCAGCTTGTTGCGACGGTCTGTGCGTAACCTGTATTTCAGATAGGCCAGCGTCGTCATTCCCTCCAAAGAGCCGCCGACGCTTTTACGGTAGTTGTAGATGCGGTTCATTACAAGGGTGTCGACGACATCCTTGCCTACGGCTTGCTGTGAGAACAGCATCAGAACCGCAAGTACCATTATGTGCATCCATGGTTTCTGGCCAATCATAACGGCAAAAATAGTAAATAATTCGCTTTTTCCAGCTTTTTTTCCACAAAAAAACTGGCGGATCTGCTGATCCGCCAGTTCGTATTGCAGTTTTGAGGGATTATCCCAGATATTTCATCAGAATCTTGGCATTGCCACTGTCACGCAACTTGGCGATGCTCTTCTCACGAATCTGACGCACACGCTCACGCGTCAGTCCCAGGCGGTCGCCGATCTCCTCGAGACCTTTCTCGGGTTGGCCAATACCGAAGCACTCGCGGATGATGGTGATCTCACGGTCCTTGAGCACTTTGTTGAGCACAGATTCGAGTTCCAGGGCCATCGACTCATGATCCACATACCGGTCAGTACGACTGTCGTCACCACTCGGCATCACATCCAGCATGCAGTTGTCCTCGCCGTCCTGAAAAGGTGCATCGATCGACACGTGATGACCGTCGGCCATCAGACTCTGACCGATTTTCTCCTCGTCGAGGTTGGTCACATCCGACAATTCCGATACGGAGGGATGACGCATGTTCTCTTGCTCGAATTTGTTGATCTCATGGTTGATCTTGTTGAGTGATCCCACCTGATTCAACGGCAGACGAACAATGCGGCTCTGCTCTGCGATGGCTTGCAGGATGCTTTGACGGATCCACCACACAGCATAGGAGATGAATTTAAACCCACGGGTCTCGTCAAATTTCTGTGCGGCCTTGATCAGACCGATATTACCCTCGTCGATAAGGTCAGTCAAGGTAAGTCCCTGATGCTGATATTGCTTGGCAACAGACACGACAAAACGCAAATTGGCTGTCACCAACTTGTCTTTGGCACGCTCACCCTCAGGACCTCCTTTCTTGATCTTCTGGGCAAGCTCTATTTCTTCATCAATCGAGATTAGTGGTGCACGACCAATTTCTACAAGATATTTATCCAATGCCTCACTCGATCGATTTGTAATACTTTTCGTAATTTTTAGCTGTCTCATCCTGTTTACCTTAATTAATCTAACTAGTTGAAAATCAAGTATATAATATATTATCCGTTGAAATGCGATGCAAAAGTAATAAAAATAACGATATGTTGGTGCTTTTCTTGCATGATTTTTGGTTAAATAATGTTAAGAAGAGCCCCGAATTTAACTCATTTCTAAGACTTTGCGCCGTATGGTAAACAGCAAAAGTTATGCCAAAGTGAGTTATTGATATGGGTCAATGAAAATTCCAATATTGGTGTTCGCTCCGTACTGTTGCTTTACCCGCTGTTCGATGTTCAGCACATGGTTGTGGGCTTCGCCTACTGTCATGCTTTCATCGACGGAAATGTGCATCCTGACAAGGAGATCAGGACCGATTCTTCTGACAAATATGCCGTTCACACGGCGCACCGGTTCCTCTTTTAAGGCCTGTCTTTCTATTTCCTCTTCGATCTGCTCAGGGATCCTATACCCAAAGAGATTACGTATGGCATCGGATAACAGGTGGAAAGCGATGCTCATGACAAACACACTGACGATGACAGATGTGATCGGATCGAGAATCCTCCAACGCACGCCCAGGAAAATGGCACAAGCGATGCCGATTGTCGTGCCGATGGAGGAAATGGCGTCAGAACGGTGATGCCATGCATTGGCTGAGAGTATGTATGATTTCGTCTTACGTGCTGATTTGATCGTGAATCGGTAGGTCCATTCTTTGAGAATGATGCTGACAACGGCTGCAACGAGGGCGATATAGCCCGGGCGTGGCAATACCTCTCCTTGGAAAGCCCGGATCGTGGTCCTCACGCCGGAGTAACAGATGCTGAATCCGACCACAAGGATGACTATTCCGACAATGATGATCGCCACGTTCTCGAATGAGTGGCGTCCGAACTTGTTGATGCCCTTCTCACCGTTCTTGTTTAATTTCACATAAAGCATAACGATGATGTCGGTCAGAAGGTCAGAAAGTGAGTGTATGGCATCAGCCAACATGGCAGCTGAGGTGCCTAATATCGCAGCAGCGAATTTCAGCGCCATCAATAGGATGTTCATCAACGTACCTTTCAATGTCACGTCCTGGATGGTCATATTCTGTGTGTTGTCTTTCATCTGAATCGTCCGATGTGTTTGTGCAAAATTACAACGATAATTCCTATTATGCAAATTTTTTTCACTTGTTGTTGTCAAAACACTTTTTTATTTATAATTTTGCAGCCGTGTATAAGGCGATGGATGCCTTATGCTTTTATCAAGATTGGAATGGGAACTGTTAAGAGAGAAAAAAAGACGGACTTTAGTCAGAAAATGCCTGCTGCCAAACCAAGAGGCAGCTGGAAGAGAATCATTACTATCTGTCTCGGGGTCATAGGGCTGGCCGTGCTGGGTTGGTTGGGATTCATGTTGTTTGGCAACAATTATAAAAGCAATGCCATGCAGATGAAAGTCAATACTGTGGTGGCTTCCCGACTGGCTTACGTGATGCTTAACGACTATCAGGAGAACTGGGTGAGGGTGGAGACCGAGCAACTCGGACTGAATGAAAAAGGTGTTGTCGTCTCGACCGATGATGCCGGTCAGGTGCTTAAGTGGCGTCAGGATTTTTTCAAGAACAACAACACTTCGCAGGTGCTTGAACAGTTGATGAGCAACGTCGACGAGAATATGAACAAGATGAGTCTGACACCAGCGCGCTACCGTGACACCAAGGATAATTTCAAGGCTGCCCTTGAACACCTGCAGGCTTTGGCTCAGTTGACACGCACGCCTGGTGATTCTCTTGTCGGAATGGCAACTGAGATGAGCCGTTTGCTCACCAGCATCAGTCAGGACCTGGAGGCTACTGATTTCAATTTCTGGGTGACCTACGACGATATTCAGGCAAGAATCGAGGAATTGGCTCCGCAACTTCAGGAGAAAAGCGTGGTCGAGGCCATCAAGAAAGAGGTTCCGACTCAGTTGAGCAGTGTGGTCAACAGCTTGAAATACAAGAAAATGGGCTTCAAGGAATTGCCTAAGGGTAAAGGTGTGCTCTATCACGAACTGACCAAGGGCAAAGGTCCCAAACCCAAAGATGATACCCGAGTGAGGATGCACTATGAGGGCAAACTGATGGATGGTACTGTGTTCGACAGCTCCTATCAGCGTGGAGAACCGGTCACCATGCGTCCCAGTCAGACTGTGCCTGGATTCTGGCATTCGATGGTGCAGATGCCCGTCGGGTCAAAATGGGAAGTTTACATTCCTTACGACCA
Source organism: uncultured Prevotellaceae bacterium (assembly GCA_946540735.1). Taxonomy (GTDB): domain Bacteria; phylum Bacteroidota; class Bacteroidia; order Bacteroidales; family Bacteroidaceae; genus Prevotella. Next base: position 11,414 of record CAMNIN010000002.1, on the reverse strand, counting down.
GGCCTATGGCGCTCGTGCAGCAGGGGCCGTGAAACCCTACTCCGACTTGTTCTTCACCCTCGAGGTGCTTGGTATCGACAATGCTGCAGGTAATAATGAATAGGCTTGTAATACCCTCATCACGATATTAATATGAAAATCAAAGGACATATCGCCATCTTGATGGCAAATGTTATCTTCGGCCTTGGGGTGCCCGTTACCAAGGCTTTGCTCGATGACTGGGTCACTCCGATGGGCTATATGGCCTCAAGGTGTGTGGGTGCTACGATCCTCTTCTGGGTGGTGGCTTGCTTCCTTCCCAAGGAACATGTGGAGCGGCGCGACCTCATCACCATCATGCTGGGTGGTTTGCTGGGATTTGTGATCTCGCAGACACTCACTGCGGAGGCGTTGAAATACACCACTCCTGTCTATTTCTCACTCGTGGCGGCCATGACTCCCATCTCGGTGATGATCCTGGCGGCTATTTTCCTTAAGGAATCCGTCACTACTGTGAAGATGTTGGGTGTGCTGCTGGGTATTGGCGGTGCTCTTTTGATGCTCTACACTTCATGGAACAGCGGGACGGGGTCTGATGATTTGCTGGGTATCAGTCTGGCTGTGCTGAGTGTACTGACTTGGGCTGTATATCTGATCATCACTCGTAAGGTGTCTGCCAAATACAGCTCGGTGACTCAGATGAAATATGTCTTTCTGATCTCTATGCTGGTGACGGTGCCTATCGCTTTGTTTACCGAACCCGAACAAAAACTCTATTCGTCGGCATGGCAGTGGAGTGGGGTGTTGGAGATGGCTTTCATCGTGCTCTTTGCAACGGGGTTGGGCTATTTCCTTATTCCTTATGCCATGAAATTCCTTCGTGCGACGACAGTGAGCATTTATACCAATATCCAGCCCGTTGTCGCTTCATTGGTGGCTATAGCGGTCGGACAGGACATCTTTACTTGGGATAAGCCTCTGGCTGCTGTCATGGTGCTTTTAGGTGCTTATATCGTCACGATGCCAGAAAAGAACAATAAAGCAAAGGACGCGGCTTGAGACCGCGTCCTTTTTTAAAGACTATGTTTGATGCATAGTCTTCTTAGTGGTCCCTGAAATTCCATTTTGAGTTGTCGCTGTTGAAATCATATTCAGCCAGTGTAGGAGTGCTGTCGGCTGCGGAGTAGAGCACATAGCGATTGTTGAGCCCTTCCTGCCCGGGAATGACTTTGGGCATGATCCGGAAGGTGCCGTCAGTCAGCTGCTCGATGCGCCAGAGCTGCTCGTCGGCTCCTGTGAAGGCCGGCACAGTGGTCAGCTCCTTGTCAGCGGTAGCAGCCAGGGCACGCTGTGTGCCCTCGATGGTGATCTTATAGTAGGGACCACCCAGATAGCCACCTTTCTCGGGGACAGGAGTGATGGTCCAGCGCTGATGAGGACGGAACATGTAGTCGCCGATTCTTACAGGGATGTCGCCCTTGGGCCAGGTGGAGGCTACTTCGGCCAGGGTTTGGTTGGCGACGGGCTTGATGGGTTCGTTGTTTTGTGGGCGTCCCCAGCCTATGCGCTGCACCTGCATACGGGTGAAATCTACGGCCAGTTCAAGCGCATAACCCCGGCGCTCCGACTCGATCTCATAGGTGCCTTCCTTCAAGGGATCACCGGCCACGGGCCAGTCGTTCTTCCAAAGCAGTGGACGGATGGCGAGCACACTGCGGCCTCCTTGGTCGAAGTCGGCTTCCCAATGGAAGGAAGTCACCTCGACGCCTTCGTCGATGATGGTGCGGCCGAAGTGCCCGGCTCCTGTCTTGCGGTCACCGGCTGCTACGACCATGCGGCCGCCTCCATGATACATGTCACGGCCTACGTTGTCGAGATAGGGGCCTTCGACGCTGCGCGACCGACCGACAACAATATTGTAGGTGGAGTTGACACCGTCGCAGCAGGTGCCGTGTGTTCCGAGCAGGTAATACCATCCATTGCGGTAGATCAGGTCTGTGGCCTCGCAGTCGATGGCGATGTCCTTCTCCTTATTGCCACTCATGCGGAAACCGGTTTTCGGATCAAGCTCGATGAGGCGGATGGTGCCGAAATAGGTGCCATAGCTGGCCCAGAGCCGGCCTGTCGTGGGGTCAAGGAGCAATCCCGGGTCGATGGCATCCTGATCTTCCATGCCGTCGCTCGAACAGACTTCGACGGCGGGGGTCCACTTGAAATCGGGCGATTTCGGGTCAAGCGTCTTGTTCCACATCGTCAGGATGCGGCCGCTGTGACCGCCGCCCAGACCACCTCCGGTGGCTCCATAGATACAGAGGTAGCGGTCGCCGATCTTCATGACGTCGGGAGCTGCACCACCACCGGGACGGTCGGCTCCGCTGTGCCAGCTCCAGCCGTCCTCACTGATGAGACCTCCGCCGCCAGTGCCAAACGTGTAGTATTTGCCCTCGCATTCGGCGATGGTCGAGGGATCGTGTATGTAGGGTTCTCCTATCTGTGCCGCGGTGCGGCCTGTTGACAAACAGGAAAGTGCTAATGACAAACCGATCAGATATCTTGTCTTCATATTCTTCTGCTTAAAGGGTTTTGGGTTTATTTTTCTACGGTTACTGAATAGTTGGTGACGGGTTTGCCTTTCTCGTCGAGGAAGCGGACGCAGAAATCACTCATGCCCGGACCGTTGATGACAGCACCGCGCAGGATATTACGGCCTTTCTTCAGGGTAAGGCGCGGCGATACGGCGTCATCTTTCACCATGCGGCGGTCGCCACTGAGCAGGAGTACCTCCTCGCCATTGAGCCACCACATCGAGGCGGAGTTGCTGCCTACGGCCAGGCGAACGTTCTCGATGTCCTCTGGACAGTCGATGACGGTGACTGCCCAGAAGAGCACACCATAGACTTTATCGCTGTATTTCTCGGCGAAACGGAACAGTTTCACATTATACATATTGCTTTCCAGGGCATGCCATGTCAACTTTTGTTTCACGGTCTTCACCTCAGGCTGAGCGGGGGCGGCGGCGCCACGGCCGAAACCGGCAGGAGCCTGCTCTTGTTGGAACACAGCAGTGACTTTCTCACCATCCTTCGGCAGGACGGTCTGCTGACCCTTGAAGTAGGGACGGTAGAAATGCTCGCGTAGATAGCTGTCGGTGAAGACGGTGTTGCCACTATTGGGCTTGTCGATGGGCTCGAGCAACATCCAACGGCGGATGAAGCCGTCGTCGTCGGGTCTGGTGGCTGGTGCTTTGGAAGGCACTTTCGTGAAATAGTCGGGACGGTTCTTGAACTGTGCCCAGTCAACACTGAGGGCACCGTCGCCCTCGTTGGTGATAACCAGGTCGCTGACTCCCGTGGGGATGTGCTCCAGATTGACGGATTGGGTGAGCCACTGGTTGCGCAGGTCGCGGCGGAAGCGGTTCATCATGGGGTTGGCTGCTGCACCGGCAGGGGGCTCCGGGGGCCTCACGGCCAACTTGATGCGGGCTATCACCTTGCCATTGGGACTCTTCTCGCGCACACAGAGTTCCGTGTCGTCAGAGGCCATGACGTTCATAATCAGGTAACCGTCATGGATGACACTGAAGTCAACGTCGGCGTAACGGAGCCAACTGCCCTTGGTGGGCAGGGTGGCTTGATAGCCGCGGAATGTGTTGGTCGTGTCAATGAGGGCTGTCGTCACACCGGCACTGGCAGTGCTGTAGCGGTCGATCTGGATTTTCTCCGTGGCACGGTTGATACCTACACCACGCATGGTTTGCTTCACCTCCTGAATGGTACCGTCGGGATTGAAGTATAGCTTCTCGATGCAGGCCGAGCGGCGCTTGTCATCGCCGGGAGAGAGGTAGTTGTGGTGATAGAACAGATACCACTGACCTTTGAAATTCACAATGCTGTGGTGGTTGGTCCAACAACCGTTGGGCTGCTCGGCCATGATAAGACCTTTATACTCGTAAGGACCCATGGGACTCTTACTCATGGCGTAACCAAGTACTTCGGTGTTTTCGCGCACATACGGATAGGTTAGGTAATAATTGCCGTTATACTCGAAAGCGAAAGGACCTTCGGCCTGACGGTTGGGCAGTCCTTGAAGGCAGTTGACACCGATCATCTCCACTTCGCGGTTGCCAAACTTCACCATCTCCTTCGGGTTGTCGTCGGCAAGTTCCTTCATGTTGTCCTTGAGTTTGGCACAGCGTCCGTTGCCCCAGAATATGTAAGCATTGCCGTCAGAGGCTTGCAGAACACATGGGTCGATGCCGAAGATGCCCTTGATGGGCTCTGGCTCAGGAACAAACGGACCCGTAGGACTGTCGGAGATGGCCACACCGACAGCAAAACCTCCACGGCCTCCGGCTGGTGCACTGGGGAAATAGAAATAATACTTCCCGTTCTTGGATACGCAATCAGGTGCCCACATCGAATAAGAATCGGGCCTCACCCAGGGCACCTTGTTTTGTGTGACAATCATACCATGGTCGGTCCAATCAGTCAGGTTGTCCGACGAGAACACATGGTAATCTTCCATGCAGAACCAGTCTTGGCGCTGCCCTTCTGGTGGAAGGATGTCGTGTGAGGGATAGAGATAGATCCTCTCGCCAAATACGCGCGCTGTGGGGTCAGCGGTGAATTGGTCGGTGATGATGGGGTTTTGTGCGATGGCACATAGTGGAATCCCCATGAGTAATGATAATACAGTTTTTTTCATCGGTTAAGTTTTGCAAAATACGATTTCTCTGCAAAATTACGTTTTTCGCATTACAAACTGCCCCGATTATGAAACATGTTTTATCGCTGGTGTAACATGTAGCGTGTCATGGAGGTTTTGTCAGGCTGGCTTCTGCGTCATCTGACCAAACTTCTCGAAATCATTCCGCCATCAGCTGTGTAGCAGACGAAGACCAGAAGCCCGCGGCCAAGGCTGTCGAGATCGAACTTGACTCGTTTGTCGCCAGACATGTGCTTGGTATAAAGACACGTGCCTGCGGCATTGACGACATCGACACGGGTGATCGGACGTGGTGACTCGATCGTGGCGGTGTGGTGGTTGTGGCGGATGTCGATATCGAGGTAGTCGAGATGGAGCACTTGGTCGCCTGTGCATTCACCTGGAAGATGTTGGTCGAGGAAGGCAAGACGCTGGCGGAACCAGTTCTTCACAATACTGATTTCCTCGGCGTAGGACGATACCCGGTAGGCTGCAAAGAAACTGGTTGGCCCCCAATCCCAGGGGTTGTTGCTCTTGAGCACCTCCTTGTATTTTTTCAGCTGGCGGTCTTTTGCCTCGTCGAGCAGTAGGGCATAATTGTCTAAAAACTGGTCGATGGATTCCTCGCTGAGGATGGTTTGACGCAATTCCAACCAGCGGCATTTGACAGCATTGCGGAAAGTCGGGTCTTGCAATAACCGGCGCCACATGATGGGGGTGGGGTTGGTTTCACATCCTTCATAGACCCAGGAGTTCACATTGTTGGCATTGCAGAAATTGCAATTGCCGTAGGCCAGGTTGAAATCCCACACCGGACCGGCGAAGAGTTTTCCGCGGGTGCCGTCCTTCTTGTCTTTATCCTTGTAGTAATAGGCACTGCGCTTGAAACCGTCGGCGTTGAGACTGAGCTCGGTGTGGATGAAATAGTCAACAAATGATGCAGCATCAATGAATTTCACATAGCCGTTTGCCGGGTCGGAGAAATTGTCGGCTTGGATGGCAAGCTCAGCCGTGTCAACATAGTTTTGGATATATGCGCGTTGCTCGGCTTGCAGGTCTTTTTTCTTGGGATAGAAGATGGTCCAGGTGATTGGAGCCTCAGTGGTCTGCTGGCCACCCCAGCCCCATTGCTTCTGGATGCCTTTGACTTTCGACTGGAAAGTCACATCTTCGTCGTCGAAAGCGTCGATGCGTACGATATAGCCTCCTGTCACATCGCGGCCGCTGATGTCCTCGGGTTTCAGCTTACTGATGTCGACTCGGTTCTTGTCGCGCTTGATGCTCTCACAGAGGGCATACACCCCCATGTACTCATTGTTGACCACTGCTTCGCACATTTGCGTACGGGGTCCCCAGTGGCCCATCTCGTTCCAGAGGTGATAAGCGAACACGTCCCTCACCATCGACACATCATTGTAGGGGGCTAACAACACCCAGTCGGCTTCCTCTGGCATGCCGAGCAAGGATACGGCGGTGTCATTGCCAAGCTCATCCCAGGTCTCGAGGGTGTATTTCTTCTGATTGAAACTCAGTGAGCTTTCCCCTCGCCACTTGATACCCACATGTCCGTTGTAGTCGTTGGGGGTATCACTGACATGGTTGATTTTGCCTTCTCCGTTATTGATGATTTTCATCGTTCCCATCACTTTGGCGTCGGCATTGATGGGGGATTGGGTCTGGATGATAACTATCGGCAGATTGCTGCTGGTGAAGGTCACATCGTCGGCGAATGCGTCAAGGCTGGCCGTTAAAAGAATTGCGGACAGCATGAGACTTTTTTTCAGGATTTCAATCCGGATCATAACTTTGATTGTTTTTTAGTACAGGTTGTCAAATAAAGGTTGGCACACGTTTTCAACCGCAAAATTAGCGTTTTTTCCTTTTGGGAAGATGACGGAATGTGCCAGATGTGTTCAAATCCGTTACATGTGTCCTATTTATGAGATGATGTGCCATTTTCCTGATGTTTTGGGGAGCATTTTGGTCGTTTCTTGCGGAGAATTGCTACCTTTGCAGATATGACTCAGAACACAGAGATACATCCCTTCACCAGTGCATTGCTGAGATGGTATGACGAACATGGGCGCGATTTGCCGTGGCGGCATACTACGGATCCTTACCAGATCTGGCTGTCGGAGGTGATCCTTCAGCAGACCCGCATCCAACAGGGACAAGCCTATTGGGAGCGTTTCGTCCGCCGATGGCCCAGTGTGGACGCTCTGGCGGCTGCTACCGAGGATGAGGTGCTTAGGGAGTGGCAGGGCCTGGGGTATTATTCCCGGGCCAGGAATTTGCACCATGCGGCACAGGAGATTGTCAAGAAAGGAAAATTTCCTGATACGCTTGAGGATGTCAAATCCCTGAAAGGGGTTGGTGACTATACGGCAGCAGCCATTGGCAGCATTGCTTTCGGATGGGATGTGGCAGTGGTCGATGGGAATGTCTATCGGGTACTCAGCCGCTATTTTGGAATAGATACGCCGATCAACACTACGGAGGGAAAGAAGCTTTTTACGGAGTTGGCGCAGTCACTTCTTCCGGTCGGTGAGGCTTCCAGGTTCAATCAGGCGATGATGGATTTTGGTGCTATCCAGTGCTCCCCTAAGACTCCTCTGTGTATGCTTTGTCCGTTGCAGGACTCGTGTGCTGCTTTGCGGGAAGGGCTGGTCGAGTCGCTGCCTGTTAAAAACAAGGCACTGAAGGTAAAGCAGCGGCGGATGAGCTACTTCTATGTCAGGTGTAATGGTTTCACCGCCATCCATCGGCGGGGCGGGGGCGATATTTGGCAGGGACTATGGGAACCATATCTTGAGGAGAACTTGTCCATGCCTAAGGAGGGACGGCTGACACTGCTTCGCCAGAACGTGAGACATGTGCTCACCCATCGCATTATCCTGGCTGATTTTTACTTGTGGGAAACCGAGAAACGGCCTGCTTTGCCCGAAGGTTACATCTGGGTCGAGGAAACCGAATTGCAGGGGTTTGCCGTGCCTCGTCTTATCGAGATCTTGATGGAATCGCTTAGTTGACCACCAAGACGAATCCTCCTCTTGGCTGGCAGGTCACGACTTGGGGTAATAATGTGCTGTTGGCATCGATGCGCCACGGACGCTGTGGGTCTCCGCTGTCGGCAAAGGTACAGACATGATGGTTTCTGCCTTGGATGAAGCTCAGGTCGACGGAGATTTGCTTGGCTTCGTCGTTGCCATTGATACCGGCGACATACCAAGTCGTGCCTTTCCTTCTTGCCATCACTGCATAGTCTCCGGGATAGCCCGCTACCAATCGGCTCTCATCCCACACGGTGGGGAGATGGCCAAGAAATTGTTGCACTTCCTGGGGCTGCGACAGAAAGCTTTCTGGGCGATCGGCGAGATGTTGCAGGGCAGACTCGTAAAGCACCGTCAAGGCCAACTCATGGGCATGGGTGGTGATATGGGGGTGCTGGGAGTCGGAGAAAGCGCATGGAGTATAATCCATCGGTCCGATGACATTCCTTGTGAATGGTAATGTGGCATTATGGGATGCTGCCTTGTCTGTGAAAGTGGGCACGTTGTTGTACCATTCCGCACCATAAACGGCCTCAGTGGTCATGAGGTTGGGATAGGTGCGCTGCCATCCACGGGGAATCGTGGCTCCATGGAAGTTGACGAGCAGATGATGACGTGCAGCACTCTCCATGAGGTCTATGCAATACGCCATGTTCATCTGGTTGTCGCCTGAGAAGAAATCAATTTTCACTCCGGCGATGCCCATTTTCTCGCACCATGCGAATTCTTTCTCACGGTCCTCGGGCTTGTTGAGCCTGAATTTGGGACCAGGAGCGCCATTGATCCATCCCACGGAAGAATTATACCAGATCATGGGCCGTATGCCGCAGGAGTGGGCATAGCGGATCGCATCCTCCACGGTCTTTCCGTCTTTGAACTCATCCCACTCCGCATCGATCAGCACGTAGGGGAGATGCAACTTCACGGCCATGTCAACATAACTCTTGATGATGTTGTAGTCGTTTGATCCGTGGTTGTTGGCCCAATAGATCCAGGAGACGACTCCAGGACGAATCCATTCGGTGTCTTCGAGGCGATTAGGGTCTGATACATCTGTGATGAGCGTTGATTCCACGATGGTGGCAAGGTCGCCGATAATGGCCACGCGCCATGGGGTGTGCCAGCTTCCTGTAAGGCGCAAGTCGTTTTGGTCAGGACAAACTTGGTAGATTTCGTCGTTGACTTCGTTTTTCAGGCACGAAGCACTCTGATTGCGCTCCATGTTGGCTTCTGAGAGGAGTACGAAAAGCCCATCTTGGGGTTCGATGAGCGACGGATAGGCCCATCTGTGATTTTTACCTTTCCCCGTGATGGAAAGCGGAAAGAATCCTTCATACGAATCCGTCCAGCGCAACATCCATCTCTTGGTGCCTTCGGCGATGCGGTAGGCTGTTTGCTCCGTAGGAGGTTGCTCGTTTTGTAACCCGTCAACCTCATATCTGAAGGCAATGCCGTCATTATAGAGCCGGAAAACCATCCTGACTTGTTTCGACAGGGATAGCTTATATTCGTTGGCTTGGTTGGTGCAGTGCAGCCGTTTGCCGGCCAGCATGGTGTAGTCGGTGCTCACCTTGCGGGTGAACCGTATGGCTGGCTTGTCATTTGATGGAATAGTGGAGAAACCGACAGACGTAAGCTGAAGCATCGTCCGACCATCATATCTGATCACGAATTGCTGGCCCTCTTGTGATAAGGTGATTCTCTTGTTGGGAGATCTTACTGGACGGGCAGTGGCAGACATGGCGCATAAAAGCAGGGCCATGCACACCCATAAACGGTTTCTCATCGTTGTCGGTTTCAAAATTATACCATGACTTAATTAGTGGATTCTTTGACAAAAAACTCCACCATCTTCTTAAAAGTGTCTTCATTGAATGTCACAGGACCGTGCTGACCATTGGGCACACTGACAAATGCCTCCAGACGTCCGGCCTTCTGCAACTCCTCGGAGAAGAAGACGCCTTGGCAGTGGGGCACCACATTGTCGGCTTCACCATGGAAAACCAGGAACCGGGGACAATCCGTGGATACGTAGGTAATCGGACTGATTAGCGCCACCATGTCGGGAAGGTCGGCTGGTGCTCCTCCTATCAGCGCAGCCTCGGGGGAATGGGCATCGTTGACGGTGTTGCAGGCATTCATACGGGCCATGTCGACCGGACCAAACCAGTCGACGACAGCGTCCACGCGACTGCTTTCTTGGATGTTGCCGCCCACATTGCCTTCGATGTCAATGGTCGTTCCGCCTGCTGTACGGCTTTTCATCCCATTGGTGACTCCCGCAAGCGAGGCCAGATGACCGCCAGAGGAAAAACCGGTAATGCCGATAAACGAGGTGTCTAACTTGTATTTCCCGGCATTGGCACGGAGATATCGGATGGCTCCTTTTACATCCTGGATCTGGGCAGGGAACTTGGCATCTCCACTCGAACGGTGGTTGATACAGACCACGGCGAAACCGGCATCCACCAGAGGTTTGCCCAGTGACATGAAGGTCATGCCTTTCATGTTGTTCGAGAACCAGGCACTGCCGTAAATGGCCACGATCACCTTGTATTTCTCTTGTTGGGTATTGGGGAGATAGATGTCCATCTGGTGGGCCTCAAGGTCATCACCGGCATAATTCACGTTTTTCCAAGTGGGGGGCGTACCTGGCTGGCCGAAGCCGCCAAATCCTTGTGGTTGGGCATGCAATGTGAGCACGGCAAAAGCGGCCCACAGCATCATCATCATTTTTCTCATATCGTTATGGTCTTAGTTTTTGAATCTCCAATAGTCAAGTCTCACGTCGCCTTTACTGTGGTCGAAGCAGATATACAGGTCGTGCTTGCCGGTGGCATTTTTCACTTTGGCGGAGAAGGTGCGGTATTTCTCTGCCGACCCCGTGGAGGTGATGGTGAGACTACCCACTACAGGGCCGTCGACGGCATCAAGGCGCAGGGTCACCACACACTGACCGTCAGAGGCGGCGGATAACTGGTATTGGCGGGCTCCTTTACTCCCGAAATCCACGCCGCGCAGACGGATATACTCTCCGTCGTTGATATCAGTCACATACATGTTGCGACGGCCGGTGGAGTAGGGCATGTCGGCTACGACTCCTGTGTTGGGAATACCCATCTTGGCCGATTTCAGTCCTTTGCCCCACGACATGGTCTCTGCTTCAACACGTTGATAGGGGTTGAGCGCTTCCAACTGTCCGATAGGATCCTGATCCAGCCAATAGGGCACCTCGGCAATCGTGCCATCTGGCAAGTAGGTGATCTCTGTGGCAGACACGGAACGGCGCTCATGATGAACGAAAGTGTCAAGGTGCATGAGGTCGTAGTTCTGTCCGAAGATATAGGAGTGGCCTTTGTAATCGACAATTCCCGGGTGATTGCCGCGGTCGCGTTGTGTGGGCTTCATGATATATCCTTTGCTTACCCATGGCCCGGTGGGTTGGTCGCTCATCGCATAGCCCAGGGCTTCAGGACAGCAAGTGGTGGCGTAACTGAGGTAGTATTTGCCGTTGCGCTTGTAGAACCAAGGCCCTTCCTGATAATGGTCGATGTGGTAGTCGAGCTTCACAATATCACCCTTGAGGGAGATCATGTCATCGTTGAGTTTCACATAGTAGGTGTTGGGATTGCCCCAGTACATATAGGCTTGTCCGTCGTCGTCGGTGAAGACGGTGGGGTC
>CAMNIN010000001.1 GCA_946540735.1 uncultured Prevotellaceae bacterium | reverse complement strand
AGTGAAATGACAAAAGGCCAGACCCAATTTTCCGATCGGCCCCATGGGACGCTTGCCTAAGCAAGAATTTTCAAACGGCCCCAGCCGACTTTCATTTTTCAATAATGTAATCCGTCATTGCTCGCTTCTCGACGGAGAAGCCGAGGTCGGGGCCTCGAGGCCGTCGAGCTTGGTGATGTCGGTGCGGAACCGGCGCATCTGGCTACTTAGGTGCAATCAAGAGTGCCTCACATTTCAAAAGCACTATCTTATACAAAAGTTGGAAAAAATCAAAAATAATCTGTCTAAACGACAGCATATTCAACAATATTATGTAATTTTGCAACCGTTTTTTGGAGAATATATAACTAAATAGCATTTTGATATGAAAAAAATCAGAGCAGCCGTCGTGGGATACGGCAACATCGGTAAATACGCCATCGAGGCACTGGAAGCCGCTGAGGATTTCGAGATCGCGGGTATCGTACGCAGAAACGGAGCAGCAGACAAGCCTGCTGAGTTAGCAGCTTATGATGTGGTGAAAGACATCACCCAACTGAAAGACGTGGATGTGGCCATCCTGGCAACCCCCACCCGCAGCTGCGAGGAATACGCCAAGAAAATCCTGCCGCTTGGCATCAACACCGTGGACAGCTTCGACATCCACACCAGCATCCTCGACTACCGGGCTGCTCTCATGCCTGTATGCAAGGAAAGCAACGCTGTCTCTATCATCGCGGCAGGATGGGATCCAGGCAGCGACAGCATCGTACGCTCACTCATGCAGAGCCTTGCACCCAAAGGCCTTTCCTATACCAATTTCGGCCCCGGCATGTCGATGGGCCACTCCGTCTGCGTGCGCTCTAAAGAAGGTGTGAAAAACGCACTCTCGATGACTATCCCCAAAGGTGAGGGGATCCATCGCCGCATGGTGTACGTGGAACTGGAAGAGGGCGCGAGCCTCGAAGCCGTGACCGCCGCCATCAAGGCCGACCCCTATTTTGCCAGCGACGAGACGCATGTGTTTGCCGTGGAGTCGGTGGATGCCGTCCGCGACATGGGCCACGGCGTGAACCTGGTGCGCAAAGGCGTCAGCGGAAAGACACAGAACCAACGGCTGGAGTTCAATATGAGTATCAACAACCCGGCCCTGACAGGACAGGTGCTGGTCAATGTGGCGCGTGCCTCCATGCGACAGCAACCCGGATGCTACACCATGATCGAAATACCCGTCATCGACATGCTGCCCGGCGACAGGGAGTCGCTCATCAGTCATCTTGTCTAACCATTTGCCCACACCAGGGGGCAAAGACACCAGAAAGGGGCGCTTGCGCCTCTTTTTTTGTTTTTTCTGGCATCCTTTCATCTATTATTCAAAAAAAAACTGTAAGTTTGCATTGGAAAAACATCAGCACACATAATTGTCTAAAACCATGAGGATTTTTGTCTCACTTACTTGCGTCGCTTTCTGGCTCCTTCCCACCATGTCATGGGCACAGTCACGTCAAGACAATGATACCAAGACAGACTCACTGGCGGCTTTCTCGCTCATCAGCACCGGCAGTGCCGACAAGGTGACCGAAGAGCGCATGAACAAAGGACTCGTGACCAATTCTCTCAGTGCCCTCAGCGGACAGGCCGCCGGCGTACAGGTATCGTCGGGCGACAACCGAATGGCCATGCTCAGCAGCGTGCGGGTGAGAGGCACCACTTCTCTCACCGGCGGAAACGACCCTCTTGTCATCATCGACGGAGTGTCGTCCGACCTTGCCACCCTCTCCAGCATCTATCCTGCCGACATCGAGAGTTTCACCATCCTCAAGAATGCTGCCGAAACGGCCAAATACGGGTCGAGAGGTGCCTCGGGTGTCATCGAGGTGAAAACGAAAAAAGGACACGGCGGACAGTTTCACATCTCCTATGATGGAAACCTGGGCTTTGAAACGGCTTACCGGCATATCGACATGCTCAACCGCAATCAGTACATCAACACCGCACAGGCCCTGGGACTGGACTACAACGACGGCGGATATGACACCGACTTCGCCAAAGCCATCACACGCACGGGCACCGTACAAAACCACCATATCTCATTCAGCGGAGGTACCGACAACAGCAACTACCGCGCCTCCATCGGACTGATGGACCATAACACCGTGATCAGAGTGAACGAATACAACAATTTCGTGGCCAAACTCGACATCACCCAGAAAGCCTTCGACGAAAGACTCTCCGTAGACCTCGGGGTCTACGGATCGTCGCAGCGCAACAAGGAAATATTCGACGAACAAGGCCTGTTCTACTCCGCATCGGCCATGAACCCCACTTACCGCAATGGCATGAACAACGGCGGATGGGACAAGAACTCCACCGCATCGCAAATCTCCAACCCCCTGGCTCTCCTCCGGGAAAGAGACCACCAGAAAAACCTCAACTTCAACACACACCTCAAGCTCTCCTACGACATCTGGCCCAACCTCCGCATCAGCGCATTCGGCTCCTACTCCTTCTCAAGCACTGAGGACTCGCAATACCTGCCCACTTGGGTATGGGCACAAGGACAGGCCTACCGCAGCGAGAACAAAAACGAAGACTGGCTGGCCAACTTATCCATCGACTACTGGTGGGACTTCGACGACCAGCACCGCATCGAGACCACCGGACTGCTGGAATACCAGAACAGCACACTCACTGGATTTTTCACCACGGTGAAAGGCTTCACCAGCAACGATTTCGGCTACAACAACCTGCAGGCCGGAGCACTCAGGCCCTACGGCGGCACAGGCTCCTCTTTCGAACAGCCCTCGCTGTCGTCACTGATGGGCAACGTGAAGTATCTCCTGCTTCACCGCTACACCTTCGGACTCACCATGCGCGCCGATGCAAGCAGCAAAGTGGGAAAGAACAACAGGTGGGGATTCTTCCCCTCTCTCTCGGCTGAATGGGACGTGATGAAAGAGAAGTTCATGTCGAATGTGCCCCTTGTCAGCCACCTCATCCTCCGCACGGGAAGCGGCATCTCGGGAAACCTCGGGGGTATCGACTCCTACAACTCCTTGCAGATGTTCATGCCGTCAGGTCTCGTACCACTCGGAGGAACTCCAGTCGTCACCCTGGGATACAACAGCAACGCCAACCCCGACCTGAAATGGGAGACACGATATACCTTCAACATCGGGGCTGACCTGGGATTCTGGCACAACCGCATGGTGCTCACAGCAGAATACTATTACTCCAAGACCATCGACATGCTCTACCTCTACGACGTGAGCACACCTCCCTTCGCCTACGACAAACTGCTGGCCAACCTGGGAAGTATGCGCAACAGCGGATTCGAACTCGGAATGGGCATCACACCACTGGAAACCCGCGACATGCAACTCAATGTCAACATGAATCTCTCGATACAGCGCAACAAGCTCATCACCCTCTCGGGCAAATACAAAGGTGAGCAAATGACCGCCAATAACGTCACTTCCATCGGCGGACTCAACGGCGCCGGATTCCACGGGGGCGACAACGACATCGTCTACCAAATCGTCGGACAACCTCTCGGCGTCTTCTACCTGCCACATTGCATTGGCTTCACAGAGGACGCGAGCGGCAAACGATACTACGAGATCGCAGATCTCGACGGCGACGGCGACAAGAGCGTAGGCAAAGACCGGTACATCGCCGGACAAGCCACGCCGAAATGGACGATCGGGTCGAACATCAGTTTCAGATACAAGGATTTCGACATCTCACTGCAAATGAACGGGGCCTTCGGACACAAAATCTACAACGGCACGGCACTGACCTACATGAACATGACCTCATTCCCCGACTATAACGTGATGAGAAACGCACCGCAAGAGAACATCTACGACCAAATCGCCACAGACTACTGGCTGGAATCGGGCGACTACCTCAATTTCGACTACCTCACCGTGGGATGGAACGTGCCCATCACCAGATACACCAAATACATCAGCCAACTGCGACTGGCCCTGAGCATCAACAACATAGGCACAATCACTTCCTACAGCGGACAGACACCGATGATCAACAGCTACGTGGTCAGCAGCACTCTCGGAATCGACGACAAGCGAAACTATCCTCCATACCGCTCCTACGCCATCGGCGTGAGCATCTCGTTCTAACAACAACAGCAGTCATGAGATCTTTCATCCTTACAGCCATCGCCTCACTGACACTCACAGCATGCCTCAGCGAGGACCCTCGCAACAGACTCGACGAGGAACAGGCATTCGACTCTCCTGTCAACCTCTACCTCAATACCGTAGGCAACCTCTACCACTACATCGGAGGGCAGAACAACTCCGAGGGGCTGCAGGGCACCGCAAGGGGTATCTACGACATTTCCACACTCACCACCGACGAGGCCATCATTCCCACAAGGGGTGGCGACTGGTATGACGGTGGACTCTGGAAGTCGCTATACCTGCACACATTCTCTCCAGGCACTCAACCGATAGAAGGTGCATGGAACTACCTCTATAAAGTCATCGTGCTGTGCAACCAGGCCATCGAACTTATCCAACACCACGCCGACCGGCTCACGCCTGAGCAGGAGGCTGCTTTCGAAGCGGAGGCGAGAGGCATACGGGCCATGTACTACTATTATCTCCTCGACCTCTTCGGCAACGTGCCTTGCGTCAGAACGGCTACCATCTCCATGGAACAGGCAGAACAGGTGAGCCGCAGTACACTGTTCCAATTCGTTTGGGACGGACTGGTCAACGCACTGCCCAACCTGGCCGATGAGAGAAGCAACTGGGAGGGCGAATACTACGGCAGAATGACTCAGCACGTGGCATGGTTCATCCTGGCAAAAATGGCCCTCAACGCCGAAATCTGGACGGATGATGACTGGACCGACGACAAAAGGCCTGACGGAAAAGAAATCATGCTCGACTGCCAGGGAAAACAACTCAACGCTTGGGAAGCCTGCCTCTACTGGTGCGAGAAATTCCAAAATGCAGGCTACCAACTCGAAAACGACTATGCCAGCAACTTCTTTGTCTATAATGCTGACTCCAAAGAGAACATCTTCACCATACCGATGGACAAGGAGATCTTCACCAACCACTTCGACTACCTTTTCCGGTCACGGCACTACAACCACGGCGGTGCCCTCGGCATGGCGTCGGAAAACGGCACTTGTGCCACCCGCAGCGCAGTGAACACCTACGGATACGGCACACCGGAGGTCGACAGCAGGTTTGCCATCAACTTCTACTACGACACCATCTACGTCGACGGCCGTGTGGTGCGCCTCGACAACGGACAACCACTCGTCTACCAACCGCTTGAGGTGCTCGTCGACCTCTCAGGGTCGCCCTATGAGAAAACCGCCGGTGCACGCATGAGAAAATATGAGATCGACCGCACAGCCTACTCCGACGGGAAACTGCAGGATAACGACATCGTGCTCTTCAGATATGCCGACGTGGTGCTGATGATGGCTGAAGCCAAGGTGCGCAACGGACAATCGGGCGACACGGAACTCAACATGGTTCGCTCGCGCGCCGGCATGAAATTCAGGAAAGCGACACTCGACAACATCCTCGACGAACGACTCATGGAACTGCAATGGGAAGGGTGGCGACGACAAGACCTCGTGAGATTCGACCGCTTCCACCTCGCTTACGACCTCCGGCCACAGATCTCCAATGAGAACGACCGGCACACCACGGTGTTCCCCATCCCGGGGCGCGCCATCAGCCTCAACAACCGCCTCAAACAGAATCCAGGATACTAAAGCAAGAAGAAAAACAGCAAAATGTCACTTTTTGCTAAAAATTTATGACAATTTGATGCTTTAATTAGGGATTATTATTGTACTTTTGCAACCGTGTAACGTTTTTAAGTATGTTTTAATCTCTAATCATTCATCAATGTTATGAGGAAACAAACCATCAAGACCTCCTCTCTGGCCGTCGCCATGGCTGTGTTCAGCTCGGTCGCGGCCATGGGGCAACAAAGTGACTCCAAGTCGACAGACTGGATGAAAGAACTCACCAACCGCATCGAACTGCATGGATATGCCCAGGGGGGATACGCCTACGACGATGCCAACGGGAAAACCACCAGTTCCTACAACCTGAAACGGACGCTTTTCTGGGCCAAAGCGCGTGTGACCGACCGTTTCTCGTTTCTTTTCATGCACGACTTCTCCAGTGTCGTGCAAGAATACTACCTCGACTATCGGTTCACACGCGACAACTCCCTCAATGTCAGACTCGGACAATTCAAGCACAGTTTCAGTCTGGAGAACCCACTCTCGCCTACGATGCTTGAACTCATCGATGTCTATTCCCAAGCCGTTCTCTTCCTGGCTGGCGAAGGTCCTGACCCGCTCAACGGCGTCAACTACGGACGCGACCTTGGCATGATGGTCTATGGCGACCTGTTCGACCATCACCTGCACTACGAACTGGCCCTGATGAATGGACAAGGCATCAACCGAAAGGATGGCAACTCCGACAAAGACGTCATCGTACGCCTGGAATACAAACCCATCGACCAACTCCGCATCGTGGCCTCAGCCCAGAAAGGACGCGGCCATGCCGTGGGTACGGCAGCATGGAACCCCGGAGTGGCTGTCGGCGACGACTACCGTCGCGACAGGGTCAGCGTGGGTGCGGAATGGAAAAGCAGCGATTTCAACCTGCGTGCTGAATATCTGGGCGGAAAAGACGGCGACGTAGGCAGTATGGGAGGCTATCTCACGGCCAGCGTCCCCGTGGCAAAAGATCTCGACATCGTGGCCTCAGCCGACTATTTCAACCGCAACACCGACATGGACTACTATCAGACCAACCTGACCGGAGGCATCCAGTACTGGTTTTTCAAGAAATGCCGCCTGCAACTGCAATACACCCGCTGCATGAGCCATTTCAGCGATGACTACAACTGGCTTCAGGCACAAGTGCAGGTAGCGTTCTGACCCCTTCAGTCTTATCATCTTTCTTCAAACAACAGTCAATAAAATTCCAAGAAATGATCATCAAAATATTACTCACCCTCATCTTCCTGGCCGTGATGGTGGGCGTGGGAGTCTACTCACGCAAACAGGCCAGCACTGTCGACGGTTTCGTATTGGGCGGAAGGGCTGTAGGCCCATGGCTGACAGCATTCGCATTCGGCACAAGCTATTTCTCGGCTGTGGTCTTCGTAGGCTATGCCGGACAATTCGGATGGAAATACGGACTCTCCGCATCATGGATCGGCATCGGCAACGCCGTGATCGGATCGTTGCTGGCATGGATTCTCCTCGGCAAGCGCACCAAACTGATGACACAGCACATCGAGAGCCGCACAATGCCCGATTTCTTCGGCACACGTTATCAGAGCGAATGGCTGCGCGTGATCGCATCCATCATCGTCTTTGTCTTCCTCATTCCTTATACAGCCGGTGTCTACAAAGGCATCTCCACGCTGTTTGAGATGGGATTCGGCATCCCCTACCAGTACTGTGTGGTCATCATGGCCGTCCTGACTGCCGTCTACGTGATCCTCGGCGGCTACAAAGCCACTGCCATGAATGATTTCGTGCAGGGCATCATCATGCTCTTCGGCATCGTGGTGGTCATCGCCGCCGTGCTCCACTCACAAGGCGGACTGACAACAGCCGTCGAGAAGATGGCTGCCCTGCCGAGCGACGACAATCCTGCCGTCAATGGCCAACTGGCTTCCTGGTTTGGTCCAGACCCATGGAATCTCCTGGGGGTGGTCATCCTCACCTCACTCGGCACTTGGGGACTGCCGCAGATGGTCGGTAAGTTCTACTCCATCACCGATGAGCAAGCCATCCACCGAGGCACCATCATCTCCACGCTGTTTGCCTTCGTCGTGGCGGGCGGCTGCTATTTCCTCGGCGGTTTCGGCCGTCTCTTCGGCATGCCTCCCGTACTGCCCAACGGCAAACTCGCCTTTGACTCCATCGTGCCATCCATGCTCGTCACCCTGCCCGATGCCATCATAGCCCTGGTGGTGCTGCTGGTACTCTCGGCATCGATGTCGACCTTGGCATCATTGGTGCTGACCTCCTCTTCGACCATGACTCTCGACCTGATCTACCGCGACAAGAAATCTGCCCCCGGCGAGGTGACCGAGGGCAGTATCGATGACATGGTGTCTGAAAAGATCGAACGGAGAAAAGTGGTGGTCATGCGAGTGCTGATCGTCTTTTTCATCGTCATCTCACTCATGATCGCCCTCAACCCGCCCACGTTCATCGCACAGATGATGGGCATTTCCTGGGGCGCGCTCGCCGGCGCATTCCTCGCGCCCTTCATGCTGGGACTCTACTGGCGTGGCGTGACACGGGCTTCGGTGTGGGCATGTTTCGCCTGGGGTGTGGGACTGACCGTCATCAACATGCTGGTGGGCAACCCCATCAATCCCATCAACTGCGGTGCCATCGCCATGCTCGGTGGTTTCGTGGTCGTGGCGGTGGTCAGCCTGGTGACTCCACGACTGCCCAGACAGATCGTCGACCACATCTTCAAGTGCTACTCCTAAGCGAGTCACTCATCCTCCTGGAAGAGCGGGTCGTCGGGCATCACCATCACGGGTGTCTGCTTCTCCGCCTCCAGGATCTTCTCTGGCACATATTTCTTGTCGACCACCAGCCTGAACATATATTCCCTGAACCAGCGGTCGGTCATGATCATGTAACCGTTATGGCCCGAGGTCGAGCCCCAACTGTTCTCCACCTTCCACTTCAGCGGAGTGCCGTCAGCGGCCAGGTCGACTGCGGTCAGCGTCATGGCGTGGGTCGAGCCGCTGTCGAAGGTCATGATGCGCTGTGCCTTGTCCATGGGGAATGTCGTGCCGAAAAGCGAACCGTAGTCGAAATTCTCGGTGTCAAGATAGCCTCGCTTGCGGTCGGCCTGCTTACCCACGTCGTAGGAGGAATAGAGTTTGTGACCGTCCTTGATACTGGCGATGGCCATCGCCTCGATATCCTCCATGGGCAGATTGACGTATTTCCAGTTGTGGCCGTCGTAGGTATGACGGTCCCACTCCACCTCATACGTCTTGTAATAGGGCCTGCGAGGGTCGTTCATCGCCATAATGAAAGTACCGTTGAGCGGACCGCCTACAGTGGCCTCATAGAACGCTCTCGGCGTGTAGGTCCTGGACTCGCCTTTGGGCTTGCCGTTCTTGTCGCAGAAGGTGTAGGAGAACTCCTTCACCGGTTCTCCGAGGGTGATGGCGAGAATATGATAAATGGTCGACAGCATCTCCGTCTTGCGGTCGTTGATGGCTTTGGCTTTCTTGCCGTCGGCCACCATCTTGCGCAGTTCCAGACCATACTCACGGAGTTTGGAGTCGATGAGGCGCGACATGCGACTGGTGTTCTCGGCCGAATAGGTCTCGGGCTGCACGCTCATGGGCACGAGGCCATATTTCTCGGCGAGGTCGGCCACACCGCAAAAAGTGCCGCCATCGTTGATCGGCGACTTGAAAAGCATGGCCACATACTGGTTCTCTATCGGCTCTTTGGCTTTGTCGATGACGCCTTGAAGCATCAGATTAGCCTTCTCCAACTGGTCATAAAAAAAGAGGTAGTCGTGAGAGAACTCCACAGCAAGGGTGTCGTTGTTGCGCTTGGCGAAATTGGCCCTCAGCACGTTGAGTCCGCTGAACATCCAGCACCGGCCACTGCTTTTCTGGTTGTGGATCGACTGGCTTTTCGTCTCATGGCTGAAATGCGTGTCGATGGCGCCTTGGTTGCTGAAATTCTTAGCCAAGTCGTCGATGGCATTCGAAGCAATGGCATTGAACAGCGCCTTGTCGGCAGGACTCTTCGCCTGGGCGTTCTCGATTTGCTTCAACATTTCCGGCGAGATGCCGCCACTTGTCTTTTGAGCTGCAGCCCCCGTCATCATCAGCGAAGCTGCCATGCAGATGATTATTCTTTTCATGTTCTTCAATTAAGGAATTATGTTTGCACAAAGGTAATCATTATTCCCCATGAAAGGAAATAAAAGCACCGATTATTTTGCGGAGAGGCCTTTTTATCCGCAATTCTTGCTCCCTCAAAAAGAAATAAGTCGCTTTTCCGCACACGGATGCGATTTTTTTACTAAATTTGCATCATAATATGGAAAAAGACACATACAAGATACTCAATACTATCGACAAGCCCGATGATCTGCGGCACCTGAAAGTGGAGCAGCTGCCCCTGCTCTGCCAGGAGTTGCGCGATGACATCATACATGAGTTATCGGTCAACCCTGGCCACTTGGCTTCAAGCCTCGGTGTCGTGGAACTCACCGTGGCCCTCCACTACGTCTACAACACACCGCAAGACCGCATCGTATGGGATGTGGGACATCAAGCCTACGGGCACAAGATCCTGACCGGCCGGCGGGAGATGTTCTGCACCAACCGCAAGTTGCATGGCGTGCGCCCCTTCCCCTCTCCCCTGGAGAGCGAATACGACACCTTCACCTGCGGCCACGCATCCAACTCCATCTCCGCTGCCCTCGGCATGGCCGTAGCATCCAAGCTCACAGGGGAGAAGCGCAAGGTGGTGGCCGTCATCGGCGACGGTGCCATGAGCGGCGGACTGGCCTTCGAAGGACTCAACAATGTCTCCTCCACTTCCAACGACATGCTCATCATCCTCAACGACAACAACATGAGCATCGACCGGTCAGTGGGCGGCATGAAACAATATCTCCTGAGCCTCAACACCAATGAGACTTACAACAACGTGCGCTACCGCATCTCGCAGTGGATGACCCGGAAAGGTATCCTCAACGACAAGCGCCGCACGGGGCTCATCCGCTTCAACAACGCCATGAAGGCGGCCATCAGCCAGCAGCAAAACGTCTTCGAGGGCATGAACATCCGCTATTTCGGACCTTTTGACGGCCACAACGTGGTGGAACTGGTCAGGCTGCTTCAACAGCTGAAGAAGATGAAAGGCCCGAAAATGCTGCACTTGCACACCGTGAAAGGAAAAGGCTATAAGCCGGCGGAGAAAAACGCACAAGCATGGCATGCCCCTGGAAAATTCGATGTCGACACAGGCGAGCGCCTCATCAGCGACACCAGCGACCAACCGCCGAAATTCCAGGATGTCTTCGGCCACACCTTGCTCGAACTGGCCAAAGCCAACAAGCGCATCGTGGGTGTCACACCGGCCATGCCCTCGGGATGCTCGCTCAACATCATGATGAAGGCCATGCCCACACGCACCTTCGATGTCGGCATCGCAGAAGGACATGCCGTGACCTTCTCCGCTGGAATGGCCAAGGACGGGCTGATGCCTTTCTGCAATATCTACAGCGCATTCGCACAGCGTGCCTATGACAACATCATCCACGACGCAGCCATCCTCGACCTGCCTCTTGTCATCTGTCTCGACCGAGCCGGACTGGTGGGCGAGGACGGACCTACTCATCACGGAGCCTTCGACATCCCGTCACTGCGCACCATCCCCAATATCACCATCGCATCACCGATGAACGAGCAGGAACTGCGCCACATGATGTACACCGCACAACTGCCGGGCATGGGGGTCTTCGTCATCCGCTATCCCAGAGGACGGGGAGTGTGCCGCGACTGGCGCTGCCCCATGAAGGAGATCGGCGTGGGCACCGGACGGAAAATACATGAGGGCGACGATATCGCCGTACTCTCCCTCGGACCGATCGGCAACAACGTCACTCAGGTCATCGAGCAACTGGCACAGGAGGGAAATCCCCTCTCCATCGCCCATTACGACATGCGGTTCGCCAAACCTCTCGACCAACAGCTGCTCGAGGAAGTCGCATCG
Source organism: uncultured Prevotellaceae bacterium (assembly GCA_946540735.1). GTDB lineage: Bacteria > Bacteroidota > Bacteroidia > Bacteroidales > Bacteroidaceae > Prevotella. Next base: position 175,207 of record CAMNIN010000001.1, on the reverse strand, counting down.
CGCTTCAGCCGTATCATCACCATCGAGGACGGCAGCATCGCCGGAGGATTCGGATCCGCTGTCATGGAATGGATGGCCGACCACGGCCACACTCCCACCATACGCCGTCTCGGACTGCCCGACCATTTCATCGAGCACGGGAAAGTGTCGGAACTGCAACAACTGGCAGGCATCGATCCTGCATCGATCAAACAAACCATCCTCGACCTATGAAAATCATCATCGCCGGTGCCTCCGCCATTGGATCACATCTGGCCAGGCTCCTTTCACGAAGCAACCAAGACATCGTGCTCATCGACGAAAATGCCGACAAGCTCGATGACATCAGCAGCGAGTACGACCTGATGACGCTTCACGGCTCGCCTACCAGCATGAAATCACTGCGACAGGCCGACACCGACGAGGCCGATATCTTCATCGCCGTCACACCCGACGAGAACACCAATGTCACCAGCTGCGTCATGGCCCATGCCATGGGGGCCAGCAAGACGGTGGCGCAGATCGACAACTACGAATACATCAATGCCGACAACCAGAACATCATCCACAAGATGGGGATCGACACCTTGATCTACCCTGAGAAACTGGCCGCAGAGAACATCATCAAAGGCCTGAAACTCAGTTGGGTGCGCCAACGCTGGGATGTGCACGGCGGTTCTCTGGTGATGCTCGGCATCAAACTCCGCGAGACTTGTGAGATCCTCAACCAACCGTTGAAAGACCTCTGCGGACCGCAAGACCCATACCATGTGGTGGCCATCAAAAGGGGAAACGACACCATCATCCCCGGCGGAAACGACGTGCTCATGCTCTACGATATCGTCTATTTCATGACGACCACCAACTACATCGCCTATATCCGTAAAATCGTTGGCAAGGAGCACTATGCCGACGTGAAAAACGTGATTATCATGGGGGGCGGAAAGACCGCCATCCGGGCCGCCAAGGAGATGCCTTCGTTCATCAACACCAAGATCATCGAAATCAACGAGCACCGTTGCGAATACCTCAATGAGGAACTCGACGACACCAAGGTGATGGTGATCCAGGGAGACGGGCGCGACATCAACCTGCTCAAGGAAGAAAACATCAAGAACACACAGGGCTTCGTAGCCCTTACCGGCGACGACGAGGTGAACATACTGGCTTGTCTGACAGCCAAGAAACTGGGCGTGAGGAAAACCATCGCCATGGTAGAGAACTCCAACTACCTGAGCATGGCCGAGAGCCTCGACATCGGCACCATCATCAACAAGAAAATGCTGGCGGCCGGCAATATCTACCAGATGATGCTGGATGCCGATGTGCGCAACATCGGCTATCTGGGATCGGTGAAAGCCGACGTGGCGGAATTTATCGCACAAAAGGGCTCTAAGGTCACCCGCAAGAAGGTCTTCGAACTGGGATTGCCTAAGGGATGCACCATCGGCGGACTGGTACGGGGCAAGGAGGGGATGCTCGTCTCGGGCGGAACGCAGATCGAAGCCGGCGACAACGTGGTGGTGATCTGCTACGAGGTGGACTTGAAGAAGATAGAAAACTATTTCACGAGTTGATGCTTAACAAGAAACTGATATCCAAGGTCATTGGCTCACTGCTGTTGCTGGAGGCTTCCTTCATGGTGGTGTGCGTGGTGATGGCGATTTGCTATCACAGTCCTGACCTATGGCCTTTCACCTTCTCCACCCTGTTCACCGCTCTCGCTGGTTACGGACTCCTGAGGATGGGCTATGGCGCTCCCACCACCATGAGCCGGCGCGATGCCTACGTAGTGGTGACACTCACCTGGATCACGTTCAGTGTCTTCGGGTCATTGCCCTATCTCTTCGGCGGTTTCTTCGGGTCGGCCAAGTTCTACGATATCATGGGCATCTGGCGGATCACCACCGATGCCTTCTTCGAGACGATGTCGGGCTTCACCACCACGGGAGCCTCGATGCTCAACGACGTGGAGGCGGCCCTCGAATCACATCACTCGATGCTCTTCTGGCGGTCATTGTCACAATGGATCGGAGGACTCGGGATTGTCTTCTTCACCATCGCCATCCTTCCTTCGATGGTGGGCAATACGATGAAGGTGTTCTCTGCCGAGGCCACAGGTCCCATCCGCTCAAAAATGCACCCACGGCTGAGTGCCACGGCCATGCGCATCTGGTGGGTGTACATCATCCTCACCCTGTGCTGCGGCCTGCTCTACTGGTTGGAGGGCATGGATGTGTTCAGTGCCGTCAACTATTCCATGACGACCACGGCCACGGGCGGATTCTCCATCCACAACGACAGCATCGCCCATTTCGGATCACCGGTCATCGAATACACCGCATTGCTCTTCCAATATCTCTCGGGCATCAATTTCTCGATGCTCTTCATGATCATCGCCATGCGCAAACTGAGCAGCTGGAGGGAGTTCAAGCGAAGCGAGCGCAGCAAGTGGACGGACTTCCTGCACAACGAGGAATGGCGTTTCTACACCATCATGGTGCTGACCGCCAGCGTCATCATCACGTTCATCCTCATGCTGAGCAACGGCTACGGACTGGAAATGGCCTTCCGGAAGTCCTGTTTCCATGTGGTCTCCATGATGACCACCACAGGCATCTTCTGCGACAACGTGGGTGCATGGCCTCACATCACCTGGATGATACTCGCAGTGCTGATGTTCATCGGTGCCTGCTCTGGATCGACCACGGGTGGTTTCAAGAGCAGCCGCGCACTGATGATCCTCAAGGTGGTGCGCAATGAGTTTGTGCGCATGATGCACCCCCGTGCCGTCCTCCCCGTGAAAATCAACGGCAAGGCCATGCCATCGGCGATGGTACACAGCCTGATGGCTTTCTTCGCCATCTATATCATGGCATGCTTCGGCACCATGGCCCTGATGATGGCCATCGGAACAGACGTCACCAACTCCGCCATCATCTCACTGAGCTGTATCAACAATGTGGGACTGCCTCTCAACGAACTGGGACCCGACATGACTTGGAGCAGCATGCCCATCTGGGTGAAATGGGTGTGCACGATGCTGATGCTCTTCGGCCGTCTTGAGATCTTCAACGTGCTCATCCTCTTCACCACACCATTCTGGAACGACAACTGACACGACGCAACCGACCAAAACATACAAAACCTAAAAATGATCAAATTTCAACCATTACTGAAATCCACGATCTGGGGAGGCGAGAAAATCATCCCCTTCAAACAACTCCAGAGCGACCAGAAACAAGTCGGCGAGAGTTGGGAAATCTCTGGCGTGGCAGGCAATGAGACCATCGTGAGCGAAGGCCCCTACCAAGGAAAAAAACTCAACGAGGTCGTCGCCCTGCTGAAAGACAAGCTCCTCGGTGCCGAGAACTACAGCCGCTTCGGCGACGAGTTTCCCCTGCTGATCAAATTCATCGATGCCTGCCATGATCTTTCCATCCAGGTGCACCCGGACGACGAGACCGCACACCGCCAAGGCAAGCACCGCGGCAAAACTGAGATGTGGTATGCCCTGCCGTCCTCGCCCGGGGCGATGCTCTACAACGGACTGAAGCGTCAGATCACACCCGAGGAATACAAGAAGATGGTGCACGACGACACTATCTGCGACGCTCTCGCCCGCTATGAGGTGCGTGAGGGCGACGTCTTCTTCATCCCCGCCGGCCGCATCCATGCCATCGGCGAAGGATGCTTCGTGGCGGAAATCCAGCAGACCAGCGATGTCACCTACCGCATCTACGACTTCAAAAGACGCGACAAAGACGGCAACTACAGACCGCTCCATACCGAGGAGGCTGCCGAGAGCATCGACTACAAAGTGCTGGATGACTACCGCACGCACTATGAACTGGTGAAAAACCAGAGTGTGGAAGTGGTGAGATGCCCCTACTTCACCACATCCGTCTATGATCTCGACGAGCCGATGACCATCGACTACAGCGACCTCGACAGTTTCGTAATCCTCATCGGTGTCAAGGGCGGGGGCGCCCTCAGCGACGACCTTGGCCATCACACCACGCTGCGGACGGGCGAGACCGTCCTCCTGCCAGCCACCACCAAAGAGGTGCGTGTCACCGGCAACGTGAAGTTTCTCGAGACCTACGTATGATACCCCAGAAAACCCCAAATTCCATAGCCATGCAGAAATACGCAGACTACATCGAACAAATCGAGATCGACTCCTTGTGGAGCGGTCGCCGTCACATCAAATGGGACCTCGACAGGCATGTCAACATCCTCAGCGGAACCAACGGACAAGGCAAGAGCACCATCATCAACAAGGTGGTGAAAGGACTCTCCGCAGGGGGGGAATACCCCAGCCACATGCTGAAGGGCGTGAGGCTGAAAGTGTTTCCCGCCGACGCCAAATGGATACGCTATGACGTGATACGCTCTTTCGACCGGCCGCTGATGAATCTTGACACACTGGCCAAGATGGACATGAGCCTCGCCACCGAACTCGACTGGCAGCTCTTCCAACTCCAGCGGAAATACCTCGACTACCAAGTCAACATCGGCAACCGCATCATCAGCGTCTTGCAAAGCGGAGACCCCGATGCTGCGGCCAAAGCACAGCAGATCTCCCTGCCGAAAAAGAAATTCCAGGACATGATGGATGAACTCTTCTCCGACACCGGAAAGAAAATCGTGCGCTCTGCCAATGAGATCTTCTTCTCCCAGATCGGCGAGACCCTCGTGCCCTACCAGTTGTCGAGCGGCGAGAAACAGATGCTGGCCATCCTGCTCACCGTTCTTATCCAGGACAACAACAACTGCGTGCTCTTCATGGACGAGCCGGAGGTGAGCCTGCACATCGAATGGCAGAAAAAACTGATCGACCTGGTGCTGGAACTCAACCCCAACGTGCAAGTCATCCTGACCACCCATTCCCCCGCCGTCATCATGAACGGATGGCTGAACAATGTGACAGAGGTTTCCGACATCACCGATTCTTACTGAGACCATCGTATCCAGATATCATCAACACCTCATCAGCACCATATGCCGAAGCGTTTAAAAGACAACCTCAACTCCGACTACTTCAGTGCTGCCAACAGCATGAGAAGCAAGAAGGCACGCCGGCGCATCGTGGCTTACGTGGAAAGCTACGACGACGTGTTCTTCTGGCGCACGCTGCTCAGCGAGTATGAGGACGAGACCCGATACTTCGAAGTGATGCTCCCTTCGAAAACCAATCTCTCGAAAGGCAAGAAACAAGTGCTGATGAACCTTGTGAGCGAAAACGTGGGTGAGGACATGATCGCCTGTGTCGATGCCGACTACGACTTCCTGATCCAAGGGGCAACGAAGACCTCGGAGAAAATCATCTCAAGCCCTTATGTCTTCCATACCTATGTCTATGCCATCGAGAACTACCAATGCTATGCGCCCTCGCTCCATAATGTCTGTGTGATGGTGACCCTCAACGATAAGATGATCTTCGATTTCGAAGAATACTTGAGATTGTTCTCGCAGGCAATCTTCCCGTTGTTTGTGTGGAGTATCTGGTATTACCGGACACCCAACTACGGCGATTTCTCCATCTCAGACTTCAACAAAGTGATCGAGACGGGACACTTCACCATTCAGAATGCCTTCAACTCCATCACGCACGTGCGCCACAAAGTGGGGCGCAAGGTGATGCAGCTGCAGCAGATGAACCCCGATGCCAAGGAGTCGTATCTGGCCTTGAAGGAAGAACTGAAACTTCTCGGCGTGACGGCCGACACCACCTATCTTTATATTCAAGGACATCACCTCTATGACAATGTCGTGAGTCCGATGCTCAACAAGGTGTGCGACCGTCTGCGCCGTGAGCGGGAGACGGAGATCCACAGCAAGGCCGTACACCACACACAGATGCGGAATGAGCTGTCGTGCTACGAAAACAGTCTGGAGAGCGTGAATTCCATGCTCAAGAAAAACACCGGATTCACCCGTTCCCCGCAGTTCCGCAGACTGAAAAACGACATCGAGCACTACCTCAGCCATTTGTCCAAACGTCAAAACCTCAGCGAAACACAACCAGACCATACGACTGCCACAAACACACAATCCTAATCCCATCACCATGCAAGACTCTCCCACCGTATCCATTGCCATCGCACAACTGCTGCGCAAGCACCGTTTCAACGAACCGGTGAACTTCTATTATGCCGTCGACGGCAAACTAGTGAGCAGTCCCAGCGGAGAGGATGTCAACTGGAACAGTCCCGTCTTCGATGTCACGGCGCGCCGAAAAGTGTATTCCGCCCCCACCCTTGCCATGGCACAGAAGTGGCTGAGAGAGAAGAAACGCCATGAGGTGCTGGTCGACAGAGAGTATTTCTATGGCAAGGTGGGGCCCTATTTCTCCAAGATCATCCGGTTGAAAGACGGCGCCATCAGCCAGACTGCCAAAAGCCGTTCCTATGACAAGGCACTGGAATCTGGTGTCCTGAAAGCACTCCGCATGTTATAGTGACCTGTAATCGTTTTCGTGAGAAAGACCATCACCGATGCGTCTTTTCCTGATAATTGTTGTATTTTTGCAGTGCAAAAATCAATATTAGGAAAATGACATCCCTTACCATCGCCATTGTTTTCGTGTTTATCGTTGGCTATCTGTGCATTGCCTTCGAGAGCGGTCTGAAAATCAACAAGGCCGCCACCGCCCTGCTCATGTGTGTGTTCACCTGGACGCTGTTCATGCTCGACCCAGGCAGTTATATCTCGGGAGCGGTAGAAGAACTGCCGGCCAAGGTGAGCGAACTGCTCAAAAACCATCTTGGCGAGACAGGCGAGACACTCTTTTTCCTGATGGGAGCAATGACCATCGTGGAGATTGTCGACAAGAACGGAGGTTTCAACTTCGTGCGCAAGATGATCATGACCACCAACAAGCGCAAGTTGCTGTGGCGCATCGCTTTCATGACCTTCATTCTCTCCGCCATCCTCGACAACCTGACCACCAGCATCGTGATGATCATGGTGCTCCGCAAACTGGTGTATGAGCGCACCGACCGGTTGGTCTATGCCTCACTCATCATCATCGCCGCCAACAGCGGTGGTGCTTTCTCTCCCATCGGCGACGTGACCACCATCATGCTCTGGATCAAGGGAATGATCACGACGCAAGGTGTCATCACAGAGATTTTTGTGCCCTCATTGGTGTCGATGATCATCCCGGCACTCATCCTGCAACAAGGACTGAAGGGTGAACTCCCCACGGTCCAAGGAAAAAGCGATGAGACGTCGGGCGAAGTCTTCAGCAATCGCCAGCGCAACACCATCTTCATCCTCGGCGTCGGTGGCCTGATGTTCGTTCCCATTTTCCGCTATCTCACCGACCTGCCTCCCTTCATGGGCATTCTGCTGGTGCTGGGCATCCTTTGGACCACCACCGAGATTTTCTACCGCAATGTGAAGAAAGGAAAGGACAGCTTCTCCAAGCGCGTCTCGCACCTGCTCTCCAATATCGACATGACAACCATACTCTTCTTCCTGGGCATACTGATGGCAGTGGCCTGTCTGGAGGAAATCGGCGTACTCACTGCATTGGGAGAGGGTCTTGACAAAATGTCGGGCGGCAATCACTACCTGGTGACCGGTGTCATCGGCGTACTGTCGAGCATTGTCGACAATGTGCCGCTCGTGGCTGGCTGCATGGGCATGTATCCCATTGCCGAGACAGGCGACCTGGCCGTCGACGGCATCTTCTGGCAGCTTCTGGCCTACTGTGCCGGTGTGGGAGGTTCGATGCTCATCATCGGCAGTGCTGCAGGCGTGGTGGTCATGGGACTGGAGAAAATCACTTTCGGATGGTACATGCGCCACATCACCTGGATTGTGTTCGTGGGCTACATTTGCGGCATGTGCTCTTACTGGATTATTGACAACCTGTTATAACAACCTGAAGAATGGAACCTTCCATTCGCGTGATGCCGCATGGAGTCTGATGGCTCTTTTGCGGCATCATTGTTTTTCCACAACGTCTTATTTCTTGTCAAACAGGCTGTTTGGCGAAACCTGAAGGGCAGAACAGGCCCTAAAATAGTAAAACATACACTTATTAACATATTTTATTACTAAAAGTCTCTTTTTGTTAACAAATTGCAGTAATTTTGCATCATATTATCACTATTTTTCACCACTATGATCAACATTCCATTAGTCTTCTGGTTGGTACCCATTGCATCGGTGTGCGCATTGGGTATGGCATGGTTTTTCTTCAAGCAGATGATGCGTGAAGATGAGGGCACACCTCGTATGAAAGAGATAGCCGAGTATGTGCGACGAGGGGCCATGGCCTACCTCAAGCAACAATACCGCGTGGTGCTCATCGTGTTTATCGTGCTGGCACTGCTCTTCTCCTTCATGGCTTATGTGCTCAAGGTGCAGAATCCCTGGGTGCCTTTCGCATTCCTGACGGGCGGTTTCTTTAGCGGTCTGTCGGGCTTCTTCGGCATGAAAACTGCCACTTACGCCTCTGCGCGCACGGCGAACGCCGCCCGCAGGAGCATGGACCAAGGTCTCCGTGTGGCTTTCCGCAGCGGAGCTGTGATGGGACTCGTGGTCGTGGGCCTCGGCCTGCTCGACATCGCCCTTTGGTTCCTCATCCTGAGTACAGTCTACCAAGGAGACTCCAAGATGCTCATCATCATCACCACCACCATGCTGACCTTTGGAATGGGTGCCTCCACCCAGGCGCTCTTCGCCCGTGTGGGAGGCGGTATCTACACCAAGGCTGCCGACGTGGGAGCCGACCTGGTGGGAAAAGTGGAAGCCAACATTCCCGAGGATGACCCACGCAACCCAGCTACCATCGCCGACAACGTGGGCGACAACGTGGGCGACGTGGCCGGCATGGGAGCCGACCTCTACGAGAGCTACTGCGGCAGTATCCTGTCGACCGCGGCTCTTGGCGCCACGGCTTTCGCCATGAACCCCGCCATGCAGATGAAAGCTGTCATCGCACCGATGATCATCGCCGCCGTGGGTATTTTCCTCTCATTGATCGGTATCTTCCTCGTACGCACCAAAGAGGGTGCCACGATGAAAGACCTGCTCCACTCCCTGGGCATCGGCACCAACGTGTCGGCTGTCCTCATCGCCGTGGCCACATTCGCCATCCTCTATTTGCTGGACATCGACAACTGGTTTGGAGTGTCTTTCTCAGTGGTGACGGGCCTGGCCGCAGGTGTCATCATCGGACAAGGAACAGAATACTATACCTCACATAGCTACAAACCCACTCAGAAAATAGCAGAAGCCTCCCAGACCGGTTCTGCCACTGTCATCATCAAGGGTATCGGAACGGGTATGATATCCACCATGATCCCCGTGGTGACCATCTCCGTCGCCATTCTCCTCAGCTATATGTGTGCCAATGGTTTCGACCTGACGATGAATGCCGAGAGCATGTCTCGAGGTCTCTATGGCATCGGCATCGCCGCCGTGGGTATGCTTTCAACCCTGGGCATCACCCTGGCCACCGACGCTTACGGTCCCATCGCCGACAATGCTGGCGGCAATGCGGAGATGAGCGAACTGGAACCAGAAGTGAGGCATCGCACTGACGCGCTCGATGCGCTCGGCAATACCACCGCCGCCACAGGAAAGGGCTTCGCCATCGGTTCGGCTGCCCTTACCGCACTGGCTCTGCTCGCTTCCTACGTCGAGGAAGTGAAGATCGCCATGGAGCGCACTGTGGATTCCGCCGGCAACTTCGTATCAGCCACTTACGGCACGATCAACCCTGAAACCGCCAATATGGTGGACTTCATGAACTACTTCCAAGTCAACCTCATGAATCCGAAAGTGCTTGTAGGTGCCTTTATCGGTGCCATGGCTGCTTTCTTGTTCTGCGGTCTGACCATGGGTGCCGTGGGACGTGCAGCCCAGTCTATGGTGGAGGAGGTGCGACGCCAGTTCCGTGAGATCAAAGGCATCCTCGAAGGCAAGGCTACTCCCGACTACGGCCGCTGCGTGGAGATTTCCACCCGCAGTGCCCAGCGCGAGATGATCTTCCCGTCGCTCCTGGCCATCGCCATCCCCATCCTCGTGGGAGTGCTCCTGGGTGTCTCGGGTGTGATGGGCCTGCTCGTCGGCGGGTTGGCCGCTGGATTCACCCTGGCTGTGTTCATGGCCAATTCAGGAGGAGCCTGGGACAATGCCAAGAAGATGGTGGAGGAAGGCAATTTCGGAGGCAAAGGCTCCGCCTGCCATAAGGCCACTATCGTGGGCGACACCGTGGGCGATCCCTTCAAGGACACCTCCGGCCCGAGCCTCAACATCCTCATCAAACTTATGTCGATGGTGAGCATCGTGATGGCTGGTCTGACTATTGCTTTCGCATAAGCGAAACTAATATACGCAAGGGGTGGCGGGAAAGTCTTTTCCTGCCACCCCTCTGCATAGCTGTGCCCTGACTTTTAACATCTTTTATATGAGGAATTTCATTTTATATACAAAATAGTTGTAATTTTGCACAATATTTTTGAAACCAATGATTTTTCAATGCTGCTCAGCGTCTCCGGACAGGAACCGCAGCAAGATCTAACAAACTGATACAATGAGCATACCAGAGGAAAGCAGGAGTTCATCAAGCAGCTCCTCAAGCAGTAGCCATCACCACCATCATCACCATAGCAGCAAGAGAAAGCATCACATGGATGACTCCGACCGTTTCAAGAGACATGGTCTGTCATCTATCAAGAGAAGGAAAATTTTAGGCCAGATCCTTTTCTGGCTTTTGGTATTGGCAGCCCTTGCCGTGGTCGTGGCGGTTATGTATGTCTATGCATACACTCCTGCAAGGCATTACAGATAAGCTGCAAGACAAGAGACATGAAAAGGGGCAGGCCAAACGGCTTGCCCCTTTTCATGTCTCTGAGTGGGATGCTTATTTACGAGTGACCCTGAACCAGTCGGCTACCAGCCACCCTCTGTCGGTATTCCCGTCGGGCTCCACGCTCACGAATCCGATTTTGGCCCCGATCCATTTTCCCTCGCGCATGGTGAATTCTTCTCCGGCATCATGGTATTTCTTTCCATCGAGACTGTAAGAGAACTGGCATTTGCCTTTGCTCACACGCATGCGGAGGTAAATATCGAGATGGATGCCAGGCTTGTAGTCCACCACATCCTCGGCAGTCGGTTTGAGCCGGCATATTTCCTTCACGTTCTCTGGTTTACCCTTGTCCGCACCCTTACAAGTGACCTGCTGCAGGATAAACTCCCCGCCAATTCTCTTGGCCATCAATGCGGAATAATCAAGTCCCATCATGATGAGACCTCCGCTCTGCTGGTCGGCCTTGGAGGTAAGACGCACTTTGCCCGTCGCCGTGAACTCATCGGCTGGGGTCTTCTGCAACAGCATGTTGGGCACATCCCACATGTTGGGCGATAGCTTGTCATGTTTGAAATTGAAGATTCGGAAGGTGCCGAAAGTGGTCGGCATACCGAATTTCTGGTCATAATTGGCCTGCCACTGCCACTGCTTGCCCAGAACGGGAAGGTCGAACTCGTCGCTTTCGGCTGGATTGACCACATGCCAGTTGGAACGGGTTTTCGGCTTGCGGTATCTCGCCACTGGCTCACCGCAATAGTCGCCATCCTTGTCAACTCCCATCACGGGCCAGTTGTCACGCCAGGTGACTGGCTGCAGGTGAACCACACGGCCGTAGCATTCCTTGTCCTGGAAATGCAGGAACCAGTCCTCTCCCATCGACGTACGGACCCATCCTCCTTGATGCGGGCCATTTACCTTGGTGCTGCCCTGAGCCAGCACCACCTTGTGCTCATAAGGTCCATAGGGTGATTTGGAACGCATGGCCAGCTGGAATCCCGTCGGCACGCCTCCTGCCGGGCACATGATCCAGTACCATCCTTCACGCTTGTAGAATTTCGGACCTTCGCATGTGCGGTTCTCTGTACCGTTGCCGTCAAACACGATGACTGGCTGCGAGATGGGTTTCGTACCCTCCGCATTGAGTTCCCGGACGGTCAGCACCGAGGCGAAGCGTGAGCGGCTGTTGGCCCACCCGTTGACCAGATAGCATCTGCCGTCATCATCCCACAAGGGACAGGTGTCGATCATGCCCTTGCCGGGGATGACACAGAGCGGCTCGCTCCACTCCCCTGCAGGATCTTTGGTCTTGACCATGAACACTCCGAAGTCGGGGTCTCCCCAATAGATATAGAACTCACCATTGTGGTAGCGGATGCTGGGTGCCCAGATGCCGTTGCCATGACTCGGCTTGTCGAATTCCTCATTAGGTTTCAGCTCACGCACGGCGTGTCCGATGATCTCCCAGTTGACCAAATCGCGTGAATGGAGGATCGGCAGTCCGGGGATGCACTGGAAAGAACTGGCGGTGAGATAGTAGTCATCGCCCACGACGCACACATCTGGATCGCTGTAATCAGCATTGATGACAGGATTGGTGAAAGTGCCGTCACCATTGTCGGGTGACCATACCTGCGAACGGTAATTGCCATTTTGTGCAGGAGCTGCCAGAAACAGCGTCAGGCACAGTGTTGTAGTAATCAGTTTTCTCATTTGTTTTTTGATTATGTTGATTTCATCATTCTATTCTCAACTCATACCGGCCGCTCTCCATGACGACACGCATCATTCCCCTGTGGCTGGTCCGGGCAAAGACACACAATGCCACATGTCCCATCGTGCGCCGCACATTGACTTCCACACACGGATGAAGCCGTATGCCATCGAGGGTGCTCACGACCATCATATCGACACCGAGAGGACCATCGTAGACATTTTTGCACATGTCGCCCAACCTGGGCAGCAACGCCTCCCTGACCTCATCCAGCCATGCGCACGGCAGATAAGAAGACAACCGCTGTCTTTTCTCCTCCTCATCAGCCAAGGTGTTGCCCAGATAGGCGCCATTCCTTGTCTCAAACAGCGAGAGCCCCGCATAAGAGGCCTTTCCTTCGCCGTCGGAGTAAAATTCCATGCCGAAGTCAAGCAACCGCTCGTAATGCGGTTCTACAATCACGCAGCCCTGCCGCTCTATGACGTTTTTCACGAAACCTCCGGCAGAACCTGTTAGGACGGGGCCGACGAACCTCACCCCTCTGCCACTGCTGCTCCATGGGGCCTTGACTACCGCCGAGGAGAGTTGCATGACCTTTTCCTGCACCTCACCCATCTCATAAGCCACGAACCGCTCGCCGATGGTGCCTTCCACCGTTCCGACGATGCCTTGCAGCAACGGGATGGCAGTCTGCCGATGCGAGAGATTCCGGATGCTGGCAATCTGCGCAGGTGAGGGCAGAACCGCCTCTGGCACTCCCGCCCGGAGCAGCTGGAAACGGATGGCGGCGTTCCATCCCCAGGGATCCACGACCCAAGTCGCAGAGGAACCATGCCCGACAAGGATGTTCATTTCCCTCAGAGCGGCGAACCTCACATCAGGAAAACACCTGCCCCACGTTCTCACAGCGTTCTGCGCTACGGTCTGGTCATCCACCACCACCACGTCGTCATCCTCAGCCCAGAAAGCGGGCAAAAAGGCCAGGTCGTTTCGCAGTCCGCGACCTGCAGCCGGCGACGTAAACCTTTCGGAGCCAAAGGCCAAGGCTATGTCATGATCGGGGTTGAAAACATGGATTTTGCTCATTGCGGCATCGCCTCCTAAGTGTAGACACTATTGCAAATCTCATCTGGAGGGAGGAATTTTCTGCAAAAATAGAAAAAAAAAACATATTTTGCAAACTACACTTTGCAAATAAAGAAATAAATAGTATCTTTGCGTCTGAAATAAAAGATAGCAGCACACACGTCGCGCGGCTGCGGGACATTGGACAAAACAAATCATCCTGAATGGAAGCCTTTTTCCGAACCCATCAATACCTGGTAGAGCACACTAATGCTCCAGTTCGTCGTGGGCTGATGGATGAGATCGACTGGAATGACAGACTGATCGGAATCAAAGGCACCAGGGGTGTGGGAAAGACCACCTTCCTCCTGCAGTACGCCAAGGAGAAATACGGCATCCGAAACAAGGAGTGCCTCTACGTGAACCTGAACAACTTCTATTTCCAGGAACATGGAATAGAGGAGTTCGCCGGGGAATTCTACCGCAACGGCGGCAGGGTGCTGCTCATCGACCAAGTCTTCAAGCAGCAGAACTGGAGCAAGAGCCTGCGGGCCTGTTACGACAGGTATCCCCAACTGAAGATCGTGTTCACCGGTTCGAGCGTGATGCGGCTCAAGGAAGAGAATCCTGAACTCAACGGCATTGTGAAAAGCTACAACCTCAGGGGGTTCTCCTTCAGGGAGTTTCTCAATCTCCAGACGGGCAACCATTTCAATGCCTATACACTGGAGGAGATTCTCGCCGACCACGAGCACATCATCAAGCAGATCCTCCCCAAGGTGCGGCCCATGGAGTATTTCCAGGACTATGTGCATCATGGGTTCTATCCTTTCTTCCAAGAGCACCGCAACTACTCGGAGAACCTGCTCAAAACTATGAATATGATGACGGAGGTGGACATTCTGCTCATCAAGCAGATCGAGCTGAAATACCTGACGAGGATCAAACGGCTGTTTTACGAACTGGCCGTCGATGGTCCCAAGGCGCCCAACATCAGCCAGCTGGCCATCGACATCGACACCAGCCGCGCCACGGTGATGAACTACATCAAATATCTGGCCGACGCACGCTTGATCAACATGATCTACCCCGAAGGACAGGAGTTTCCCAAAAAGCCCAGCAAGGTGATGCTGCACAACTCCAACCTGATGTACGCCATCTATCCCAGCAAAGTGGAGAAGCAAGACGTGATGGAGACCTTCATGGTCAACTCGCTTTGGAAAGACCACAAAGTGAACCAGGGAAGCCACGAGAGCCACTACCTGGTGGACGGGAATATCAAGCTCCGGGTCTGCGATGCCTCACAGAATCCCAAGCAGCGGATGCAGCCCGATGTCATCTACGCCCGTTACAACACGGAGGTGGGAATGGGCAACAAGATTCCACTCTGGCTGTTGGGTTTCTTATATTGAGAACTATTTTCAGACAAACATTATAAATTATTTAACCTCTTTATTAAGTAAAATGGCAAAGGAAAAGAAATTTATCACTTGTGATGGTAATGAGGCCGCTGCACATATCAGCTATATGTTCAGCGAAGTAGCCGCTATTTATCCCATCACCCCGTCATCACCGATGGCGGAGCATGTCGACGAGTGGGCTGCCCGTGGCCGCAAGAACCTGTGGGGACAGACCGTTTCCGTACAGGAGATGCAGTCAGAGGCTGGTGCCGCTGGTGCCGTTCACGGTTCTCTCCAGGCAGGTGCACTGACCACTACATTCACCGCTTCTCAGGGACTTTTGCTGATGATCCCCAATATGTACAAAATCGCCGGTGAGTTGCTGCCTTGCGTCTTCGACGTGTCAGCTCGTACCCTGGCCTCACACTCCCTCTGTATCTTTGGTGACCACCAGGACGTGATGGCATGCCGCCAGACTGGTTTCGCCATGCTGTGCGAGGGTTCAGTGCAGGAGGTGATGGATCTCACCGCCGTGGCTCACCTGGCCTCACTGAAGACTTGCGTGCCTTTCATCAACTTCTTTGATGGATTCCGCACTTCACATGAGTATCACAAGATCGAGCGTCTCGACAACGAGGATATCATGCCGCTGGTCGACGAAGCCGACATCAAGCGTTTCCGCGACCGTGCACTGTCACCTGAGCGTCCTGTCACACGCGGTACAGCTGAGAACCCCGAGACATTCTTCACCCACCGTGAGGCTTGCAACGCCAGCTACGACTCCGTGCCCGAAATCGTGGAGGAGTATCTGGCTAAGATCAGCGAGATCACCGGCCGTGAGTATCACCTCTTCTCCTACTACGGAGCTGAGGATGCCGACCGCATGATCATTCTCATGGGTTCTGCTTCTGATGCAGCACGCGAGGCCATCGACCACCTCAATGCCAACGGCGAGAAAGTGGGTATGCTGAGCGTACACCTCTATCGTCCGTTCTCCGTGAAGCACCTGCTGGCTTCCGTTCCCAAGTCGGTGAAGCGCATCGCCGTGCTCGACCGCACCAAGGAGCCGGGCGCAGAGGGCGAGCCGCTCTACCTCGACGTGAAGTCTGCTTACTATGACGTGGAGGACCGTCCTCTCATCGTCGGCGGACGCTATGGACTGGGATCACACGACACCACTCCGGCACAGATCATCTCCGTATTCAACAACCTGGCTATGCCAGAGCCCAAGAACCACTTCACCATCGGTATCGTCGACGACGTCACGTTCACCTCTCTCCCTGTGGTTCCCGAGATCGCTCTCGGTGGCAAGAGCATGTTCCAGGCCAAGTTCTACGGACTGGGTGCCGACGGTACTGTGGGTGCCAACAAGAACTCCGTGAAGATCATCGGCGACAACACCGACAAGTATTGCCAGGCTTACTTCAGCTATGACTCGAAGAAGTCAGGCGGTTTCACCTGCTCACACCTCCGTTTCGGCGACGAGCCTATCCGCTCCACATACCTGGTTACCACGCCTAACTTCGTGGCATGCCACGTACAGGCTTACCTGCACATGTATGACGTGACCCGTGGCCTGCAGAAGAACGGAACGTTCCTGCTCAACACCATTTTCGAGGGTGAGGAACTGGCACACTTCATGCCCAACAAGGTGAAGCGCTATTTCGCAGAGAACAACATCACCGTCTATACCATCAACGCAACCAAGATCGCACAGGAGATCGGTCTGGGCAACCGCACCAACACCATCCTCCAGTCGGCGTTCTTCCGCATCACTCAGGTCATCCCCGAGGAGCTGGCTGTCGAGCAGATGAAGAAGTTCATCGTGAAGTCCTACGGCTCGAAGGGCGAGGACGTGGTGAACAAGAACTATGCTGCCGTAGACCGTGGTGGCGAGTACAAGGAGTTTGTCGTGGATCCCGCATGGGCCAACCTGCCTGATGACGCTGTCGTCGAGGACGACGCTCCCGCATTCGTCAAGGAAGTGGTCCGCCCGATCAATGCACAAGCCGGCGACCTGCTCCCCGTCAGCACTTTCACGAAATTCAATACCACCGACGGTTCTTGGGAGGTTGGCACTGCCGCCTACGAGAAGCGTGGCGTCGAGGCATTCGTTCCTGTCTGGAACAAGGACAACTGTATTCAGTGTAACCAGTGCGCCTACATCTGTCCTCATGCTGCCATCCGTCCGTTCGTCCTCGACGACGAGGAGATCAAGGGCTTCGCTGCTGCCGACGACACACTCGTGATGAAGGCTCCGGCCGCCATGAAGGGTATGCACTTCCGCATCGAGACCTCCGTGCTCGACTGTCTAGGCTGCGGCAACTGCGCCGACATCTGCCCGGGCAACCCGAAACTCGGCAAGGCCCTCACCATGGCTCCGTTCAACCCCGATGCTGCAGAGATGAAGCAAGAGGCCAAGAACTGGGAGTATCTGGTGAAAGAGGTGAAGACCAAGCAGGATCTCGTCGACATCCGTTCCAACGTGAAGAACTCACAGTTTGCCACTCCGCTCTTTGAGTTCTCGGGTGCTTGCTCAGGTTGCGGTGAGACTCCTTATGTGAAACTCATCAGCCAGTTGTTTGGCGACCGTCAGATGATCGCCAACGCCACAGGTTGCTCATCCATTTACTCTGCCTCTATTCCTTCCACTCCTTACACCAAGAATGAGAAGGGCCAGGGTCCATGCTTCAACAACTCACTGTTCGAAGACTTCTGCGAGTTCGGTCTCGGTATGGCCCTCGGCAACAAGAAGATGAAGGAGCGCGTGGCCAAACTGCTCGCTGAGGCTTGCGAGAAGTGTGATGTCACTCCTGAATACAAAGCACTCGCCGAAGAGTGGATCGCCAACCGCGAGGATGCCGACAAGACCAAGGAGATCGCTCCGAAGTTGCGTGCAGAAATCGCTGCTTGTGCAGCCAAGGGTTGCGAGATCTGCAAGGAACTGCAGACCCTCGACCACTACCTGGTGAAGCGCAGCCAGTGGATCATCGGTGGCGACGGTGCATCCTATGACATCGGCTATGGTGGTCTCGACCACGTCATCGCTTCTGGTGAGGATGTCAACATCCTCGTGCTCGACACCGAGGTGTACTCCAACACAGGTGGTCAGGCCTCCAAGGCTACTCCGCTCGGCGCCATCGCACAGTTTGCCGCTCAGGGCAAGCGCATCCGCAAGAAGGACCTCGGCATGATCGCCACCACTTACGGTTATGTCTATGTGGCACAGATCGCCATGGGCGCTGACCACGCTCAGTGTCTGAAGGCCATCCGTGAGGCTGAGGCATGGCACGGCCCATCCATCATCATCGCCTACGCTCCATGTATCAACCACGGTCTGAAGGCCAAGGGCGGCATGGGCAAGAGCCAGGCAGAGGAGAAGAAGGCTGTCGAGTGTGGCTACTGGCACCTCTGGCGCTTCAATCCCGCTCTCGCCGAGGAAGGCAAGAATCCGTTCAGCCTTGACTCCAAGGAGCCTAACTGGGCTAACTTCCACGACTTCCTCATGGGTGAGGTGCGTTACCTGTCTGTGAAGAAGGCTTATCCCAACGAGGCCGAGGAACTGTTCGCCGAGGCTCAGAAGATGGCTCAGATCCGCTACAAGACCTATGTCCGCAAGACACAGGAAGACTGGAGCGAGTAATAATGTCTATCAATATCAAGCGGCGCACCCAATTGGATGCGCCGCTTTTTCATAGATGGCTTCACAGGAGAGTCTCAACGTTTTTCCATCTCCGCCTGAATATCGACCCACAAGGATTCGACATCATCTTGCAACCATTCCAGGTCACACTTCTCCGGATCAAAATCTTTGGTGATGTCATACCACTCCAGGCGCTCCTTGTCTTCAGCCGTCTTACGTTTCTTCTTGTTTAACTCAAGCAGTTCAGCATATCCCCATACACCCCCACAGTCCTCGGGTGGGCATTCCCCATGCGCTTTGAGCAATTTGACGACAGGCTTCTCAACCTTCGCATAGTCACGACTTCCCTTCACCCATAATTCGTGTATCCAGGAATCGCCGAAGTCATACTCAAATTTCATCCGTTCTCCCTTGGGTTGCAGCACCATCTCAAGTGAAGTCTTCTCGGTGTTCTCATATCGTACCCGGGAGAAGAATCCTATGAAATTATCAGCCTCCTCCTTCATCTGCCTTGAATTGATGTAATACAATTTGTTTTTGCCTATGAACTGATACAGGTGCTCATGTTTCCATCCCATCGCATCGATCAGCACGTAGGCCAACAGCTCCAGGGTGATGTTCGACGGAACGACAAGCTCACGCCAAATATTCACTGGGGCACCATTCAACTTGACACGAATATGATACTCACGCTTGAAAGGACCGATGAATTTCCTCTCCGGCAACGTCAGGCCAAGCAGATAATCCTCATCTTCAAAGCCATGGTTATCCTCATAGTCGAATTCGTCGTCTTCATCATCAAAGACTTCATCATCATTGGAACCATTATCGCCTTTTTGAGGGAAAGGGGAATATCCATCACTCAGATCCACCCCCAGTTGCTCTTTCAAAAAAATCAAGAAATCATCTAAGGACGGCATATCTTCTACTTTTTTGCCCTGATGGTGTGGGGTCAGTTTCTTCATTTTGGCCATAATCAAGTGATGTCTGAGGTGGATAGATTTGTTTATTCTTGGAGGAAACGGCAGGTAAAAAGGGCGTTACTCACCTCTTCCTATATTAGTTTTGCAAATGTAGCAAAAAAAGCAGAAACGAAGAAAGGGTTTTTCTGCTTTTTATCCTTCAGTCTTCATTTTGCCTACACTAATAGCAAGAAAAACAGTCACTTCGTCGCCATCCCACAACCGATGGCAAAGGCGATGACATGTGCTCCGAGACCAGAGCCGAAGCCCTTAATGTTATCATGGAGTTATCGTTTGAAATAAGGTTTTTTTTATGAATAACAATAACGACAGATGGATGCATTCGATGGCTTAAAACCGACAAGAATGTCACGCCATGCGACTCCCCTCCCCTCTGAGCCACACAACTCCCCTCAGAGGGAGAACCAGAAGTGGGGTATTGCAACGATGAGCAACAAATTGATTGACAATGAGATATGTAAACTTCTCCCCTTGCAAGAGGAGGGGAGCAGAGTGCGCAAACCAGCAAATACAATATTTATTAGGGAGGAAAACTTCACTTGGTAATTTTTTTTAAGTTAAATAATACAAACAAAAGTAACATCGTAAGAAGAATATATCTACTTTTGCGACGAGAAATTTTTTTATGTTTTACTAAATTTTCAAATCAAAATGAAGAAATTATTTTTCGTTGCAATGGCCGCTGTAGCCATGACTTTCACAGCATGTAATGACAAACCCGCTCCCGCTCCTGCTCCCGAGGAGGAGGCTCCTGAGGTAGAGGTTGTATCCACCGACTCCATCGCAGCCGTGATTGAGGCTGCCGACAGCACTCAGCTCTCCGCACTTCTGACTGAGGCTCAGTCGAAGATTGACGAGTTGAAGAACATCGACCCCGCCAAGGCTAAGGAGTATCTCGCTGCCATCCAGAACCTTCTGAAAGAGAACGCCGAGAAGATCAAGGCTTTCGCTGGTACAGGTGCTGTTGCTACTCTCGTTGACGCAGTAACCAACCTTCCTGAGATCGAGGTTCCCGATGTAGCTGCTGCTGCTGAAGAGGCTGTCGAGAATGCCGGTGACGCAGTGAAAGACGCCGCTGATGGTGCTGTTGAGAACGCCAAGGATGCCGCTGCCGACGCTGCACAGGCCGCTACCGAGAAGGTGGAGGATGTGAAGGACGCTGCTGCTGACAAAGCTGCTGAGGCTGTTGACAACGCTGCCGACAAACTGAAGGGTGCTCTTGGCAAATAATCCCTGCCAGAAAGCATAGAAAAAGAGAAACAGGCCGCAGGCTCCGCAAGGAACCTGCGGTTTTCTTTGTGTCTTTATCCCTCATTTTTATTTGCCTTTATTTCCCCCTTTTATTCCTCCTGTTCCCCTCCTCCTAAGCCACAATAAGTTGTCAAAAAAAGATTACTATGTGTTTTGACATCTTATCGAATAGAAATCTTATCAGAAACCTTATTTTGAATTTTTGACAGCGAATCATAAAGCGACATGGGGCGACAAGTTCAGTCAGAACTGTCGCCCCATGTCGCAATTAGTTATTGAAATCCCTGATTAAAGGGAGGGTTTCATCGGATCCGATCCATGCTCCGGACCAGACGCTCGTCGCTCTGGATGCCGCGCCGGGCCATGACATAAAGGATGATGGCCACGCCAGGCAGGCAGGCAGCCAACTGGGGATTGAAGGTCACGCCATCCTCCACCATCACATAGCCAAAGACGACGTACAAGGCAATCCAGACCAGATTGAGCAGCACATTATATACACACAAGCGGCTTTGCAGCTTGCGGTTCTTGTACGTGAAGACCGTCAGGAGATTGAGCGGACAAGTCAGGAGCAGAATGACAAACAGGGGCCACACAGAAAAATCATGACCGCCCTCAGGCAGCAATTTCCAGAGATTGAACATCATCGTGTCACCTCCCATGCCGGCGGGCGTAAACGCTCCTATCGGAAGACAAAGGCACACCACCGTGACGATGAGTGCCAGAAACAGATAAACGGTTTGTATGCGCTGAAGCATGATTACTGCTCTTTTGAAGGATCACGCCAGAACACATTCCCCTCGATGAACTCTTGAGTGGCAAGCAGTGTCGGTTTGGGCAATTTCTCATAATAACGGGAAATCTCTATCTGCTCCCTATTCTCGAAGACCTCCTCCAGCGTATCATTGTATGATGCGAACTCCTGAAGTTTCTTGCTCAAGTCCTGCTTGATCTCCACCGAGATCTGGTTGGCGCGCTTCGCGATGATGGCCACGCTCTCGTATATGTTACCAGTCTCCTTGCAAAGATCCATGATGTTGCGTGTGACGGTGTCTACCGGTGCTTTTGATTTCTTATAATCCATATTGATTGATGAAAATTTATAGTGATCTTAGTGTATATTCGTCAGAGAAGTTATGACGGAGGTCAATTCTCGTCCAGGTCATCCATTCCGCTGGTGTGTTTCTTGCATTCGGCAATATATTTCTCGGCCAATTTCTTGTACTGAGAGTCTGGGTACTCGTTCATGAAACCGTAGCACTCATCCTCGGCATCACGAAAACGGTCAAGTGCACGAGCCTCAACACTTCGCTGAGCCAGCTCAAACTTGCTTTTCATGACGAGCAAGGCAAACTGCTCACGCTTCTGGCTGTAGGGGAAATCCCTGATCGCATTCTGTGCGGTGATGATGCAAGCCTCGTAATTGCTGCCTCCATTGGTACAGTTGCCGAAATAAGACCCGAGGTCATAATATAATTTGGCTGAATACAGTTCCTTGTCAACCAGTTTGTCCTGCAACTCATATAGCCGGTCATGAGCCAAGTCCTTCAGCTGAGCTCCGGGAAACATGTCGAGATATTCCTGGAAAGCTGCGATGGCCGACATTGTCGGTGTCTGGTCAAGACGGGGTTCTGGAGTGCTCATGTAAAGACTCTGTCCTACATAGAACGAGGCCATCTCAGCGTAAGTGCCCTTCGGATACGACTGGTAATACTTTTTGAAATACTGCGCTGCCGTCTCGTAATCCTTGGAGCAATAAGACGACATGGCCAGCATATACAGGCATTCCTGACCATTCTCGGAGCCCTTCATCACGGTCACGAGGTCTTGCAGGATCAACACGGCACGGTTGTACTTGCCATTGGCAAAGCATTCCTTGGCATACTCGTATTTGTAATCGTAATCAGTGGACTTATATACCTTGTTGAACTCCTTGGAGCACCCGGAGAGGAGGAACACAGCACACAGGGATATAAGAAGGATTTTCTTCATACTTTTCACTTTGACTTGCAAAATTACACATTATTCCATTATCTGCAAAACCAAACGCTGAATTTTAGCAAAAAATTGCTTTTAAACCCATTGCGAAAAGATATTTTTTGTTATTTTTGCTTTTCAATCAGACAAATGACTTCCTCATGAACTTCAAACTCACTTCAAAATACAAGCCTACGGGCGACCAACCCAACGCCATCAAGGAACTGACCGAGGGCATTCTCCGAGGCGACAAAGCCCAGGTGTTGCTGGGTGTCACCGGATCAGGCAAGACCTTCACCGTGGCCAATGTCATCGCCAACATCAACCGCCCCACACTCATCCTGAGTCACAACAAGACTCTGGCTGCCCAACTTTACGAGGAGATGAAAGGCTTTTTCCCCGAAAACGCCGTCGAATACTACGTGTCGTACTACGACTACTACCAACCAGAGGCTTATCTTCCACACACCGATACTTATATCGAGAAAGACTTGGCCATCAACGAGGAGATCGACAAACTGCGTCTCTCGGCGGTATCGGCGCTGCTCAGCGGCCGCCAAGATGTCGTCGTCGTCTCGTCGGTTTCCTGCATCTACGGCATGGGAGGACCTACCGCCATGTCGGAGAGCGTCATCACCCTCCATCGCGGACAAACACTCAACCGCAACATGTTTCTGCGCAAACTGGTCGATGCCCTCTATGTGCGCAATGACATTGATTTGCAACGGGGCAATTTCCGGGTGAAAGGCGACACCGTGGACATTTTCATGGCCTACAGCGACAACGTGCTTCGCGTGACGTTCTGGGACGACGAAATCGACAGCATCGAGGAAATCGACGCTGTGACCTACCACCGACTCGCCTCATTCGAAGACTACCAAATTTTCCCGGCCAACCTCTTTGTCACCACAAAGGAGCAGCAAATGATCGCTATCCGGCAGATTCAGGACGACCTCGTCAAACAGGTCGATTTCTTCAATGAGATGGGCGATCCTGTCAAGGCACAACGTATCAAAGAACGGGTGGAATACGACATGGAGATGATCAAGGAACTGGGCCATTGCTCCGGAATAGAGAACTACTCCCGCTACTTCGACGGAAGGCAACCTGGACAACGCCCCTACTGCCTGCTCGACTTCTTCCCCGACGATTATCTGATGGTGATCGACGAGAGCCACGTGAGTGTGCCGCAGCTCAACGCCATGTATGGCGGCGACAGGGCCCGAAAGACCAATCTCGTGGAATATGGATTCCGGTTACCCGCAGCTTTCGACAACCGTCCGCTGCGTTTTGAGGAATTCCAGTCGATGGTCCATCAAGTGATCTACGTTTCTGCCACGCCTGCTGATTTCGAACTGGCAGAGTCTGAGGGTGTGGTGGTCGAGCAGTTGATCCGCCCCACAGGACTGTTGGACCCGGACATCGAGGTGCGACCGAGCGAGAACCAAATCGACGACCTGATGGACGAAATCCTCACACGCATCCGACGCGACGAACGTGTACTCACCACAACGCTCACCAAACGCATGGCCGAGGAACTGACCGAATACCTGCTCAACAACGGCGTCAAGGCCAATTACATCCATAGTGATGTGGCCACCCTGGACAGGGTGAAGATCATGAATGACTTCAGAGCCGGTGTCTTCGACGTACTGGTGGGGGTCAACTTGCTCCGCGAGGGCCTTGACCTGCCCGAAGTGTCATTGGTGGCCATTATCGATGCCGACAAGGAGGGCTTCCTGCGAAGCCACAGATCACTTACCCAGACAGCTGGAAGGGCTGCAAGAAACGTCAACGGCAAAGTCATCATGTATGCCGACACCATCACGGAGAGCATGCAGCGCACCATCGATGAGACCGTGCGCCGACGCACCATCCAGATGCACTACAATGAGGAGCACCACATCACCCCGATGCAGATCGTGAAGGAAGTGAAAAGCGGACTGGCCCGACATGCCACACCTGCATCCGACACCATTTCCAAAGGCTATGGAGACGCCTATATCGAGCCCGACAGCAGCCGGATGGTGGCAGACCCGGTCATGAAGCAGATGTCGGAGAAGGAACTCTCGGAGGCCATCGCTGAAAGCACTCGCCTGATGAACGAGGCCGCCAAGCGTCTCGACTTCCTCCAGGCTGCGCAATACCGCGACGAAGTCATCCGCCTGACCGAACTCAAGGAGGCGAAGAAGGAGGCTTAAATGGCTCCCGAATCGTTAATCTTCCCAAAAGATTCTTTTATATCAGCGAGATTTCGTACTTTTGCCTATTGAAACCCAAAACATAGCATCATGATCAAGAAAATCATTATTGCCATTACACTCTGTCTGCCACTGATGGCATTCGCACAGAATGACTGGGAAGTTCCCACTGCAGCACAAGACAGCAAAGCAAATCGGCAAACCGCCAAAGCCAAAAAGGACTATCCTTATACAAAATACCTGGGACCAGTCGTGCCTGAGGTTAACGGCGAAGTCGTATTCGAAAAGACCTTCACCAACAACAAGAGCGCAGAAGAGAACTACAACCTCATGCTCAACTTCCTGACCGGGATGACCAAAGAAGAGGGACAGCTCGACAAGAGCAAAATCTCGCTCGTCAACAAGAAAGACCACGCCATCATCTGCCATTTCGAGGAATGGATGGTGTTCAAGTCCACCATACTCACCCTCGACCGCACACGATTCATCTATACCCTTGTGGCTGAAAGCAGCGACAACAAGGTGAAAGTGAAGATTTTCCGAATCAGTTATTGGTATAACGAGCTGCAAGATGGCGGCGAGCACTTCGAGGCTGAGGAATGGATCACCGACAAATGGGCACTCAACAAGAAGAAAACACGCCTGGCCAAAATCTCGGGTAAATTCCGTCGCCTGACCGTCGACCGAGTGGAAATCATTTTTGACAACATCCAGACCATCCTCAATACCTAAAGCCCCATTATGAGACCTTACGACACCAACGAACCGGAAAACGAACAGCTGACAACCAGCCGCAGAAGCCACCGCAAGCCCGGCAGCGACCAGCTCTTAGGATTCCGCAACGTGCTCAATATCATCTTCATGCTTCTCGCTATTGTGGGTGTTGTCGTTTACGTGTGGTTTGACAGCACCATTGGCACCTACGTCGTCCTTGCCAGTATGGGAGTCAAGATGGTGGAGTGCTGCATCAGAATGCTCAAGTAACACATCCGCCTCAAAATCAGTTTGACAGAATACATGAGACTCATCCGGCCAACCCTCCTTCTCGTTTTTCTCTCGGGGATACTTTGCAGCGTCTCCGGACAGGACTATAACTCCATCAATGATGAGGGACAGATCACCCAAGCCCGCAGGGGAAACCGTGAAAGCAACGAGCAGGACAAGAAAGCCGAGATTCCACGTGGATTGAAAGTTTGGACCGTAGACGACCGGTTCGGTGACATCACACCCGCCGAGCCCGACACGGCATCTTATATGTTCATGAACACCATTTTCACCACGGGCAAATACGGAGAATACAATACCACGGGCAACCTGGGAGCCATCCGGCAGAACCGCATCTTCACCGACCGGCCAAACTATGACGACTTCATCTTCAATCATGGCTATGACTATTTCATCACGCAAGTGAGTGATTTCCACTTCACCAACACCTACTCCCCTATCACCAACGCGAGCCTCAACTCGTGCGGAAACCGCACCAACGGGGAGGATCATTTCAAAGCACTTTTCGCCGTGAACGCCGGCAAGCGACTTGGCGTGGGATTCAAGTTCGACTACCTCTACGGGCGCGGCTATTATCAGGAGAACAGTGCGTCGCTCTTCAATGCGACCCTTTACGGCTCGTACCTCGGCGACCGCTACCAAGCCCATTTCCTTTTCTCCACCAATCATCAGAAACAGACCGAGAACGGAGGTATCACCAACGACAACTACATCACCCACCCTGAAAGTTTCAGCGAAAGTTACACCACGTCGGAAATGCCGACCATGCTGGAGAGGAACTGGAACAGGAACGACAACCTGCATCTTTTTTACACCCATCGATACAGTCTGGGATTCAACCGCAAAGTGCCCATGACCGAAGAGGAGATCAAGGCCAAGAAATTCGCCTTGGAGTCGCAAAAAGACAATGCTGCCAAGAAAGCGAAGGAAGAGGCCCGCAAACAAGCCAAGAAAGAAAACCGGGAGTTTGACGAGGAGGAATATGACCGGCAAGCTGCTATTGAGGCCAAGAACCATCCTGCCGAGATCGCCCCCGCAGATACGACCTGGACCAAGAACGAATATGTGCCGGTGACCAGCTTCATCCATACAGCGAAGTTCGACAATGCAAACCGCATCTACGAGTCTTACTACACCCCGGACAATTACTACGCCAACACCTACGAGACCATGTCGAGATTCACTGGCGACTCCCTCTTCGACAAGACCCGGCATTTTATCCTCCAGAACACCTTTGCCATCGCCTTGCTTGAGGGCTTCAACAAATATGCGAAAGCCGGACTGAAAGGCTTTCTTACCCATGAGTTCAAACAATACACTTTGCCTGACAGCACAACGATGGCGAGGTCGTACAACGAGCAAAGCGTATTTGCAGGGGGCCAGATCAGCAAGTCTGAGGGCAATACCCTTCACTACAATGCGACAGGATCCGTCGCTATAGCCGGTGCCAGTATGGGCGACATTTTCCTAGATGCCACCGCCGACCTCAACTTCCCGTTGCTGGGCGACACCATACAACTGGCCGCTGACGGCTATTTCCACCATTATGCACCTACCTTCTATTACACCAAATACCACTCCAGGCATTTCTGGTGGGAGAACGACGACATGAAGAGCGTCAACCACACCCGCTTGCAGGGACGTTTCTCACTTCAGCGCACCCAAACCCAGTTGCGGGTGGCGGTCGACAACATCAGCAACTACGTGTATTTCGGCACAAGCTATAACGTGGATGGAGAACGACGTCTCTACAATGCTGCTTTTGTACGACAGGAGACTGAGAACATCAGCGTGCTGACTGCCACGTTAGACCAGAAAATCAAGATGGGGCTTGTCAATCTTGACGCACAACTCACCTACCAGAAGTCCAGCCACGACGATGTCATCCCTGTGCCTGCCCTCAACCTCTACGCCAACTTGTATCTGCGCTTCAAGATTGCCCATGTGCTCGATTGCGACTTGGGTGCTGACGTGAGATACTTCACCAAATACTATGCGCCGGATTTCGTGCCGGGTATCGCACAGTTTGCCGTACAGGAGAATAAGGACAGCCGCGTGAAATTAGGCAACTACCCCATCGTCAACGTCTACGCCAACTTCTTCCTCAAACATGCGCGGTTCTTCGTCATGATGAGCCATGTCAATCACTCCGGAGAGGGGGGGAATGCATTCCTGGTACCTCACTACCCCATCAACCAAAGGCTGTTCCGCTTCGGTATCTCTTGGAATTTCTTCAATTAAGCCTGTTTTATCCAGACCTCATTGATTCTCACTGGCACCGTCCCGTGTCTCCTCGTCGAAGATACGGTCGAAAACCGGCCTCATCTTCGCCGGATCAGCGATGTATTCCCGCAACTGGTTGAGTTTACGCTCGTTATCTGATCCTGGAAGCCACAACTTGATGTATCCATGCACGGAATACTTGTTATCCATGTGCTCCATGAAACGTTGCCAATGCTCTTCCTTGGCTTTATCGGGATCATGGGTCAACCCAAATTCAATCGTACGCTGGATCACCATCTCCGGATCAAGGTCACGGTCAGCTTCTGCCACGATTTTCCCATAGATGGAGCGAGGAGCATGTGAGGCGGAAGCGCGGTGATCCTCCACGGCCTCTTTCATCACCTGGATCTGCGCAGGGGAGAACCATTTCGCTAAGCGCCGGTCGGCCGCAAGGATCTTGCCGCTTGTGACATGGTGGATCGCTCGGGGTCCTTCCAAGCCAAGGTCATGATAGGCGGCGATGGCGTATGCCATATTGACATCGGCGCCGAAACGACGTGCCAGTTCGATGGACTGACGGATCACTCTATTGGCGTGAACAAGGTTATGGGCTTTGTCAAAGGCATTGTAACGGGGAAGGATATTCCTCTCGATAAACTCCATCAGGTCAAGGCTAACGTTGTTTCCAATCATAATTCGGGGTATTTGATGACAAAGATAATGCTTTTATCTTATTTTATCGCTGGATTGCGGCACAAAAACAAAAAAATTGATTATTTTTGCATTCCATGGATACAGAAAACAATGTAAGTGTCAATTCAGCCAAAGCTTGGCTTTTGGCTTCCCGTCCGAAAACCTTAACGGGGGCTGCCGTCCCTGTCATGATTGCTTTGGCCATAGCATGGCGAGACCTCTCCGAGGCAACAGCACAGGAGAAATTCAGCATCATTCCCGCCGTCCTTTGTCTGTTGTTTGCCTTTATCATGCAAATCGACGCTAATTTCATCAATGATTATTTCGACTTCAAGAAAGGCACCGACGACGAGTTCCGGTTAGGACCTCTGAGGGCCTGTGCTCAGGGATGGGTCACGCTTCCAGCCATGCGCTACGCCATATTGCTGACCACAGTGATCGCATGCCTGGCCGGTCTTCCTCTAATCATATATGGTGGTTGGGCCATGGTGGGAATCGGGGTATTGTGCGTGGCCTTCTGCTTTCTCTACACGACCCACCTCTCCTACCTCGGCTTGGGCGACTTGCTGGTACTGGTCTTTTTCGGCATCGTGCCGGTCTGCGCCACTTATTACATCCAGACCGGGACAGTGACACTGCAAGTGCTGACAGCCTCCTTGGCTTGCGGCCTGGTGGTAGACACACTCCTGGTCGTCAACAATTACCGCGACCGCGACAACGACCGACGCACAGGGAAAGTGACACTTGTCGTCAGGATCGGAAAAAAGGCTACAGAGATACTTTTCCTGGGTTTGGGATTGCTGGCATGCCTCATGGGGGGTGTCCATCTTTTCCAAGGCAGGACATGGGCTTTCGTCTTGCCCCTCCTCTATCTGATGTTGCATTTCGTGACCTACCGGCGGATGGTCAGCATCAGCAACGGGAAACGCTTGAACGGGATCCTCGGTGAAAACGCAAGGAATATCTTCATCTATGGTGTGCTCACCTCAATCGGCCTCTTGCTGTAGAATCTGACCATCCGGATATTCCCTATCCGTTGATTTCCACACGGGCTGGCTCCTCGGCCGGTTCTTCCTTACCCTGGATATAGTTATAATACAAATATGCCATGACTGCCAGCAAGATGGCGAAGACCACCGTCTTGATCAGGCAACCAGCCACTTTCTTGATCACCACAAAAGCCACAATGACAGCAATGATCCCAAAGACGAGGTAAGCGATGTCTTGAGTTGAGATATCGAGTAATTCCATTTTCTGAGATAATGTTTTGGGGGTTATTTGAACAGCAACCTGAACGAAGTAGGGATAGGTGTTTGAAACTCCATCCGCTCATGGGTCACCGGATGGTAGAAACAAAGCAAGAAAGCATGCAGGCAAAGACGGTGGATCGGGTCATCGCCATTACCGTATTTCACATCGCCACA
Source organism: uncultured Prevotellaceae bacterium (assembly GCA_946540735.1). Taxonomy (GTDB): domain Bacteria; phylum Bacteroidota; class Bacteroidia; order Bacteroidales; family Bacteroidaceae; genus Prevotella. The sequence continues at coordinate 144,818 of CAMNIN010000001.1, read as the reverse complement.
GACAGGATGCCCCATGTCGGCAGCATGCACACGGATCTGATTCTTACGCCCGGTGTCTAATTTGAATTCCACCAGCGAATGTTCTGTCGTTCGCGCCAGCGTGTGGAAATGGGTGACCGCATATTTCCCGCCATTGTCGACTGGCGAGGAATAGGTGACGTATGCCTTGTTGTCTTTCAGCCAGTTGGCAATGGTGCCGCCATCCTGCTCCATCTCTCCCGACACCACGGCCACGTAGCGACGGTCATAGACGATATCATGCCACTCATGCTCCAGGATCTGCTCCGTCTCCATATCCTTGGCGTAAATCAGCAGACCACTGGTATCACGGTCGAGACGATGGACGACATGTGCCCTGCACCGCTGCTGTGACTTCCGGAAATAATCATCAAGCACAGATTTCACGTTGAGCGAGGAGTGACCCGCTGCCATCGACAAGATACCCGGCTCTTTCTCGACGACGACCAGGTAGCGGTCTTCATAGACGAGTTTGACGAAACGGTTCTTGAATGTCATGTTGCGCTTCGATTTGCTGACAGAGACCTTCATGCCCGGCCGAAGGAGGAAATCAAACTGTGTGACACACTTCCCGTCGACTTTGATGCCCCGCCCTTTCAGCGTGGCCTTGATTTTCGTCTTGCTTTGTCCCTGGACGGTCTGCAACAAGAACTCCAACAATGGGGTCTCCTTAGCTACCGCATAATGGTCGTATTCAGGGGCTTGGTTGAAATTTCTCTTCATCATGGGTGCAAAATTAGGCAAAATTTCGCATTTAAGAGGGCAAATCCGTGAAATTTGCAGGCAGAACTGTTTTTTTCGCTGTAAGACGCCACAATGTGACGTCTCTACAAAAAAAAGGAATTGCACAAATAAATTTGGCACTTCGCTCGCACCTTTGGCTTCGCCGAAGGTACTCCCGCTCGGAATTGCTCAAATAAATTTGGCACTTCGCTCGCTTATTCGTACCTTTGCAGGCGAATTGGGAAATCGGACGATTTCCCTTTGCCACATTATATATAATATCGACAAGCATGATCACAGTCACCAACCTCGCCATCCAATTTGGCAAAAGAGTTTTATACAAAGACGTCAACATCAAGTTCACCGCAGGCAACATATACGGTGTCATCGGCGCCAACGGCGCCGGGAAATCAACACTACTGAAAGCCATCAGTGGTGAACTTGAGCCCAACAAAGGTTCCGTAGAACTTGGCCCGGGGGAGCGACTGTCGGTTCTTGACCAGGATCACTTCAAATACGACGATTTCACCGTACTCGATACAGTCATGATGGGCCACCAGCCCCTCTGGAAGAACATGAAAGACCGCGAGGCCCTCTACATGAAACCTGACTTCAGCGAGGAAGACGGCAACCTCGTGGCCGAACTTGAAGAGAAATTCGCTGAGATGGACGGATGGAACGCTGAGAGCAATGCTGCCATGCTGCTCTCCAACCTTGGCATCAAAGAAGCACTGCACAATAAGCCCATGAGTGAACTCTCAAACAATGAGAAGGTGCGTGTGATGCTGGCCAAGGCCCTCTTCGGAAATCCTGACAACCTGCTGCTCGACGAGCCGACCAACGACCTCGACCTTGACACCGTACAATGGCTGGAGGAATATCTGAGCAACGTGGAGCAGACCGTTCTCGTGGTGAGCCACGACCGCCACTTCCTCGATGCCGTGAGCACCCAGACCGTCGACATCGACTTCGGCAAGGTGACTGTTTTCTCGGGCAACTACTCTTTCTGGTATCAGAGTTCACAACTTGCTCTGCGACAAGCACAAAACCAGCGCCAAAAAGCTGAGGAGAAGCGTAAGGAACTGGAGGAGTTTATCCGTCGTTTCTCGGCTAATGTCTCAAAGAGCAAACAGACCACCAGCCGCAAGAAGATGCTGGAGAAACTCAATGTCGACGAAATCCGGCCCTCATCACGCAAGTACCCTGGCATTCTCTTCCAGATGGAGCGCGAACCAGGCAACCAGATTCTGGAAGTGGAAGGACTGAAAGCTGTAGATGCTGACGGCACTGTACTTTTCGACAACGTCAACTTCAACATCGAAAAAGGCCAGAAGACCGTCTTCCTCAGCCATAACCCCAAGGCGATGACCGCCCTCTTCGAGATCATCAACGGCAACCGCCAACCCGATGCCGGAACCTACAAATGGGGCATCACCATCACCACAGCCTATCTGCCACTCGACAACACCGAGTTCTTCAAGAGCGAGCTCAACTTGGTCGACTGGCTCAGCCAGTTTGGCACTGGCAACGAAGTGATGATGAAAGGATACCTGGGCCGCATGCTGTTCAAACAAGAGGAGGTGGAGAAGAAAGTCAACGTGCTCAGCGGAGGTGAGAAGATGCGCTGCATGATCGCACGCATGCAACTGAAGAATGCCAACTGCCTTATCCTCGATACGCCGACCAACCACCTTGACCTGGAGAGCATCCAGGCGTTCAACAACAATCTGGTCTCTTTCAAGGGAAACATACTCTTCGCCAGCCACGACCATGAGTTCATCCAGACCGTGGCTGACCGCATCATCGAACTGACACCAAGCGGCACCATCGACAAACTGATGCAGTATGATGACTATATCTACGACGAAGGCATCAAAGAACTGAAAGCCAAAATGTATGGCACGGTATAACGCTTCACATAAAACCAAGAAAGCAAAGAAACTTGCCAGGCCTTTTTCGAGTTTGGCAAGTTTTTTGCTGCACAACAAACAGAACCAAAAGACTACGACAATGAACGAAGAAAGCAAGAAAGAGATAGACGAGCTTCAGGAAGAAGCCACTGCAGAAGAGGCTACTGCCTCTGAGAACCCTGCCACCGAGGACACCCAGGAGCAAGAGAATGAGGAGGTGAAGGCTGCTTCGGAAGAGAAAGAGGAAACAGCTGACAAAGAGGAGGCTAAAGACCCCTTGAAGGAAGCCCAGGAGAAAATAGAGGAACTCAACGACAAGTATCTCCGCAAGGTAGCTGAGTTCGACAACTACCGCAAGCGCACGCTGAAAGAGAAAGCCGAACTGATCCTCAATGGAGGTGAGAAGACCATCACCAAGATCCTTCCCGTGCTTGACGACCTGGAGCGCGCCATCGAGAATGGCAAGAAAACGGAAAACGTGGACACCCTCCGCGAGGGTGTTGACCTGATATACAAGAAATTCATCAAGATCCTCTCTGGCGAGGGTGTCGAGCGTATCGAGACCACTGACAAGGATTTCGATACCGACTATCACGAGGCCATTGCCATGGTACCTGGCATGGGCGACGACAAGAAAGGCAAAGTGATCGACTGCGTGCAGACGGGATACACACTCAACGGGAAAGTGATCCGCTATGCCAAAGTAGCCGTGGGACAATAGGATGACATAGAAAAGAAATGGCAAACAAAAGAGATTACTACGAGGTACTCGGCGTGAGCAAGGACGCGTCGGAAGACGAGATCAAGAAAGCCTACCGCAAGATCGCCATCAAGTATCATCCCGACCGCAATCCCGGCGACAAAGAAGCTGAAGAGAAGTTCAAGGAGGCCGCAGAGGCCTACGATGTGCTGCACGACGCACAGAAGCGACAGCAATACGACCAATTCGGTTTTGATGCTCCCGGCGGATTTGGTGGCTTCAGCAGCGGAGATTTCTCCATGGACGATATCTTCCAGATGTTTGGAAGCGTGTTCGGCGGAGGCGGATTCGGTGGCTTTGGAGGTTTCGGAGGAGGTCGCGGCGGCAGCAGCCAGCGCGTCTACCGTGGCGGCGACCTGCGCCTGAAAGTGAAATTAAGCCTTCAAGAAGTGGCTTCGGGCGTGACCAAGAAATTCCGCGTGAAGAAAGACGTGACCTGCCCCCACTGCCATGGCAGCGGTGCTGAGGCAGGATCAAGTGCTGACACTTGCCCCACATGTCATGGCAGCGGCTACACCGTACAGACCAAGCAGACGCTCTTCGGAGTGATGCAGACCCAAGGGGTCTGCCCCACCTGCCATGGAGAGGGCAAAGTCATCAAGAACAAGTGCAAGGAATGCGGCGGCGACGGCGTGGTCAAAGGCGAGGAAGTCGTCGAGATCAAGATTCCCGCCGGCGTGGCCGACGGCATGGTGCTCACCGTGCAGGGCAAAGGCAACGCAGGAGCTCACAACGGGGTGCCTGGTGATATCCAAGTTTTCATCAGCGAGGAGTCTAACGACACTTTTGTAAGACAAGACAACGATCTCATCTACAACCTGTTGCTCGACTTCCCCACGGCAGCGCTCGGTGGTGAGGTGAAAATACCGACCATCGACGGCAAGTCTCTGAAAATCAATCTGGAGCCAGGCATCCAACCTGGCACGACAAAACGGCTCCGCGGCAAGGGACTTCCGGCTGTGCAAGGATATGGATCGGGCACAGGCGACATCATCGTCAATATCAGCATCTATGTTCCCAAGACTCTCTCACGTGACGAGAAAGAGGCTTTGGAGAAGATGCAGCGAAGCGAGAACTTCAAAAGCGACAATTCGACTCGGCAAAGTATTTTCCAGCGATTCAAGAATTATTTCTCCTGACCACGGATGGACTACAACGAAACCGTGACATATTTGTTCAACAGCACCCCGGTCTTCGAGAAGATCGGGGCTGGTGCTTATAAAGAGGGACTCAGCAACACCTTAGCCCTCGACAACCATCTGTCGCATCCCCATCACAGTTTCACCACCATCCATGTGGCCGGCACTAACGGGAAGGGGTCTGTCTCCCATACCTTGGCCGCCATCCTGCAAACCGCTGGCTACCACACTGGCCTGTTCACGTCGCCTCATCTCGTAGATTTCCGCGAACGCATCCGTGTCGACGGTCTATGCGTCAGCGAGGCGTTTGTCATCGATTTCGTCGAGAAACACCGCCATTTCTTCGAACCCCTACGCCCTTCTTTCTTCGAACTGACCACAGCGATGGCCTTCGACTATTTCAGGCAGCAGCATGTCGATATCGCTGTGATAGAGGTGGGGCTCGGAGGTCGGCTCGACTGCACCAATATCATCTCCCCGATTCTGTCGGTCATCACCAACATCAGCTTCGACCACACACAGTTTCTCGGAGATACCCTACCCCGGATCGCTGCCGAGAAAGCCGGCATCATCAAACCTGGAATCCCGGTCGTGATCGGCGAGGCACTGCCGGAGACTCGTCCTGTGTTCATCAACAAAGCACAGGCGGAGGGGGCGCCGCTCATTTTCGCGGAAGATTGTTCTTACATCTCCCAAGCCATCCCGACAGAAGATGGAGGCATAGACTACGATACCGCCGGCATGGGTATCCTTCATGGCGAATTGGGCGGAACATATCAAGTAAAGAATGCCAACACCATCCTCGCAGCTGTGGAACAACTCCGGCGAGCCGGTCTTTCCATCTCTCAAGATGACATCAAGAAAGGATTCGCCGAGGTCTGCCACCTGACAGGCCTGATGGGCAGATGGCAGCGCATCCAGGAGAACCCGCTGGTCATCTGCGACACAGGGCATAACGTAGGCGGCTGGCAATACCTTGCCCGGCAAATCAAGTCGCAAGCCTGTGACAAATGCCGCATCGTTTTCGGCATGGTGGATGACAAGGACATCGACACTGTCTTGAGCCTCCTTCCCGCCAACGCCACTTTCTATTTTACGAAGGCAAACAGCAAACGGGCCATCGACGAGCGAACCGTGCAGCAAAAAGCAAAAAACAAAGGATTGAACGGCCAGGCATTCCCTTCAGTCGCAGCGGCCTATCGCACGGCCCTGTCGGAAGCCTCTCCCCATGACTTCATTTTCGTGGGAGGCAGCAGCTACGTGGTAGCTGACTTATTAGAGTCTCTTTCCAGGGAAAAGAGACAAGCTTTAAACAGCCTGGCGATTTAAGAGTTTTTAACTGTTGTGAAAAAACACTTTTTCCCCGTTTCTTTTGTGTTTCTCATTTTTTTTGAGTTATTTTGCAGACTACATAGTAACTATAACCCTAATGATTATGAACACAGGAGAAACAGAAATTCTTTGTGGCCTGAGAAAAGAAGATTTCCAGACCACGATCAACGGGAAAAACACCGATTTGTATATCCTCAAAAACAGTCTTGGCAATGAAGTCGCTATCACCAACTATGGTGGAGCCATTGTAGCCATCATGGTACCTGACAGAGACGGCAACATCGCCAACGTCATCCAGGGGTACAACAGCATCCAGGAAGCCATCAATCATCCGCAGCCTTATTTGTCGACCCTGATCGGGCGCTATGGCAACCGCATCTGCCGCGGACAGTTCAGACTGAGAGGGAAAGACTACCAGCTGGCCATCAACAACGACCCCAACGCCCTGCATGGCGGTCCGAAAGGTTTCCATGCACGTGTATGGGATGCCACTCAGATGAACAACCAGTCGCTGGTACTCGAGCTGATCTCCGCCTATGGCGAAGAAGGATACACTGGCGAATTGAAGGTGACCGTCGTCTACACATTCACCAATGAGAACGAGTTGATGATAGAGTATCTGGCCACGACCAACAAGATGACCATCATCAACCTGACCAACCACGGTTTCTTCAGCCTGGCCGGCATCGCCGATCCCACGCCCACCATCGAAGACCTGGAATGTGAGATCAACGCAGACTACTACCTCCCCATCGACGAGACCTCCATCCCCACGGGCGAGATTCGCTTTGTGAAAGACACTCCATTTGATTTCCGCACGCCGAAACCCATCGGTCAGGACATCGATGCCGACTGCGAGCAGATCCGTAACGGTTCTGGTTACGATCATTGCTACGTACTCAACAAGTGCGAGGAAGGGGAATTGAGCTTTGCAGCACGCATCTTTGAGCCGAAAACTGGCCGCACGATGGATGTCTACACCACAGAACCAGGCGTGCAACTCTACACCGATAACTTCGGCTGCGGTGAGAAGGGCCAGCATGGTGCCACCTTCCCCCGCCGTAGTGCAATCTGCTTCGAAGCACAGCACTTCCCCGACACTCCCAACCACCCCTACTTCCCCTCTGTGGTGCTGAAACCAAATCGTCGTTACAAGCAGAAGACGATCTACAAGTTTGGAGTGAGGAAATAAACAAGAGACCACCCCCCATGCCGTTGTTGGCCATTTCACCATTGTGCGAATGGCCAACAATGGACAAGGGGTATCAACGGAAACCTAATCATAATAACAACAATGAGCAAACAAAAACAAAATGGAAGCATCATCGCCATTGTCACGATGTTCTTCCTCTACGCAATGATTTCCTTTGTGACCAACCTTGGAGCCCCCATTGGTGTCATTTGGAAAAACCAGCCTGAAATCGGCGGCAGCAACGTGCTGGGCATCATGGGTAACTTCATGAACTTCTTCGCCTACTTGTTCATGGGAATCCCGGCTGGCAAGATGCTGACCAAAGTGGGTTACAAGAAGACGGCCCTCATCGGCATCGCTGTGGGCTTCTTTGGGGTGTTGATCCAATATCTTTCCGGATTCTCAGGAGGCATCCCCGGATTCTGCATCTATCTCTTCGGTGCATTCATTTCCGGTTTCTCCGTCTGTATCCTCAACACTGTCGTCAACCCCATGCTCAACCTGCTTGGAGGAGGAGGAAACCGCGGCAACCAGCTCAACATGATCGGTGGCACGCTGAATTCTCTCTCGGGAACGATGACCCCGATGTTGGTGGGCGCCCTGATCGGCACCGTGACCGCATCCACCCAGATGGCCGACGTCAACCTGGTGATGTTCATCGCCATGGCTGTTTTCGCTTGCGCTTTCTGCATTCTGCTCTTCATCCCAATCGAAGACCCGGAGATGGGCAAGGTGACAGCCGACACCGTGTTCGAGCATTCGCCCTGGTCATTCCGTCATACCCTGCTGGGAGTCATCGCCATCTTCGTCTATGTAGGTGTTGAGGTGGGCATCCCCGGTGGTTTGAACTTCTACCTGTCAGACACATCAGCCAATGGTGCATGGGTGAACCCGGAGGCCGTCCTCAACGCTGCCACCATCGGTGGTGCCGTAGCCGCCATGTACTGGCTGCTCATGCTTGTGGGGCGTCTGATTTCCAGTGCCATTGCCGGCAAGGTGTCATCACGTCAGATGATGCTCTGCACCACTGCCGTGGGCATGATCCTGATCATTGCAGCCATCCTCACTCCCAAGTCCGTGACCGTAAGCATGCCGTTGGTGAAGATTCTGGAAGGCAGTATTGAGATGATCACCGTACCTATGAGCGCCTTGTTGCTTGTGCTCTGCGGTCTCTGCACTTCTGTGATGTGGGCTTCCATTTTCAACCTGGCCACAGAGGGTCTTGGTAAATACACCGCACAGGCATCCGGCATCTTCATGATGATGGTTGTGGGCGGTGGTGTGCTGCCCGTCGTACAGAATTTCTTTGCTGATTTCATGGGATATATGCCGAGTTATTTCGTCTATCTCCTCGCCATGGCATACATGTTCTACTACGCTCTCATAGGCTGCAAGAATGTCAACAAAGACATCCCCGTAGACTAAAGACACCTAGAATCACTAGGATTCCTAGAAACTCTAGAAGCTCTAGAAGCACTAGGATTCCTAGAACCACTAGGTAAACTAGGATTCCTAGAACCACTAGATAAACTAGGATACCTAGAAGCTCTAGGAGCACTAGGATTCCTAGAGCCACTAGAAACCCTAGCCCTAGAAAACAAAAAAACATCAATCACAAAATCAGAATAATCATGGATATCGAATTTGTAAGAAGTCGTTTTATCAAACATTTTGACGGTCTTACCGGCAACATCTATCACTCACCAGGCCGTATCAACCTCATCGGAGAGCACACCGACTATAACGGCGGTTTCGTCTTCCCAGGAGCAGTTGACTGCGGCATCATGGCCGAGATGCGCCCCAACGGCACCGAGAGCACCATCCGTGCATACTCCATCGACCTGAAAGACCGAGTGGACTTTGATTTCCACGATGGCAAAGGCCCTCGTGCTACATGGGCTCGCTTCATCTATGGCATGACACTGGAGATGGAAGCCCTTGGAGTACCTGTGAAGGGTTACAACATCGCTTTCGCCGGTGATGTCCCTCTCGGAGCAGGAATGTCATCCTCTGCTGCCATGGAGAGCTGCTTCGGCTGCGGCATCAACGACCTCTTCGGCGAAAACAAAGTCTCCAAATGGGACATCGTACTCGCTGGACAGGCCACAGAGCATAAGTACATCGGAGTGAATTGTGGCATTATGGACCAGTTTGCCAGTGTCTTCGGAAAAGCCGGCAAACTGATGCGCCTCGACTGCCGCTCACGTGAGTTCGAATATTATCCTTTCGATCCCAAAGGCTATAAACTGGTGCTGCTCAACTCCTGTGTGAAGCACGAACTGGTGGGTTCTCCCTACAACGACCGCCGCAACAGCTGCGAGAACGTGGTGAAACATATTGCCGCCAAACATCCGGAGGGCAAATTCGAGACACTGCGCGACTGCACCTGGGAACAGCTGGAGGAAGTAAGAGCCGAGGTGGGTGAGGAAGACTACACCCGCGCCCATTTCGTTCTCGGAGAGAAAGACCGTGTGCTCGCTGTCTGCGACGCCCTCGTGGCCGGAGACTACGAGACTGTCGGCCAGAAAATGTACGAGACCCATTACGGACTGAGCAAGGAATATGAAGTGAGCTGCGAGGAACTCGACTTCCTCAACGACATCGCCAAGGAAAACGGCGTGACCGGAAGCCGCATCATGGGTGGAGGTTTCGGAGGTTGCACCATCAACCTGGTGAAAGACGAGCTCTACGATGCCTTCATCGCCGACGCCAAGAAAAAATATGCCGCCAAATACGGCAAAGAGCCCATGGTGATCGACGTTGTCATCAGTGATGGCTCACGCAAGATCTGCTAAGCACCTAAAAGAGACCATCGGCGGGAAAACATCTCCATCGTGAGAAGATGTTTCTCGCCGATTTTTTGATTTTACGCCCTTATTTGACAGCCAAATAATTAAAAAGTGTTATTTTTACACTTTTATGCTCAAAAACATATACCTCACCCATTGTCAAATCAATAAAATATTGTATATTTACACCCAAAATCGAATCATCTATAAATCCATCCAAATTATGAAAAACTTAAAAGGTATTATTTTGGGAGCAGGAGTAGCTCTTGCGATGCTCTCAGCCTGTGATACAGGCAAGGAAGTGAACCTCACTGTATCCAAGCTCGACCCTGCCCGTTTCGACACGGTCATCAACGAAAAACCTGTCAAGCTCTATGTGCTTAAGAACGACAATGGCATGGAGGCATGCATCACCAACTATGGTGGCCGCATCGTGTCGCTCGTCGTGCCCGACAAAGACGGCAACCCCACCGACGTGGTGCTTGGCTATGACAACATCGCACAATACGCCGACACGCTCAACAGTCCCAGTGACTACGGCTCATCCGTTGGACGCTATGCCAACCGCATCAACGATGGCAAGATCACCGTGGATGGAAAAGAATACCAACTGACCCAAAACGACACAGGGAACGGTGCCAAGCACTGTTTGCATGGCGGTGGGAACACCGGATGGATGCACAAAGTGTATGACGCCGAGCAGATCGACGCCACCACTCTGAAACTGACACTTGTATCACCCGACGGCGACAATGGCTTCCCTGGCACCGTGACAGCCACCACGACCTACAAACTGACAGCCGACAACACCCTCGACATCACCTTCGAGGCCACTACCGACGCCGAGACTATCATCAATATGACTAACCACAACTACTACAACCTCAACGGCGACCTCTCGAAAGAAGCCATGGACATGGTGCTCTACATCAATGCCGACAACTTCACTCCGTCGGATGCCAGCTACATGACGACAGGTGAGATCAAACCCGTGCAAGGCACGCCAATGGACTTCCGTGAGCCTGCTGTCATCGCTGAGAAGATGGACACTTCATACATCTACATCAAAAACGCCACCGGCTACGACCACAACTGGTGCCTGAACACGTTCAAGGACGGCAAGGGCGACGACAACATCGTCTGCGCATCGCTCTACTCCCCGAAGACCGGCATCCTGCTCGAGATGTTCACCAATGAGCCTGGCGTGCAGGTCTACACTGGCAATTTCCAGGGCAACGGCGTACCCGGCAAATTCGGTGTGCTTTATCCCAAGCATGTGAGTGTGTGCCTTGAGAGCCAGAAATACCCCGACTCCCCCAACAAGAAAGACTGGGTGCAGCCTACTTTGAAGCCAGGCGAGAAATACTACAGCCACGCTGCCTATAAGTTCTCTGTGAAGAGCGAGACAGAGCAAACTGCTGAAGCCGACAGCACAGCACAAGCCCAATAAGCAATTACCTATAATAACCATAAAAAATTTTATAATCACATGCAACTTTTAGACTGGATTGTCATTGGTGTTTTCTGCCTGGCACTTATTGGCATTGTCGTTTGGGTTATCAACCAAAAGAACAACAACTCAGCAGACTATTTCCTTGGTGGACGTGATGCGACGTGGATCGCCATCGGTGCCTCGATTTTCGCATCCAACATCGGTTCTGAGCACCTCATAGGACTGGCAGGCGCTGGAGCATCCTCTGGTATGGCCATGGCCCACTGGGAGATCCAGGGCTGGATGATCCTTATCCTGGGTTGGGTATTCGTGCCCTTCTACACCCGCTCAATGGTCTACACCATGCCTGAATTCCTGGAGCGTCGATTCAACAAAGAGAGCCGTACGATCCTCTCTGTCATCTCTCTCATCAGCTATGTGCTCACCAAGGTGGCCGTGACAGTCTATGCCGGCGGACTGGTCTTCCAGCAGGTTTTCGGCATCAAGGAACTCTGGGGCATCGACTTCTTCTGGATCGCCGCTATCGGCCTCGTGGTCATCACTGCCATCTACACCATCCTCGGTGGTATGAAATCCGTGCTCTACACGTCTGTGCTGCAGACTCCTATCCTCCTGCTCGGCTCACTCATCATCCTCGTCCTGGGATTCAAGGCTCTGGGCGGTTGGGACCAGATGATGGCCATCTGCGGTGCTGTCGACGCCAATGAGTACGGCGACAAGATGACATCGCTCATCCGCGACAACCGCGACCCGAACTATCCTTGGCTCGGTGCTCTCGTCGGATCTGCTGTCATCGGTTTCTGGTACTGGTGTACAGACCAGTACATCGTGCAGCGTGTACTCTCCGGAAAGAACGAGAAGGAAGCTCGCCGCGGTACCATCTTTGGCGCATACCTGAAATTGCTCCCTGTCTTCCTGTTCCTCATCCCCGGCATGATCGCTTTTGCCATGAGTCAGAAAGGCATCACCCTGCCCAATGGCGAGGTGTTCGTGCTCTCCACTCCCGACGCAGCTTTCCCGACCCTCGTGGCCAAATTGCTGCCTGCAGGTGTCAAAGGTCTAGTGGTGTGCGGTATCCTTGCCGCTCTGATGTCATCCCTGGCCTCTCTGTTCAATTCCTCTGCCATGCTCTTCACCATCGACTTCTGGAAGCGCCTCAAGCCTGAGACCTCCGAGAAGCAGCTGGTACGCATCGGTCAGATCGCCACTGTGGTCATCGTGATTCTCGGTATCCTCTGGATTCCCATCATGCGTAGCGTCGGCGATGTGCTCTACAACTATCTGCAGGATGTGCAGAGCGTGCTCGCACCGGGTATCGCCTCAGCCTTCCTCCTGGGTATCTGCTGGAAGCGCGCATCCGCCAAAGGTGGCATGTGGGGTCTGCTCTCCGGTCTGATCATCGGTCTCACCCGTCTGGGAGCCAAGGTTTACTACAGCAACACGCCCGACGCCGCTCAGACTTGGTTCAAGGCCGTGTTCTACGATTTCAACTGGCTGTTCTTCTGTGGTGTGATGCTGCTGGTGTGCTGCCTGATCGTGATCATCGTGTCACTCTGCACCGAGGCACCCGACGAGAAGAAGATCCAAGGCCTTGTCTTCGGAACCTCTACACCTGAGCAGATTGCAGCCACTCGTGCCAGCTGGAATCACTGGGATGTGATCCACACCGTGATCATCCTCGGTTTCACCATCGCATTCTACATTTACTTCTGGTAATCACACATCAAAGAGAGGGAGGAGCCGAACGCTTTCCCTCTCTTTACTCTGCAAACAGAAAGTTGCTGCATTTCCACATTCAACAATAGGAATTAAAGGATTATGACTGGATTTTATGGTGAGCATTCCAAAGTACTCGTCTCCGTCGACTGCATTGTATTCGGTTTCGACCAGGAGAAGCTGAAGCTTCTCATCGGACACCGGCAAATGGACCCGGGAAGAGGCGAATGGTCTCTCTACGGAGGATTCGTCGGCGAAGACGAAAGCCTGGAAGAGGCTGCTTATCGCGTGCTCTACACCCTGACTGGACTGAAAGACATCTACATGAAACAGGTGGGTGCCTTCGGAGCCATCGACCGCGACCCCGGAGAGCGGGTCATCACCGTGGCCTACTGTGCGCTCATCAATGTCAACGACTACGACGAGAGCCTTCGCCAGGAGCATGGCGTGGAATGGGTGAGCATCAACGAACTGCCCCGGCTCTATTCCGACCACAATGAGATGGTGCGCAAAGCCATCACTCTTTTGCGCCGCCGCATCAATACCGAACCGCTGAGTTTCAACCTGCTCCCGGAACTGTTCACCCTGACCCAGTTGCAACATGTCTATGAAGCCATCCTGGGGGAGGAAATAGACAAACGCAACTTCCGCAAGCGCGTGAAAGGCATCGACTTCATCGAGAAGACTGAGCACATCGACAAGCTCACCTCGAAGCGCGGTGCCGTCCTCTACCGATTCAACAAAAAGATGTTCTCCAACGAGACCTCTTTCAAACTATGAAAAAACAACCAATTATCTAATTGACTCACATGTTAGAAGAATTAAAAGAAAAAGTATTCCAAGCCAATCTCGACCTCGTGAAGCACAACCTGGTGATTTTCACCTGGGGCAACGTGTCGGGCATAGACCGTGAGAAAGGCCTTGTCGTGATCAAGCCCTCTGGTGTCGACTATGACGTGATGAAAGCATCCGACATGGTGGTGGTAGACCTCGAGAGCGGGAAAGTAGTGGAGGGAGACCTCAACCCTTCGTCGGACACCCCGACCCACTTGGTGCTCTACCGTGCCTTCCCCGAATTGGGCGGCATCGTCCACACACACTCCACCTATGCCACAGCATGGGCACAATCCGGAAAAGACATCCCCAATATCGGCACCACTCATGCCGACTATTTCCACGACTGCATCCCCTGCACCGATGACATGACCGCAGAGCAGATGCCCGAATATGAGAAAGAGACCGGCGTGGTCATCGTCGACCGGTTCCGCCGCGATAACATCAACCCCGTCCATACCCCCGCCGTCCTTGTCAAGAACCACGGGCCCTTCTCTTGGGGCAAGGATCCCGCACAGGCTGTTTACCATGCCGTGGTGGCAGAGCAGGTGGCCAAGATGGCCTTCGTTTCCTTCTGTGTCAATCCGGCCACAACCATGAACCCGCTTCTCATCGAGAAACATTTCAGCCGCAAACATGGTCCCAATGCCTACTATGGACAGAAGAAAAAATAACAAGCCCAAAATTCATCATCAAACATAACATTTACAGACTACAATTATGAAAGCATTCGAGAATTTAGAGATCTGGTGGGTAACAGGTGCACAACTTCTTTACGGAGGTGATGCCGTGGTGCAAGTCGACGGCCACTCCAAGGAGATGGTGGACGGCCTCAACGCCAGTGGAAATATCCCCGTGAAAGTGGTTTATAAAGGCACGGCCAACAGCAGCAAGGAAGTAGAGGCTGTGATGAAAGCCGCCAACAACGATGACAAATGCATCGGCATCATCACCTGGATGCACACCTTCTCACCCGCAAAAATGTGGATCAAGGGCCTGCAGGACCTCCAGAAGCCTCTTCTCCACTTCCACACACAATACAATGCTGAGATTCCCTGGGAGACCATGGACATGGACTTCATGAACCTCAACCAAAGCGCTCATGGCGACATCGAGTTCGGTCATATCTGCACCCGCATGCGTGTTCCGCGCAAGGTGGTCTGCGGCTACTGGAAGAACGAGGAAGCACAGAAGAAGATCGCCGTCTGGGCCCGCGTGGCTGCCGGCGTGGCCGATGCCAAGAACGTGCGCTGCCTGATGTTTGGCATGAACATGAACAATGTAGCCGTCACCGATGGCGACCGTGTGGAGTTTGAACAGCGCCTGGGCTACCATGTCGACTATTATCCTGTCTCCTCTCTGATGGAGTATTTCAAGAAAGTCACCGACGCCGAGGCCGAGGCCCTTGTCGAGGAGTACAAGAAAGAATACACCATCAAGATCGATGAGAGCGGCGAGGAGGTCTATTGGCAGAAAGTGAAAAACGCAGCCAAGGCAGAGATAGCACTGCGCCGCGTGCTGAAAGACGAGTGCGCCACAGCTTTCACCACCAACTTCGACGACCTCGGCGACGCCGACATCGACGACCCGAACTTCGTCGGTTTCGACCAGATTCCCGGCCTTGCCTCACAGCGGCTGATGGCCGAGGGTATCGGTTTCGGTGCTGAGGGAGACTGGAAGACCGCTTGCCTCTACCGCACTCTTTGGGTCATCCAGCAGGGCATGCCTACTGGTTGCTCATTCCTCGAGGACTACACCCTCAA
Organism: uncultured Prevotellaceae bacterium; assembly: GCA_946540735.1. GTDB lineage: Bacteria > Bacteroidota > Bacteroidia > Bacteroidales > Bacteroidaceae > Prevotella. Next base: position 129,189 of record CAMNIN010000001.1, on the reverse strand, counting down.
CTTCGCCGGCGACCGCAGCAGCTGCCTCCAGAGCCACATGCTCGAGGTTTGTCCGCTTATCGCCACCGACAAGCCCAAGCTCGAGGTCCACTTCCTCGGCATCGGCATCCGCAAACAGCAGACCGCACGCCTCGTCTTCACATCCAAAGTCGGCCGAGGCATCAAGGCCACGGTGGTCGATCTCGGCAACCGCTTCCGCCTCATCTCACAGGAAGTGGAGTGCATCGAGCCCAAACCCATGCCCAACCTGCCTGTCGCTTCTGCTCTCTGGGTGCCCCAGCCCACATTCGAGATCGGTGCCGGCGCATGGATCCTCGCTGGCGGCACACACCACAGCGCCTTCTCCTACGACATCACAGAGGAATACTGGGAGGACTTCGCCGAGATGCTCGGCATCGAGTATGTCCGTATCAACAAGGACACCAAGACCAGCGAGTTCAAGCACGACCTCCAGATGAATGAGATCTACTACATGCTTAACAAGGCGCTTAAATAAAGACAAGATGACTGCAAAACAAACCATAGAAGCAGGCAAGGCCATCCTCGGAATTGAGTTTGGCTCCACCCGTATCAAAGCTGTTCTCATCGACCAGGAGAACAAGCCCATCGCCCAAGGCAGCCATGAGTGGGAAAACCAGCTCGTCGACGGTCTCTGGACCTATAGCGTAGAAGCCATCTGGTATGGCCTGCAGGACTGCTATGCCGAACTCCGCAAGGATGTCATCCGGCAATACGACTGCGAGATAGAAGCGCTCGCCGCCATCGGCTTCAGCGCCATGATGCATGGCTACATGGCATTCAACGAGAAGCAGGAGATCCTCGTTCCTTTCCGCACTTGGCGCAACACCAACACCGGGAAGGCTGCCGCTGAACTCTCCACGCTTTTCAACTACAACATCCCTCTCCGCTGGAGCATCTCCCATCTCTATCAGTGCATTCTCGACAACGAGGAGCATGTGGCCGACATCAAGTTCCTCACCACACTGGCTGGCTACGTCCACTGGCAGGTGACCGGGAAATTCGTCCTTGGCGTGGGCGATGCCTCCGGCATGATCCCTGTCGACCCCAATACCAAGACCTATGACGCCGAGATGGTGCGCAAGTTTGATGAACTGGTGGCGCCGAAGGGATTCTCCTGGAAACTCCTCGACATTCTGCCCCAGTCGCTCAATGCTGGCGAGAACGCCGGATTCCTGACACCCGAGGGGGCCAAGCGTCTCGATGTCTCCGGACACCTGAAGGCAGGCATCCCCGTCTGTCCACCCGAGGGCGACGCCGGAACTGGTATGGTAGCCACCAATGCCGTGAAACAGCGCACGGGCAACGTCTCCGCCGGCACCTCATCGTTCTCCATGATCGTGCTGGAGAAAGAACTCTCCAAGCCCTATGAGATGATCGACATGGTGACCACCCCCGACGGCAGTCTCGTGGCTATGGTGCACTGCAACAACTGCACCTCCGACCTCAATGCCTGGGTCAACCTGTTCAAGGAATACCAGCAGTTGCTTGGCGTACCCGTCGACATGAATGAGGTGTTCGGCAAACTTTACAACAACGCCCTCAACGGCGATCCCGACTGTGGTGGGCTCATCTCCTACAACTACATCTCCGGAGAACCTGTCACCGGACTTGCCGAGGGACGTCCGCTCTTCGTGCGCTCCGCCAACGACAAGTTCAACCTCGCCAATTTCATGCGCGCCCACCTCTACGCCTCTGTCGGCGTACTGAAAATCGGCAACGACATCCTCTTCAAAGAAGAGAAAGTCGAAGTGGACCGCATCACCGGTCACGGCGGTCTGTTCAAGACCAAAGGTGTGGGACAGCGCGTGCTCGCCGCAGCCATCAACTCACCCATCTCCGTCATGGAGACTGCAGGCGAGGGTGGCGCATGGGGTATCGCACTGCTCGCCTCCTACTTGGTGAACAATCCCGGCAAACTCTCTCTTGCCGACTATCTCGACCAGGTGGTCTTTGCAGGCGACGCCGGTGTGGAAATCGCTCCCACACCGGAGGATGTGGCTGGTTTCAACAAATACATCGAAAACTACAAGGCAGGCCTTGGCATCGAAGAGGCTGCCGTGAAATGCAAGAAATAGGCTGCCGTTGTCAGCCCGGGAACCCGGGCTGACAACCAGCTTTTTGCGATGACCCTGTCAACTATTGTTATTCACACGACCCAAATCACAACGACAATGAAGAAACTGATTTCAGCAGCATTTCTCTTAAGCTTCTCTCTGTCAGCCATCAGCCAGGATGCTACGATCAGCATCCAGACCGCCAATGGCTCTCAAAAGATCCACAAGGAAATCTACGGACAGTTTGCCGAGCACCTCGGCACCTGCATCTACGGCGGACTGTGGGTAGGAGAAGACTCCCCCATCCCCAACACACAAGGCTATCGCAACGACGTGCTCCAAGCCTTGAAAGACTTGAAAGTGCCCGTGCTCCGCTGGCCTGGCGGATGCTTTGCCGATGAATACCACTGGATGGACGGCATCGGACCGCGTTCCAAGCGCCCGTCGATGAAAAACAACAACTGGGGTGGCACCATCGAAGACAATTCCTTCGGCACCCATGAGTTCCTCAACCTCTGCGAACTGCTTGGCTGCGAGCCCTATATCAGTGGCAATGTAGGCAGCGGCACTGTGGAGGAACTGGCCAAATGGGTGGAATACATGACCTCTGAGGAGGGCACCCCAATGGCCAAACTGCGCAAGGAGAACGGAAGGGCCAAACCCTGGAAAGTGAAGTTCCTCGGCGTGGGCAACGAGTCATGGGGCTGCGGCGGCAACATGCGCCCCGAATACTATGGCGACCTCTTCCGCCGCTACTCCGTCTACTGCCGCAACTACGACGGCAACAAGCTCTACAAGATCGCCAGTGGAGCCAGCGACTACGACTACAATTGGACGAAAGTGCTTATGGAGAATGTCGGCAACCGCATGGACGGCGTCTCCCTCCACTACTACACCGTCTCGGGGTGGAACGGCTCCAAAGGCTCCGCCACCAAATTCGACAACAACCAATATTACTGGACCCTCGGCAAATGCCTTGAGATCGAGGATGTCATCAAGAAGCACTGCACCATCATGGACGAGAAAGACCCCAAGAAGCACATCGGCTTGCTCGTCGACGAATGGGGCACCTGGTGGGATGAGGAACCTGGCACGATCAGCGGCCACCTCTACCAACAGAATGCCATGCGCGATGCCTTCGTGGCCGCCCTCTCTCTCAATGTGTTCCACAAATACACCGACCGCGTGCGCATGGCCAACATCGCACAGATTGTCAACGTGCTCCAGTCGATGATTCTCACCGACACCAAGGGCACCGGGCACATGGTGCTCACCCCCACCTATCACGTCTTCGAGATGTACAAGCCCTTCCAGGAAGCCACCTTCCTGCCCCTCGACCTGAAATGCGAGCAGATGAATGTGCGCCATGAGATGAACAAGGACATCGATGAAAGCCGCGAGGACGGTTTCCGCACTCTCCCGCTCATCAGTGCGTCAGCAGCCAAGACCTCGACGGGCAGCATCATCCTCTCACTCACCAATGTGAGCCTCGACAAGAAGAAGGAGATCGCCATCAACCTCAACGGATTCAAGGGAAAAGACGTGACCGGACGCATCCTCACCAGCAAGAACGTGGCCGACTACAACGACTTCGACAATCCCAACCGTGTGCAGCCCGCCGTCTTCAAGGATGCCAAACTCAAGAAAGACCAGCTCACCGTGAAACTGCCAGCCAAATCCATCGTGGTGCTGGAAATCAAATAAGCACGATAAACATCAATTACTCATAAAAACCATCAAAAGCAAAAAACATGAACGACAAGAAAATCATGAACAAAGCAGCCGACAACATCCGCATCCTGGCTGCTTCTATGGTAGAGAAAGCCAAATCCGGCCATCCTGGTGGAGCCATGGGCGGCGCCGATTTCATCAATGTGCTTTTCTCTGAATTCCTGGTTTACGACCCCGAGAACCCCGCTTGGGAAGGCCGCGACCGCTTCTTCCTCGACCCCGGCCATATGTCGCCGATGCTCTACTCCGCACTCGCCCTACAGGGCAAGTTCACCCTCGACGAACTGAAGCAGTTCCGCCAGTGGGGCTCTCCCACACCGGGCCATCCCGAGCGCGAGATTGAGCGTGGCATCGAGAACACCTCCGGTCCCCTCGGCCAGGGACATACCTTTGCTGCCGGCGCTGCCGTGGCAGAGAAATTCCTCGAGGCACGCCTCGGCAAGACCCCGATGCAGCACAAGATCTACGCCTACATCTCCGATGGTGGCGTCGAGGAGGAAATCTCACAGGGCACAGGCCGCCTGGCCGGTATTCTGGGGCTCAACAACCTCATCATGTTCTACGACTCCAACGACATCCAGCTCTCCACCGAGTGCAACGTTGTGATGCAGGAGGACACCGAAGCCAAATACAAGGCATGGGGATGGAACGTGATCAAAATCAACGGCAATGACGCCGACGAGATCCGCGAGGCACTCAAAGCCGCTCAGAAAGAAGAGAAACGCCCCACGCTGATCATCGGCAAGACCATCATGGGCAAGGGCGCCCTCAAGAACGATGGAAGCAGCTACGAGCACAATATCGCCACTCACGGTGCCCCGCTCGGAGGCGACGCCTACATCAACACCATCAAGAACCTCGGCGGCAATCCCGATGATCCGTTCGTGATCTTCCCCGAAGTGCAGAAACTCTATGCCGACCGCCGCGAGGAACTCAAAGCCATCGTGGCCGCCCGCCATCAGGAAGAGGCCGAGTGGGCAGCCGGACACCCCGACCACGCTGTCATGCTGAAGGAGTGGTTCTCAGGCAAGGCTCCCAAAGTCGACTGGTCCGTACTCGTACAGAAAGAAGGCGCAGCCACCCGCGCAGCCTCCGCTGCCTGCCTTGGTGTACTGGCCGAGCAGGTACCCAACATGATCTGCGCCTCCGCCGACCTGTCAAACTCCGACAAGACCGACGGATTCCTCAAAAAGACCAAGTCATTGCAGGCCGACGACTTCGAAGGTGCCTTCTTCCAGGCTGGTGTGAGTGAGCTCACCATGGCCTGCATGTGCATCGGTATGTATCTCCACGGTGGTGTCATCCCCGCTTGCGGCACATTCTTCGTCTTCTCCGACTACATGAAGCCCGCAGTGCGCATGGCTGCCCTGATGGAAGTGCCTATCAAGTTTATCTGGACCCACGATGCCTTCCGTGTCGGCGAGGATGGTCCTACCCACGAGCCCGTGGAGCAGGAGGCTCAGATCCGCCTCATGGAGAAGCTCAAGAACCACCACGGCAAAGACAGCGTCCGCGTGTTCCGTCCGGCAGATGCCGATGAGACCACCGTTTGCTGGGCCATGGCCATGGAGAACATGGAGACTCCGACAGCCCTGGTGCTCTCACGCCAGAACATCGCCAAACTGCCCGCCGGCAACGACTATGAGCAGGCCCGCAAGGGTGCCTATGTGGTGGCTGGCAGCGATGCCGACTACGACATCATCCTCCTGGCCAGCGGCAGCGAGGTATCGACACTGGTGGCCGGAGCCGAACTTCTCCGCAAGGACGGCGTCCGCGTGCGCATCGTCAGTGCCCCGTCCGAGGGACTCTTCCGCTGCCAGAGCAAGGAATATCAGGAGAGCGTCCTCCCGAAGGGTGCCAAGGTGTTCGGCATGACCGCCGGCCTGCCTGTGACCCTCGAAGGTCTTGCAGGAGCCAACGGCCGTGTCTTCGGCATGCCGAGCTTCGGTTTCTCCGCTCCTTACAAGGTGCTCGACGAGAAATTGGGCTTCACAGGAGAGAATGTCTACAACCAGGTGAAAGCTTTCTTGGCAGAATAACATGGACGTAAAGACGATCGGCATAGCCAGCGACCACGCTGGCTATGCTTTAAAACAGTTCGTCAAGAAATACCTTGACGAGAATGGATATGCGTGGAAGGACTACGGTACCTATTCCGAAGCCTCCTGCGATTATCCTGACTTCGGCCATGCCCTCGCTGAGGGCATAGAGCGCGGCGAGGTATATCCCGGCATTGCCATCTGCGGCAGTGGCGAGGGCATCAACATGACACTCAACAAGCACCAGTCCATCCGCGCAGGTCTTTGTTGGATACCTGAGATCGCCCATCTCATCCGCCAGCACAACAATGCCAACGTGCTTGTGATGCCCGGCCGCTTCATCGACGAGGATATGGCCACCCGCATCATGGATGAGTTTTTCGCCACCGAATTCGAAGGCGGCCGCCATCAAGCCCGCATCGACAAGATCCCCGTGAAAGGCCTCGCCTGACAAGCTTTTTTCTCTCTCCGAATCCCCGGTAGCCAAGCCATTCCTTGACCACCGGGGATTCGATTTGTAAAAAAACATGCTACAAAACTTACTTTTTCTCCATTTTTTGTATTAAAATATGTAAAAAATTCGCTATCTTTGCATACTCAATCGGATAATCCAGCATTCACTGCGGGATATTGTCCCTCAAGCGGCGGTGTGGATTGGGTCTGAAATGGGTTTTATTGCGTCATTCTCTCCGTTTTTTCATCAAGACAGAGAGGGGGTAAGTAGTACCCTATATCAAGTAAGTCCATCCACCCCCTACAAGCCTCAGCCATGTCTGTCACCCTGTGCATCAGCGGCATCGTCCTCCACTTGGAAGGCGTGTCTTCCGAGGAGATACCCGTCAACTCACAGCTTTTTGCGAGCGTCAAGCCCGCAGACGCCGACTATGCCTACACCTTCCGTTTCGTCGACGAGCTGCCCTCTCCCGCTACCTCCTGGCAATCGGTCTACCAGCGCCACAACATCCAGGTCTGGAGAAGCGGAGAACAGGAACGCCGGCAGCTGTCGGTCAATTCTCCCGCCGATGCCTACTGCGTCTATGAGGAAACCTCCAGCCACGAAGCCGACATCTGGTTTATAGAAGCATTGCGCAGCGAACTCACGATCGACACGATGTTCATCTCGTGCCTCTCCCTGGAACGCCGCATGGCATCCCGCGGTGCCTATATCCTTCATTGCGCATACCTCAACCACCAGGGGCACGCCATCCTCTTCAGCGGACCGAGCGGCATAGGCAAGTCCACACATGCCGAGTTATGGACCCGCCATGTCGAAGACTGCAGCGTCGTCAACGGCGATCGTTGCCTCATCCGGCAGGAGCCCGATGGCAGTTTCACGGCCAATGGCTGGCCAGTCTGCGGAAGCAGTGGCATATGCCATGATGTGAGCTTGCCCCTGAAAGCCATCGTCTTCATTGAGCAGACACCAGGAAATCAAATCATCCCCGAAGGGATGATGCAGCATTTCAGGAGGTTGTACACCCAGATCACCATCAACCATTGGGACACCCTGGCCACCACCGCCGGTATGGACTGGATACAGTCGCTCATGCAGAAAGTGACGGTCTGCACCTACGGATGCAATATGGCACCCGACGCTCCGATGGAACTCAAACAATATCTGACACCGTAAAGAGATGTCGCTGGATTTAGAGAGACACCTGGTCGCGAAAGCCAACGAAGCTTTCCAGCCTCTGACGGCCAACTTCGAGTTGACGCCAGTGTGCAATTTCAATTGCGAGATGTGCTTCATCCGCATGTCACGCCATGAGACCGAAGCCTATGGCGGCATTCAGAGTGCCGACCGATGGATCGCCATCGCCAGCCAACTGCAGCAGATGGGCACCCTCTTCATCCTGCTCACCGGCGGCGAGCCGATGCTTCATCCTGAGTTCGACCGCATCTACACCACGCTGCGCAGCATGGGGTTTATCATGACGCTCAACACCAACGGCACAATGATCACCGAGAAGATGTGTCGCGAGACGTTCAAGGAGAAGCCGCGCCGCATGAACGTGACACTCTACGGCACCAATCCCGACACCTACGAGCGGCTCACCCACAACAGGAATGGATTCGAGCAGACGATGCGGGGTCTGCGGCTGCTCCGTGATTACGACATCGACACGAAGATCAACCTGAGCATGCTGCAGATCAACGGCGAGGAATACGACCAGCTGATGGCCATCGCCGACGAGCTGGGCTTCCCCGTAGTGTCCAACAGCTATATGACCCCCGACCGCCGCAAGACCTGCGCCACACCTTGCCATACATTGGAAGCGAGGCTGTCGCCGCAAGAGGCGGCCAGGCTCGACAACCTCTTCCACCGTTACAAACAGGCCGGCGAATATCCGACTTACGCCCGCAATGCCGTCTTCAAGGCCGAAGAAGGCACGCCCTCCGACGAAGGCGTCACACTGAGTTGCCGCGCAGGCAGGAGTTCGATGTGGATCGACTGGCAGCACCATATCACCCCCTGTGTGATGATGGAGGCACCCTTCGTCGACCTGGCCACCGGCGAAGCCCATTCAGTGACCACCCCCGAAGCCCTGAGGCGGGGCATGGTCGACATCTCCGACATCCACACGCCCGTCAGCAGCCAAATCGTGTCCGGCGACATCGCCGCCGCATGGCAGTGGCTGGTGCATGAGTGTCTCCAGTTGCCGTCCATCGACGACTGCAAGGGCTGCCGTCTGAAGCACATCTGCCAGGTGTGCTACGCCGCAGCTATTCACGAGAAACAACAATACGGATCTCTCGGCTACCTCTGCAAGATGGCAGAAGGAAGTCTGGAATATTTAAAGCAACCACATTGAAAAAGACCAAGACATTCATCAAGCGGGATATCGCCGGCGAGACCCTGTTAGTACCCACAGGAGAGACAGCAAGAGAGTTCAACGGCATGATCACCCTCCAGGGTATCGGTGGTTTCATCTGGGATCACATCGAGGAGGCCGAGAGTCTGGAGCATCTCATCGACATGATCACCGCGGAATACGATGTAGACCGCAAGACCGCCGGCGGCGATGCCATCGGTTTCATCATGCAGATGCTGCGATCGGGCATGATCCGCACCACTGGAGAGAACTGGTAGGGGATTTTTCAGAATCTGCCACCTTTCATCGGTTTCCGACGCCGTTCATCGGGATTTGTCGCTCGTTCATCGGCACCCAACGCCGTTCATCGGGATTTGTAATCCCGATGCAATGAGTATAAGGATTTTTAATCCGAAAAAAAGCGTTGCAAATGCATTCATACAATGCAATGGGTATAAGGATTTTTAATCCGATTAAGCGCATTGCAAATGCTCATACTCAATACGGTCGGATTGCAAATCCGCCCGAACAAATCCCCCGGACAAATCCCCCCGAACAAATCCCCCCGAACAAATCCGCCGGAACAAATCCGCCCGAACAGATCTGGCCGGACAGACGGCCGAACAAAAAGGGAATATAGTATCACCTCGATGTATCATTCAGAATTAGGATGGATGAGAATAAGCTTGAAAACCTGCTCCTGAGGCTGACCCGGTCGGCGATATGGGCGGAAGAACCTTCCACCGAAGGATTTCCGTTGTCAGAGGAGGAATGGTATAGGCTCCATTTCATGGCTGTCAAGCAAACCGTCCACGGCATCATCTACCATGTCGTCTGCCAATTGCCGGAAGCACTGCTTCCCCCGGGGGCACTGCTCCTGCAATGGATGAAAGAGGCTCAGCTGATCGAGCAAGACTACCTCAATCAAGTGCGCACGCTCGGATGGCTGACCAGCCGCATCGAATCCGAGTCCAGCCTCACCCCCATCATCCTCAAGGGTCTTCCCCTCGCCACCCTCTACCCCACCCCTTCTCTCCGCTACAGCGGCGACATCGATGTCTTCTATGGAAGTTTGGCTCGTTGCCTGCAAGCCAACAAACTGGTTGAGGGATGGGGAATCCCGGTGATGGGAGGAGGCAGCGAAAATGAATACAGCTACATGCTCGGCCATGTCGAAGTGGAGCATCACGGTCACATGATACTCTCACACGTCCCTATCTTGCGCCAACGGCTCATGGCCTGGACAGAGCATCACTTCTCTCAACCCGGTGCCACCCGCAAAGTGGATGTGGAAGGCATGACCGTCAGCGCTCTTGCGCCTCGTCTCGACCTTGTGCAACTCAGCAGCCATAGCCTGAAGCACATTCTCAACGTCGGCATCGGACTGCGCCAGCTCTGCGACATCACGCTCTTCGTCAATCACTACCATGAAGACCTTCGCCAGCCAGGCATGCGCGAGATGCTCAGCCGCTTCGGTGTGCGCAGGTGGACAGACATCTGCCTCACCTATTGCGTCACCTATCTCGGACTCCCCGAAGACCGCCTGCCCTATCCCCTCAAAGCCTCCCGGAAAAGAGTGGAGTCCATGCACCGGGAAGTGATGCGCACAGGCAATTTCGGTCATTATGATGAGCGCAACCTCCGTCGCCCTGAATCCGGAGCAGCCTCCAAGGCTTTCACGGCCCGTCGCATCCTGCGCAATGCTGCCCGCTATCTCACGGTGTCTCCACTGGAGGCGGTAAGCAGCATCATCGACCTTACAATGATAAGATTATGGGAATTAACAAACAAGACAACAAAATAATCAAGATATGAAACGTACAAAGTATTTCCTGATGATCGCAGCCATGCTGCTGACTATCACCTCATGCCGCACCCGCCAACAGATGCTCTATCTGGAAGACCTGAAACCTGGCGAGTTGTTCACCACAAGTGAACCCAAAGACCTTATCATCCAGCCCGACGACAAGCTGAGCATCAAGGTCACCTGCAAGAATCCCGAACTGGCCCTGGCCTTCAACATGCCCGGCTCTGGCGGTTACAGCGTCAGTCCCGACGGCACCATCAGCAGCACCTCGTCGCCCAAGGACGACACGGGCTACAGGGTGGCCACCGACGGTTCCATCGACTTCCCCATCATCGGCAAAATCCAGGCCGCCGGCCTCACCAGCCGCCAACTCACCGAGAACATCAAGGAGCAGCTCAAGAGCCGCAACCTCATCACCGACCCCTACGTCACCGTCGACATCATCAACTTCACCTACTCCATCCTCGGCGAGTCGAAGAAAGTGGGTACCATCGAGGTGAAAGGCAAGGATCGCGTCACCCTGCTCGATGCCATCGCCCAGGCAGGCGACCTCACTCAGGACGCCAAGCTCGACCGCATCGCCGTGATCCGCGAGGTCAACGGCAAGCGCCAGATCTTCTACAACGACATACGCTCCAAGGAGATCTTCAACTCTCCCGTCTTCTACCTCAAGCAAAACGACATCATCTACGTCGAACCGAGCGAGAACAAAGTGCGTGAGGAGTCCCGCCGCAACCTGCAGTGGATCTTCACCGGCACCTCGCTCCTCACGACCGTTATCTCTTTGATTACACTTATCACCAAATAAGGTCTTCGACATTCCCATTTCATCAACAACAAGCCCCATACTATCGACATGGTAAAAATGACCGAACAGAAAAGCCTTCAGCCCGACAGTGCGTTGGCTGCCAAAGGCTTTAACATCAACCCGCTCGACATCCTTAAATACCTGTTGCACAACTGGTTCTGGTTTGTGCTCTCCATAGCCGTCTTCGGCGGTTGGGCATGGTACAAATACTCCAAGACCCAGTTCCGCTACACGACCAATGCCACGGTGATGTTCAAGGATGCCCACACCACGGCCCGGCAGGCTGGTCTCGACCGTCTGGCCAATGCCACGCCACAGGTCAACGTCTCCAATGAGATCCTGCAATTCCAGTCTCCCGAACTGATGCGTCAGGCTGTGCTCCGCCTGCACGCCGAAGTCGACTACAAGATCAAGGACTACCTGCGCTGGGAAGAGCTCTACACCAACGCCCCCGTCAAAGTAACGTTTTTCGACGTCGACGACGACCGTACGGCCTCGATGGAAGTCACCCCCATCGACGACAAGACCGTCAGGCTCACAGGTTTCAGCACCGGCGAGAAACTCATCGCGCCGCTGGGTAAGACCGTGAAAACGCCGTTGGGCAAAGTGCTGGTCACCAAGACCCTGTCCTACAGCACCGACTGGCTCGGTCACACCATCTTCGTCGACAAGAGAGACATCAACATGGTCGTTGCCGAATTTTGCCCCAACCTGAGCATCACCCAGGGGTCAACAGACGAGAATAACTACTACAACGGAGCCAACTCCTCCATCCTCTACATGAATTTCTCGGATGTCTCACCCGAGCGAGCCGAGGACATCCTCAACACCCTCATCGCCATCTACAACGAGGAGACCATCACCGACAAGAACCAGATCGCCATCAACACCTCCAACTTCATCGACGAGCGACTGGAGATCATCGAGAAGGAACTGAGCGGCGTCGAGGGACAGATCCAGAACTACAAAGAGGCCAATAACATGGTTGACCTCGGTACCGCCACCTCACAGTCGGTGAGCCAGCGCGAGCGCTACAGCACTGAGGTGAAGGACCTCGTACTACAGCAGCAGACCGGACTCTACCTGCGCGACTACCTGCGCGACCCCTCGAAGGCCACCGAACTCATCCCCGCCAATACGGGCATCAGCAGCGGGTCGATCGAGAACCAGATCAACGAGTACAACTCAGCCAAGCTCCGCCGCGACAAACTCCTCGAAGGCGGTGGCGGTGAGAACAACCCCGTGATCGAGGACCTCAACAAGTCGCTCAACTCCATGCGCCAGAACATCATGCGGTCCGTCGACAACATGAACGCCAACATCAGCGCCAAGATCGACGACATCGCCAACCGTGCCGGACAAGCCTCCGCCCGCATGTCGCAGATTCCGCGCCAGCAGCGTCAGATGCTCTCCATCGAGCGGCAGCAGCACATTAAGGAAGAACTCTACCTCTATCTGCTCAACAAGCGAGAGGAGAACGCACTGAGTCTCGCTACCACGGAGTCCAACGCCCGCGTGCTCCAGCCCGCCCACGGCATCAAGACCCCCATCTCGCCAATCCTGAAGTCGATGATGACCCGCAACATGGCCATCGCCGTCGGACTGCCCCTTGCCATCCTGCTTTTCTATTTCTTCTTCGACACCCGCGTCAAGAGTCGCAAGGACATCGAGGACATGACCACCGTGCCCTTCATCGGCGAGATACCCCAGCACAGTTTCACCAAGAAACTTACCAAGCGCGACAGCAAGATCGTGGTGCTCAGCGACAGCCGCGACATCACCAGCGAGGCATTCCGCATCGTCCGCACCAACATGGACTTCATGCGGGTGAAGACCGATACCCTGCAAGTGGTCACCTTCAGCAGTTTCGGAGCTGGAGCCGGCAAGACCTTCGTCTCCAGTAACCTCGCCGCCAGTTTCGCGCAGTCGGGCAAGAAGGTGCTCATCATCGACCTCGACATCCGCAAGGGAACCCTCACCCTCCACACCAAGCACCATCAGGAGAAAGGTATGACCAATTACCTCTCCGGCCAGGTGCAACTCGAGGAGATCATCAAGCACAACGACATCTGCGAGGGCCTCGACGTGATTCCGGCCGGTGGCATCGCACCCAACCCCGCCGAGTTGCTGCTCAGTGACCGTCTCGACAATATGATCGCCGAGATGCGCACCCGCTACGACTACATCTTCGTCGACAACGTGCCCTATGGCGTGGTGGCCGACGCCGTCATCACCAACCGCATCGCCGACCTCACCGTCTTCGTCATCCGTGTGGGCCGTGTCGATCGCCGCATGCTCCCCGATGTGGAGAAGATTTACACCAGCGGCAAGCTCAACAACATGTCGATCATCCTCAACGGTGCACCGCTCCATAGCGGCTATGGATATGGCTATGGATATGGTTACGGCTATGGCTACGGTTATGGCTACGGATATGGCTACACCAGCAACAAGACCTGGTGGCAGCGGCTCCTCTCCTTCGGCAAGAAAGACAAGAAAAAGCACCGCCACCACCGCAAGCACCAGGAAGAGGCGAAAAAAAAGGAAAATTGAAAATTCAAAATTGAAGATATTTGTTTAAGTTTAAGCACCGCCTGCTGAAATCAGGCATACTGAAAGGCAAGACCGATATACACTGCCATGTGCTGCCGGGAGTCGACGATGGATCGCCCGACATGCCCCATAGCCTCGACTTGCTCGACTATATGGAGAACGATCTCGGTTTCCGCACAGCCTGGCTCACTCCCCATGTGATGCAGGGCAACGGCAACACCGCCGCCCACCTGCGCCCCTGCTTCGACCAACTGGTCGGTCGCTACACAGGCGGCATGCATCTGCACCTTGCCTCCGAATACATGATGGACGCAGGATTCGACGAGCGGCTCCAGACCGATGCCCTCCGCCTCGGAAAGCACCACCTGCTCGTCGAGACTTCCTACATGAGCGGTCCCAACGACCTGCTCGACATCCTTCTCAGCGTGTGGCACAAGGATATGAAGCCCCTCATCGCCCACCCCGAGCGCTATATGTATATGAGCGACGACGACTATAGTCAGCTCAAAGGCCTGGGGTATGAGTTCCAGCTCAACCTCCTGTCACTCAGCGGCTATTACGGCGTTCGCCCCCGCCTCGTCGCCGAGAACCTCCTGGAGCAAGGCTACTACGACAACGTGGGCACCGATCTCCATCACCTCGACCGCTTCGAGGATTTCCTCTACGACCTCAAACTCACCCGTCGGCAGCTCGATGCCATCGAGCAACTGTTCGACAACAATGAGAAGTTGTAACCGGATATTCCGCACAGCTATCCTGCTGCTGACGGCGATACTGGGCATGCTGCCCTATCTTCCCGCCACATGGGCAGCCCACCTTCTCCCCGTGAGCATCGCCGCCCTGCCCATTCTGGGCATCACCCTCCTGCTCACCCTCTTCGGCGACAAGCCCTGGCGATGGGCACACGCCATCAGCCTGCTGTTCTGCCTCCCCGTCATCGGGGCCTACATCCCCCATCTGCGCCACCACCCAACGGCAGACCACCCCACGCTGAGCATCCTCTCCTGGAACGCCGCCAACTTCCACGTCAAGCGCGACACGATGCTCCACGCCACCCGATACATCCGGCAACAGCAGCCCGGCATCATCTGCCTCCAGGAGCGGCCCCACGACATCCTCATCCACTGGAGCGACATTCGAACCTCCCTCCCCGGCTACCGCTACGCCACCCGCAACAGCCGTGAGGACGAAGTGCTCAACCTCGCCATCCTCAGCCAGTATCCCATCCTCGCCTCCGGCGAGCGGATTTACGAAGGCACATACAACAAATACATGTGGGCCGACGTGCGTATCAATCACGACACCGTGCGCATCTTCAACGTCCACCTCCAGACCACCGGCATGCGCAAGAACCTCGGCATTGGCAAAACCCTCATCCGTCGACTCGTCGGCAATGCAGTCATCCGCAACCACCAGACCGACGACCTATGTCATGACATCGCAGCCAGTCCGCACCCCGTCATCCTCTGCGGCGACCTTAACGACACCCCCTCGGGCTATCCCGTCCGCCGGCTGCGCCGTCAGTTGCACGACCTCTCCAGCCAGTGGCCCCTGCAAGGCACCTACCTCCATCTTGGCGGCATCATGAAGATCGACTACATCATGGCCAGCCCTGGCATCACCGTCGCCGATTACCACCTCCACGACACCCCATGGAGCGACCACAAGATTCAGCAGGCCACACTCCTCATAAAACAATAGTAGAGACGTCACATCGGGGCGTCTCACAACATCGGGGCGTCTCACAACATCGGGGCGTCTCACAACATCGGGGCGTCTCACAACTTCGGGGCGTCTCACAACCCCGATACATCTCCCACCCCCTATTCCACACAAAACATGCAAGATAATTGGACCCTTGAGATCAAGCCCAAGAAAAAGTGGCTCGACGTCGACATCAAAGGCATCTGGCGCTACCGCGACCTCTACTACATGTATGTCAAGCGCGACATCATCACCGTCTACAAGCAGACGATCCTCGGCCCGCTGTGGTTCATCATCCAGCCCGTCTTCACCACCATCATGTTCGTCTTCGTCTTCGGCAATCTCGCTGGCATCTCCACCGACGGCATGCCCCAGCCCCTCTTCTATATGGCCGGTATCCTGCTCTGGAATTACTTCACCAGCTGTTTCACTGCCTGCAGCAATGTCTTCGCCAGCAACTCGGGGGTGTTCGGCAAAGTCTATTTCCCCCGCCTCGTGGTGCCGTTGAGTGCCATTACCTCCAACCTCATCAAGTTTGGCATCCAGTTGCTGCTCTTCATCGCGATATACATTTACTTTGCCATACAAGGAGCCCCCGCCAAAATCAACTGGTATGTGCTGCTCTTCCCCTTCCTGGTCTTCATGATCGCCTTCCATGCCCTCTCATGGGGACTGATCGTCTCAGCCCTCACCACCAAATACCGCGACCTGCAACAGCTCGTCTCATTCGGTGTGCAACTCCTCATGTACGCCACCCCCGTCATCTACCCCATGAGCACCACTGGCGGCACCGTCCGCACCATCCTCGAGTTCAACCCCCTCACCCCCATCTTCGAGGCATTCAAATACAGCTGCATGGGCTGCGGCTCCCTTAGTTGGGGCGGTTTGCTCTATAGTTTCATTTTCCTGGCAGTCACCCTCTTCCTCGCCGTCATCATCTTCAACCGCACCGAACGCAACTTCATGGACACCGTATAAAAATGAGCAACATAGCCATACAATTCGACCACGTAGGAAAGCTTTATCGCCTGGGGCAAGTCGGCACCGGCACCCTCACCCATGACCTCAACCGCTGGTGGGCCACCAAAGTCCTTCACAAGGAAGACCCCTACCTGAAGATCGGCGAGACCAACGACCGTGCCAAGAAAGGCAATTCTGAATACGTCTGGGCCCTCCGCGACATCACCTTCGACGTGGAGCAAGGCGACGTCGTCGGCATCATTGGTCGCAATGGAGCCGGCAAGTCCACTCTGCTGAAGCTCCTCTCTCAGATAACCTCCCCCACCACGGGAGCCATCCGCGCCAAGGGCCGCATCGGCTCATTGCTCGAAGTCGGCACCGGTTTCCACCCCGAGATGACCGGTCGCGAGAACATCTACATGAATGGCAGCATCATGGGCATGACCCGCCATGAGATCTCTCGCAAACTCGACGAGATTGTCGACTTCGCCGGCGTGGAGCGCTACCTCGACACCCCTGTCAAGCGTTACAGCAGCGGCATGACCGTCCGTCTCGGCTTCGCCGTCGCCGCCTTCATGGAACCCGAGATCCTCGTCGTCGATGAGGTCCTCGCCGTCGGCGACGCCGAATTCCAGAAGAAAGCCATCGGCAAGATGCAGGATGTCTCCAAAGGTGGAGGCAGGACTGTGCTTTTCGTGAGTCATAATATGGATTCCATGCTCAATTTATGCCAAAGAGGCGTTTTATTAGAGAATGGACTAATAAAATATGAGAGCGATATCAAATCCACTGTTGCCGAATACCTTGGAGGAGGGAACACCGATTTCCGTTTTTCGCAAACAAAAGAAGAAGCTATAGCCCCCATATTTATCTCATCTGTAAGATTCTTAGGGACAGATGAACAAAAGAGAGGTCTATTTTCTTTTAGTGATAGTCTTCATTTAGAAATCAAGCTAAAGAAAAAAGAAAAAACATTTATCGACAAGAAAACTGTTCTCAGTATCATTATTTTAACACTGAATAGGACAAAAGTTTGCAACGCAGAAATACCCATTCCTGATTTCGAGGAAGAAAAGACATTCATCCTAAAATACTTGCCCGACATCTTATTGCCGAATAAGTATATATTACGTGCAGTTATACACATTCCCAACATTAAGTTTTACGACCGTCAGGATGCATGCGCCTTCACCATCTATGACAATGGAACCGAATTCCTGAAATATAGCGGTGCTGATAATGGTTTTATTATGTTTAATCCTGAAATAAAGGAAATCTAGAAAATAGCTTCGTTTTGTTGTGAAAAAAAGAAATATTACCCTTCAAGAACACCAAGAAATTCTATATGAAATTCTCTATGCAGTTGACGATTACTGTCAGCAGAATCACATAAAATATTTTCTTGCTGGCGGATCCCTAATAGGCGCTGTACGAGATCAAGCAATTATCCCATGGGATGATGATGTGGACATTTGGATGGAACGTGATGAATATGAACGTTTTCTCTCATTGACCAAACAGCGCCCCATGCCTGGATATACAATATATAGTATAGAAAATACACCCTATTATTATTTTCCTTTCATCAAAATTGGGAAAAATGGCACATGTGTTAAGGAGCCCTTTCCATACGTACCATCAAAGGGTATTGGGATCAACATAGACCTTTTTCCTCTTGACGGATGCCCTTCAAAAGAATATGACATAGCCTGTCAATACACAGATAGAATATTTTCTGATATATGGCATCATCTTCATTCTTGGACAGATTTGAGATGGTCTTCATTTCAAGGAAAAGAGAAACTAATTTACTTGAAATATGTGGTTCCATTTTATCTCATGAAATGGGTTCCGATAATAAGAAAAAAGAAATTCTTGAATTTATATAATAGCTGTAAAACTTACAACTTCAAGGACTCCTTTTATGTTGGTTTCTTAGTGTGGAATTTCCATCAATCATGCACTTATCGCAAAGAATGGTTTTCCGACATTGTATATTTCCCGTTTGGTGAAAGGAAGCTGCCTGTTCCTATTGGCTATCATGAGATATTAAAAACACAATATGGGGATTACATGACCCCCCCTCCCGTTGAAAAAAGGAAAACTACACACATACAAGACGATATGTTCATCTGGGATTAGCAAACTGAAGACACCAATAATATTGAAAGCGATAGTGGTTTAGCATGAAGATTCTGCATATCTGTTATAGTTTGGACGGCGGCGCCGGTTTATGCGCTTTAAGGATTATGAAAGCTACATCATCTTTGGGCATAGAGAACAGGGCCTTAGTCGTATCAGGTTCTAAAAGCGATATTGTAGATGTTGTTCAATATTTATATCCATGGTCTAAATACCGAACAGTTAGAAAATTTCAGGTCTTACTATCTTTAGCTGGTAAGTGGCCTAAAGAAATTAGTGCAATCAATCAGATATCCAAAAAAATTGAACGAGAAAAAGAGAAATGTAAAGATTCTATAACCTTTACCTCTCCTATTACTAAATACAAAAATATAACCTTTCATCCATGGGTAAAGGAAGCAGACATTATACACCTTCATTGGGTTGGCCGGTTTTTAGATTATGAATCTTTCTTCAAAGAAATAGGCAAACCTATAGTTTGGACTTTGCATGATGAGAACCCTGGGTTAGGAGGATTTCACTATTCCTCATGGAAAAATGACGCACCAAATAGTTTCCAATTGTTGGATGATGAACTAATGCATATTAAAGAGAAAGCTTACAAATCTTTATCGTCATCGATGACTCTTGTCGCGATTTCAAAGAAGATGGAAAATTTTATACATCAAAACCCTATATTACGTTCATTTCCTTCTGTTTTGATACATAATGGAATAGATGGTGATTCATTTGAAAAAATACGGAAAAGTACAGCAAGAGAAGTCCTATCAATATCTTTGGAGAAAACGGTTTTTCTTTTTGCCGCATACGACATATACGATCAACGTAAAGGATTAAAAGAACTAATAGATGCATTGGAGTCATTCAACGATCCCAATATCACTTTACTCTGTTTAGGCCACTATAATGTAATTCCCAATACGAGTATTGAAATCCGATGTGAAGGTTTTATTTCAAATAGCAGGATCATGTCTATCTTTTACTCTGCTGCGGACTTCTTTGTTATGCCTTCATTCCAAGAAGCTTTTGCACAAACTCCAATGGAGGCCATGGCATGTGGGACACCTGTGATTTCATTTCCCTGCAGCGGTGCTGCAGATCTCATCAATGACGATAATGGTATCATTTGCAGTGACTTTACTACGAATGCCTTAGTTGAAAGCATACAAAAAGCCATGAACATTCATTACGATTCTGCGACAATAAGGGATGGCATCCTTTCACGTTTTTCATATCAAATTATTGCTAATCAATACGTTGATTTGTATAATTCCGTCCTATCATAAAAAAGCATGAAGTTATCTATTATTACAGTAAACCTTAACAACAAAGATGGTCTGCAAAAGACCATTGACAGTGTTATATCCCAAACATATAAAGACTTTGAGTGGATTATTATAGACGGAGGTTCTACCGATGGGAGTAAAGAGCTAATTGAGAAATACTCTAATCACATTTCTTATTGGGTAAGCGAGCCTGACAAAGGCATTTACAATGCCATGAACAAAGGAATCAAACAGGCACATGGTGAGTATTTACAGTTTTTGAATTCTGGAGATATTTATTTTGAAGACAATACTCTCAAACAAGTAGTGAAATTTCTAATTAATGAAGATATTGTTTATGGATATGCTGTAATAAAAAATAATAACACAAATAAAAGGGTTAACATTCGTCATGAAATAATATCATGTTATGATCTAACTAGAAACACAATCAATCATCAATGCGCATTTATCAAAAAAAAATTGTTTGATATATTTGGTTTATATGATGAAAATTATAAAATAGTTTCAGACTGGAAGTTCTTCTTTGATGTCATAGCCATTCAGAAATGCTCCACCAAGCACATTAATTTGGATATTATCATTTATGATACTACAGGTATTTCCCAAACCAATAGTATTGAAATGGAAAATGAAAGAAGAGAAATTCTAAGACTTTACCTCCCTGAATACGCCATTGATGATTATATTTCAAGATTTCAGATCAACGAGATTCTTCGTCACAAATCCACCAGGTTTTTGTTGGCAGCTCTATATCGTCTTACCATAAAAATGGAGGAATGGAATTTCCTTCATTAATTGATTTTATGGTTAATCCACAAATAACAGTCATTGTACCTATCTACAATGCCGAATCTTACCTACGAGATTGCTTGAATAGCATTCTCAATCAAACTTTTTTTGATTTTGAAGCCATATTAGTCAATGATGGAAGCACTGATAATTCTTTAAGTATCATCAAAGAATATTCGCAAAAAGATGAAAGATTTCGTTATGTAGATAAACAAAACGAAGGTGTCAGTGCAACCCGTCAAAGGGGATTAGAAGAAGCGAGAGGTGAGTTTGTCATACACTGTGATTCTGATGACATAGTAAGTCCATCATGGCTTAAAGAATTACACAACGCGATCACAAAGTCATCTGCGGACATGGCTATTTGTGACTTCGAGAGGATCTACAAAAATCAAAAAATGGTTTTTATTCAAAGACCGGCCCAATTAGTATCTGCTCAAATTGCGATAGACATAATAAATGGTAAGATATGGGGGGTATGCTGGAACAAGTTGATACGATTATCATGCATAAGAAATAACGGAATCTCATTTAATCCTAACATGCGTCTTAATGAAGATAGTTTATTTAACTGCCTTCTTTTATTAAAAAACATCAAGGTTGTCTACGTTTCTGAGATTCTGTATTATTATCAATCTTTTGTGAACAAGAACAGCATTCTTAATAAGCCTACGATAAAAGACATAGAATCTCAAATTCAATTTATTGACATAATACAAGAAGAGTTGCAAAAAACCAACATCGAAGATGAATTACTGATTCCAAAAGTTAAGGTTAAGAGATTGATTTTTAATGTACTAAAAAGAAACACAAAACTTTTGAGGGATTCTTATAAAGAGATTAACGGACAATTTATCAAGGCCTCTAAGAATTGTGTTTTTTGGTCTGAACCTTATTGCATTTCGTTATGTTTAAAAGGATTTCCATGGTGGATTGGTCATGGAATTCGTTTTTTCATAGCGCCCATCATTGAATCAATCATTTCTTTCAAGAATCGAATTCTTCATATTCCCCGAATATAATCGTGCAGATTCCTCTTCTTTCTATAATAGTACCCATTTACAATACAGAAAAATATTTAGATTCTTGTATTGAAAGCATTTTACATCAAGACTACAAGAACATTGAAATCTTATTGATTGATGATGGAAGTACTGACAACAGCGGTGATATTTGTGATCAATATGCTATCAGAGATAAAAGAGTTCGGGTAGTTCATCAAAAAAATCAAGGGCAAGGAGCAGCCAGAAATACAGGTATTAGCTTTGCCAAAGGAAATTACATTACATTTGTAGACTCAGATGATAAAATCAATTCTGATTTGTATTCTATTGGAATAAATATCATGGAATCAGCAAGCGACATTGACATATACCAGTTTCCTTGTATGAAGATAATAAATGGTAACCAGGACAAAGCTCTATATGAATCAAAAAAAATAATTAATGGTGGAGAACAAGCTTTAATAGAATGGCTAAACACTCATGCTATTTCCAATTACGTCTGTAACAAAATTTTTAGAGCGAGTTATCTATTAAAATTTCGTTTCCCTACAAATATGATTTTTGAGGACAGATTTATTATGTCAGATATTCTTGATCAATGCAAACGTATATATATTAATGACAAAGGAATGTATTATTATAACATTCATGAAGCACAAACCACCCAAAGACCTCGGGATCCATTCTTCCTTTCCTCTCTCATCAAAGCTGATTTAAACATTGTCATTAAGATCAAGAATTATAAATCCCTCCGTTCTCATTACATTGAAAGATTTTCCTATTGTATTTATTATAAAAAACTACTAGAAAATCAAGGGCAACAAGTGAATGACATAGTAAAAAAAGAAATGAAAGGCAATGCACCATCTATCTTAACAATAATTCATTCTTCATCTCCTATTGGGCTCAAGGTAAGATGTTTTAAATACATTCTCAGCAATTTGGTTTCAAATACATAATTACGATTTATTCATTAGCAGAAGAATGATAGAATAATGAGCAATTTTGCCATACAAGATAAAAAAATGACCAGAGACTCCAATATGGAGTTACTGCGAATTGTGGCCATGCTTTTGGTTTTGGTCGTCCATAGTGGTTTCAAATCATTGGGATATCCAACAGAAGAAGAAGCTATAGCTAATCCAATTTCCATTTATATGAGATATGTTGTAGAATCCATATCTATTATATGTGTCAATGTCTTTGTGTTATTATCTGGATGGTATGGGGTTAATGTTCGCAAACAAAGATTTTTAGCTTTTATATTTCAGGTTCTCTTTTTTTCCGTTGGTATATTTCTTCTCCATTTCATATTATCTTTACCTAAGATATCTTTTGATGGAATAGGCTCTATCTTAGCGTTAAAAGGAAGTGATTATTGGTTTGTAAAAGCGTACATAGGTCTTTATATATTAGCTCCTGTCTTAAATTCATTTGTAAAAAACTCCTCAAGGGAATTATTTAAAGTCACATTGTTAGCTTTTTTTGTCTTTCAGTCCGTGTATGGTTGGTGGACCTCCGGAGCGAATTGGTTTGAAGGAGGATATTCAACTTTCTCTTTTATTGGGTTATATTTGTTGGGCAGGTATATTAGATTATACTCTCCTCATTATACAAGATTTTCATATACAATAGATTTTTGCATTTATTGTGTCCTTACATTTTCTTTGTCGGCAATAGGATTCTTACTTACATACTTTGGCCATGGACTAGATCATATTTTATTCCAATACACGTGTCCATTGGTCATTTTGTCATCATTGTTATTTTTGTTGGCTTTTTCTAAAATGAATATTAAAAGTAAAACAATTAATTGGATTGCCTGTTCTTCATTTGCCATATATCTTTTACATACAAACAGGTTTATTTTTGATGATTTTTATTGCAGACAAATAGCTCTATGGTCTGATAAATTAGACGTATCATCGTTTGCACTATATACATTTTTGTGGATTGCATCGTTTTTCTTTGTGGCCATTTTCATAGACAAAATAAGAATACTCTGTTGGAATCATATACTTAAAATTCAATCACATTTATAGGGAATAAGGAATAGAAGTATGCATGCTCCACTAGTATCAATTATCATACCGATATACAATTCCTCTGATTATTTGGAACGTTGCATTCAAGGAGTATTGGCTCAAACATTTCGTGATTTTGAACTTATACTGATTGATGATGGATCAACAGACAACTCTTACAATATCTGCAAAAAATGGTCTTCTCAAAATGACAGAATAAAAATCTTTCAACAACAAAATGCAGGTGCATCATCTGCTCGAAATTTTGGGTTGAATGTCTCCATCGGAGAATGGGTGCTTTTCGTTGATTCTGATGACAGCATACTACCAAACTATTGTCAAAATCTTTACAATGCCGTAATAGCCCAAAACAATATAGTCCTTGCTATAAGTGGATTGCAAGTAGTTAGGAATAATAAATATGCCGAAAAAAGATGTTTTCCAAGAATGGATTGTTCTCTGCAAGATCATGAGACTATTTTTGGAAAGATTAAGTTACATAAATATGGCTTTTCTGTAAGTAAATTATACAAGCGACAATTGATAGAGAGATTCCATTTACGATTTGACGAACAAATATGCATTGCGGAGGATTGCATGTTTATGCTTAATTATCTTTTACACTGTTCGATAATCAAAGACTCAAAAATAACATTCCTTGACCAGTGTGATTATTTATATCATATTCATAATGAATCTTTGTCTACAAGTTGTTCCACAGTCGAAAAAGAAATATATAGTTATCAAGAATACAAAAAGACAATCTACTCTCTCAAGCAACATTTTAACATGGGAGAGGATACTTTCGGATATTTACATTCTCCCATTGTGTTTTATGCAGACAGAGTGATTAATTCCATTTATAATAATATTCATACTCCTAAAGAAAGAAAGGACCGCCTACATATAATTGATAGAATCGAATATAAAAGGTTCAAGAAAGCACAGTCTTTTCCTGAAAAGATTTTAGCATTTCTTTTTTCTAATGGATATCTTCATATATATGATTATTTTAGGCAGCTAATCTGACTAAGATTACTGAAAATCTACAGTCAATAAATGAAACTAAACGATCTTATTTCTCATAATAGAACTTCCATCATGGGAATAGCTATGGTTTCCATTATGTTATTCCATCAACCATTTTTTTATGGGAATCCTATTGTAGATTTTTTTCATTTATATGGCCATTGGGGTGTTGAAGTATTTCTTTTCGTCTCTGGATTCGGTTTAGTCCATTCTTTGAGGAAAAACTCAATTTCAAGATTTTACAAGAATAGGTGCAAACGGTTATTGCCTGCCTGTTTGTTTGTTGGCATTTTCAAGTATGCATTAAGTCAAATAGGCTTCAAGTATCACACTCATGATAATATTTTTCTCCTCGCAACCAATCTCTACTTATGGTACATATATGCCATTATTGTGTATTATATATTAGCTCCATGGATTTACAAACTTATTAATTACGGTATTTGGATTTTAATAAATTCGTGTATCATTTCCTATGGTTCTAATTTCTTATCCTTTGGAGAAAGTCCTTTCTACTTAATTAATCATATAGGTTGGATAACAGCTAGATTACCAATTTTCATACTTGGGATGTATCTGACCGTCTACCCTTTAAAAGTATCTAATAGAGCCATAGTATTGATAGGACTTGCTTTTCTCATGTTATGTATGGGTCTTCAACTGGCATCAATTATGGTAAGATTTCAGTGGAAGGTTCCATATCTCAACCTATTGCTGTTACCCACAGTTCCAATGCTTTGTATTTTCTTCCATAATCTTAATAAAGCTGCGGATAGAATAAAGATTAGTTTTATTATTAACTATATGGGCAAACATTCTTTGGAGTTTTATCTATGGCATGAATATATTTATTGGAACGTATACCACCATCATATTTTCAATCATTTTAATGCAAGTATGAAATGCATATTAGCAATTTGTATAATCACTTTTCTTGTACCCATATCGTCATTTTTCATAAAAAGAATTAAAGAATTACAACTTTATCCCATCTAGCAAAATCCCATCTGCACATAGAGAAATATCAACATCTTTATCTTAATGATTGAACAAAATCAACTATTGTTTTGGGAAAGAGTAATCATCATACTTTAGACGTTCTAAAATTCTTTTCTGATATATTTATTATTTCAGCAAGGAATACTCCTTTTATCATCATCTTTTTGATAATGATGGGGGGGGTAGAGACCGTTGGTATGATTCACGGCCGTTGGGAAAACACAGATAATCCTGGTGATTATCCTTCCTTTCCAAGTCTGTTTGGAAGACTGGCCATTTGGTTTCTGTTCGCAGTTATAATATCCTCCTTTATTTATAAAACAAAAAGCAAACTTCTTAAAGTAATCATTTTCTTCGTAGTATTCTCTTTATATGGGATTCAACATTTTTTAATTACCAATTTTCATCAGCCTATTTCTTCTGCTTATTTAGTGCTAATTATTGAAACGAATAGCAAAGAATCTAAAGATTTCATAGATACGTTTATCCTATCTGATAAGGTTTTTCCAACCCTTAAGAACATTCTGTTCTACACCATTGCCTTTTTGGTTAGCAACTATGTATGGCGTAAGTTTTTCATTCCTAAAATTAACAATCATTTACCAGATAAAATAAGAATACTGTTTTCACTACCTTTCATTATTTTCGTTTTATGGGGATTATACAATTGCAAAATATACGCTAGCATTGTCCGTGCAGACTCTGCTGATAACATTCACTCGTTAGAGAAGCCTCAAGATCCATTTTCTTGCTTATTCAGCAGCATTATAATGCTGAAAAACATGAATAGTAATTTGGCTACTGCTGTAGAAGCTACTCAGAAAGGTGTCGAATCCGCTTATTTGAATGAATCTGGACAAAAAGAACCCTTAAATATTATATTAATTATTGGAGAATCATATATCAAGTGGCATTCTTCTCTTTACGGATATCCACACGAGACCACTCCTCTTCTTGAAGCTGAAAGAGACAAAGGATCATTATTCGTATTCAACGATGTTGTGACGATGTCTAACAAAACAAGCATTGTGATGAAAAATATTCTATCTTGCAATAATTACTGCAAGAGCGAAGAGTGGTTCAATTATCCATATTTCCCTGCAATATTTAAACACGTCGGCTATGATGTCTTTTTCTGGGATAATCAAAAAGAAACTGATTCTAAAGCCAATTTTTCTTTTACGCTTAACAGTTTCATTTATCATCCAGATATTTGTTCTCTTTCTTACACTCATAATAATGATCACTCTTTCAATTATGATGACGAATTGGTAGAATCTTTTATCGAAAAGATAGGGAAACCTAAGAATCTGCGAAATCTTATCATTTTTCACCTACAGGGTCAACATGTACATCCCGCATCAAGGTTTCCACAAACACCAAACAACATCCGTTTTACGAAAGACAGCATAAACAGACATGATTCATACATGACACCTGATAAGCGACAATATATTGCTGATTATGACAATGCCACCTTGTACAATGACAAAGTTATTAGTCATATTTTCACGCATTTTAGTAATAGCAGTTCTGTAGCCATTTATTTGTCAGACCATGGCGAAGAAGCATATGATTATCAGGACCAATTTATGAGAGACCATGGACCTCTAACAAAGAATAAGATAAAATACCAATATGAAATTCCATTTATGATATGGTGTTCAGATAAATACAAAAATAATCATCCCGAAATGATAGCCCGAATACGTAATGCAGAAAACAAACCGTATACAAGCAATTATCTATGTCATCTCATACTGGGATTAGCTAATATTAAAACTCCATTCTATATTAATCATTTAGACCTTCTTCACCCAGATTATAAATGTGGGAAGAGGAAAATTGAACAGATGTATTATTCCCTGTAAAAGAAAGAATTGCATTTTTATTGGGTTTAGCAAGCACCATTTCTGGATCATTTCTTTTCATGAAATCTATTTCCATCATTATTCCCATCTACAACGTGGAGAAATACCTCAAGCGTTGTCTTGATAGCCTCTTTGTCCAATATACAGCTGACATGGAGGTGATATTAGTGAATGATGGTTCAACAGATCGATCATTGGAGATTTGCGAGGAGTACCAAAAACTATACCCTGACGCCATCATTATCAATAAAGAGAATGGCGGTTTATCTGATGCGCGCAATGTTGGAACAGCCATAGCTACAGGAAAATACATTTATTACCTTGACAGCGACGATTGGATCTCACCTCATGCCATCACACGTCTCTATCAATTTGCGGAGAAAGAGGGATGCCAAATAGTTCAATCTAGGATAATCTACACTGAAGAAGGGAAAGAATACACCGACGATCGATGGTTTGGTCCTGACAGGAGCCCCTTCTGCATGACTCGGGAAGAAGCGATGGGGAGCCTCATCAATGACGGAGCATTGAAAAACTTCGCATGGGGGAAACTATACTTGGCCTCAATAGTCCAAAAATACCCTTTTCCGAAGGGAAAATATTTTGAGGATATGTATTGGCAGCATCTAATCGTGGATGAATGTGAGAAAATCGGCATTCTGACCTCAGTAAACCATTACTACTGGCAACGCCCTGGAAGCATCTCCTCTGTTATCTCACTAAGGAATCTCGACCTGATGAGAGGATATGAGGAGAGATTGGGATACATACAACAGAAGTATCCACATCTTGTGCAGACTCTCGCCGACAACTATCTCAAACAGCTCACTTTGCTGATTTACCTCCACCAGAAAGGACGGCGCAAAGACCTCTCAACAGCATACGGTGAGTATTTCAAATATGCCATGGACAAATATGGCGGTATCTTCCAAACCACAAAAAGCAGCAAAGGACTTTATCGGTCAGCCCAGCTTGGCCAATGGGCAATATCTGTTTACTACGTCTTTGGTGCTTTTAAAAACCGAATAAAAACCAAATGAGTCCATCTTCCATCCTTTGCAAAATCTTTCGCTGCCTTCCTATCAAGGAAAAAAAGATTCTCTTCATGAGTTACTATGGGGAGAAATATGGATGCAATCCACTGTATATCAGTGAATATCTGGCAGAAAACAGAAAAGATTGGGATATCATTTGGGCTTTCACAAAGCCAGAGGATCATCAAAACATAAAGGCGAGAACGGTCAGATACCGTTCGTTGCGTTATTTCTATGAGCTATCCACCTGTCAGGTGATTTTAACCAACTACAGGATGACGGCTGATTTCAGGAAACGTAAGGGACAATTGTATATCCAGACATGGCACAGCAGCCTGCGACTGAAAATGATAGAGAAAGACGCAGTGAGCACTCTCCCTGCAAATTATATCGAAATGGCGAAAAAAGACTCGCAACAAATCGATGCTCTCCTCTCTGGTTGTGAGAAAAGCACAGAGATATTCCGTCGGTCTTTCTGGTACGAGGGTCCAATCATCCCTACTGGTACACCGAGAATGGATATGCTGATCCAGCAGAATGAGAACTTACGGAATCAATGCAAAAAAAAGCTGGGTATTGACACTAAGGAGAAAGTGTTAGTATATGCACCCACTTTCCGCAAAGACAACACGCTCAAATACTATGATATTGATTTCATCCAACTCCGGGACTCCCTGGAAAGAAAATGGAGTGGTAACTGGAAAATCATCCTGCGCTTACATCCACACCTGGTCAACTTGTCGAAACAGATCTCTGAAGGCAAGCCATATATTCTGGATGCCACAGACTATGACAACATCCAGGAGCTCTTGCTCATTGCAGATGTGGTCATCTCAGACTATTCAAGCTTGATTTTTGATTTTGCTTTCACTAGAAAGCCATGCATTCTCTATGTGCCTGATTTGGAGGATTATACCCGAAATGACCGAGGGTTGTATTTTGACATCAATGCGCTGCCTTTTCCAAAGACAATGAACAATGTGGAATTAACCAAGTGCATTGATTCCTTCGATTTTTCAATTTATCACCACGATTTAGAAGCTTTCATGACTAAGATTGGTTCCTATGAGGATGGTCATGCCTGTGAGAGAGTCGTGAAATATATTGAAGATACAGTCGGATGAAAAAGAAACTGCTTTTTGTCATCGATTCTTTAGGGTCTGCCGGAGCAGAAAAAAGCCTCGTAACTTTGCTCTCATTGCTTGATTATTCAAAGTTTGAGGTGGATTTGCAATTGTTCAGCTACGGTGGAGAGCTGGAAAGGTATGTGCCCGAAGAGGTCCATATCCTACCTCCCTTGAGCTATACCCTATTTTCTGAAAAAAACATTGTCCGACAACTGTTTTCCTTTGATTTCAAAAAGCTATTGGCCCGATTGCAATATTCGTTGGCTATCAGGCGAGGCAATCCCACGCACCCGGATAAAGCAAGGCTTTTCTGGCAATATATTTCTGGATGCATTCCGAAAAATGAGAAGTTATATGATGCGGCTATTGGTTATGCTCAGGGTGTGCCCACATACTATGTGGTTGACAAAGTAAAAGCAAAACAAATGATGGCATGGGTGAATGTGAGCTTCCGCCCACAAGGCATCAACTATGACATCTTGAAAGATTATTATGGTGCCATAGATCATATTGTCACTGTGTCAGATTCTGCACGCCAAGCCTTTCTGGAGACTTTTCCTGAATGCACAAAACATACAACCACAATCTGGGACATTCAGGATGCCAAACTCATGGAGAAGATGGCGAGCGAGTCTTTTGATGGCAAGATGAACTGCGATATGCCTTGCCTTCTGACCGTGGCAAGACTCAACAAAAATCAAAAAGGGTATGATATCAGCCTTGAGGCCTGTAAGATCCTCGAGGAACGTGGTATCAAATTCAAATGGTATGCCATTGGCAAAGGGGATTATCGCCCGGAAATGGAAAAATATATAGCCGAGCATCATCTTCAGGATACTTTTATCCTATTAGGTACAACACCAAACCCCTACCCCTATTACGCTCACTGCACCATCTACGTACAGACTTCACGCCATGAGGGTTATGGACTCTCCATCGCTGAAGCAAGAATCCTCAACAAACCTGTGGTGACGACAGAATTTGATGCCGTCTATAATCAGATGGTGCAAGGTAAGAATGGTCTCGTTGTCAAGCAGGATGCCAACGCCGTGGCCGATGCCATCGAGCGACTGCTGAAAGACAAAAGCCTCTATGACTCCATCGTCTCTTATCAGAGGCAAGAAAAAAAAGGCAATACGGAGGAAATCGACAAATTCTACCGCCTCATAGATTAATTAATGAACATGAATGTCGGTTATTTGAATATCAAATAATCTATTATTTGACATAAATCTCATGACAAGCGTCATTGTTCCTATATATAATCAAGAGCGGCATTTAAGAAAATGCTTAAAGAGTATTTTGTCGCAATCTTACTCCGATTTAGAAGTGATTTTAGTCAACGACGGAAGTACTGATCACAGCTTGCAAATTGCTCAAGATTATGCGAACAAAGACAATAGAATCTCTATTATCAACAAGAAGAACGAAGGGGTTGCTTTTGCGCGAAGAGACGGACACTCAATAGCAAAAGGGGAATACATCATGTTTGTTGATTCTGATGATTATTTACCTAAAAATGCCGTATCATACTTACATGAAATAATAGAGAGAGAGAATGTAGATATCGTTATTGGTCAGACTAAAAGAAAAATAGGCTTTTTTCTAAGGAGCTATTCATCTTGTCCCTCAAACATGATCAATACCAAGATAACCCTTCCTGATCTTTGGGAAAATTATTATATTTCCTATTTTGGCATTAATATTTTGCCTGTTAGTATGTGGGGGAAAATTTATCGGAAAAGCACGATAGATAAAGCTCTCAAAGAAACTGATTTGTTTTCTAAAGAAATTGGCCATATAGGAGAAGATGAGTTTTTTAATCTAAAATTACATCCATTTCTAAACAACATTTACATTACGGATAAAACGGTTTACATTTACAGATTCGGAGGAATAACATGCAAATACAATCCTAGGCTGAATGAACTATTGACATTTAGCGACATACGCTTAGAATTGCTTGACCATTATAATTATTCAAAAGGATATGGTCCTCTTTTTACAGAATACAGAAATTATCTTTTTTCTGAAATAAGTCAAAGAATTGAATACCTTCACCAAGAAGAAAAAGACATAACGACTTTCTTATATTCAGAATTTCAAAATCGGAAAACGTTTATCCGAATGGCTCTGTTTTATGAAAAAAGAGAATGTAGTAATAACACTAGACTTATACTCAGCAAAGATTACCATGGTATTTATACTCTTATTAAAGACAGATTAAATAAGCATAAGAACAGACGTTTTTTAAAGCGTTTAATAACAGAAATAATATAGAAGCAATTCTTAAGAACCATGAAACGAAATCGTATAGTTAACGAATTCTTTCCTACTTTGCTTATTAAAAGAAGGCAAATGCTTCTTATTTTTAAGTATTACAGACCTTACAAAACCAAAACCCAAAGAAACAATTGTATTATTTTCATGGCTGATGGACATTTCGGCTCTAATGGATTGTTTGACAGGCTTAAGGGTATTGTCACTTTGTACGCTTTATCAAAAGCAACTGGAAAAGATTTCAAGATTTTTTTTACATCACCTTTCAACTTAAAGGATTTTTTAGTTCCCAATTTATATGATTGGACAATTGAGAGTCCTTATTACCATTTTCCAGCATCAATTCCTGAAATAGTAAACAGCAAAAATCTATTCTATGCCAGGAATAATGAAAGGCATTGTTATTGCATGACTGATGCGTTGGATCTCATCAACAAAAGATACAGCAAGTCGTTCTCTTTCAAATCTTTATACAAAGAGCTATTCAAGCCTTCTGAGTATTTGGAAAAGATTATAAGAGAAAGAGAGTGTCCGTCTAAATCATATATAGCTATCCATGTAAGAATCGTTAATTTACTAGGAGAAAATATAGAAAAGGCAGCTGGATTTGAAGCATTATCTCAACCTGATCAAAGCAAATTGATAAATAATCTTATGATGAAAATCAATGAGATAATAAAAAAGCATGAAGGACTTGATACATATCTATTTACTGACAGTAATAAGTTCTCTAAATTCGCCCAATTAAGCAATGAAAAAATAAAAATAGTGCAGGGGAATATTGCACATATAGGGAATCATGACAAGGTATCACTTGAATCTGTTTCGAAACTATTTCTTGATTACCACTACATCTCTAAAGCAATAAAGGTGTATAGCATCATAGGAAATGGATTATACCCCAGTGCATTCCCTTTATATGCAGCGAAAATAGGTGACGTTCCTTTTATCAGAATTGCAATGTCATGAGCGCCACATCAACTCATCATAAGCCTCGAATTGCATTTATTGATGCCCTGCGTGGGTTTACCATGCTTCTGGTCGTATATAGCCATATTCAGTTCTTTGGCTACCAGGATACTACTGGCATGAACGAAATCTTCATCAAATTCCGGATGCCGCTTTTTTTCTTTATCAGCGGATGGGTGCTGTACAAAAAAGACCGGGATTGGAACAACAAGACAGCCCTTACGTTTTTGTTTACCAAATTCAAAGTCCAGATCATTTCAACTCTTATCTTCTTCTTTCTCTATATTTACATTTTTCACGTCGATATTCTCTCTGCCATCGACCACAACAAATCTGGTTACTGGTTTACTTACACGTTATTTGCATATTTCATATTCTACGTTGTCTCTATTAGGATATCTCGCTTGTTGAAAGCGATGATCAACGAGGACATCATCGTCCTCACACTGACCTTAGCCATCATAGGTTTTCATTACTACACCATCCATGATGATGATCTTCATCACCAGAGGATTTATAGCATCATTGGTATTCCACAATGGAAATACTACGCATTTTTCGTTTTCGGAACGATGGTGAGAAAATTTTACAAAACCTTTGTGTCCATCACAGACAATCCATGGCTGATGGCTATATGTGTGTCTACCTTCATCTTGATTTACATATTCAACCCCCTAAGCTCATCGATTACCTTCTCTTTCTGCATCCTTGGATTCCTGGGTGTGGTCATTGTTTTTACGGTTTTCAGAATCCACGAGGAATGGTTCACTGCAAACAAGAATATTTCCCGATGGATGCAATATATCGGCAGGCACACGTTAGACATATATCTTCTACACTATTTTTTCTTACCAAGAAATCTGGAGATGATAGGTGTTTATTTCAAGGACAACTCAAATGCCACTATTGAGCTTTTCTTCTCCATATCAATTGCCCTGATGGTTATTGGCGTGTGCCTGCTGGTGAGTAAAGTATTATGCATCAGTCCACTCTTAGCAAAATTATTATTTGGCAAGAAATAACAATATGCGCATAGGCTATTTGGACCATCTCCGTATTCTGGCGATGCTGATGATTATCTGCATGCATTCACCGATGCCTGGTATTGACACAGATGGCCTCGTCTTGTCCAGTATCAGCTTCCTCACAGCTCCTGGAATCGGTTTGTTTTTCATGGTGAGCGGTGCGCTCTTGCTTCCCACTCAGCAGGGCTTGAAGGATTTCATGCGCCATCGGATGGGGAAAGTCGCTGGCCCCACGGTCTTCTGGAGTTTGTTTTTCCTGACTATGATTTGGACCAAACAGGGTGTATCACCAACAGAAGCCGTCAGGAGCATCGCCTCGATTCCGATTTGTGCCCAAGGCAACGGCATCATGTGGTTTATGTATACGCTGATCGGACTGTATCTTCTTGCGCCTATCATTTCTCCATGGCTGCTCAAAGCTTCTCAAAAAGAACTGGCCTTCGTATTGGCTCTTTGGGGAATCACGATGTGCTATCCGCTTTTGGAGGGTGTCCTTTGCATCAATGACACCAAGACTGGATTGCTGTATTACGAGAGTGGCTTTGCCGGGTATTTCATCTTGGGCTATTACCTTCGGAAATACCATCAAAATGTGCGTCTCTATCTCATCGCATTCCTGCTGGTCATTCCTCTTCTCATTGCCATTTACGTGAAAACGAGCCATATACCCGTCGATTTCTATCGCTCGTTCTGGTATCTGAGCATCCTCACTGCCATGATGGCAATGGGATGGTTCCTGCTTTTCCAACAGTCATTCAAGGAATCTTCATCCAAGATGATAGCTTTAGTGAGCAATTGTTGTTTCGGCATCTATTTCGTCCATATCATCATTATGCGACAGATACTTTGGAAATGGAGCGTGATTGCGCAATATGGAGGGATCGCACAGATTCTTCTCACCGTGATTCTTACGGCTGTCCTGAGCTTTGTGATTGTTTATGCCATCAGCTTCCTGCCGTTCGCTAAATATGTCATAGGATTCAGGCAGGGAAAGACATAGCCGACAATACAGGAATGACCGTATCTGAAATTGAGTAATTGCATGCATAAACGGCTGTTCATCGCCATTCACTACCTGGAGATCGGAGGAGCTGAGATGAGCCTCATCGGGTTGCTCCATGCGCTGGATTATTCCAGGGTGGAAGTGGACTTGTTCGTCTACAGTCATCGGGGGGAACTGATGGGGATGATTCCAAAGGAGGTGAACTTGCTACCCGAGGTACCGAAATACGCCCAGATAGAGCGGCCGGTCAAAGAGGTGTTGAAAGATGGATATTGGAAAATAGCTTATGCCCGGCTGAAAGCAAAATGGCAGTATCGGCAATATGCCCACCGCAAGCAGCCAAAGGACGGAGCAGCGATTTTCCACTATGTCGACCAGGCGGTCTGTCCCTATCTGCCGTCTCTCGAAAGGTTTGGTGAATATGACTTGGCGATCAGTTTCCTGATGCCTCACGGCATTGTGCTCCGCAAGGTGAAGGCCAAGAAGAAAGTGGCGTGGATCCATACGGACTACACGAGAATCGACACCAATGCGGCGGCGGAATTCCCCGTCTGGAACGGATATGACCGCATCGCAGCAATCTCGGAAGAGGCGGCCAAGGCTTTCCTGACCGTTCATCCTCAATTGAGAGAGAAGGTGATGGTGGTGGAGAATATCCTGTCGCCTGACTTTGTCTGGGAACGTGCCAAAGCCCTTTCCAAAGAGGAGATCGACAGGGAGATGCTTTGTAGGGAAAACGAGGTATGTGTTCTCTCAGTAGGGCGTTTCACGGAGGCCAAGAACTACGACAACGTGCCCGACATCTGCCGCAGGATGGTCAAAAAAGGCATTCCCGTCAAATGGTTCATCATCGGATTCGGCGGCGACGAAGACCTGATCCGTCGAAGGATTGCCGAGCAAGGCATGGAGAAGCATGTCATCATCCTTGGGAAAAAGTCGAATCCATACCCTTACATCTTGCACTGTGACATCTATGCCCAGCCTTCGCGCTATGAGGGGAAATCCGTGACGGTGCGCGAGGCGCAGATTTTGGGCAAGCCAGTCGTCATCACCAGCTACCCCACGGCGGCCAGTCAGGTCAATGACGGGGTAGACGGTGTCATCGTCCCAATGGACAATGAGGGTTGCGCCGACGGCATGGCAGCCTTCATCAGAGACCATGTGAAGCAGGATGCCATCCGGAAATACTTGCTCGGCCACGACTATGGCAATGAACGATATGCCAAAATCATTGAACATTTAGCATGATACCCAATACGATACATTACTGCTGGTTTGGCAGGAATCCCCTACCCCCGTCGGCCATCAAATATATGGAGAGCTGGCGGCGATATTTCCCGGACTACGAGATCAAGGAGTGGAATGAGGACAACTTCGACGTGAATAGTATTCCTTATACAAGGGATGCTTATGCAGCGAAGAAATATGCCTTTGTGAGCGACTATGCTCGGTTTTGGATTCTTTACCATTTTGGCGGCGTCTATTTTGACACGGACGTGGAGGTGATTCGACCGATGGACGACATCATCAGCCGAGGGGCTTTCATGGGTTTTGAACTGGATAACGTGAAAAGTGGAAGTAGCATTCCTGCCATTGCTCCTGGATTAGGAATAGGAGCAGAGAAGGGAAATCCCGTTTATGCTGAGATCTTAGAACATTATAAGCAGTTGTATTTCTATTTGCCTGACGGGACACGCAATCCGTTCACCATGATTCCGATGGTGACGGGGATGATGCAAGACAAAGGGCTCCGGCTTGCTGATGAGTTGCAGACGGTAGAAGGCATCACCATCTATCCGAATGAGTTTTTCAACCCATTCGACGACATCACCGGAGTCTTGAGAAAAACGCCAAACACCCGCACCATCCACTGGTATGCCAAGACATGGGCGGACAACAACTCGCCTTGGCTTATCAAGATGAAAAGACTCATCCACCGATTCTTGGGTACCTCCTTCACGGAGAAGGTAAAATCAATATTCTCAAAATGATCAGAGTTCTCATGCTCACCACCATCCTGAACCGGGGTGGTCTGGAGTCGATGGTGATGAATTACTACCGCCATATCGACAGGAGTAAGGTACAATTTGATTTCGTGGTTCATCGCAAGGAAAAAGGGGCTTTCGAGGATGAGATTCTCTCATTGGGTGGCAAGATCTATCGAATGATGCCCATCCGGCCCCTGACATTCTGGAAATACCAAAAACAGATAGCTGACTTCTTTGATGCTCACCCTGAATACCAGATTATTCATGGACATATTTCCGAACTGGGATATTTCTTCTACAAAGAGGCGGCCAAAAGACACATTCCGGTGATTATCGGCCATGCTCACATGAGCAAGGTGCCTGTGGACATGAAATGGATCATACGTAATGTCTTCAAGCGTCGTATGCGGCCATATCTGACTCACCGCTTCACTTGCGGACAAGCTGCTGCCGAATGGCTCTTCGGTAAAATAGGGGCACAATCCGCTATCACGCAAAGGAATGCAATAGATACTGCCGGTTTTCTCTTTCATGGGGACAACAGGGCTAGCAAGAGGGGTGAATTGGGAATAGAGCAGGACACTTTTGTCGTATGTCATGTCGGCAGTTTCCAAAGAGTAAAAAACCAATCTTTTCTCATTGACGTGTTCTATGCAATCCAAAAGCGGATGCCAGATTCGATTCTCCTTCTCATTGGGGATGGCAAACTGAAAAGCGATATGGAGAGAAAATGCCAGCGAATGGGACTGCAGGGAAACGTCAGGTTTCTTGGCACAAGAAGCGACGTGAGTCATTTGCTGCAAGCTTCTGATCTGTTGGTTTTCCCTTCATTGTTTGAGGGCCTGCCCGTCACGCTGATCGAAGCACAATGCACGGGCATCCCGTGCCTGATTTCAGACTGCATTCCCCAAGAGGCCATTCTCACCGATTTGGTGACCGCAAAATCTCTTCAGGACAACGCTGATTCATGGGCGGATATGGCTCTTCAACTCAAAGACAAAATGATTCACAGAACGAAATACCCCTCTGTCATCAAGGAGAGGGGTTACGACATTCAGAAAAATGCTGAATGGCTACAAAAATTCTACATTTCTTCTCTATCATGCCGACACTGACCGTTTTCACCCCCACCTACAACCGTGCCTACTGCTTGCATTTGGGCTATGAGGGACTTTGCCGACAGACGTGCAAAGATTTCGTATGGCTCATCATCGACGATGGTTCCACAGACGGAACTCGCCAGTTGGTGGAGCAATGGATGACCGAGGGAAAGGTGGACATCATCTATCATTATCAGGAGAATCAGGGCATGCATGGGGCGCATAATACGGCTTACAGCCTGATCGAGACGGAACTGAACACCTGCATCGACTCTGACGACTACATGCCTGATGATGCCGTGGAGAAAATCGTGAATTTCTGGAGAGAAAACGGTTCTGACAAATATGCTGGTATCGTTGGTTTGGACGTGACTTTTGACAACAAAGTGATTGGCACAGAACTGCCAAGGGACCGCAGAAGCACCCGGTTGGACCTCTTTTACAGTAATGGCGGCAGAGGTGACAAGAAACTAGTCTACCGCACTGAGGTCATCAGGCAATATCCTGAATATCCCGTCTTCGAGGGGGAGAAATACCTCTCCTTAGGCTACATCTACCAACTCATCGACCAGGACTATGAGCTGTTGATCCTGAATGAGCCTATTTGTAAGGTGGAGTATCGTGCGGATGGCTCCAGCATGAACATGCTCCGCCAATACATCAGGAATCCGCGTAGTTTCGCCTTCCTCCGCAAGTCGGCCATGCAACTGGCTCCTACATGGAAGCGCAGGTTTATCGAGTGCATCCACTATGTGTCGAGCAGTATCATGATCCGCAACCGCAACTTCATCCAGGAGTCGCCTAAAAAAGTGATGACTGTAGGGGCTATCCCTTTCGGGGTCGCTCTTTATCTCTATATTATGTACAAAACCAGAAACAACAAATAAGCAGATGAGCGAAATTTTTTACATCTCACCTTGGGATTACGCCAATTATTTCCACTATGGCGTGTTCTTCCTTATCATCTGGGCGCTCATCTTATGCATGAAGGGAACCATACTTGACAATAGGGTCGTGGCGGTCAATCAAGTTCTTGGTATGTTGGTGGCGCTTGTGCTCATCCTCTTCATGGGCTTACGCCCAATCAGCGGAGCCTTTGGCGACACCATGAACTATGCGGCTGAATTCAAGGCACTGAAGACTAATTCCCATGGATTATTTTGGATCAGGTCGAAAGAGTGGCTCTGGGACATCCTGATGATGTTTTTTGTCAAATTCGGCAACCTCAACCAATTGTTCCTGCTGTGCGCCACTGTATATGTGGGGGCACTGTGGCTGGCCATGAGAAGGATCTTCGGTGAATACAACTATATCCCTTTTCTGGTCATTATCTGCATGTTCACCTTCTGGACATACGGTGTGAATGGCGTACGCAACGGCATGGGGGCCTCGTTATTCATCCTTGCGATGACCTACCCCAACAACATCCCAGTGATGGCCGGCATCGCCTTCCTGGGGGCTGGCATCCACAATTCCATATACCTGATGCTCGGAGCTGCCACTCTGGCTTGGTTTGTCAACCACTGCCGTACATACATCATGGTTTGGTTCGCCTGCATCTTCATCTCCCTTGTCGCAGGAAACCAGATCCAGGAATTTCTGGCAAGCTACGCTACGAGTCTGGCCGGCGACAACAAATTCACGGCCTACCTCAACTACTCCGACCAGCAAATGATGAGCGACGGACTGATGGTCGCCCGCTCGTTCCGGTGGGATTTCATAGCCTATAGTGGTTTGGGTGTGGCCATGGGTGCCTATTTCATCCTGAAGAGAAAGTTCGAGGACGAATACTACCACTGGATCTTCAACACTTTCCTCATCTGCAACGCTTTTTGGATTCTGATCATCCGTGCGCCATACTCCAACCGCTTCGCTCAGATCTCATGGTTTATCATGCCTGTGGTGATGATCTATCCTTTCATGAAAAAGCGGTTCTGGATCAATCATGAGAAAATGGTCGGTATCGCCATCCTGATCGCTTACGCTTTCGGATTCCTGTCGAATATGATTCCTCTCTTACTCAAACTGATATGAAAACCAAGAAAAAAATCATACGCGCCTCCACCATCCCGCTGTCGCTCGACATCTTCTGCAAGGGTCTTCTCCGCGAGATGTCGGAAGAATACGAGGTGGTGGCCTTGTCGTCACCGGGTGAACTGCTCGACAAGGTGGAGCGGCGCGAGGGGGTGAGGGCCATCCGTATCCCCATGGAGCGACATATCTCGCTGTGGAAAGACACGGTGGCGCTCTGGCAACTGATCAGGGTCTTCCGCAAGGAGAAACCCG
This sequence comes from uncultured Prevotellaceae bacterium, assembly GCA_946540735.1. Classification (GTDB taxonomy): domain Bacteria; phylum Bacteroidota; class Bacteroidia; order Bacteroidales; family Bacteroidaceae; genus Prevotella. Next base: position 88,740 of record CAMNIN010000001.1, on the reverse strand, counting down.
ACATCGTGCATTCCATCACACCCAAGGCCGGACTGCTCTGCATGATCGCGGCGTGGGTGGCAAGGGTGCCGGTCAGGATACATACGTTCACCGGGCTGATCTTCCCCTACGTCACCGGACTGTTGCAGAAGGTGCTGATGCTGACGGATGCCATCACCTGCGCTTGCGCCACACATGTCATCGCCGAGGGCAAGGGGGTGAAACTCGACCTCATCGGCAGCCATATCACCAGGAAGGATGTACGGGTGCTGGGCAACGGCAACATCCGAGGGGTGAAAATGGACTACTACGACCGGGGAGCGAGAGTGATGGGCACCGCCGAGAAAATCATCAAGCCCGACATGGTGACGTTCACCTTCGTGGGGCGCATCGGCAAGGACAAGGGCATCGACGAACTCTGCGAGGCGTTCCGACTGCTGGCGAAAGAGTATGACCACATCAGGCTCTTCATCGTGGGACCCAATGAGGACGACGTGGACCCGATCTCGGAAAGGAGCCGGATGATCATCGACCAGAACCCGAGGATTGAGGCAGTGGGCATGCAGCGGGGCACTGACTTGCTGGCCTACTACGCTGCCTCCGACTGTTTTGTGCTGCCCAGTTACCGGGAGGGGTTCCCCAACACCGTGCTGGAGGCGGGGGCGATGAGCCTTCCCTCAATCGTTACGGACATCAACGGGTCGAGGGAGATTATCGTCGAAGGGGAGAACGGACTGATCATACCTCCAAAGGACACTGAGGCGCTCTACCACGCCATGAAAAGGATGATCAACGAGCCGGAGAATCGACTACGCATGGCGGGAAACGCCCGTCAGATGATCGGCGACCGCTTTGAGCAGTCCTACGTATGGCAGTGCCTCTATGATTTCTATCATGAGACGTTGAAAATTGAAAATTAAAAATTGAGAAAAAATGTTTTTATACGGAGCTAGCGGGCATGGCAAAGTGATTGCCAGCATCTTGAAAGCGAATGGAATAGAGATCTCAGGATTCTTTGACGACAACAAAGACCTGAAGAACTACATGGGATTCCGCGTGGGGCATCACTACGAGGGTCAGTCGCCCATCATCATCAGCATAGGCAGAAGCCTGCTGAGAAAGAACATCGTGGAGCGTCTGGCCGACCTCAACGTGGAGTATGGCAGGGTGATCCATCCTTCGGCGATCATCGCTCCCTGCGTCAATGTCGGCGAGGGGTCGGTGATCATGCCGGCTGCCGTCATCCAGCCTGACACCAAGATCGGGCGCCACTGCATTGTCAACACCGGGGCGATCCTCGAGCATGAGTGCGTGCTCGAGGATTTCGTTCACGTGGCACCGCGGGTGACGATGTGCGGCGACGTCAGCATCGGCGAGGGTAGTTGGATCGGCGTGAGCAGCACCATCATCCAGGGCGTGAGAATCGGCAAATGGTGCTTCATCGGCGCTGGGAGCCTGGTGACGGAGGACATTCCCGACGGATACCTGGCCTACGGCACACCTTGCAAACTGGTGAAGGCCATCACTCCTGAATACTTCAAGTAGATGCGCGAGATCGACACGCGGGCCTACATCTCCACCCTGCGCGAAATGGTGCGGGAGGGGCATGAGGTGAGTCTGATGATCTCGGGCAGCAGCATGGCGCCATTTCTCGTGCATCACCGCGACAGCATCCTCATCGGACCGGTCACACGACCGCTGAAGCGAGGCGACATGGCGTTCTACGAACGGCCTACGGGGCAGTTTGTCATGCACCGCATACGATGGGTGCGCGAGGAGGGGGTCTACCTCATCGGCGATGCACAGACCGTAACAGAAGGACCGCTCGACACCGAAAGAGTGTTCGCCGTCGTGAAAAGCGTACGGCGCAAAGGGCGCTGGGTGGGGCCGGAAGACCGCTGGTGGCGATTCTTCGCCACCACATGGTTGAAGGTCATCCCGCTGCGTCCGGTTATTCTCAAGTTTTACTCTTTGATTCATCCTAAAAGTTGATCTATGTTTGAAGAAGAGCAAGTCAACCAACAGCAAAGGAGCACGTCGTTTGAGACGCTGGACATCCTGATCGCACGATGGCGAAACGGCACTTTCGGCGAGATATGGGACGACTGGAAGTGGATCTTCACTTACAGTCGTCGCTATAAAGGGGCAATCCTGTTTTACCTGATTCTGGGCATCATCAGCACCACACTGGGACTGGTGGGGAGCATCGCTGGGAAATACATGATCGACATCATCACGGGATATCAGGTGACCAAACTGTGGATCATGGTGCTCGTGATGGTGGGCAGTTCGGTCTTCGGATTGGTGATCGGAAACGTGCTGGGGCGCATCACACTCAAGCTGCAGATCTACATCAACAACGACATACAGGGCGACATCTTCGACAAGATCATCGACGCCGACTGGATGGCCATCAACCAATACAGCAACGGCGACGTGCTCAACCGGTTCACGGGCGACGTGGGGACAGTGAGCAGCAATGCCATCAGCTGGCTGCCGTCGATCATTATCTCGATCTATCAGTTCTTCGCCACGTTGGCGGTCATCATGCACTACAACACCATCATGGCCCTGCTGGCTTTCGCCAGTGCGCCGTTCATGCTGATCGTCTCGCGCTATGTGATCAAGAAACAGCGCGAATACAGCAAGAAGGTGCGCGAAATGAGCAGCCAGGTGATGACCTTCGAGGTGGAGACGTTCTACAACATGGACACCATCAAGTCGTTCGGCATCCTCGGGCAGTATAGCCGGAAACTGAGGGAGTGGCAGCAGAAATTCAAGACAATCAGCTTGGAATACAACTGGTTCTCGATCAAGACCAACGTCTATATGTCGGTGGTGGGTATGCTCGTGCAGTTCACGGCTTTCGGCTATTGTCTCTACCTGTTGTGGTCACGGCAGATCACCTACGGCACGATGACGTTGTTCCTGCAGCAGCGGGCTGCTCTGGCAGGGGCTTTCAGCAGCGTCATCGGCATCATACCGGCCTTCCTCAACAGTTCGGTCTCGGCTCACCGTGTGAGGGAGCTGGTGCAGTTGCCCAAGGAGAAGCACATCGCCGAGAGTGCCGTACTCGACCGCTATGCCACAGACGGCTTCGAGGTGAGGATGAGGGACGTGGATTTCGGCTACGTGAAAGGCAACCATGTGATCACCAATTCGAGTATGGTGGCCAGGCCTGGCGAGATCGTGGCTTTGGTGGGTCCTTCCGGCGAAGGCAAGACGACACTCATCCGTCTGATCCTCGGACTGATCAAACCCGAACTGGGCGAGGCGATCATCAAGGCTTCGGATGGCACGGAAATCGAACTCAATGCCGAGACGAGGCACTTGTTTGCCTACGTGCCGCAGGGCAACACCATCATCTCGGGCACCATCGCCGAGAACTTGCGCATGGCGCGCGAGGAGGCCACCGACGCAGAGATCGTAGAGGCGCTGAAAATCGCCTGTGCCTGGGACTTCGTGGAACGGCTGCCGGAGGGCATCAACAGCAACATCGGAGAGCGGGGCCGTGGACTGTCAGAGGGACAGGCGCAGCGCATCGCCATCGCGCGTGCTGTACTCAGGGATGCTCCTGTCCTCTTGCTCGACGAGGCCACCTCGGCCCTCGATGTCACCACAGAGCGTATGGTACTGAAAAACATCGTCCGCCAGCGACCCAACAAGACGTGCATCGTCACTACCCACCGACCCACCGTCATCAACCTCTGCCAGCGAGTATACCGGGTCATGTCAACCCGAGTCACCGAATTGTCAGAAGAAGAATCCAGCCGCATGGCTATGGATTTTTAAGCACCTCCCCAAGCCCCTCCAAGAGAGGGGATGTTTGTCTCAGTTTATTTACATTCATGATCAAACATGAGTTTTATCAAGCAGCGCAATCACGCCATTGACCGGGCCAAGATCCTTTGTGTCTTCTTGGTGATTTATGCCCACCTGTTCGATCATGACTCTGGGGTGAGACTGTATATCTATGCGTTTCACATGGCTTTGTTCTTCTTGATCAGCGGCATGTTTTTCAAAGTGCATGAGGATTTCTGGAGGGGTGTCGCCTCTTACGCCCGGAAAATGGTGGTGCCGGCTTTCTTTTTCGACATCCTCTTCATTCTGATCTTTACTCCTTTGTATCATTTTGGTATCCTGCCGCATACGACGAAGCATGAGAGTCTCCTTCTCTGGATCTGCGAAAAGATCTATACCGATTTCCTCCTGATGTTTGACAACGGCGACTTGTTCAATGGCGTGGTGTGGTTTCTTTTTGCCTTGTTCTGGTGCAATGTTTATTTGAGCATTTTCGAGAGGAGGAAGATTCTCGGAATTATCGTTCCAGCCGCCGTTTATGCAGGCTACGTCTTGTTTGGGGTTGATCTATTCTATTCCGTTCAGGGAGCAATGGCATTCCCTTTCTTCCTTGTAGGATTCAAATGCAAGTCCTTGATCAACAAATATACGACTAGCGGGAAATGGATGACTTACATGGGATTTTTCGTTCTCTGTCTTGTTGTGACAGCTTGCCTTACATACGTCAACGGAAGAGTCAGTTTCAAGGGATGCAGATTGGGTGAGTATTCGGTCTATATCAGCGGTCCTCTGTTCCTGCTCAATGGTTTCGTCGGAACATGGATGATGATTGCACTGGCTTCGTTGATCCCGGTCAAAGGCAAATGGGTGACAGACCTCTCAAAATCGTTGATTTCCACCCTCGGCTACCAATACCTGTTTATCATCCCTCTGCATGCCACGCCCTATCTGCCGACGGTCTGGAATGCCATCCCCATCAGCATCGCCATCCTCCTCGGATGCCATCTGCTGCATCAGGTCACTGAGAGATTCATCCCTGCCTGCATCGGGAGATAAGCACTGCCGATATAGACAAATATAAAACTACAAAAGTGTCCATAACTCCTTTTTCTTGTGAGTTATGGGCACTTTTCGCGTCTCAGCTGCTGACAGAAGGGGCTCACTGCTGACAGAAGGGGCTCACTGCAGTCCCAGTGCTGCCTTCCACTGGTTGTAGTTGCCGTGCTCCGTGGGGTCGAAGCGGCCATCGGAGGAGATAACCTTCTGAATGAAACCGCTCATGGTGACGAGGATGGCCTTGCGCTCGTCGTCGTTGAAACCCTCGACAAGTTTCTGGGTCTCACGGATGATCTCGTCGAGGGTATAGGTGTGGTTGAGGGTATCCACCACATCGAGTTTCAAGGCCTCGTCGATCTCTCCCACCTCGAGGATGCTCCTGAGGAAATTGTGGATGAAATCACGCTCGTGGATGCTCACCTGACCATCGCAATTGGCAAAGAACAGTCCCGACTTTGCCATCAGTTTGATTGTATTGACTAACTTTTCCATAATCATACAGATTTTCCGGCCAAACCTATCGTTTTCAATATACTCTCTGCCAGTCCGCCAAGGTTGCCCATGTCGATGCCCATATTACCGAAGATGCTGCCCAGTCCGCCGTCATCGGCTTTCTTGCCCGACTTCTTGGTGGTCTTCTTCTGGGTCGTGGTAGCAGGCTCTTCCACATCATCCACGTCGAAATTCTTCTTGGGGGTGGTGTTAGCTGCCTGACCTCCCATCTTGCGGCGCAATTCTTCCGCCACATCGCTCAGTCCGCCGCTGGAGGTGCGGGATGAGCTGCTGGAAGTGCGGGATGAACCGCTGGTCGTCGACGAAGTGGTCGTTCGCCCCATTTTCCTCTGCATTTCCTTGGCGATGTCGCTCAGACTGCCGCCTGAGGTGGTCGTGCCCGATTCTGACGAGGACGACCCTGCGCCCATTTGCTCTTGCACCGACTTGATGATGTCCTCCAAGCCGCCGCCTCTGGATGACGAGGATCCGCCACCCAATACGGAACCGAACACACTGCCCAGTCCGCCTTTCAAGATTTCTTCAAAAAAACTTCCCATAAAAACTATTTTTTATTATTGACTTAACTTTCAGAAGTCTTTAACTACCGAAACATGAATTATTGAAGATTGAGGTCGGCCCGTGGCCGATAAAAATCAAGATTACTTGGCCGACGCAGCGTTTCTTTGCTTGTAGATGTAGTCCAGGGCAGCACCGATGGCCGTGCAGAACTGAGAGTACTTCGGGATGCGGAAATGCACCTTGTAGAGGTTTTCCATCATCGGGAAGACGTCGCGGCACTGCGGGAGAAGCGTGAGATTGCCGATCATCACAAACTCACGGATGTCGCTGTTGAGCGTGGCAAGCACGGCGGCACTGCCGATGGTCTGAAGCACCGTGTAGATCAGGCCCGCGGCGATGTCCTCACGGGAGGCGTCGCTCTTGGCATTGCCGAAGAGGGAGGCCGTGACATTGAGTGGAAGACCCGGAAGAGGATGGGCACTGATGTCGCCGATATTGAGGTTGACATTGGCAATATCGCCTTGCATGGCCAGCGTCGCCACTTGTTTGATGTCGGAGGTCTGAAGCATGATGCGCGACAGACCGGCCAGCGTGCCGCCACCGATACTGATGCCGCCGACATGACAGATCTCATCGCCATCGCAGAGCACCAGAGAGGTGCCGGTGCCCATGCTGACCACCAGAATGCGGTCGAGACCGGACTCGAAGCGGGCTCCAAGGCCATCGGCCACAAACTCGTCGGCCTTGATGGTGGGCAGACCGTAGACGGGACGGTCGATGTACTCGCTGCCCACGCCGGTGAGCACTACCTGCTCTACGTCAGTCAACTGGATCTTGTTCTCATACAGATACTTGCCGAAGGCACCATAGAGCGAGGTGACTGGGTCGGCGGCCGTGATGCGCATCGGGGAGATGACTTTCATCTGCTCGACACCCACTATCTTGGTGGTGCTGATGCCCACGTCGATTCCTATTACGATTCCCATAAATATGTCTGTTTTATGATAAAGAATGGTTTTTCGCCACGAAGATACTAAAAAATCAGCAGCAAATGGCATGTCGGAGCCACTCTTTTGTTAAATTTTATTATAAAAAGGGTAACTTTCGACACTATGTCGATGATTATGACTATCTTTGAGAATGAAAAAACACATCTATTAACCATAAAACATCACAGACATGACGTACAAGATTATTGACATCGAGGGCATCGGCCCCGTTTACGGTGAGAAACTCGTGGCCGCTGGCATCAATACCGACGCCGACCTCCTGGCCAAATGTGCAAAACCTGCCGGACGCAAGGCACTGGCTGAGGAGACGGGCATCTCGGCCAAACTGATCCTCACCTGGACCAACCACTGCGACCTGATGCGTATCAATGGCGTGGGACCGCAGTTCTCCGAACTGCTCGAGGCTGCCGGAGTCGACACCGTGAAGGAGTTCCGCCACAGGAAGGCTGAGAACCTGCAGCCGAAACTGGAGGAGGTGAATGCCGAGAAGAATCTCTGCAACCGCGTGCCAAGCCTCAAGGAAGTGGAGAAGATGATCGAGCAGGCCAAAGAGCTGGAGCCACTGATGGAATACTAATCACCTATCTTTTGGGCGATACAATGTAGAGACGCCACAATGTGGAGACGCATATTGCGGAGACGCATTATGTGGAGACGCATAAAATGAAAACGCATAAAATGGAGACGCCACAATGTGACGTCTCTACTTTTTTATACATCTGAAAGCCGGGAAGTTATTTGTATTCGATGCGGGCTTTGAGGTCTATCATCCAGCGGCCCCGCTCAAGATGGGCTTTGCCGGGAGTGCAGACATACTGCGTGGATTTGGCACCCACGAAATTGCAGGCCCGCTCGATGTATTTCTTCGAACTGTTGTTGGCTTTGCTCAACTGGGTGTCGCTCATCGTGACGAAAGTGAACTCTGCATGAGTGCGGCTCTCGTCGAGCCGGAAGAGATAATAGGTCTCCTCGCTCTGCGCACGAAGCCGCTGGGCATCGGCGAAGGTGCCATCGTCGGAAGGCCAGCGGAAATAGATGAGCGACGGGTCGGCATCCTCTACCGGGGCTTGCTGCTTCGCCGCCTCCGCCTTGCGCTTGTTCTCGGCGGCGAAGAAGGCTTTCTCCTCCAGAGAGGCCATGCGTTCCTCCATGGCGGTCTTGTCTTCTCCGGCTTTCTCCATCAGCCGTTTGATTTCTTGCTTGAGTTCCTCCTTCGTGGCGAAGAAGTCGAATGCTCCTTTATGGTCGTCCTCGGCATCCTTGTTGATGCTCCTCAACCGATACTCGAAATAGGCGATGGCTGCGGCGAAGAGGAATAATGACAATACTGTGTTCATGGCCGTGGATTAGGGATTCTGTGCGATGTGAAGGGCAAGGCGGCTGATGCCTCCCGTGAGGGGGATGAAGAAGAGGGAGTCTTTCAACTCGGGGTTCTCCTCATCGGTCATGCTGTCGCGGCGTGCCTCGATGGCCTTGTTGAAGTCCTGTTCGGCTTTCTCAGTGAGAATGGTGCGGAAAAGGCTGAACTCACGCTCATTGGAGACGCCGAAATACTTGGCGAAGCTATATTTCTGGTTGAGGCTGAAGAAATAGTCGACAAAGGCACCATAGCCGGCGAGCACTTCGTCGCGCACGGCATCGGTGACATCCTTATAGCGGGGCAGCGCGAGACGGTCGAGCGTGGCAGATCCGGTGCGGAACTGTGTGATGGCTTCCACATCGTCGACCACGAAGCGCTGTTTCATGTTCAGGCCGCCCTTGCAGGTGATTTCCTTCGGGTTGTCGACTTGCTTGAGCTCCACGCGGCCGTCATCGCCGAGCACATCGTTGAAGATGTGGGTGGCGAGTGACTGCAGGGCATCGATGTTGCCGATCAGTCCTAGCACCTTGGAGGCCGTGCCGCTCACGGTGATGTAGGCGGGTGTGGCGAGTCCTTTCATTTTCAGCAACTGGGCGGCATAATACACCTCGGCGGAGAAGAAGAGCAGCAAGACGATGCGCAACTCCTGATGGGCGCGCAGCTCCTCGGAGAACGACACTCCCCTGCCCTGCATTCTCGGATTGCTGTCGAGTGAATAGAGGAAGGAGATAAACTCCGAACTATTGCGCTTCGACTTGGCATAGACATCGCTCACGCCGCTGATGTCGCGGAGTTTCATGTCGAAATCGGGGGCGAAGGCCTTCACGAAACCGTTGTACTCGGGTCCGCGGCCGAGGAAGTCGCCGTAGATGTTATTGCCGGCAAACCTGACCGAGGAGATGAGCACGGCGGTGTTGCCACGGTGGTAGACCACGAAGTCGGTGGTGCCGCCGCCGATGTCCATCGAGACGACGGGACGGCTCTCGGCATCGACATCCTCTTTCTTGGTGTAATAGTAATAGGGTGCGAGCGATTCGGCCACCTTTTGCAATTTGTATCCCTGTGGCGAGATGAGCCGGCGGCAGAGTTTGTTCCAAGTGCTCTCCAGGTTGGAGATCTGATAGGGCTGCATGCACACGGGATAGAACCAGGTGATGCCGGTGCGGCTGAGGAAACCGCCCGAGAGGAGCACCTTGTTGCGGATGAGCATGAGGATCTCCTCGAAATAGGCTTCGATGAGCAGGTTGTTGCCACGGCTGCTGTCCCACTTGAGGTCGGGACGGGTCTCATTATAGTCGTAGGTGTCTTCCTTCTCGTAATGGAAGCCGATGTTGTAGTCGGCCAGCGGGAAGATGTCGCGGCCCTCGACGCTGTGACCGGCCTGGTAGCACAGGTTGGTGCGCATGGGGAAACGGGCGATCTCGCCCTGACCGATGTGCACGGGCATGAACTCCTGCATGAAAGCCTGGGCCGGACCACCATAGAAGGACTCCAGACCCTCCTGGTCGATCATCTCGACCGAGCGGCGCGAGAGGGAGTTGAGCGACAGCACCTGCACCTCGTCGGGACTGACGGTGAAGGGCTGGGCCTCCTCGTCGGTGTCTGACTTGTACTCGATATGGGTGTTGGTCGTGCCGAAGTCGATGGCGAAGTCGAACACTTTGCTGCCCTGGCGCACATCGCGGTAGAGGGGCAGCAGGATGCCGCTGGCGATGGTGTTGGTCACCACGAGGTAGTCAAACTCCTCGGTGAGACAGAAATACTTGGAGGTGAGGAATTGACGGCGTTTGTCGGCTCTTTCAACCAAAGTGTGGCGAAGGGGCTCTGCGTCATGCTCACGATAGGCATAGACCGAATATTGGAATTGCTCCTTCTTGTAGCCCGCAGTGTCCTCGTCGACCACGTAGATGCGCTGGGGTTTCTCGAGCGTGGGGTCGTCGATGTGGTAACTGGGGAAGAGGAAGAGGTCGAAGCGGCATTCCATGATGGGCCAGATGAGGCGGTCGGGGTCGGGGTCCACCTGGGCGGCGGTATACTCCCGGTGAAGCGTGACATGGCGGCCGCGCTGCACGGGGATATTGATGACGGCCTGGATGCGGCCGTCGGGCATCTCATTGAGTTGGAAGACGGGTTTCGACGTGTTGCCGGCATAGCCTTTGAGGGTCTTCACCGAGAGATAGCGCAGGATCTCGGGCTTCAGCGGCAGGAGATACTGGCACTCGTCCGACGTGCGGTTGGAACCGCGGAAAAGATTGGTGAAGAAAGCCGACTCATTGATGGGGAACGGGAGTTTCAGCAGGTAGGGCTCAAACACGTCGTCGGTGGTGAGATAGGGATACTGCGTGGTGTCGAAGGGCAGTGTGCGCTCCTCCATCGGGCGGCGGTCGGACAGCGGGGCCATCAGGTGCGGGGTCCACAGCGAGGTGGTGTACTTCATCTCGGGCTCGAAATAGGGTTCGGAGGGCAGCACCAGGGGCAGGCGCTCGCCGCTGGCCTCGGAGAGGATGCGGAAGTCGCTTTCCTGGGCGATACGGTCGCCGGAGAGGCACATCAGGGGAATATCGCCGGGCAGCATGAGCTGGGTGCTGCCGGCAAGCAGCGGCTGATACTGGCTGCCGTACATACCGGGTTGCATAGCGTTGAGCCGGTTTTTGAACTCAGTGTCGGTGTCGGCCTTGAAACAGGCGTCGACGTAGGCGTGGAACTCGCTGTAGAGGGCGTTGAACTCAGGCTGCTTCGACAGCAGGTAGACAAACTCGCGGAACTCCCTGTCGCGGCCCACCAGCGAGCGGTAGGTGCCGTCGTCGTCGGGATGGAAAGCGAGGTGGTAGTTGCTCAGATACACGTCGTCGACATAAGTGAGGTCGTTGGCCGAGGCCATACTGACAGAAGTGGGCGACGTGCCGCCCACGATATTGATCTGGCCCACGGCACCATGCCCGATGTAGTTGAGCATGTAGAGATACTGCATACGGCCGAAATTGAAGCTCCGGGCATCCTGCGAGAGGAAGAGCTGGAGCGTGGCGGCCACGGCAGCATGCTCGGGCACTCCGTCGGAGGCCAGTCGCTGCAGGTCATTGGTCTTGTCCCAGGTCACGATCTGGAAGAGCCGCGCGTACTTGGTGCGGTAGCCGAAGAAGATCTCCAGCACGTCGAGGGCGTTGGCCGCCAGCTTATGGTAGATCGACGAACCTTTGACTCCTGCCTCTGCACAATAGCCGAAGGCTGTCTTGGCCAGTTCGAAACCTGCAAACGGGGTGGGTATCGAAGTGATGGGGAGCGAGGCCTTGGCGCCATTGGGGTCGTCGATGGCCTCAATGTCCTTCGTGCCGAGCTGGTTGGTCTCCTGCCAGCCTTCTATCGTCTCGCTGCCTTTATGGAATCGGAATACGTATGGCATAATCAGATATTGTATTTCTTCATGATCACATTCTCTATCGCTTTCTCATGCACGGTGATGAAATAGTTGTAGGCATCGAGCCCGCGGAGTTTCTTCATCGACACGTCGGAGATCTCGGTGTCGATGGCGGGATAGCCCTTGAGGTTCTTGCCCAGCAGTTTACCGAGCATCGAGGTCTTCTTGGGTTCGATATGCATGATGGTGTCAAAGATGTCGTCGGTGTTGGCGAAGAGGTCGAAAGGTTGGAAACTGCGCTGGTTGTCAGAGAGTTCCTTGAGCCACTGGTTCTTGTAGGCGTCGGCAAACTGCCTGAGGTCGGCGAAGAAGGCATCGTTGTAGCTCACGTTCTTCATCTGCGGGGTCTTGGCCCAGGCGTAGTTCTTGGTCTGGTCGAAATGCTCCATCAGGAAGCGCGAGAAGATATAGAAACTCATCATCTCGCGGCCGATGGCTCCGAAGGTGGAGGAGCAGAGGTCGTGGAGCGACAGGGGGTTCTCGTCGGCTCTGACGGCAAACTCACGATACGACGTGCTGGTCTGCATGCGGTTGTGCACGACATTGGCGTTGGCGAAATCGACGATCGACAGGGCGGCGGCCAGTTCCACGAAATGGGCCTTGTTGCGCTGGTCGGTGGCTCCCTCCACATTGTCGTAGCGGTTCTTGATGGAGTCGCAGATGTAGTAGAGGTGGTCGACATCGAGGTTGCCGATATAGTATTTCAGGGCGGCCTTGGTTTTCGAGATGAAGGTCTCCATGTTGATCTCGCTCTCCTTGTTCTCCTTCAGCCCGAAGTAGGGCAGCACGGTGACCGCACCGATCGAGGCATTGGCAATGGCCGAAGAGTTGGGCATGTTGAGCCGCTCTGCCTCACGGAAGGTCTTCTGCAGGAGGGGGAAGCCGGCGGCTCCCGTTCCGCCGAAGATGCTGCTCACGATAAACAGCTGGTCCTCAGACTGGAAATGCTGCAACAGTGAGATCATCGACTCGGTGTTCTTCGGGTCGTTGAGCACAATACTGCCCATGTTGGGATTGCCCTTGAAGCCCACGTCGAGCGGACAGGCCAGGTTCTTGTCGCTGAAGAGCAGGCTCAGCAGGGCCTGGTTGCTGTCGGCCTGGCCGGCGTTGGCGAAGCGGTTGTAGGCGATGTAGTCGGAGAACTTCATGTTGGCCACATTGTTGAGGTGCAGCCTGAAGTTGGTGTTCATGTCGTCGATGACCACTTTGAAATAGCCCTTCTTGTCGGGCCTGTTGTCGAACGACAGGTGCTGACGGATGTTCTGGTAGAGGTGCATCAGCGAGATGGTGCGCGTGAGGTCGCCATTGCTGGTGTCGGGGTCGATGATCACCGGGACGACGGTATCGATCTTGCTGCCGAGCGACACGCCCGAGGCAAGCAGCATCGTGAGTGACCGCAGCACGCGCGCCCCTGTGCCTCCGATGCCGAAAATATATAGTTTGCTCATATCAGATTCCGGTTAAAACGGTATGTTCCTTGACCTGCTGCTGAACGACTTGAATATCAGGGATGACACGAAGAAGAACAGTGCGCTGTAGGCGAATACGATGAAGCCGAACGACAAGAAATCGGCTGAGGATATGCCTGCCTCGAGGATGTTCTGCGAGAACGTGAAGCCTTCCACTTGCTGATGGGCGATCAGCACGCCCACAAGTGCTGCCACGGCCGAGGTGACGGCTCCGATGATCAGCCATTTGCGGGTCTGGGCCAGCAGGATATGGTCGAGCACGATGTAATAACAGAAGGCGACGAGGATCGGGAGCAGCAGCATGACGTAGAAAACCGAACTGTAAGCGCCCGACATGAACATGTACTTGGAGAAATCGCCGAGGTATGCTGCCCCAAACAATTCCATGATCTCAGTGATGATATCCATATATTCAGTAAATGATTGTTTTTGATTGGATTGTTTCTTCTCCCCTACTCGTAAGCATCGATATGGATCGGCAGGCGGAAGAGCTCACGGCTCTCATTGTCCTTGGCATTGTAGAATGCGCCGTAGATGCCTTCCACCATCTCATGGATGGCATACGACTGGTGTGCCGGGGGGAGTGAGCCGGTGCGCTTGTTGTAACTGCATTCCGCCACCCATGCCGGAATCTGGTTCTTGAGCTTGATGACGACTTGCGGCGCATAGTTCTGTCCGAGGACGACCAGCTGCAGTGTGATCGGATGGCGGAAGAAGTCGCACTCGGTGAATTTCGCACGGTCACTCACATCGGTGATCTTGTAGTTGGAGGGTTCTATCTCGTAGTTGTCTTTCTCAAGCAGATACGACCGATCGGCGAAAAGTTTCGAGATGCCCAGTCCGACGGCGAAATTCAGGTTGGTCTGGTCGTGGTCGATGGTCATCTTGCGGATATTGAGCCCGTCGTGGTGGGCCTGTATGCGCAGTGCGTTGTTGAACGTGCTGCTGTAGGTGCGGGCGGTCATGTTGTCGAGTTCCCAGGTGGGTTCTGACGAGAGCATGAATTTGTGTTTCAGGCCTGGAAGTCCCGTCGAGGTGTCTTCCAGTTCCATGTGGTCGTTGAAATCCCTCACCTGCTCCTGGTTGCCCATGACGATGACGTAGTAGGGACGCTCCGACTGGCAGGGGATGGCCTGGTTGCCCTCATAATAGTTGCCGCTGAACTCCGAGGTGCACTGCATGATGATGGCGGCGAACTCCTTCTTCTCGTCGCGGGCCTTGCGGATGGCTTTCATGAAGGTGCCGGTGGTGCTGCTGGCGGCGGCGGAGAGCAGATTGCCCACATTGTCGACATCATACATGCAGTCGCTCACAAGCACCGAGATGGTGTCGCGCGAGGTGTGCTCCAGGATCATGCGGAAAATCTTGTTGATATCGGTCGAACTGGTGTTGCCCACCTGCATCGACACGGGATTGAGGTTGAGCACGAAATTGTCGAGATCGTCGCACATCGGGGTGTGGTAGATGCCCTGGTTGATGAAATCAAGGCGAGTCCCGCTATAGAATCCGTCGGCCTTGGTGATAAGATGGCCGAGGGCGTTCTTGAACTGTGAGTTGGTGGTCACATAACCATTCATGCTGCCCGAGTTCTCCATGTAAATGTGTACCACGGGCTTGGCACCTTTCAGCGTGGCCGTGTCGCATGGCAGGAAATGCCCTTTGTCGACCTCATGGGTGGTCTTGCGCCCCAAAAACAGCACTGCAACAACCAAAAGGGCAACCAACAAGATGGCCATCAACTTTCTAAGCATAACAATCTTTTGTCTCCGTATTATATTCTATTAAAAAACGACGCATAGCCCTTCAAAGCTATTGGCTGCAAATTTAGTAAATTATAAGGAATTTTCGACATGTTTTCATGAAAATATTATCTCCGACGGGGGTTAAAATTCCACAAAGTCCCGTGGGAGGGGCTGAGAGGCTGACCACGCTGCACTGCCACGCCTGTTTTTTGAGCAGTTTGCCGGGCTGCGGAGTCTCTACTCATTGAAGGCGCCGCAGTGAGGGCAGTGGCCTTTATGCTTGATTTGCCTGCCGCATTTCCCGCAGACATACTTGCTCCGGGTGTGCGTGATATAACGCCACACGGCCAGTGAGATGTACACCAAGAGCATGGCGTAGCCCACATAATACATGGTGGAGATGGTGAAAAGGATATAGTTGACGGCGCAGACGCCTGCCAGTCCGAGCAGATAGAGCACGCCTTCGCCGAAGGAGAGGTGACGGAAGACATCATCCACGGCGGCGATGCCCACAAGGAGGATGGCCCATACCGAGGCGAGAAACAGCCTCAGCAATCCATGTTGTGAGAAGGGGTTGAGCGAAGGGTGGAAATAAAACTCCTGCCACTCATCGGCGGCAAACATCTGGATGCTGGAATAGAGCGTGGCCGATGCCGCCACCGTCAGGGCCAGAAGCGTGGGATAGAAGGTGGCGATGTCGTTGAAATGGACGATATACGCATTGCGGCGGAGCAACTTTCGCATCCCGTAGACAAAGAGGAGCAGGACGAAGACCACGAGGAAGATGAGAAGATGCTCGTCGGAGAAAAAAGAGATGAACTGCGACACCGGTTCGTCGGGCTGCACACGGGCGAGCATCTCACTCTCATGAATCCAACCGAAAGTGCCTTGTTCCTGGGCAAGCTGCACCCAGACGGAGTCGATCGTGTCGTTGGGAATGATGCGGATATCCGCCACGGCCAACCGCTCGTCCATTTTCACGGTGAAAGAGTCGGTGGGCAGGTCGCTCACCGCTTCCTCTGGCATCTGCAACGTGAGCACCAGCGAGTCGGCGGTGACCACGAAATTGTAATTGTGGGAGTAATGATGCGTCCGGGCGAAGACGATGGAGTCGATCTGCTGGGCCGACAACGTGTCGTTGACGGGATGGGTCACTGACAGGGGCTTGTGATAGCATCCGGCTGACACCATCAGCACGCACCACCAAGCGATGATCATCTTAATTCTCAGCATAGACATTCATCTGACAATGTTGGCAATCAAACTGAAGGCGGAAACGTCTTTGGTCGGGGAGTTGCAGGTAGAGGGGCTCCCGCCATGCTGGTTTCCGTGCGGTATCTCGTTTGCAATAGCCCAGCAACCGGCGTATGCAGTGCTTGCACTGCATCAGCAGGGCGGGCTGGGTGCCATCCGCCGAGCGGTGGTTTCCCAACTCAAAGGCGGGTTGGGGATCTTTCACCCCAAGCCAGGTATAGAAGGCCTTCGCACGGCTGTTGGCGATATTCAACAAATAAGGATAGCGCCGGTATTCCGAGGGGTATTCCGGGAGCGGCACGGTCTTCTCTCGGTAACCGACGGAGGCTGCTTTGCCCGGCTTCATGGCGGTGGCAATGGCTTCCTGCATGGCCTCAACCATCTTGCGTCGCAAGGCTGAGAGCTGGCTGGAGGGGATGAAGTGGCTGGAGGTCTCATCATCGACACCGACATGTGCTGCCTCGAAGACCGTGGTGCCTAATTTCGAGAGCTGCTGCCGCATGACGTCGCCTTGCGGTTGCCGGGCCATCTGGTGCTCGGCCGCAACAGCTACTTCGACTTGGAGGTCTGTGCCGGGCACCACAGCTTGCAACTGATATCCCTCCTCGATGGCAGCGAGTGTCATCGTGACGGGGATTTTCCTGACCGCGCTCTGACGGGAGAGCGTCTTCTCCATCAGCGCATCAGCATTGCGGTAGAGGGCCATGCCCCGGCTCAGTTGTGGGGGCACATGATGGGGATAGATGCGGTTGCCCTCAGCGCGGTTGACACGGAAACCGTGCAATTCGTTGTACTTGTCGAAAAAGCACAAGCCATCGCCGTTGGCAAACGTTGCGGTGCCGGCCACATTGAAGGAGTCACGTCTCACTTCTTTCACCTTCCCTACATACTCTCCGAGTGCTTTTGGGGTGTCGGGCGATGCGATGTCGTCGCCTCTGCCACTGATGAAATAGTCGGTGAACCCTCGGTTGAATGTTTTCCGCAGATTGGGCGTGAATGTGAGGCGCACTCGGCCCAGACTGCTGCGGCAGTATTTGTCAGGATGTTTGGCCACAAGGCGGTCGAGCTGTTCATGATAAGCCGCCACCACGTTTTTCACATAGGCGGCATCCTTCAACCGCCCCTCGATCTTGAAAGAGACCACACCCGAAGCGGCCATTTCCTCCAGATGTTGCAAGCGGCACATGTCGCGGAGCGACAGCCAGTGCCGGGGACGGTCTACGGGACGGTGCTCTGCATCGACGAGCTCAAATCTCAACCGGCAGAACTGGGCGCACTCACCACGGTTGGCGCTGCGCGAGAAACAGTATTGGGAGGCATAGCAGAGTCCGGAATAACTGACGCACAGCGCGCCATGCACGAAAGCCTCCAGTTCCACATCGGGCACCTGTGCATGGATGTCGGCCATCTCCTTGGCTGGCAATTCCCTGGCGAGCACGACCCTTGAGCACCCTGCGTCTCTCAGCATCCTCACTTTGTCGGGGAAGCGGTTGTCGGTCTGGGTACTCGCATGGAGTGCCATGCCGCTCCCCTTAGCGGAAGCGACCTCACCGGCAAGAGCCAACAGGGCCATGTCCTGCACGAGCACGGCATCGGCCCCTGCGTCGCAGAGTCCTTCCAACAGTCGCCGGACTTCGTCCAGTTCTGACTCGTAGACCAGTGTGTTGACAGTGACGTAGACACGGGCGCAGAACTGATGGGCATACTGGCAAAGGGTGGCGATGTCGGCGAGGCTGTTGCCTGCCGATGCCCTGGCGCCAAACTGCGGAGCGCCGATATAGACAGCATCGGCTCCGTGGTCGATCGCTGCCATGCCGCATTCCAGGTTCTTGGCGGGAGCGAGGAGTTCAAGCGGTGTCCTGCCCGGTGGAAAGGTCATTTGATGTCGTCGATATTATACGGGGTCTCTTGATAGACGTAGTAGTTGATCCAATTGCTGTAAAGCAGGTTGGCATGGGCTCTCCATGTCACCAGAGGCGGGTTGGAGGGATCATTGTCCAGATAGTAGTTGCGCGGCACGTCCACATCGTCGCGGATGTCCTTGTCCCGGCGGTACTCGTTGTCCAACGTGTCGGGCGCATATTCCAGATGACCGGTGATGAAGAACTCCCGGCCGCCACGGGCCATGACAATGCCCACACCGCTCTCCGGCGACTCGGCGATGATCTGCAGCCGCGGGTCGCGGGCGATATCCTCATGACGCAGTTCGGTATGCCGGCTGTGAGGCATGGCGAAGAGGTCATCGAAACCGCGGAAGATGGGCAGGCGGGTGTCGACGGGCCGCTGCTGGAAGATGCCGAACATCTTCTTCTCCAGCGGGTATTTCGGAATGCCGTAATGGTAATAGAGACCGGCCTGTGCTGCCCAGCAGATATAGAGGGTGCTCGTCACGTTGGTCTTGGCCCACTCGAAGATAGCGGTCATCTCGTCCCAGTAGCTCACGTCCTCGTAGTCAAGCTGTTCGATGGGTGCGCCCGTAATGATCATCCCGTCGAATTTCTGTTTCTTGAGGATATCAAAATCTTTGTAGAACATCATCATGTGCTCGATCGGAGTGTTCTTGGGTGTATGGCTCTTCAATTTCATGAAATACACTTCCAATTGCAAGGGTGTGTTCGACAGGAGCCTCACCAAGTCGGTCTCGGTAGTGATCTTGAGCGGCATGAGGTTGAGGATCACGATGCGCAACGGGCGGATATCCTGGGCATGGGCCCGGGTTGTATCCATGACGAAGATGTTTTCCTGCTTGAGTATGTCAATGGCAGGCAGTTGGTCTGGGATTCTTAAAGGCATTCTTTACATCGGGTTTTAAGTTACCCCTCCCGAGGGAGGGGGGTGACAAAGATTTACCAGAGGCTGAGACGCTGCTCCTTGGGCACGTACATCTTGTCGGTGGGCTGGATGCCGAAGGCATCATACCACATGTCGATGTGCGAGAGGGCACCGTTGACACGGTATTTGCCCAGGGAGTGGGGATCGCTCTTGGTGCGGTTGCGGATCTCGGCCTCGGTGATATTGTTGGCCCAGACGCCTGCGTAAGCGAGGAAGAAGCGCTGCTGCGGGGTGAAACCGTCGACCGTGGGCAGCGGGTTGTCTTTCATGGCATTGAGCATGGCGTAGAAGGCCACTTGCAGTCCACCGTGGTCGGCGAGATTCTCACCCAGGGTGAGTTTGCCGTTGGCATTGAGGTCGGGCAGCACCTTGATGGCGGAGAAGAAATCAGCGTATTTGTCGGCGCGCTGTGCGAAATTCTTGCCGTCGGCCTCTGTCCACCAGTCTGTCATGTTACCGTCTTTGTCGTAGTGGCGACCCTGGTCATCGAATCCGTGGGTCATCTCATGGCCGATCACCACTCCGATGGCACCATAGTTGAACGCATCGTCGGCGGTCATGTCGAAGAAAGGCACTTGCAGGATGCCTGCGGGGAAACAGATCTCGTTGGTCGTGGGGTTATAATAGGCGTTGACCGTCTGCGGGGTCATATACCATTCGTCGCGGTCGACAGGTTTGCCGGCTTTCTCCTCGATGGTGTGGGCGTCCCAGAACTTGCGGCAGGCCAGCACGTTCTCACAGAACGACTTCGAGGGATCGATGGTCATCTTGCTGATATCTGTCCACTTGTTGGGATAGCCCACCTTCACATAGAAGGTGTTCAACTTGTCGAGGGCGTTTTTCTTGGTGGTTTCCTCCATCCAGTCCTGGGCCTCGATGCGCTCGGCGAGAGCCACCTGGAGGTTGCGCACCAACTTCTCCATGCGCTCTTTGGCTGCGGCGGGGAAATATTTCTCGACATAGATTTTTCCAAGGGCTTCGCCCATCATGCTTTGCACCAGGTTGGTGGAACGTTTCCACCGGGGATGGTTTTCCTTGCGGCCCGACATGGTCTTGCCGAAGAAGTCGAAATGCTCGGCTTCCACCTCATCACTCAGGATGTTGGCGCAGGAATTGATGACGCTCCACTCCATGTAGGATTTCACTTGACCTGGGGTCATATTGGCCCACACGGTGTTGGCACCGGCCATGAAGTCGGGCTGGCCCACAACGAGCTCACGGAAGTGGTCGGGGTTGACGCCTTCTGCGGTCAGCAGGTCGGTGAGCTTGATCTGGGGATAGCGGGCCTCAAACTCATCGAGGGTCATCTTGTTGTAGTTGGCCTCCACGTCGCGCAGTTCCG
The DNA here is from genome assembly GCA_946540735.1 of uncultured Prevotellaceae bacterium. Taxonomy (GTDB): domain Bacteria; phylum Bacteroidota; class Bacteroidia; order Bacteroidales; family Bacteroidaceae; genus Prevotella. The sequence goes on along the minus strand of CAMNIN010000001.1, from coordinate 68,466 downwards.
TACGGGATTTCGACACCTTGGCCAACTGGGTCTCGATGTTGAGCACGTCGTTCATCTTGAGCAGCGAGGCTTTCTTGCTGAATCCAAACAGGCGGAACATGTTGGTCACATGCTTCTTGTAAGCCTCACGGATCGTCGTGGTGGCCTCGTCGTTGTCGAGATAGTATTCTTTCTGTCCCAAGGTCAATCCTCCTTGGCTGACATTGAGGATATTCATCTTCGCATTCTTCTCGTCGGCGCCAAAATAAGTGCCGAAAGGCACGCCGTAACCGAAGGCGGCATATTTCTGCTGCAGTTGCTCAAGCGCATATTTCGTCTTGCAGGCCTCGATCTCCTGGATCACAGGCATGATCGGCTTCACTCCCTCACGGTTGCGGCGGGCGGAGTCCATCGCCAACTTGTAGAAATCGCTGAGTTTCTGCTCCACCGTGCCTTTGGCGTACTGTCCTTTGAGCAGTTCCTTCAGGATGCCGTTGATGCGCTCATTGTTGTCTTGCTGGAGCTGGTCGAAACTGCCGAAACGGGAATAGGCCGAGGGCAAGGGGTTGTTTTTCACCCATCCACCGCAAGCGAACTGGTAGAAATCTTCGCCTGGGGAAGCGGTGCGGTCGAGGTTGCTGAGTTGGATACCTGACTTGAGGTTTCCTTGTGCCATCGAAGGCAGCGTTGCTGCCGACATGGCCATGATTGTGATAATGGTTCTGATATGCATGGATTTCGTATGTTTTAGGTTTCTCTTATGACGATTGTTTCTGGATGTCTTCCAATAGTTCCGAAAGTTGTTCCCATCTGACGATTTCCTGGTCAAGGGCTTTCTTGGTGGTGGTGTATTCGGTCACGAGCTTCATGTCCGACGCTCCCTCCGGGGTGCAGAGGATCTCGTCCAGTTGGCTGAGCCTGGTCTCCATCTCCTCGATCTTGGCCTCTGCGTTCTTGACCTCCTTCTCTGCCTTGCGGACCTGCTTCTGCCACTCGCGCCGGTCGGCGTAGTTTTGCTTCGCCGGGGTGACGGTGGGCTTGGTTTCTTCGGCCGCTTCTTTCCGGGGGAAGGAGGCGCCGAGCATGTTGAGGGAGTCGATGTGGCGGGAACGCAGGAAATCGTAGATGCCTCCGAGATGCTCCCTCACTTGTCCGCCGCCGAACTCATAGACCTTGGTCACCAATCCATCCAGGAACTCACGGTCGTGGGAAACGACGATGGCTGTCCCGTCGAATGCGCGGATGGCTTCTTTGAGCACGTCCTTCGACTGCATGTCGAGGTGGTTGGTCGGCTCGTCGAGAATCAGCAGGTTGACGGGCTCAAGCAGCAGTCTGATCATGGCCAGACGGCTGCGCTCACCTCCGCTGAGCACCTTGACCTTCTTATCCGAGTTCTCGCCTCCAAACATGAAGGCACCGAGGATATCATTGATGCGCAGGCGGATATCACCCTTGGCCACATCGTCGATTGTGCCATAAACCGTTTTCTCCTCATCCAGGAGCTGGGCCTGGTTCTGGGCGAAATAACCGATCTGCACATTGTGCCCCACTTTGAGGGTGCCTGTAAACGGGATCTCGCCCATGATGCATTTCACGAGCGTCGATTTGCCTTCTCCGTTCTTGCCGACGAAAGCCACTTTCTCGCCTCGGCGGATGGTCAGTGTGACATGGTCAAAGACCGTATGCGAGCCATAATCCTTCCTCACCTCATCGCAGATGATGGGGAAATCGCCGCTGCGCAGGCAAGGGGGGAATTTCAGGTGCATCGACGAGCGGTCGACCTCGTCGATCTCGATGGGCACGATCCTCGCCAGTTGCTTGATGCGGCTCTGCACCTGCACGGCCTTGGTGGCCTTGTAGCGGAAGCGCTCGATGAAGTCCTTCATGTCGGCGATCTCCTTCTGCTGGTTCTCGTAAGCGCGCAACTGCTGTTCACGGCGCTCGGCTCGCAGCACCACATACTGGTCGTATTTCACCTTGTAGTCGACGATCTGGCCGCAAGTGATTTCGACGGTGCGGTTGGTCACATTGTTGATGAAGGCCCTGTCGTGACTCACCAGGACGACGGCACTCGACGAGGTCGACAAAAACTGCTCGAGCCACTGGATACTCTCGATATCGAGGTGGTTGGTCGGCTCGTCGAGCAAAAGCACGTCGGGATGCTGAAGAAGGATCTTGGCCAGTTCGATTCGCATCCGCCAACCGCCGCTGAACTCTGCGGTCGGACGGTCGAGGTCTGTGCGCACGAAGCCCAGCCCGGTGAGTGTGCGCTCCAAATCGGCCTCGTAATTGCCGCCTCCTATCATGAGATAACGGTCGTGCTCCTGGGTGAAGCGAGACACCAGAGCGGCATACTCCTCACTTTCATAATCACTGCGCTCCGACAGCTGACGCTCCATGTCGTCCAGACGCTGCTTGAGCTTGATCGTGCCTGAGAAAGCCTTCCGGGCTTCCTCGCGCACGGTGGTATCATCCTGCAAGACCATCACCTGCGGCAGATAGCCGATGGTGATGTCGCTGGGAATGGACACATGACCCGACGTGGGCTTCTGCTGTCCGCACAATATCTTGAGCAATGTGGATTTCCCTGCTCCATTCTTGCCTACGAGGGCGATACGGTCGCGGTCGTTGATGACAAAACTGGCGTCATGGAAAAGGGGCTTCACCCCAAACTCCACCTTGAGATTTTCTACAGAAATCATCGATTATCACATCACGCCCCTTCCAGGGGCTTCTTTTCCTATACTATTTCCACGGCAGGACAGGGATGCCCCACCTTAATAAATTGCAAAATTACAGGAAAACGGACACATAACAAAAAAAATTCTATTTTATTAACGAAAGGGAAGCCACTCGTAATTACTCAGCACCTAAGTACGCATAGCTATTCGGGCGGATTGGCATTTGTTCGGGCGGATTTGCTCGTTCCCTCGTCCTCGTTCGGGCACTCGTTCCCACTCGTTCGGGCGGATTTGTCGCTCGGCACCCGAAGGGTGACGCTTGGCTTGTCCAAGAATCCGGCCGCATTGAGTATTAGCATTTTCAATGCGCTTTAATCGGATTAAAAATCCTGATACTCATTGCATCGGGATTACAAATCCCGATGAACAACGGCAAATCCCGATGAACAACGGCAAATCCCGATGAACAACGGCAAACCCCGATGAACAACGGCAAACCCCGATGAACAAAAGTGGCATGATGCCCTCATATCTTCAAAAAAAGAAGGCCGCTTTGAGGCTTTTTTGTTTTTTTTGTGTAAGTTTGCAGCGCCTTAACAGGCCCTGCCCGCCTCAAGCCACTGCAGCCAGGAGCCATGAGCCGACAGGCAGGAAAGCCCCATCACCAATCACGACCAAAACCACAGCATCATGAATATCTACGCACATCTGATAGCCCAGCAACTGAATCTCGCCGAGCAAGGCGTGGAGAACACCATCGACCTGCTCGACATGGGTTGCACCATCCCTTTCATCGCACGCTACCGCAAAGAGCGCACTGGCAACCTCAACGAGGTGCAGATCGCTCAGATCAGCGAGTCGTACGACAAGCTGAAAGAAATCGCGAAGCGCAAGGATACCATCGTCAAGACGATCAGCGAACAGGGGAAGCTGACCGACGAACTGAAAAAACGCATTGAGGAATGCTGGGACAGCAACACGCTCGAAGACCTCTACCTCCCCTTCAAACCCAAACGCCGCACAAGGGCACAAGTGGCGCGCGAACAAGGTCTCGAACCGCTGGCCACCCTGCTCTTGCTGCAACGTGAACAGCAACCCCTGATGGCGGCGGGAAGATTCGTAAAAGGCGACGTGAAGGATGCCGAGAGCGCCATCAAGGGTGCACAGGACATCATCGCCGAGATGGTGAGCGAGGACGAGCGCTCCCGCAATTTGCTGCGCTCTTTCTACCGCAAGAATGCCGTCATCTCCTCAAAAGTGGTCAAGGCCAAGGCCGACAGCGAGGAGGCGGCAAAATTCTCCGACTACTTCGACTTCTCCGAACCGCTCCGACGATGCAGCTCACACCGTATGCTGGCCATGCGGCGGGGCCAGAACGAGGGCATCCTGAGAGTGAGCATCACCACCGACGACGAAGCGTGTATCGAACGGCTGACACGCAACTATGTGCGGGGCAGAGGGGCCTGCTGCGATCTGGTGGAAGAGGCCGTCGCAGATGGGTATAAACGGCTGCTGCAGCCTTCCATCGAGACCGAGTTCGCTGCCCTGAGCAAGGAGAAAGCCGACGAGGAAGCCATCCAGGTGTTTACGGAAAACCTCCGCCAACTGCTTTTGGCGGCTCCTCTGGGACAAAAGCGGGTGATGGGCATCGACCCGGGGTTCCGCACGGGATGCAAGGTGGTGTGCCTCGACGCACAGGGCAACCTGCTGCACCATGAGGCGATCTTCCCCCACCCGCCTGTCAACCACCGGATGCAGGCTAAGCTCCATGTCGAACAGATGATCGAGGATTACGCCATCGAGGCCATCGCTATCGGCAATGGTACGGCGAGCCGAGAGACGACGCGATTCGTGAAGGACCTCGACACGAAGCACAGCGTGCAGACTTTCGTGGTCAGCGAGGATGGTGCATCGGTCTATTCCGCCTCGAAGACAGCCCGTGAGGAGTTTCCCGACGAGGACGTGACGGTGCGCGGAGCAGTGAGCATTGGCAGGCGGCTGATGGACCCGCTGGCCGAACTGGTGAAGATCGACCCCAAGAGCATCGGCGTGGGCCAGTACCAGCACGATGTCGACCAGGCCAAGCTGAAGAAGAGTCTTGACCTGACCGTGGAGAGCTGTGTCAATGCCGTTGGCGTCGACCTCAATACGGCCAGTCAGCACCTGCTCACCTATGTGAGCGGACTGGGTCCCACCCTGGCCCGCAACATCGTGGAATACCGCAAGGAGAACGGAGCCTTCACCAGCCGCGCCCAACTGAAAAAGGTGCCCCGCCTGGGGCCTGCCGCCTACGAGCAATGCGCTGGCTTCCTCCGCATACCAGGTGCCAAGAATCCGCTGGACAACAGTGCGGTGCACCCCGAGAGCTATGGCATCGTGGCACAGATGGCCAAGGACTGCGGCTGCACCGTCGAGGACCTCATCAGCGACAAGCAGAAACGGAGTGGCATCGACATCCGCCGGTATGTGAGCGACACCATCGGCATCCCCACCCTCACCGACATCATGAAGGAACTGGAGAAGCCTGGGCGTGACCCGCGCCAGCAGATCGAGGAATTTGAGTTCGACCCCAACGTGACGAGCATCGACGACCTCGTGGAGGGTATGATCCTGCCGGGCATCATCACCAACATCACCAACTTCGGCGTATTTGTCGACATCGGCGTCCACCAAGACGGACTCGTGCATATCTCCCAACTGGCCGACAAGTTTGTGAAAGACCCCAACGATGTCGTGCACCTCCACCAGCACGTCATGGTCAAAGTCAAGGAAATCGACTTCCGCCGCAACCGCATTTCACTGACCATGAAAGGACTATAGCCGCCGAAGGCATACAAAAAAGCGCAGGACTCCTCTGAGAGCCTGCGCTTTTTTATGCTGTGGAAACTGGATTTACTTCACTTTCTCAACGATGGCCTTGAAAGCCTCGGGATTGTTGACAGCGAGGTCGGCGAGCACCTTGCGGTTGATCTCGATACCAGCCTTGGTGAGAGCACCCATGAACTGTGAGTAGCTCATGCCGTTGATGCGGGCAGCAGCGTTGATACGCTGGATCCACAAAGCACGGAAAGTGCGCTTCTTGTTGCGGCGATCACGGTAAGCATAGGTGAGACCCTTCTCCCATGTGTTTTTGGCAACAGTCCAAACATTCTTACGGGCACCAAAATAACCCCTTGTAAGCTTAAGTATTCTCTTTCTCTTTGCTCTTGAAGCAACGTGGTTTACTGATCTTGGCATAGTTTTTTTCCTTTAAAATGTTTGACTTGAATTAACGCAGACAGAGGAGATCACGCACCTGCTTGAGGTTGCTGCGGTCAACAATTGCCTGATGAACCAGATTACGCTTTTGCTTCTTTGTCTTCTTTGTCAGAATGTGGCTGTGGTAAGCATGATGTCTCTTGATCTTACCTGTTCCGGTGAAACGGAATCTCTTCTTGGCACCGGAGTTAGTTTTAACTTTTGGCATTTTTTTACTATTGGTTTTGGTTATTTATTACAGTGGCAACGCATATACCGGGCGTTACGCACTTTACTCTTCTTCTTTCTGATTGGTCAGCTTCTTCAGAGCTTCCTCGCTGATCTTCGCATTGGCGAACAAACCGCCGTTGGCGGGTGCCGCACTGGCCTCAGCGTCGGCCTGGCGGGCTGCTTCCTTGGCCTCAGCCTCGCGCTTCTCACGGTCCATCTTCTGCTGACTCTTCTTGGCCACACCGGCTTTCTTGGGCGCGATGAAGATGGCCATCTTCTTACCTTCAAGCTGGGGCAGCTGCTCCACCTTGCCAAATTCCTCCAGGTCGTTGGCGAAACGAAGCAAGAGCACTTCACCCTGCTCCTTGAAGAGGATCGAACGGCCGCGGAAGAAGACGTAAGCCCTCACCTTGTTGCCCTCGAGGAGAAACTCCTTGGCGTGCTTGAGCTTGAAGGCGTAGTCGTTGTCGCCTGTCTGAGGTCCGAACCTGATCTCCTTCACCTCCACCTTCACCTGCTTGGCCTTCATCTCCTTGGCCCGCTTCTTCTGCTGGTAGAGGAACTTGGAATAGTCGATGAAGCGACAGACAGGAGGCTGTGCGTTGGGGGAAATCTCAACGAGATCCACTCCTTTTTGCCTGGCTATATCCAGCGCCTGACGGGTGGGCATGACAGTGGAACCGTCGTCGCCGACGACGCGCACCTCTCTCACGCGGATCTGCTCATTCACACGGTACTGATTGGTCTTTTTGTCGTTCTTCATTCAACTTTTTTTGATAAGCGGCTGCAAAGTTACAATAAATTAGATAATTAGCAAAATAATTTTTGAAAAAAATTGTGGGCATGGCTGTGATTTTGCCATGCCCACCTATAGTGTCTCCCTGAACTCAGGAATCAGTCCTTGGGCTGGATATTCGTGGCCTCAAGCATGGAGGCTACCTCGGCATTGATACGGTCGGCAAACTCCTGCACCGTCATCGTGGCCTGTTCGCCGCCACCTTGCTTACGCATCGAAACGAGTCCCTCAGCAGCCTCTTTCTCACCGACAATCACCATGTAGGGCACACGTTTGAGCTCATTGTCACGGATCTTGCGGCCGATCTTCTCATTGCGGTCGTCGATGACGGCGCGCACACCTTTCTCGTCGAAACACTTGGCCACCTCACGGGCATAGTCGTTGAACTTCTCAGAGATCGGCAGGATGGCCACCTGGTCGGGCGTGAGCCAAAGCGGGAAATGGCCTGCGGTGTGCTCGATGAGCACTGCGGTGAAGCGCTCCATCGAACCAAACGGGGCACGGTGCACCATCACAGGGGTCTGCTTGGAGTTGTCCTCGGCGGTGTACTCCAACTTGAAACGCTGCGGCAGGTTGTAGTCGACCTGGATCGTGCCAAGCTGCCAACGGCGGCCGATGGCATCTTTCACCATGAAGTCGAGCTTGGGTCCATAGAAAGCGGCCTCTCCATACTCGATCTTGGCCTCGAGGCCTTTCTCACGGCAGGCATCGATGATGGCCTGCTCGCTCTCTGCCCACACCTCGTCGCTGCCGATGTATTTCTCGGTGTCCTTCGGGTCGCGCAGTGAGATCTGTGCCTCAAAGTTGTCAAACTCGAAAATCTTGAATACGGCCTGGATGATATCCATCACACGGAGGAACTCATTCTTCACCTGGTCGGGACAGCAGAAGATATGGGCATCGTCCTGCGTGAAAGAGCGCACACGGGTGAGTCCGTGCAACTCGCCACTCTTCTCGTAGCGGTAGACCGTGCCGAACTCAGCGATGCGGAGTGGCAGGTCCTTATAAGAACGCGGCTTCATGGCAAACACCTCACAGTGGTGAGGGCAGTTCATCGGCTTGAGCATGTATTCCTCATCCTCCTCGGGGGTATGGATGGGCTGGAACGAGTCCTTGCCGTAATGGGCATAGTGCCCGGAGGTGACATAGAGATTCTTGCTGCCGATATGGGGGGTGATGACCTCCTGATAGCCGAAGCGCTTCTGGATCTTACGAAGCATATCCTGCAAGCGGAGACGCAGGTCGGTGCCTTTCGGAAGCCAAATGGGAAGTCCCTTGCCCACACGCTCGGAGAACATGAAGAGTTCCATCTCCTTGCCGATCTTGCGGTGGTCGCGCTTCTTGGCCTCCTCGAGCATCACGAGATACTCGTCGAGCATCTTCTTCTTGGGGAACGAGATGCCATAGATACGGGTCATCTGCTCACGCTTGGCGTCGCCGCGCCAGAATGCGCCGGCCACGCTGGTGATCTTCAGGGCCTTGATGGCACCGGTGCTCATCAAGTGAGGACCACGGCAGAGGTCGGTGAAGGCTCCTTGGGTATAAGTGGAAATCGTGCCGTCCTCAAGGTCCTGCTCGATATGCTCGCATTTGTAGTCTTGACCGTCGGCCTTGAATTCCTTCAAGGCATCAGCTTTCGACACATCGTGGCGCACCACCGGCTCATCTTTCTTCGCCAGTTCCATCATCTTGGCCTCGATCTTCGGGAAGTCGCTCTCCGAGATGACATCCCCCTCCTTGGGCATGACATCATAGAAGAAGCCGTTCTCCACAGCAGGACCGAATCCGAACTGGATGCCGGGATAAAGTTCCTGCAAGGCCTCAGCCAGCAGGTGGGCACTGGTGTGCCAGAAGGTGTGCTTGCCCTCCTCGTCCTCGAATTTGTAGAGTGCGATCGAGGCATCGTTGAGAATCGGGCGGTTGAGCTCAACGGTCTCACCATTGACACCGCAAGATACAACGTTGCGGGCGAGAGCCGGTGAGATACTCTCGGCGATTTGAAGACCGGTGACACCCTGCTCGTACTCACGCACAGTGCCGTCGGGGAATGTGATTTTTATCATAACAAACGTTACAAATATTTGTGAATTACTGATAGTTGGCCGCAAAGATAACACAAAAAAACGAGAAACCGACGAAAAAGGCAGATATTTGCCAAATAAAGTGCATTTGCCTTTCATCCCATCGGCGTTGCCGGCGTCACACCTGCCGAAAAACAGTTCTTCTACCATGTTTCCGGCACGGGTCGGGATGAGCGGCCCGAGACCCGAGGACGGCATCCTCGACATCGGCGACGACATCATGCTGCGGTTCTCAGAACCTATCGCGGGCAACTACCTGCGCGACCTCAACAACTTCCAGGTGCTGGGCCAGACCAATTCAAGCAGCATCGCACTGTCAACCAGCCTGCGCTTCAACGGTAAAGAAACGGCCATATCAGAATCGACACGCAACCTGGGTGCCAAGTCGTTCACCGTGGACATGATGGTCAAGCCCGACCGCAATGGCAAGGCCATGACCTTCTTCAGCCATGGCAGTGGCGACAACATCCTCGAACTCGGTGTCTCGGCCGACCGCTATCTGATGGCCACCATCGGCGATACGGTGTATTTCTCCACAGATACGGTGTCGTTCAATGCGCTCCATCAAGTGGAATACGTGCTGGAAGCAGATGTCGAGAACAGAAAGACCCAAGTCAGCTTCTACGACGGTTCGAAGAAAATCGGAAGCTGTGAGCATCCCATCCTCTACCTGGGCACAGGGCACATGCACCTGGGTAGCGTCAACCCGGAAAGCAAGCACGACATGAGCAACCTCGAAGGTGAGATGCTGGAGTTCAGGCTATGGAACCGCGCCCTCTCGGTAGGCGAGATGAACGAATACCGGCAGAAACGCCTGACGGGCTTCGAACTGGGACTGCTCGACAACTTCCCCCTCAATGAGGGACAGGGCAACTACAGCTACAACACGGTGGGCAGCGGCGGCGACCTGAACGTGATGTCGGCCGAGTGGAATGTGCCCGACGGCATCAGCATGACACTCGACGGCAAACAGGGCTTCCGCATCGAACCGGAATTCTTCAGCCGGAAAGACTATCACGACTATACGATGACCTTCGGGGCATGCAGGGCCTATTTCCAGCTCATAGGCCTGGAGGTCAAGTCCTCCGACCCGTCCTCCGACCCGACGGAGACAGGAATCAATATCGTGATGGATTTCGACGGTACCGAGACAGCCATCCAGACTGTCGAATCAGACATCCGCGACCGAAAGGACGGCACCGCTCAGGTGTGGTACTCGCTGGATGGCCGCCGCCTTGGCGGAAAACCTTCCGCCAAGGGTGTCTATATCCACTCCGGCCGGAAAGTGGTCATCAGATGAATCCAGAAAGCACCGCCAGATGAAGCCGTTCACTCCACGGACCGATCCGGCGACTTCCTCGCAAACACCTGGAAATTATAGTCGGCGATGCGGCGAACCTGACAGGTGGAGTCGGCCCAGACTGCGGTGAAGGCCACGAGCAGCGAGTCATTGCTGTAGACAAACAACTCCGGCGCATCGAGCCGGTCGGCCTTCTTCAACGGCTCGCGGAGCACTTCCTTACGCCACTTCTCATCACGCAGGATGACGGCGGAGTCGCTATACCGCACCCGATACCGTTCAGCGTCAAGCAACAGCCCGTACGGCCCCAGGTCGACGGGCTGCTTGCGTTCCAGCCGGGTATACTGGTCTGTGGTGTCCTTGGTGTATCTGAAGACATAGGGATCAAACTCCCATGCGCCGTACCTCTCCACGAAACGGTCCTCCCCCATCTCATGGCGGACATACCTCACCACGTCGTCGGCCTCCGCATACCGTGCGCTCAGCAGACTGTCGGAGGAGATGCGCTGCCTGTCGAAGACGTTGGTCAATTTCCCCGTGCGCCCGTCTCTCAGATGCAACTGCTCGATCATCTTCTCCATGCGGGCGGTCTGGCTCCGCAGTCCGATTGATTTCGCCGAGATGCCGGGGATATAGGTGAAGATGATGATCATCACGCCGGAGATAAGGGCCATCCACTGAAACTTGCGGCTTTTCTCCCAAAGCAGCATCAGCACGAAGAGGGTCATCAGCACGCCGGCCACGAGGAGGTAGAATCGTCCCTCGGTGAAGCTGTAGAGCCGGATGCGGTAGATACTGCCGATCCAGAACATGACGAGCGGCGGTATGGCGATCCATGTGAAATGGCGGTAGAACCTGTCGTAATAGCGCTTCGGCAACAGGTACTGGGCAAGATATCCGGCGAGCGACACCGCAATGAAAGCCATCACCATGTAGGCCACGCCACCCTTGGGCAGGTCCCAAGTGACGGCGATCTTGATGAAATAGGCATAGAGGATGACGGTATAGATGATGATCGCCGGCGAGAGGATCGCATTGAGGATAAGCCGTATCACCTTGGGCAGGTCGGGCTCAGCATATTCATCACGTGAGACGAAGAAGGCACAGGCCAGCGGTGCCACCACCAGCCACACGAAGTAGTAGATGTATTCGTAGAGATGCTCGGGGTCGTCGATCCCGAAGATATAGAGAAACGACGACACGATGGCCACGGTAGCGATAGTCAGCAGTCCTGCGACGAGTACGCCGAAGAACCCCTGGGTGACGACATGCAGGAGATGGGCGGCGAACGGCCGGTTGGCCAACTTCCGGATGCCGATCACCAGCAGGATGGCAGCCAGTGCGTAAGTGAGGCCGAACGAGGCGCTCCACAGAAACGGCTTCAGGTCGGTCATCATCAGCGGGATGAAGAGAAGAGCGGAAAGGACGTACGCCCAGCGGTTGACCCGATGGAGGTAGAACGTCAGGGCAAACAGGGGAACGAAGAGCATGAGGATGTCGCCGTTGACAGCACTCAGCCGCTCACCTCTCACATCATCCCAATGGCCGGTAGTCTCATCCACGACCGCTATCATGAAGAAGATGAGGCACAATGCTGTCTCCACAGGCAATTCCTTGGGACAGCGGAGCAATTCACGCCATTTCTGCATTTTCATAGATCCAGTTGTTTGTAATTTATTCAAGTTTCTCATTCGCTCAACTTCTTTGTAGTTGAGAAGATAAAGAAGTTATCGCTTCGCTCGTCCTACGGACAGTAGTTAAGCCATCACCTTGTTGTCAGAATGGTGTACCGCTTTGCATTTGGCTTAAGGTCCTTAAGGTCCTTAAGGTCCTTAAAGTCCCTAAAGTCCTTAAAGTCCTTAATTCAGAAAATCATTTGGAATATTTCTTAATCATGCTATAGGCACTATAGAGACCAAGTTCACCCGCTTTGCTGAGGTCGGCGATGCCCTCCTTGCGCTTATCGGAATGGATGAGGGCCAGCCCCCTGTTGAAATAAGCCTCTGCCAGGTTTTTGTTGAGGTCGATGGCACGGTTGTAATCCTCGATGGCCTTGGCGTAGTCGGCTTGTGCGAAATAGAGGTTTCCGCGGTCGTAATACACATAAGCATTCTGATCGTCGAGTTCGATGGCACGGTTGAAATCAGTCATGGCGCTGGCGCTCCTGATCTGGAAGTCAATACCCTTAGTGGCACTCACCTCATTGGTCATGGCCTGACAGACGCCTCGTTGCCAGAAGGCAAGGGGATCGTCGGGATCGATGCTCACAAAAGTGTTGAGGTCGTCGATCGCCTCTCCGTAGTTCTGCACCACGGTGTTGGCCACGGCACGCTGCAGCAGGAGTTTTTTCGTCTCCTCGTCTTTCTTCGATTTCCAGATCAGGGCCGTGAGGCTGTCGGTGAGTGCGAAGGCCTGCCGCGACTGCTCCACGGTCAGTGAATTGGGGTTGCAGTTGACATAGATCACATGCAGCGGTTTGCTCTTCTGGTTGAAGCGTTCCACCGACTTGTCAAACAGTTGATATGCCTTGAGGATATTGTTATACCTCATCAGCGAGAGGTGGTACATGGGCATGTAGTCGATTTCAAACTTCCGGTTCTGCACCTTTCCGCGGTAGACGCTCTCATATTCATGCTCCACCGCTTTCTCCTCATCCTCCACGACGATCTGGTTGTATTTGTCGAAGTCTATCTCACTCTTCTTACGGGTCAGGCGCGCCTGGTTCTTCGTCCACCGGGGCTGGATGCCGATATGCTTGTCCATCTGGGCCTTGAAGACCTTGAACTCATCGAGCTCGGCTTGGCTGGTCATGCCGAGCCGCCGGTAGCAGTCGGCCCTTCGATACAGTCCTGTCCAGAAATTCGGAAACTGCTCAAGTATCTTGGTATAATCTTTAATGGCCCCCCGGAGGTCGCCGGTCTTGTGGCGCAGTAGCGCACGGTTATAGATGGCCATGATGTTTTCGGGTTCCAGGCTGATCACATAGTCGAAATCATCGATAGCCCTGTTGTCGTCACCCACCTGCACGCGCAGCAGTCCTCTGTTGTAGTGGGCGAGGAAATTGTCGGGATCCAGTTCGAGGGCCATGTCATAATCGCCCATTGCCCCCCGGAGGTTGTTGATATTGAGCCTGACAAGTGCGCGGTTGACATAGCAGGCCACCATCTTGGGCTTGAGGTGGATGACCTTCCCGAGCTGTTCGTCGGCTTCCTTCCAGTTCTGGCGTGCCATGCTGATATTGGCCCGGGTGAGCCACGACTCCCAGTCATAGGGGTCGAGCTCCACGGCTCGGTCGAGCCATTTCGCCGCGGCGGTGGTGTCGTTCTGGATCAGGCACACCCCGGCCTTGACCGAGTAGGCCCTGGCATATTTGTTCCATTTCTGGATGATGGTGTCCAACTCGAGCTGTGCGCGGTCGTAGTCCTTCAGTTCGATACGGCACAACATGCGGTTGAACCAGTAGTTCTGCCCCGATGGGTCATCCTTCAACGCCCGGTCGTAGTCGGCGATGGCCTCCTCGTATTTCTTCTCCCGGATACGGCACAAGCCCCGGAGCTCATAGATCCCCGTGACATAGGGATTGAGGTTGATGGCCTCGGTGCAGTCGCTCTCGGCCCCCGCGAAATCGTCGAGGTAGTATTTGGCCACACCCCGGTAATACCAAGCCTCATAGACATAGGGCTTTGACGAGATGGCACGGTTGAAATGCTGGATGGCGAGCACATAGTCCTCATAATACAAAGCACTTCTGCCACTCATGATCAGTCTGTCGACATTGAACTGTGCAGACAGGGTGAGTGGCAGAAGTGCCAGGATGACTATGATGATTCGCCTCGGCATAAGCGGAGGAAAATGAGATTATCTCTTCAAGGCTGCCTTGGTGCGGTAGCCACAATGATAACGCCCCTGGAGCAGGGACTTCAGCTTGTTCTTGATCATCGTCTTGCGGAACGGTGAGATCCTGTCGACGAAGACCTTTCCGTCGAGATGGTCAAACTCATGCTGCATGACGCGGGCCAGATAACCTCCGACCCATTCCTCATGTGCCACCCGGTCAGCATCCTCATAGCGCACCTTGATTCTCGTGGGGCGTGTCACTTTCTCATGGATGCCGGGCAGACTTAGGCAGCCCTCCTCCATCGAGTCGGTCTGGCTGTCATCATACTCCAGGATATGGGGGTTGATGAAGGCCTTTTTGAAACCTTTGTACTCCGGCATATCGTCAGCCAGCACATCAAGGTCGATCACTACCACCCGGATGTCCTTGCCCACTTGCGGTGCGGCGAGACCGATACCCTCGGAGGCGGTGAGCGTCTCAAACATATCCCGGAGGAATACAGGCAGGTCGGGGAAGTCGGCGGGGATGTCCTGTGCCACTTTCCGCAGCACGGTCTGGCCATAAATATAAATAGGTAATATCATGCTTTTCTCGATTCCAAATAACTCTGCAAAATAATCGTCGCGCTGATCTCGTCGACGAGTGCCTTGTCCTGACGGGCCTTCTTGCGCAGCCCGCCGTCGAGCATGGCCTGGTGGGCCAGGACAGAGGTGAATCGCTCGTCGTAAAAGGTGACGGGGATGGACGGGAATTCCTTCTGGAATCTCCTGACGAATCCCTGCACCCTCAGCAAGTTCTCGCTGGGCTGCCCGTTGGTCTGGCGGGGCTCACCCACCACTATGCGCTCCACCTCCTCTTTCTGGAAGTAAGAGCGCAACCAATCGAAGAGCTGGTATGTAGCGACAGTCGCCAACCCGCCCGCAATGATTTGCAAGGGGTCGGTGACTGCCAGACCAGTTCGCTTCCTGCCGTAATCTATCGACAATATTCTTCCCACTCAGGAATCAATATCCGTAATAGAGGAGCCAGGCGTCGGGATAGGTATTTCTCAGCTTCGTACGGCTCTGCACGGCACTTGCCTTGTCGGCGTAGGTGGAAGCCACCACGCGGTACATGTCACGGTTGGAGTTGTAAGCCAGCTGAGCGTCGTAGCCCTGTGAGCGCAGACGTGAGACGAGGCTCTCGGCATTCGACTTCACGGAGAAGGAGCCTACCACCACGCTGTAAGCCTTCAGACCGGAACCGCTCACCACGGTGAGGTTCTCCGACCTTACGGCCACGTTGTCGGTGTTTTCTGCTGAAGAGTTGTCGGTCACGGGAGTGTCGACGAACGGGGTCACCACTGGCGTATTGTCATAGTCAGTTTCTGTGGTGGTGACAGCGGCGTCTTGAGCCTTTGCCTTGTCATAAGCTTTCCTGTAAGCACTTTCCTTGCTTTTACAGCTGCTGAATGCCAGGACCACACACAATCCCGCGCATATTGCCCAATATTTTTTCATGTTCTGAAATGATTGATTAATGATGATTGATTTTACACAAATTCTATTTCAAGTGCGAAATTACACAAAATCAACCAAAAAAAGCGATTCTCGCTCTATAAAGTTTGTTAAATGGACAAAATACAACATTTTTAACAAAAAATGATTATTCAAAATTGGCTGATTAGAAAAGAATGAGTAAATTTGCTATCTGAAAAGACAATCATTATTTATTTTAACTTCAACGATCAAGATTATGAAACAGCTAAGCTACATTGGCGCATTCATCGGCGGAGCTCTTGCCGGTGCTGCCCTCGGTCTTCTGATGGCTCCCGAGAAGGGAACCGACACCCGCACACGCATCTCCGATGCCGTATCGGATTTCTGCAAGAAGCACAACCTCAACATTTCCCGCAAGGACATGGAAGACCTTGTGGACGATATCAAGGACGCCACAGTGAGTGAGGAGTAAGCATCATCATGCCCATGTTCTCCAACGATAACAACATTGAGACGATTGCCCAACTGGTGGAGTCGGCGAAGCGCTACCTCAATGTGCAGCAAGAGTATGTGAAGCTCGACATCATCGAGAAAGTGGTGCGGCTGGTCACTTTGGCCGCCATCACGCTGGTGGTGTTCCTGATTCTGTTGCTCATGCTCATCTACTTGTCGTTTGCCGCCGCCTACGCCATCTCACCCTGGGTGGGCACGGTATGGGCCTTTGTCATTATCGCTGGGGTATATCTCCTGCTGCTCATCCTTTTCCTGCGCAACCGCCGCAAATGGATCGAGAAGCCTCTCGTGAGTTTTCTTGCCGATTTATTACTCAACAAATGATACAGGATGGCCAACCAACCTTTGTTAAATTACAAGTCGCTTGATGACATACGTGCCCGCAAGGAGGCCTTGCGGCAAGAACTGCAGCGCGACAGTCTTTCTATGAAAACACAATGGAACAGCCTGTTCCACAAGCCGGAAGCCAAGACTCCTACCCGGCGAATGACTACCCTGATGACCACTGGCGCATCCGTATTCGACGGACTTATCCTGGCTTGGAAACTCTACAACCGCCTTGGCGGTGGAAAGCGCAAAACGACGAAAAAGAGGAAAGGACTGCTTGCCAGTCTGTTTTCCTGACGACATCCGACCTATAAACAAAAGACCAGAAGGGTGTGTCTTCCAGAAAGGCACATCCTTTTTTAAAAAATCTTAAAACGACGAGATATGAGAAAATGGATTGCCACCCTATCGTTTCTCTGCTGTGTGCTGACGCTGAGCGCACAGTCGTCACCCGCCGCCAAAAGCCGAGTGGCGGAGATCAAGGAGATGTACAGTCAAGTGGCGGAATCGAAGAAATACCGCAAAGAAACGGAACTGCCTCCCGACGAGATGGTGATCAAGAACGACTACATGGCCGCCGGAGCAGGTCCCATCCACGAGGAGTATCACTATTTCTACAGCGGCGACTTCGACGAGGACGCCGGCGCCGACCTCTACGAGGTCTTCTTCATCACCTACAAGTACAATGTGGGCAGTCTGAATTATTACGAGGAACTGCTGTTCGACGACGACGGCACGCTGGCCTTTTTCTTCCAGAAGCAAGATAGCAACGAGACCCGTTATTACTTCGACAAGGGTAAACTGGTGCACTCGCTGGTGAAGGGCGAGGAGTGCAGTTGGCGGGCCATCGACGACGAACTGCTGACCCTGCACCGCTATGCCAGCGACATGGTCACGTCGTTCGGACTGCTGATGAACAGGAATTACTGAGGCCCCGGGTCACACCTTGACCACCAGTCCGTCGTAGGCGAGCCTCACCGTATCGGGCAGCAAGGCACTGGTTTTCTCATGCAGGCCGATGTGATGTGAGAAATGGGTGAGGAAGGTGCGTCGCGCCCCCACCCGCTGGGCGAAGGCCACGGCATCGGCCAGCAGCTGATGGGAGTGGTGGGGTTTCTCAATCCTCAGTGCGTTCACCACGAGGGTTTCCACGCCCTTGAGATAAGCCATCTCACCTTCAGCGATGGTCTTCATGTCGGTGATATAAGCCAAGGAGCCGATTCTGAATCCCAGGATGGGCAATTTGCCGTGCATCACCTCGAAGGGAGTCACCTCCACGTCGCCGATTCTCAGCGGCTCATGCGGAAGGATCTCGTGGAGGTCGAGCAAAGGCACACCAGGATAAAGATGCTTGGCGAAACAATAAGGCATCGTGTGCCGCAGGGCATCCGCAGTGCCTGGGTCGGCGTAGATATTGACAGGGCCGAAGACGCAGAAAGGCCGGATGTCGTCGATGCCCGCCACATGGTCATAATGGATATGGGTGAGCAGCACCGCATCGACCGGCCGGAAGTCGAAAGGCAGGATCTGCTGCCTGAAATCCGGTCCGCAGTCGATCAGGATACGCTGGGTGCCCGTCTCCAACAAGGCAGAGCACCGGAGTCTTTTGTCGGGGGGGTCTTGGCTGGTGCACACCTCGCATCGGCAACCGATGCTGGGCACCCCACCCGAAGTTCCTGTTCCGAGAAATGTCAGACGCATGGCCACAGCAACTTAAATGATGTTCACCTCCGAGGAGATCTCTATGCCGAAGCGCTCAAGCACGTCGGCCTTCACTTTCTCGCAGAGGCGCAGGATCTCATCCCCCGTGGCGCCGCCTTTGTTGACCAGCACCAGGGCCTGCTTGTCGTGCACGCCGGCACGCCCCAGCGTCTTCCCTTTCCAGCCACATTGCTCTATCAACCATCCCGCGGGGATTTTCTCATGCCTCTCGTCGACGGGGTAATGGGGCATATCGGGATAATCCTTCTGGATCTGGAGGAATTTCTCACGTGAGACGACGGGATTGACGAAGAAACTGCCAGCATTGCCTTCTATCTTCGGGTCGGGGAGTTTCGAGTCCCTGATACCGATCACGACCTCACGCAACTGTTGTGCGCTGGGCTTGGTGATACCGAGTTCCTCGAGCCGCTGGCGGATGTTTCCATAGTCTACGACGGGAGTGAAATTCTCCGAGAGCCTGTAAGTGACCGCCGTGATGAAATACTTGTTTTTCCATTCATGCTTGAAACGGCTGTCACGGTAACCGTAGCCGCAGTCTTTCTGGTCGATGTTCACCATGACGCCCGTCTCCATGTCGACGGCTTCCACATTCCAGATGGCATTCTTCACCTCAGCCCCATAGGCGCCGATGTTCTGAATGGCCGAAGCCCCCACTTCACCGGGGATGTGCGAGAGGTTCTCCAGGCCATACCATCCATGGTCGACGCAGAAGCTCACGATGTCGTCCCAAGTCTCGCCCGAACCGCATCTGAGCAGCACATGGCCATCCTCTGTCGTCGACTCCACCCCTTTGATGGCAGAGTGCAGCACGGTGCCCTCGAAGTCTCCTGTCAGCAGGAGATTGCTTCCGGCACCGATCATCAGCAGGGGCTTGTCTTCCTCGCTCAGGGAGCAGACGAAGGGAGTCACTTCCGACGCTTTCTCAAACTCGACGAAGCGGCGGCAGGTCACATCAATACCAAAGGTATTGTGATCCAAAAGGCTGTAATGTGTGAAATCCTTCATGGGCTGGTCAGTTGACAAGTTTCATCAGTTTCCATTTGCCATCCACTTTCTGGAAGGTCATCTCCGTCTCCAGACCATTGGCGATACCCCGGATGACAAACAGTTTCTGGTTGCTGTGCGTGTATTTCTGTCCGTAGATGACATTATAAATAAAGTCGGTAGGCAAGACCACCGGCTTGAAATCGGGCCACTGCTCAGGATGGAACTCCCCCTCGATCATGCTGAAGTCGTCATCCGGGTCGGGAAGGATCGTCTCCACCGGCTCGTTCATGCTCTGGATCTGGAAGAGGGAGTCGGAAGCGAATTTCTCGTAGAAATTGAGAAACGATTTGTTGGGGTTCTGATACATGGCATTGCGGCGGATCTGTGTCAGCATCCAGGCACCGTTCTCACGGTTGAAGACATGCTGCTCCACGGATTTCTCCCTGAGGTTGATCTTTTCGATCACCACGCTGTCGAGATTCGTGTCCTTCACCAACTCCAGCTGGCTCTCATCGTCGAAAATCAGCGTATAGAATTCCTGCTTTGAGAAAAAGCGCTCCATCTTCCAGTCTTTTTGCTGGATCTCGCTCTCACTGTCGCCATCCCATACGGGCAGCGGAAATTTCACACGCTCGTACTGCAATTTCTTGTTGGCCGTGAAATTGAAGAGGAAATCATCAAAAAGCTCATCTGCCGTCTTCGGCATGGGGGTGGCGGAGATCAGGCTGTCCATGGCGTCCTCCGGAATGGTGTCCACCATCACGGTGTCTGTGGTATCCGCTACAGCTACCGTATCAGCGGACACAGGATCCACGGCCTCAGGTTTCTTGTCCTTGCACCCTACCGTCATGCCAAGCATGAGACATGCCAGGCAGAAAAACATCGCACTTCTTCTCATAAAAACATGCTATGCCACATAAATCCACGATATTAGATGCAAAAGTACAACTTTATTTCGATATTTTTCCATATTTACCTGAAAAATATTACCTTTGCACGGATTATTAAAAACCAGCGAAATGTTACTTGATAAAATAGACGCACTTCTAAAAGAAGTGAAGCAACTGAAAGCAGCTAATGCTGAGGACCTTGAGGCACTGAGAGTGAAATACCTGAGCCGGAAAGGGGAGATCGCTGCCCTGATGGATGATTTCCGCACGGTGGCCGCCGATCAGAAGCGTGCGATAGGTATGAAAATCAACGAGTTGAAGCAGACCGCCACGGAGCGCATCAATGCCCTGCGCGACGAGCTTGCCACCGCCGATGCCTCTGACGAGGACCTCGACCTCACCCGCACGGCCTACCCTATCGGACTTGGCACACGCCATCCCATCTCCATCGTCACCAATGAGATCATCGACATCTTCTCACGCATGGGATTCACGCTGGCCGACGGCCCGGAGGTGGAGGACGACCTTCATGTGTTCACCAAGATGAACTTCACTGCCGATCATCCCGCCCGTGACATGCAGGACACCTTCTTCGTAGAGACCAACCCCGACGACGTGGCCAAGAACATCATCCTCCGCAGCCACACCAGTTCGGTGCAGGCACGCGTGATGGACACCACCCAACCGCCTATCCGTGTCATCTGCCCCGGCCGGGTCTACCGCAACGAGGCCATCACAGCACGCGCCCACTGTTTCTTCCACCAGATTGAGGGACTTTACATCGACAAGAATGTCTCTTTCACCGACCTGAAGCAAGTCTTGCTGACCTTCGCCCAGGAACTGTTCGGCGCCGACACGAAGATCCGCCTCCGTCCCAGTTTCTTCCCCTTCACTGAGCCCAGCGCCGAGATGGACATCTCGTGCCACATCTGCGGTGGTGTGGGTTGCGGTTTCTGCAAGCACACCGGATGGGTGGAGATCCTCGGCTGCGGCATGGTCGACCCCAACGTGCTGGAACTTTGCGGCATCGACAGCAAGGTCTACAGCGGTTATGCTTTCGGCGTGGGTGTGGAGCGCATCACCAACCTGAAATACAGGGTCAGCGACCTCCGCATGTTCTCGGAGAACGACACGAGGTTCCTCCGCGAGTTTGAATCAGCATTATAATCATAACAGCATCAAATTGTCAAGTGCCGTCCCTCCGGGGGCGGCACTTTTCTTATTCCGAATCCTTCTTGGCCAGCTGGAACTGGTAACGGTAGACGATACAAGCCAGTCCGAGGTAGGCGGCTGCCTGTATCCAGAGGTAACGGATCTCGGGGAGGATCTGGCTGAAACTGGCCCCCATGGAATTGATGCGGATGTAGGCACGTACGCCGAAGGTGCTGGGGAAGAGCCAGGAGATGCCCTGCCAGTAGCTGGGAATGTTGTGCTGCGGCCACGAGATGCCTGTCATGAAGAGCAAAGGCACAGAGATGAAGACCATGAGCAGCATGACATTCTCACGGTAGCGCACAAGGCACGACATGGCCAGGCCGAAGAAGATGCTGGCCATGGTGTAGGGCAGCAACATCAGCAGCAGCGTCCAACCGTCGGCAAGCTGCGGGAAAGAGAACATACGGGGAACGGCCATCGAGAGATAGGCGGCAGCCACGGCACCGATCATGCCGTAGCACAAGGCCTTGCCCCATACGATGCGGTAGGCTCCCCGATAGTGCGGGTCATCATCGGGAATGAGATGGCCATTGCGGTTTCGCTCGCGGGTGGTACCGGCTGCCATGCCGATGCCGAGGGCCAGGGCCTGCTGCAGGATGATCATCAGCACGGCGGGCAACACGCAGGAGCCGTAGCCGCCCGAGGGATTAAACATCGTCACGCCTTCGACGAGCATGG
This sequence comes from uncultured Prevotellaceae bacterium, assembly GCA_946540735.1. GTDB lineage: Bacteria > Bacteroidota > Bacteroidia > Bacteroidales > Bacteroidaceae > Prevotella. Next base: position 46,513 of record CAMNIN010000001.1, on the reverse strand, counting down.
GCTGTGCGGTGATGGCATCCTCACGCTTGGAGAAGTTGCCGGCCTTCTTGATCATCAGTCCCGCGCCGAGTCGTGTTGCCTCGACCACGGCCGTCTGATAGACCGCCTTGTAAGCCAGCATTAGCGACATGTCGCAATAGACGCTCACGGTGGCTTGCTCCCCACGGTTGATCCGTTCGGCGAAATCCGAGGGAATGAGGTAAATGCCCTTGACGAGTTGCCGGCTGACGAGCGAGCGTGCATCGTCGAGGTCCTCAGCGTAGTATTTCACCTGCACATCGGGCGTGGCGTCACAATCCTTGATAAACTGTCGCGAGAGCGAGGAATGCGACTGGTCTACCACCGCCACAGGAGTCTCAATCAAAGTCTCATTATTATATATCCACGAGTAGAGCAACGGGTAGCCCAGCGGCACCAGGACGAGAAAGATCAGCACGCCCTCGTCCTTGAAGACCTGCGCCATCTCGTGCCGCCAAATGTAGAGCACGTCGCTGATGTGTTCTTTTATCTTAGGGAATATAGACATAGTTGATCATTGCGTTTTTGACTTTGGAGAGCACGAAGCAAGGCAGCAGCGCGAAACCCACGAGCGCCACGAAGTGGAACCACACATCGATCACAGGGAATCCATTGAGCACCGTGGCTTGATGGAGCATCCAGTAGTGGCGCAGGGGGAACAGCCACGACAAGGCCTGGAGGGGCGGGTCCATGCCTGCGATGGGAAACGCGGAGCCACACATCGACAGGCCAAGCACCGACCACAGCGAGCAGACACTCATCGACATTCGCATCGAGGGCATCAAACCGAAGGAGAAGATGCCGAAGCCGAGCGAACCGGCCACTTCCAGGAGGGTGAGCCGCACGATGCTCCACACACCGCCGAGATGCGGGAAATGGAGGACGTGGAAGATATAATACTGGTAGAGGAAAATCACGAGCAAGAACACCAAGGCGTGGATGATGAACTTGCCGATGATGGCCACCACGATGTTGCCGCCTGCACGGGCGATCCACTCCTTGCCCGTGTCAAACTTCAGTTCCATGCCAAGCGAATAGGCCGAGAGCAAGGCCATGAAGAGCATCAGGATGCCAGGCACGAAAGCGGTGGTCAGCGTATAGTTGTAGTTGCTCATGGGATTGGCGATCATGTGGGCGTCGATCGTCACGGGCTGCAGCATTGCCTTGATCTGCATGGGCGTGGCGCCCTTGGCACTGAGCGTGGCCTGCCCCACGGCCGCCGAGCCGAGCACGCCGAGGGTCTTCAGGTCTTTCGAGGCCATCGCCCCCGCCGTCAGGCACGTCATCGTATAGTAATACGAGATGGTCGGCTGCCGTCCCGCCATGAGTTTGGCTGCCGTACCCTCGGGGATGTAGAGGTAGGCGTAGACGAGTCCCTCCTGCATGGCGTTGCGCGCCTCGGTCACATTGGCGAAGCGATAGACCACACGGGAGGTCTGCATGGCATCGAGGTTGCGGACGAGGCTTCGCGACGTGGCGCTGTTGTCTTGGTCCACCACGCCGATGGGCAAGTCCTGCGGGATTCCCTCGTCGAGCATCGTGGTGAAGAAAAGCACCACCAGCAGCGGGAACGCCACCATGCAGAAACCGTAGATGCGGTTTTTGAGCAGGATACCGATCTCACGCAGTGCGATGTCAAAGATTTGCGAAATCCATTTCATCCTTTAATCGTTTATCATGACTTTCCCCTCCCGGTGAGGGAGCGGGGTATGGGGCCATTATTTTCCCTTTTCAAGTATCACCGACATGCCGGGCCTGACATCATCGATTTTCTCCGTCGGACGTGCCTTCACCTCGAAAGTCTTCTGGTCGTACTGACCGCTGGCCTTGGTGGCCTTCCACGTGGCGAACGAGCCCTTGTCCTTCATCGAGGTGACCTTCATCTTCACCTCTTTGTCGATTGCCGGCACCCTGACGGTGATCTCCTGCCCCACCTTGATGTCCTTCAACTGGTCTTCACGGATATTGAACGTGGCCCACTGGTCGTCCATCATGGCTATCGACATGATGGGAGTGCCAGTGCCGACGAGTTCTCCGATCTTCGGATAGACATCGGTGACCTCGCCCGCCATCTGTGCGATCTGCACCGTCTCGCGGGCATAGCCCCTCACCTCCTGCACGGCACCCCGGGCCTGACCTACCGTGGCAGAGGCGGCACGGCGCTCCTCGGCGCGCGCGCCATTCACGGCCATGTCATACTGACTCTTGGCAGCTTTCACCTGGGCCTGGGCTGACTTGTACATCGCCTCGGCCTCATCAAACTTCTGCGCCGAGACGACCTCTTCCTCGAAGAGCACTTTCACCCGGTTGTAGGATTTCTCAGCGATCTCAAGTCCGGCCTTTGCCTGTTCCAGGAGTTGTGCGGCGGCCTGCACCTGTTCCTTGCGGGCGCCATTCTGTGTCATTTGCTCGATGGCCGATGCGGCATCGACGGCGCTCCTGGCCTGCGCCATCTTCGCGTCCACCTCGGGAGCCTCGATGATGGCCAGCGTGTCGCCCGCCTCCACGAGGTCGCCCTCCTTCACACGGAGCTGCAGGATACGTCCGGGCACTTTGCCCGAAACCCGGTACTCCTCGACCTCCATCTGGCCCTGTATCACATCCGGTTCACGGTCCAAGGCCAGGAAACCGATGAGTGCCACGATGAGAACTACTGTTGCGAAGCCGACGATGGCCAGCATGATGTTGCTATGTTGCTTTTTAGCTTTGTCTGTCATGATGTTGGAATGATTATTGGATTACGTGATAACGGTTCTTATTGAAGGGTGCCGAGGGCTTTTTGCAAGTCGATCTGTGATAGTTTCATGCCGATCTCGGCATCGATTTTCTGGGTCTGTGCCAGTTGCCAAGCGGTCTGTGCCTCCATGACGGTGGTATACGACGCCGTGCCCTCTTTGAAAGCGAGGTTGGCCATGCGCAGGTTCTCGTCGGCGTGGGCGACATTCGACTGTGCCATCTCCAGTTTCTTCTGGGCCTCCTTCACCTTGAAGTTGCTCTGGTTCACCTGCAGCTCTATCAGTTCGCGGGCTTCTTCGAGTTCCATATTGGCCATGACGGTGGCCCCCTTCGCGGCGCGCACCTTGTACTTCACGTCGCCCCAGTTCCAGATGGGCACGCGCACCAGCACGCCGACGTTGAAGAACCCGCCAAACTTCTTCTCGAAGCCATTGAGGACATTGGGGTTCGACATGGTGTAGCCACCGGTGAGGAGCACCTGCGGCAGGTTGCCCGCTTTGAGCAGGTGGGTGGCCTCCTTGCTGAGGTCCACGGTGTTCTGCAGCACTTTCAGTTCCGGCCGGTTGTGTATGGCGTATGACGGGGCAGCAGCTGCCATCTGCTCATGCTCCATCAGGATCTCCTTGTTTTCCTCGTCGGCCAGGATAATCTCCTCATCCACCGGTAACCCGCACAGTTGGCAAAGCAGCATCTTCGACAGTGCCAATCCGTCGGACACCTGTGTCAAAGCCATCTCAGCCTCGTTGACCCTGACACCGACACTCAGGCCGTCGCCTTTGGTGGCCACGCCTTGGTCTATCATTTTCTGCACATCGCTCTTGAGTTTCTTCACCAGCGCGACATAGCTCTCAGCCAGTTTCTCCTTATGCCGCAGCGACACCACCTGCCAATAGGCTTGGTCTATGCCGTATAAAGTGCCCTGTCGCTTCATCTCCAAGGAGTTGGCTGCCATGGTCTCGTTGATTTCCGCTATCTTGTTGGCCGCGGTGATGGCCCCGCCCATATACACAGGCTGCGTCACGGTCACGGCACCTGCGAAAAGGTTGCGGGTGTCGGTGCGCAGTGCATTCACCAGTCCGGCTCCGGATTGGTTGAGGACACCGGCAAACTGCGACATGTCCTGGGCGAGCTTCATCTGTACGGCCTCAGGCAACTGTGAGGTAAATGCCCCCAAGCCGCCAGCCAGACCCGTCGCGACCGTTGTCCCGAGGTTTCTCAGTCCCTTCTTCTGCTCATCATTGAGCAGCGAGGCTTCCCTGCTCGTCCACACGTATCCACCCTCGGCGCTGATATGTGGGAGATACTTTGTCCGAGCCGACTGCCGCAGATTGGCACTCACTTCCTGTTGCATCTTCGCGATACCTATCTGCTTGTTGTTTCTCAGTGCCATCGCCCGGCAACTGTCGAGCGTCAGAAACCGTTGGGCGCTGCCCGTCATCGGCAACAGCACCAAAAGCCCAAGCATCACGACCCGTGTCATAGTCATCCTTTCAGGTATTACCATGTTCATTTTAGTTCTATGATTTGATCTTTAGAATTCATATCCGAGATTGATAAAGAGGTAAGGCTTCTTGGTGTGGTTGCTATACCCCAATGTGGCGCCGACGGGGCCGAACATCGTGTTGTAGTAATAGGCCACCTGAGCACCAAGGAGCGTATGGTTGTCCAGGAGTTCATCCACCTGGTCTGCCTGCTGGCCACCAGCCACCCGCAGGATGACGTAATTGTTGCTGGCGATGCGCTGCTGCGCCTGGAGCTGGGCCGCCACGAACTGGTGAGCGACATATTCCATGTTGCCGATTCCTGCGAACGGCATCTGCTGTTCGACATAGTGGCCGAACCATTCGCCGCCGATGGTGTTGCCGAAGACGGCCGGCACGACGGAACCGAAGAGCAGGCGGCCATAGATCATGGGCTGCAGCGTGAAGCGGCCGCCGAAGGTGAACGACCTGCGCCAGTCGCCGCTGACCTCGCTCATGCCATACTTCTTGCCGAGCACGGTGCCATCGGCGGCACGGTTGTTGAGCTTGGCGAAATCATTGGTCACATAGGCATACTCCGACCTGAAGCGTGCGCCGCGTGTGGGGAAGTTCCAGTTGTCCTCGCTGTTATAGTTCAACCGTGCCCGGTAGCTGAAGAAATGCTCGTTCTTGAGCGTCACGCGCGGCGAGTCGTCAGCGCCGAGTTTGTTGCGGTAGTGCATGAAATCCCAGCGGAGTCCCAGTTGCAGGTTGAAATTCTTCAGGTTGAAGTTGATGGGAATCAGCTCACCTTGCGACTGATTGTAGAGGATATTGTAGGCGAGGTCGCCTTCCATATAGATGTCGACATTGTTGCGGCGGAACGTATAGCTTAGTTTGGGCCGGGTGAAACTGCGGGGGTGGGTGGTCAACTCGCCCCTGGCCATCAGGCGCTTGCCCAGGCGCAACGTGAGGTCGGCATTGACCGGCATCTCACTCTTCAGCGGTGCGTCGAGACCCAGTTGCACGGTGGCATACTCCTCGGTATCGAAACGGAAACCGGCATGCAACTGCACCGTCTTGCGGTTGCCTGCCGAGAGGACGACACGCACGCCGTCGCCTTCGGGCATCAGCCTGCATTCCGCGGTCTGATAGAACAGGTCCACGCGCATGGTCGTGGTCAGTTGCTGTTCCATATAGGCATCGATGCTGTCCATCTTGTTGAGATGGTATTTCTGCCGGATGAAGCGCTCATCCTGTGGTGTCATGTTCACAAACGAGAAACCCTTGACAAGTTGTTTCTCTGTCAGCACCTTCGGGCGCAGCGGATGCAGGATGGGGGGACGATACGACTCATCGATGCCGATCAATTGCTTGAGGGCGATGATGTCGTCCCAGTGGCGCATGGCTTCTTCCTCGCCACGGCGGATGAGGGTGTCGATGGCGGCATGAGTGAAACTGGCCGAGCCGTATCCTTTGGTATCCACCTTCAGGTGCAGGTCGGTGATGGCAAGATTCTCCTCATACTTGTTCTTGCAGTTGACATCCACGATCTGGCTGATGATGCTCATGGTACTGCCCATGTCCTCGGCCACCTTCGGGGTGCCCTGTACCGTGACGCCGATGATGACTTCGGCCCCCATCTCCCGGGCGATGTCGGCGGGGTAGTTGTTCTTCAGTCCGCCGTCCACCAGCACCTTGTCTCCTATTCTCACTGGTGAGAACGCCGCGGGTATCGCCATCGAGGCGCGCATGGCCTGGGGCAGCCTTCCACTGTGGAAGTCCACCTCCGAATTGTCGATGATATTCGTCGCCACGCAAGCGAATGGGATGGGCAGGTCTTTCGTGAAGTCGATGGAGTCGGTATAACCTACGCAGAGCTGCTGAAACAGTTCGGCGAGGTTCTTGCCCTTGATGAGTCCCCCGGCATTCATGTCACGCTTGCCGATGGTCATGCCTGTGTTGAAGAAATAGGTATTCTGCTTGCGCCGGTCGCTGAGGGTCTGGGTTTTCAGGTTCTCACGGTCGCTGATCACAAAGCCCCAGTCTTGCACGCGCACCATCGAGTCAAGGGCGCTGGCGTTGTAGCCTATGGCGTAGAGGCCGCCGATGATGCTGCCCATCGACGTGCCGGTGATGATATCAATGGGGATGCCGGCTTTCTCGAGCACTTTCAGCGCTCCGATGTGCCCCATGCCTTTCGCACCACCGCCGCTGAGCACGACGGCGACTTTCTTCCTGGTCACTGCCGTGCTGTCATTGTGAGCGCTTGCCGCGCCAAACAGCATCAGCACGACCAATGTCATGACGACCTTCTTCATGCCTGCTTCAACGGTAGGGTTACACATCGCGGCTCTCACACGATTTCTCATTGATGTTTTGGTTTCAGCGCACAACGGTCTTCTTGCCGTTGATGATGTAAATGCCTTTCACGGGATGAGAAACCCGCCTGCCTTGGAGGTCAAACACTTGGTTCGTCGTATGGGCCGTCACCGGGATCTCCTCCACGCCGTTCACGTCGACAGAAAGGATGAGATAGTCGGTCGTGGTTCTCTGCTTGTAGGAATCCTCCAGATAGAAAAAGCCCTGATTAGGATAGAGGAATGTTTCCTCGGTCGCTTTCAGACAAGGTTTGCCGCCCTCCATATCAAGCACATAGTAATGGGTATCAGGCTCCTCCAAAGTGCGGCCAAGGAGGAATCCATGTTTGTTGGTGGCAGCCTGCAACGCATTGTTCTCGATCACACTGCCGCCGTCATCCTCCAGCATCTCCAGCTTGTTCGAAGCGGCTTCCTTGGCATTGAGTCTCAGGATGACCGGTGTGAGGGCGGGGATGACATCCGACTTGACCTCACTCCATTTCACTTCCGACTTGTCCACGTCGACCACGTCTTCCACGATATAGGCTTTCATGCCTTCAGCCAGACGGTAGGGGAAGCCCATCGTGAACGCAGCATACCATGCGCCGTCGGCGGCTTGCATCTGGCCTTCCACACCGAAATAGCGGTCATTGGTGTCGACGGGCACGAAAGTCCACACATCATTGGCACCCTCTTTCTGGTAATCCTGGGAATTGGCGAAGCCGAACTGTGTGCCGTAGTCTTCCGACTCGATCTCCCTGAAATAGAAATAATCGGCGAAGCGGAGATGGGCGATCATACTGTTGATCATGGGCTTCAGTTCTTCCCTTCCCTCAAGGAAAGGTTCTACCATTAGCTGCAACCGGCCACGGAAAGCCGACATGTAACTGTTGACCTTATTGGTGAAATATTCCGTGAAGTCACCGGCGTCGAGCGGGAAGGCGGGCGAATGGAAATAGACATAGTAGCCACCTTCGGTCTCGGCGTAATACATGTTGGTGTCCATCCTGTCGATGTAATTCTGGAAATCCTCGTAGGTATACCGGCTCATGTAGCTCACCAGCAAGTTGCCCATGGCTCCTGTGTAACTGGCCTTCACCACATTGATCATCTCCTCGCGGAGCGCGTAGTAGTATTCCTCGGAGAAAGCCTGTTTGAGGATAACCTTCATCATGGGCACGAGGTCGTTGACCACGTCAGTGCCCTGTGCGCGCAACTGCTTCACCTGATTGTCGCCGAACTCCATATAAGCCACGGTGCCCGGCTGTGAGCAAGCCTCGTCCTCCGTCACATTGGGGGCAAAAACATATTTGTAAGGCAGATTGGCCACATGGCCCGTCGCCACATTCTTCAATCGGTTATAGCCGGTGGTCTGGGCTTGGAGGCCGTTGGCACCCATCGTCAGCACTAAAGTCAATAAAAAGACACAGATTTTTCTCATTTTTAACTGATTTTACTTGACATTAATTCTGCAAAGTTAGGCATTTTCCGAGAATGTCCACCTTGTTTATGAAAAATTAACTGTTTGAACAACGAACGCAATTACTCTGCACCCCACTTTCCCTTCTTATGATTATCGGGATTTGTCGTCGTTCATCGGGTTTGTCGTCGTTCACTTCGTTCGGGCGGATTTGCAATCCGCCCGCATTGAATGTAAGCATTTGCAATGCGCTTTTAGCGGATTAAAAATCCTGATACTCAGACCATCGGGATTCTTGGACAAGCCAAGCGTCACCCTATAGGTGCCGAGCGACAAATCCAGATGAAACGAGGTTGTCGTCGTTCACTTCGTTCGGGCGGATTTGCAATCCGACCGCATTGAATGTAAGCATTTGTAATGCGCTTTTAGCGGATTAAAAATCCTGATACTCAGAACATCGGGATTCTTGGACAAGCCAAGCGTCACCCTATAGGTGCCGAGCGACAAATCCAGATGAAACGAGGTTGTCGTCGTTCACTTCGTTCGGGCGGATTTGCAATCCGACCGCATTGAATGTAAGCATTTGTAATGCGCTTTTAGCGGATTAAAAATCCTGATACTCAGAACATCGGGATTCTTGGACAAGCCAAGCGTCACCCTATAGGTGCCGAGCGACAAATCCAGATGAAACGAGGTTGTCGTCGTTCACTTCGTTCGGGCGGATTTGCAATCCGACCGCATTGAATGTAAGCATTTGTAATGCGCTTTTAGCGGATTAAAAATCCTGATACTCAGAACATCGGGATTACAAATCCCGATGAACGGCGGCAAATCCCGATGAATGGTATGCCGAGCGGACCATGTATTGAGAAAACCACTCTCTCACAAAAAATATCTCCAAAAGAAGTGATTTCCTCATATATTATTCGTACGATTTGCATCGTAGATGTTTACATTCCGACCGACATGTCTGCCATGTGTCGTCACGTCGGCTTGGCCTGTATGTATGAAATATGCAGGTGGGCGCAGACCATCAGCACATTATCTACAAGATAAAACATTTTTAGACGTTTCATTAACATGATCAACAAGACTCCAACTATAGTAAAAAAGGCAGAAAAAAGCTCAACAATGAAGAAACTGTTATTTTTCCTCTTGGTGCTCACAGGCATGGTGCAAAAGGCATGGGCAGACACCACCGTCACGACGGAGGACGCACTGAAAAGTGCCGTGCAGACCAGCCAGACGGTGACGCTCGGCCAGGACATCACGCTGACGACCACCGGGCGATTGGATATCAACGGCACGACCGTGACTCTCAACCTCAACGGCCACACGCTCAAGCGCCAGATGGCAGCTGCCGACGATGGCGGGCAGGTCATCGCCGTGATGAACATCAGCGCCTTCAAGCTGAACTTCGGCGATGACGAGAGCACAGGTATAACAACAACGAATTACACCAATCCAAGCGATGCTTGGTACACGATAGACGGCCAGCTCCTGAACGGGAAGCCCACACAGAAGGGAATATACATCAATAACGGGAAAAAAGTCGTGATCTCCCTCAAGCCATAGAGACGTCGCATTGCGGCGTCTTTACGGCGTCTCTGCACTCTTACCGTCCGATTCCTGTTTCCAACTCAGCTATTGTGTGTGAATGGATGCAAAAGCAAGTTTTCTTGAGCAATGCGCTCCTTTTTCAAAAAAAAGACTATCTTTGCAGTTGGAAATAAAAACTGGCGTCATGGGTGTTTATATCAACGTTGGGAATGAGGGATTCCGCTCCTCTCGCAAATGGGAATATATCGATAAGACAGGGCTCATTGCCGTGGTCAACGACACGCTTTTCTCTGAATGGCGTTTCAGCTGCGTCACCCGATGCCGCCGCTTCGGCAAGTCGATGGCGGCCAAGATGCTCTGTGCCTACTACGACCACTCATGCGACTCACGCAGCCTCTTCGCCGACCTTGAGATAGCCAACCGCCCGTCGTTTGAGGAGCATCTCAACAAATACCCCGTCATCTTTCTCGACATCTCCGACTTTGTCACGAGATTTAAGGACGACACAATCATAGAACATCTCGATGAGGAACTACGTGCCGATATCCATGAAGCATACCCCGACATCCCCCAGCAAGAGGGTGACGACTTGATGGCTCTCTTGATACGCATTGCTGCTGCCACGGGCGAGCGCTTCATCTTCATCATCGATGAGTGGGACGCCATCTGCCGGGAATTCACTCCGCACACCTCGGCCATGGACCGCTACGTCAACTGGCTGCGGCGCATGTTCAAGGGAGGTAACACTGCGAAGGTATTCGCTGGCGTATACCTTACAGGAATCCTTCCTATTAAAAAATACAAGACGGAGTCGGCCATGAACAACTTCCAAGAATATTCGATGGCATCGCCAGGTAAGATGGCGCGTTATTTCGGCTTCACCAAAGACGAGGTGCACGCACTGGCTGAGCGTCACGGCATGGACTTCGACGATCTGGAGAAATGGTATGATGGCTACCAGATAGGCAGCGAACTGTCGATGTTCAATCCCAACTCGGTGATGAGGGCGATTGACAATGAGAGATGCAGAAGCTACTGGGCTACGACGGGTGCCTTCGATGCCGTGGCCAATTATATCCAAATGAACTATGAAGGCCTGAAGGACGACATCATACGGATGTTGGCGGGAGGTCGGGTGAATGTGAACACATCCAAATTTCAGAATGACATGTCTGCCGTTCGCAGCCGTGACGACGTGCTCACTGTTCTGATTCACTTAGGTTATCTGTCATTCGACTGGGATGAAGAGAAATGCTACATACCAAACTACGAAGTGGCGGGTGAGATGCGCAATGCTGTGGAGGAGACAAACTGGACAAGAGTCATCCATGCCCTGGAGCAGTCGAAGCAACTGCTGCAAGCCACCCTCGAGGGCGACTGCGAGGCGGTGGCACGTGGCGTGGATGCCGCTCATGATGAGAATACGAGCATCCTCTCCTACAACAACGAGAACTCCCTGGCCTGCGTGCTCTCCATAGCCTATTACTATGCCCGCAACGACTATGTCATCCACCGCGAGCTGGCTTCTGGCAAGGGTTTTGCTGATCTCGTACTCATCCCTCGCAAGAATGTGGACTCGCCGGCCATCATCTTAGAGTTGAAATACAACCGAGATGCCGAGGGTGCCATAGCGCAGATTCACCGCAAGCAGTATCCTGCCAAGGTGGCACAATACACCAACAACCTCCTGCTCGTGGGCATCAACTACGACCGCCAGGCCAAGACGCATGAATGCCGCTTGGAGTGGATGAATGGTGTAGAATGAACCACAGAGGAAACCTTGTGCCTTGTTTTAGCTTGCTACACTTTATACATAAAGATGTATTTTATTTGTACTATGCTTTGTGGTATTTTGGGGATGTTACCAATCGGCCAACAAGGGGCGCAGCCCTGGCTGTTAGTACTATGGCCTTTCAGACCGTACATTCACTTGTGAAACTTAATTATATTGACTTTATATTGTGATAAAAACGTTTTTCTTTTGGCGATGAAACGAATCCAGATTACTCTTGCCGCGTTGGTTGTAGCTTCTGCTATCCACGCAGGAACAATCACCGTAACCGTCAGCGACACCCGTTGTCAGACGATAACAGGTTTTGGTGCAGCGTGTTGTGACGGTGCCATGTGCCCTTTCGGCAATGACACAGCACCTGTCAAACTACTCTATGGACCCCAATCTGAGATTGGGCTGAACATCATGCGTATGGAAATCTCACCCAACTTTATTGGAGATGTTGTCGTACCAGAATGGAATTACTGGGACTCCCCCTATGACTGGAAAGGGTCACTGCCATCGGCAAAGATCGTGAAGCAGCGCGGTGGCATCGTGTTCGGCACGCCTTGGTCTCCTCCAGGTGAGTACAAGACCAACGGTACGGCACAGGGCGGCAACGCTGAGGACCAAGGGTATCAGCGCGGCGAACTGCGTGCTGACTGCTATGATAAGTTCTTCCCCTGGCTCAACACTTTCTTGGAGTATATGAAGAACAACGGTGTGGATGTGGATGCCGTCTCCGTTCAGAACGAGCCCGACTGGTGGGTCAACTACTCTGGTTGTCTTTACACCCCCCAGCAGCAGCTCAACCTGGTGAAGAACTACGCCCACATGCTCGACCGGGAGAAATATAATGGCGTGCGCCTGATCAGTGCCGAACCATTAGGTTTCAACCCCGAATATTCCAATATGCTTCTGAACGACGCAGTGGCACGTGACCAAGTCGACATCATTGCGGGTCATATCTACGGACATCCGCCATTGGGCGACCTGAAGAATGCGGCCACCCTGGCCGCCAAATACGGCAAGGAGGTGTGGATGACGGAACATTCCGTGACCGACAATATCGACCACCTGCCCAACTGGCACGAGCAGCTGATCTTCGCCGAGGAACTCAATGAGTGTATGCTGGCGGGGTGCACAGGCTACATCTATTGGTATATGCGCGCCCACTGGGCTTTCGTGGGTACGGGTGAGTCGAAATACAATCCTGGCAACACCAAGAACAAGTTGTTGCCTCGCGCTTACGTCATGTCACACTTCTCCAAACATGTCACGGGTTCCACACGCCTCAGCACCACATCAAGCGTCAACACCGGCACCAACTCCGCTTTCGAGACCTCTGCCTATATCAAAGGCGACTCTCTCATCGTCATGGCCATCGACACCACCAAGTACGCCCATGATCTGAAACTGAAACTGCCTGTCAAGGTAAAAAGCGGTGTTCATCTGCTGTCGACATCCAACGAGTCGCTCTGCAAGGAGTCGCCGATTACGATTGACGAGCCTGTGCAGGAACTGACCGTCAGTTTGCCTGAGAGGAGTTTCAACACCTATATCTTTATGATCGACCGTGACGAGACAGGCATCCATCAGGCACAAACCACTCACGCCGTATCGTCGAAGAGTAAGTTCTATGATCTTCAAGGACGACCGATGACTACCCCCCATGGACTCTGCATCGAGCAACGGCCAGATGGATCGTCCAAAATCGTCTATATCAACCATTCAAGATGAATCACGGATGGCCTGAGTTATCCTATGATCACCAAACGTTTTGCAACATAATAATGAGAACCTTCTATCCATGAGATTACAAATAAACTTTGAAGAAATCCGGCGAATGGTAGCGGAGAAATACCATTTTGACATGGTGATGAAATACGTGAACACACAGACAGTGGGTATCGGAACAGCCCTCAAACTGGGGCCGTTTTCCAAAGATGTCACCGTTAATGTCAAGGTGGAACGGGCGGAAGGCGGCAAACTCATCTTAGGCTATAACCCCGCGATGGGCGTCGACTTGGCCGTGAAAGGCATCCTGGCCCTGCTGAAAAGCCAGTCGGCGCAATATGGCCAGATCGTGGAGAGCGGCAGCAACAACACGGTTGTCATCCACCTCGACCACATCGAAGCCATGAGGGAACTGCTGCATGTCCTTGACCTGAAAGGTATCTCTTTCGTGGAACAGGGCCTTCTGATGGATGCAGCCATCAAATCCCTTGGCAAATAAGCACAACAGCTTCACGCAATAACCCAATGTAGAGGGAGGAAGTGTCAATAGGCGTGCTGGTTTTGTCGTGCTGCTGCGACAGATTATGAGAGCGTGTTTTCAGCTGGTACAAGAAGTCGTCGAAGCCGCGGGTGCGGGAGCCGTTGAGCACGTCCTCAGGAGAGAAGGCCACGTACCCGGAGCCCGATCCGCGGGTCATGTTATCCGTCTTCACGTAGAAGGCCATGGGGTGGATATTTGTTTTTATTTTAATTGTTCGTATTTAGATTATTGGGATTCTCTGGATTATTTTATCATTGATGATGAATCGGGGGTGTTGTCCTTCCCTTTTGCTGTTCAGTAAGGGCAGCTGACTGATAGGGGGAAGCATGATTTTTAGTTGAAAATGTTGTCAGTTTGTACCTTTCCATCGGGATTTCCAAGAGAATGTCACACGAAAATTTTTCCGATGGAATTACGAAAATGACATGTCACACCTCGAAATGTGACGTATCTTTGCCGTCAAATCCACAAATGTATGACGACACGACACGATTCCCAGCGCGACAACCAAGTGAGAGACTTCCTGCTCTCCATCGCCGACAGCGAGGGACGGCTCTCATGCAGCACCTATGCCATCGCCTGCCAACTGGGACTGCACCGGCAGACCGTCTCCCGGATTCTGACACGCCTTGCCAGAAAAGGGTTCGTCGCCCTTGCCGGTCATGCCTGTACCCCGGAGCGGGTATGGCACAGCGCGACACACCCGACAGCTGTGGCGGTCATGTCAACGGCATACCTGGCAGAAGCCACGACAGTGACCGGCCACCCGACCGCCTGGACCGTCACATGCTCCTCGCCCGGCATGACCGGCGGCACGGCAGGAACCGCCGGGAATGAGACGCCCACCACCCTTACCGTGACGTTTGGTGTGACACAACACGTCACAGCAAAAGAAACAAAACCAAAGAAAGAAGAACATCCCCCTGCACCCCCTGAAGAAGAAATAAAACAAAAAAAAGAAAAAAACACCCCCACCCCGCACCCGCGCGAGAGAAGAGCGACGGAAAAAGCACATCTCGAAGAGCGACGCCAGCATTTCATCGACACGCTCCAGGATTACGAGGACCTCTACGGCGAGGAAATGATCAGCCAGTTTGCTGACTATTGGACAGAGCCCAACCGTCAAGGCACCCGGATGCGCTTCGAACTACAACAGACCTGGTGCACGCCACGCCGGCTCGCCCGATGGGCCAGAAACGACTACGCATTCATCCCTTCCACCTCCGCCAATCCCTATTCCACATTCCACCACAACCCCCAAACCACATCCAACCATGACCGCCATGACAAGTATCACATCCCTTACCACCGCCCCACTTCAGCAGATTTCATCCGCGATGCCCAAGAGTACGCCATTGCCCAGACCGAACAGTTTGTCAGAGAAGCAGAGGAGCGACGGGGAGGCCTTCCTCCGCATCTTCCCTTCTGAGCGCGAGGTGCTCGCCTACTTCGCACCGGCGAAATGGACCGCCGCCGTGGCCAACGCCAAGCAGTGCTCCGCCTTTCCACAGATGACCCTCCAACTGCTCGACCTCACCTACAGTCCGGGCCTTGCGGCACGTCTCGTGGAGAACAACATCCGCGGCCTCTTCTCCCTGGCACGGCCCACGGAACCCATCAACGACGACGCCGTCGGCCAGACCGCCCAACTCTTCGTCGCCAGATACGCCACCGAATTGTCGGTCTTCTCCGCCCTGCTCTATTTCGCCCAATACCTCACCGACTACAAGGCCTCCTATGCACAGTTCGACCTCGTCGACGTGCTCCGCCAGTGCGGAAAGCAGTTCCTGCCCCAATGGCGTGCGCACCTCGACAGGCAGGAACGGCAGGCCCATGACGACGAGCCCCGCAAGGAGGTGGGCAAGGCCGCCCTCCTCCGCTACCTGCGCCAGGAGTATGTCGAGCGTGGCATAGATGTGCGCACCGCCCCCCTCGTGTCCCGGGGATTTGTCAGCGAGGCCCTACTGCAACAGATCCAACCATGAGTGTGTGTGACTAATTGTGGCGAATTCGCCATAATTAAAATTGGGATTATATACACGTTCCCAGACACCAAGAAATTCCATAGTGTTACGATTGCGAAGCCAATCGGTCACGAAGAAATCGCCATCTTTGGCTTTCAGCATGTCTGTAATGCAGATGTAATCTTCGCCGTTTACATTTGAGACCGTTATCTCTGTGTCTTGAACAATTATCTTTGCCATGATTCTTGGATTTGATAGTTTCTTATTAGCCAGAATCGGAAAAAGCCGATGGTAACTCAGCACTCCACTTTCCCTTCTTATGACCATCGGGAATTGTCGTTGTTCATCGGGATTTGTAATCCCGATGCTGTGAGTATCAGGATTTTTAATCCGCTAAAAGCGCATTGCAAATGCTTTCACTCAATGCGGCCGGATTGCAAATCCGCCCGAACAAATGCAAATCCGCCCGAACAAATGCAAATCCACCCGAATGGCTATGCTTACTTAGGTGCTGAGTAATTACAGCCGATGTTTTCCGTGTTAAGATTTGTTAAGCAGATGTATTCTTTCTTTTGTTTTCTGATTTCCTGTTTCCAGTTTGTTTCTTCCGCATATTCTAGCAAAACTACCTTGTCAAATGCGACTGAAGATATATGTATTTACCAACTTAGTTCTTAACAATCGCTACCAAGGTGATGCCACAGGCTATGAGCAGTGGGCCTTTCGGAGCGTTAGCGACTGCAAAGGGCGAAAAATTGCGGCGGATAAGCATTTTATTCGATAGTTTTCACTACCTTTGCGGTGTAAATGGTTCACACTCCGTGATAAAAAGGGAATCAGGTGAGAATCCTGAACAGTCCCGCTGCTGTGAGCCGTCCTTAACGGTTTCCAACAAGAGCCACTGACAGGTTGTCGGGAAGGCGTTGGAAGCATGACGGCGAAGTCAGAATACCTGCCATTACACCCCACTCTCACCACTACGATGCATGGCTGGTGAGAGAAGCCAGTGATGAATATACGACTGACCAAGACGCTTCTTGTCGGTCTCATGGCAGGGTATGCCATGAGCATTGCCGCACAGACCCGTGCCGACAGCACCGACAGCATCCGCCATCTCGACGAGGTGGTGGTCACGTCCAAACTGACCTTCCGCGAAGTCATCCCGTCGCAGAAACTCAGCGGCGAGCAACTCGCCAAGCTCAACACCCACTCCGTGGCTGACGCCCTGCGCTATTTCGCCGGACTGCAACTCAAAGACTACGGCGGCGTGGGAGGCATCAAGACCGTCAACATCCGCAGCATGGGCACCAACCACCTGGGCATCTATTACGACGGGGTGGAACTGGGCAACGCCCAGAACGGGCAGATCGACCTGGGACAGTTCTCGCTCGACAACGTCGACGAGGTGACGCTCTACAACGGACAGAAAAGTGCCATTTTCCAAACGGCCAGTGATTTCGGCCATGCCGGATCGGTCTATATCCGCACCCGCCGCCCATGGTTCTCTTACGGCGAGACGCATCATGCCCACTTCAACGTGAAATACGGTTCGAGCGACATGATCAGGTTGTCGGGCGTATACGAGCAGAAACTCACCGACCGGTTGAGCGCCTCATTCAGCGGTGGCTTTGTCAATGCCAGCGGCAAATACAAATTCCGCTACCGCCGCGTGAATGTCGACGGCACCACCGCATGGGACACCACCGCCGTCAGGCAGAACGGCGACATCCACGCCGAACGGTTGGAAGCCAACCTCCACGGAGTGCTCGATGAGGGATACTGGAGCGTGAAAGGCTACTTCTACAACTCCGAGCGGGGAATCCCCGGCGCCATCGTCAACAATGTGTGGAAACGGGGTGAGCGGCAATGGGACCTCAACACATTCTGGCAGGCGCAATGGCAGAAGAGCTTCTCCGACCGCTTCAGCAGCCGTGCGATGGCCAAATACGCCTTCTACCGCACCCGCTACATCAACCGCGACTCCACCCAACTGCCCGTCGACAACACCTATTATCAACAGGAATGGTATCTCACCACCTCACACGTGTATGAGATCCTGCCCAACTGGAGTGCCTCGCTCAGTTATGACCTGCGCTGGAACAAGCTCAACGCCACACCTTACGGCTTCGCCTACCCCACCCGCCTGTCCAACCTCGTGGCCGTGGCCACCGCCGTCGACTATACCCGGGTGAAACTCCAGGCCAGTCTGCTGGCCTCCATCATCAAAGACCACACCCGCAAAAATGGCGGACAGCCCACCCTCACCCGTTGGACTCCGGCTTTCTTCGCCCATTTCTATCCCCTGAAAAGCCGCATCTGGTCACTGAGGGCCTTCGTGAAGCGCAGTTTCCGGATGCCCACCTTCAACGACCTCTACTACACCGACATGGGCAACGCCTATCTGAAACCCGAGACAGCCACCCAATACGACATCGGCATGGTGCTGAGGAAGAGTTGGACAAGCGGACTGCTGCGGCATGTCGCGCTGCAAGCCGACGGTTACTACAACACCGTCAAGGACAAGATCATCGCTTATCCCAAAGGACAGCAGTTCCGCTGGACCATGCTCAACCTGGGCAGCGTCCACATCCATGGCGTGGACATCGAGGCGGAAGCCGACCTGCAGCCCCTCCCCGGTCTCACCGTGACGGGACGGGTGCAATACACCTACCAGGACGCACGCGACGTGACCGACCCCTCGACCCCCTACTACCGCGACCAGATTCCCTATATCCCCTGGCACAGCGGATCGGCCATCCTCGGACTGGCCTACAAAGGATTCGACCTGAACTACAGTTTCATCTATGCCGGCAAGCGCTACAACGAGCAGGAGAACATCATCTACAACCACATGGAGCCTTGGTATACCAACGACATCAGCCTCTCATACGGTTTCAAACGGAAGAAGACGACCTACAAACTGACGCTGGAGGTCAACAACCTGCTCAGTCAGGACTATGACGTCATCGTCAACTACCCGATGCCCAAACGCAACTACGTGGCGGGCATCAAAATCGAGTATTAGCCATGATCAAGAAACAGCTGCACATCCACTCTTTCATAAATCCTTGGCGAGGTGCCTGGAGCATCTGCCTCCTGCTCCTTGCCCTGTCGTCGTGCCGCGACGACAACATCGTGGTCTACCCCATCTCCCATGAGACCGGCGACCGGGTGATGACCGAGTACATCGGCATGTATGTGCTCAATGAAGGCAACATGGGGTCGAACAAATGCACCCTCGACTACCTCGACCTCGCCACCGGGGTCTACACCCGCAACATCTACCCCTCACGCAATCCCAACCAAGTGATGGAACTGGGCGACGTGGGCAACGACATCAAGATCCACGGGTCGAGCCTGTGGATGGTGGTCAACATGTCGAACAAGGTGGAAGTGGCCGATGCCATGACCGCCGTGAGCCGTGGCCATGTGGACATCCCCAACTGCCGCTACATCGCCTTCGACGGCGGATATGCCTATGTGAGCAGCTACGTCGGCGAGATCAACAAGGAGTCGGTGGTGGGCGGCGTCTACAAGATAGACACACTCTCGCTCCAGGTCGTGGGCAAGGTGAACGTCGGTTTCCAGCCCGACGAACTGGTGGTGAGCGACGGCAAGATCTACGTGGCCAACAGCGGCGGATACCAGGCCCTCCAGGGCAAAGGCTATGACCGGAGGGTGAGCGTCATCGACATCGCCACGTTCACCCATGAGTATGACATCGATGTGGCACCCAACCTGTCGCTCATCCGGGCCGACGGCCACGGCCGGTTGTGGGTGGCCAGCCGGGGCGACTATCAGAAACATCCCTCACGCCTCTACCGCCTCACCAAGGACCGCACAGGCCGGATGGCGGTGACCGACTCCATCGACACGCCGGTCAGCGGCCTGCACCTCAAAGGCGACTCCCTCTATTTCTACGGTTCGACGTATGCCTCCGACTGGAAGCAGGTCACCCAATACGGCATCATCGACGTCAACCGGTGCGAAGTGGTCAACACCCACCTGATCAGTGAGACGGCAGAGCACCCCATCAAGACCGCCTACGGCCTCATGGTGCATCCCGTCACGGGCGACATCTACGTCATGGACGCCACCAATTTCGTGTCGAGCGGCAGTCTCACTTGTTTCGACAGCAAGGGACAGTTCAAATGGACCACCCGGACGGGTGACATCCCCGGACATGCCGTATTCCTCAGCAAAACCATCAAACGATAGATCCATAATCCATACACTCATGAAAAAAGCCTTCCCTATCCTCATCGCCCTGACCTTGGCTTCCACAGTGTCCGCCCAGCGGATGGACGACGTGGCAGAACACAGCAGGCACATCAAGGCCGTCGACGAATACCTGCCCGCTCCGGGACAGTTTGTCAACACCATCCCCGAATATGAGTCGGGCGACACTCCCGCCACGATGGCAGCGAAATGCACCCAGCGTATCGGCGGCGAGCAGTCGGAGATCATCACCCTCGGAGCCTACGGCGGATACGTCACCTTCCATTTCGACCACAGCATCGCCAACATCCAAGGACAGCGCGACCTCTATATCAAGGGCAACTGCTATGCAGGAAACAGCGAGCCCGGCATCGTCATGGTGTCGAAAGACACCAACGGCAACGGACTGCCCGACGACCCCTGGTATGAGATCTCAGGCAGTGCCGACACCGACAGTGCCGGACTCGTCGTCTACGGCTATGCGATCACCTACCAGCCCAATCCCCTGGGCGACATCACCTGGACCGACAACCAAGGCCACAGCGGCACCATCGACCGCAACAGTTACCATGAGCAGGAGTATTTCCCGCTGTGGCATGAAGGGCCGCTGACCTTCCATGGCACCCTGCTTCCGAAAAACGCCGCCAACCAAGGCAACGGCACGACGGAATACTGGGTTCTCTCGGCGTTCCGCTACGGCTACGCCGACAACGCCCCCAACAGCGACGTGGAAGCGTGCAGCATCGACCTCGCCTGGGCGGTGGATGAGAACCGCCAGTCCGTAGACCTCGACTTCATCGACTTCGTAAGGGTCTACAACGGCGAGAACCAGAAATGCGGGTGGATCGGCGAGACCTCCACCGAGATCTCGGGTGCGGAAGACCTGCACCTCGAGCAGTCGCTCAATGCCATCACAGCCCGCATCACCGCTCCCACTCCCTCCGAAGAGCGCAAGGAGACAGCCCGCTACACCCTCGACGGGCGCCTCGCCACCGCATCCCACCGCGGTGCGGTCGTCGTATGCTTCAGCGACGGGACCCGGGAAGTCAGGCTCAACCCGCCATCAACCTCCAATAATCCCAAATGATCCTATTCATTAAAACATTATTATTATATGAGAAAACTTTACGCAGTATTCATTTTCGCCCTCATGTCGCTCAGCAGCATGGCAGGCGATGTGGTGACTTTCGAACAATTCGAGGTCAACGAGAACGGCTATCTGAATGATTTCGGCGAGGATGCCTGTTTTGAGGCTGGAGGTTTCACCTTCAACTGCAACTACTTCCCAGAATGGAGCTATTGGTCGGGCTTTGCCATCTCCAACCGCACCAAGACGGCTTTCGATTCCTATGAGCTCGACCAATTCAACAGCTGTGTCGGCCAGGGAGCCAACGGATCGGAGAAATACGTCGTCGCGTTCCCCCAAGGTGAGACCATCGATGTCGACGCAGCAGGAGGCGAAGTCATATCCGGCTTCTATGTGACCAACAACGCCTGGGTGGTGGAAGCCATCCTCAACGGCGACGGCATGACACCTGGAGCCTTCGCCACCGGCGACTTCCTCACCCTGAGCATCATCGGCAATCATCCCGACGAGACCGCCGACACGCTGGTCTATTACCTGGCAGACTACCGCTCGGACAACGAGGCAGACCATTACTATGTGAGCGACTGGCGCTGGATAGACCTCCGTGCGCTGGGCCAAGTGGAGAGCATCACCTTCCGCATGGACAGCTCACGTAAAAACGACTGGGGCATGACAACGCCAGGGTATTTCTGCATGGATGACTTCAACGGCGAGGCACCGAGCACGGCCACTTTTGAGGAAATCGCCCTTCAACCAGAAAGTGCCTACAACGGTGCCGGCGTGGAAGGTGAGACCGTGACCGACATCTACGGTTCACAAGTCACGAAGAGCAAGTTTGTGAGCGGTGGCTACCAGTTCACCACGCTCTACAATGCCGCATGGGGTTCCTGGTCGGGCTTCGCCGTCTCCAACGAGACCGCCACCGTCTACGCCACTTACGCCGACCAATACCGCAGTTGCGTGGGCCATGGCCACGACGGCAGCAGCAACTATGCCGTGGTGTTCCCCTCCGCCATGGGAGAGGCCGTGGAACCCGTCGACGGTCCCAAGACCATCAACGGCATGTATGTGACCAATTCCGCATGGAACGTGAGTGCCTACACCGTGGGCGACGGCATGACACCAGGTGCCTTCACCACAGGCGACTGGTGCAAGCTCACCATCACCGGCACCCACGCCGACGAGTCGACATCCACGATGGATGTCTACCTGGCCGACTACCGCTCGGAGAACGCCGCAGAGCACTATTACATCGACCAATGGCAATGGGTAGACCTCAGCGGTCTGGGAGAAGTGAAGAGCCTCACCTTCGCCATCAGCAGTTCACGCAACAACGAATGGGGCATGACCACTCCGGGGTATTTCTGCATAGATGATTTCGGCGGACAGGCTGACGGCACTCTCGGCATCCACCCGGCGGCATCAGCAGGCTTCACCGCCGCCACCGAGGCCCAGCGCTTCACCATCGACGGCAAACGTATCAATGCCCGGCAGCGCGGTGTCAATCTCATCCGCATGAGCGACGGCACCGTCAGGAAAGTGCTGGCCAGATAAGTCTCCGGAAATGCGGAACCATCAAAGGCGGAACAGACAATCGTGACCACACCATCAAAAGAGGGCAGCCATTCCGGGCTGCCCTCTTCTGATATATAGACACAAGTCTTGCTATTTCTTCAGGATCTTCTTGCCATCGACGATATACACGCCGGGAGCCAACTGCGATGCGTCATGGCCCGCCTTCCGTCCCTGGAGGTCGTAGACAGCGCCGGCCGCTGCGCCACGGTCGCGGTAGACCACATCGACGATGCCGTCGGGCTCCTCGTTCACCTCCTTGTAAGCCCAAGCCGTGACGCCCGTGTTGCTCACGCCCGTGAATGCCACAGCCCGCTGGCTACCTGGCTCCATGGTCTGCATGACGAGCACGCCTTTATAGACGGTGTAGTTGGCGTTAAGCGTCATGTAGCAAGTGCCTTCCTCCAGGTTCCACAGACCGGTATAAGTGCCCGACACCGTGCCATCAGCATTGAGCGAGATGTCCACGGGAGTGGAGAGCGCCTTGCTCTCATGGTTGAGTCCGTAGCGGTGGATCAGGAGTTTGTAGTCGCCCACCACATAGTCGTGCGAGAAGATGTTCTTCTGGGCGATGTCCGCATCCGTCGTCTCCTCGCCGGTATACTCAAAAGGAGCTGCGCAGAGCCACCCGTCTCGGTTGAGGAAGCACTGATGCACCCTCACCTGATGCCCCTCGCCACCATTCTGGAAACGGGTGTGGTAGACCAGGTATGTGCGCCCGTCGTCAGCCGCCACGATGGAGTTATGGCCCTGCGACCGCTCGCCATCGCTCATGTAGCCCCAACTGCCGTAAGCACCGAAGATATTCTCGCCACGGTTGTCGCTGTTAGGACCGAAATTGAGCTTGTAGCTATTGAAGATGGCGCTTGCGCCTTTCACATCCGTATACGGGCCGTCGGGGTTCTGCGAGCGGAACACCCGCATCTGGTATCCGCCCTTCTGCTCCAGTCCGCCGTAGGTGATGAACATGTAGTAGTAGTTGCCGATATGCTCGATATAGCTGGCCTCGCCCGAGACATACCATCCGCCACCGATTTTCTTACCGAAATAGGGGTCACTGCTCACGTTCTGGTTGCTGCCTGCCACCAGATAAGTGGCATCATAGTCACGCAGTCCGTTCTCATCGTTGAGTTTCAGGATCCAGATGCCCCCGCTCCAAGAGCCGTATGACATCCACAGCTGTCCCTCCTCATCGTAGAAGACACAAGGATCGATGCAGTGAGGCCAGTAATTGCCCCAGCTGCCCCCCCTGTTGTAGCGTGCGGGCAAAGAACTTTGCGGCCCGAGCACGATTTCCAGGTCGGTTTTCTTGTAGCTCACGTCGGCGTTGTCGGAGACATTGAATCCGCTGAAGATGACAGGTCCCTGATAGCGGTAAGGTCCTGAGATGGAAGCGCTGGTGAGCAGGATGATGGAGGAGTTCCACCGGGGTCCGTTGATGCTCAGATACATGCACCATTTCTGCATCTTCTCGTTCCAGATGACGTCAGGAGCCCACATGTTGCCATCGATGCTGTAACCGTCGCCATAGGCAGCGGAATAAGCCAGGGCGTCGAAATTGCCGAACTCCACGTCGGCACCCCCCTTGGGCACGGTGGTCGTCTGGTTGGTGGTGAAGGCGAACCTGTTCTGGGCGTTGTTGGTGGTGGCATTGGCCCATGGCACATTGATGGAAGTCCAGTTCATCAGGTCATTGGAGCGTGCCGCAGCGCGGTGGCTGCCGAAGATGAACCAACATTCGCCATTGGGTTGCCACACAATCGACGGGTCGTGCACGGAAACCCTTTTCATTGCTTTCTTGATTTGGGCATTCATGGCCAGTGGCACGAATACCAGTAAGATCATAAGTAGTCGTCGCATATCAGTTTTAGGTTATATTCAAGTCTGAGAGGCGGGAGGAGCGGTTCTCCTCGGGAAAAAGCATCCAAAGTTAATGCAAAAAAGAGATTAAACAAAATATAAGTGCAAAAAACTTCTTCTTTTGTTTGGATATGCCCTTGGTTTGCACTATTTTTGTAGTCATGAAAAAAGCCATAGTCATCGGAGCATCGTCGGGCATCGGCATGGAGGTGGCCAAACTGCTGCTCTCCGAAGGATGGAGCATCGGCATCGCGGCACGCCGCACGGAATTGCTGCAGCAACTCAAGCAGCGGGAGCCCGAACGAGTGGAGGTGGAGACCATCGACGTGAACAGCGAGGAGGCAGAAGACCTGCTGCTGAGCCTCATAGCCGTGGTGGGAGGCATGGACCTCTTTTTCTATGCCCCCGGCATCGGTCATCAGAACATGGAACTGTCGGCCGACATTGAAGTCAGCACAGTGACGACCAATGCCCTGGGTTTCACGCGCATGATCGGCGTGGCCTATCGCTACATGGCCTCTCACGGAGGCGGCCACATCGCTGCCATCACCTCGATTGCCGGCACCAAGGGACTGGGTCCCGCCCCGTCGTATTCTGCCACGAAGGCTTTCCAGAACACCTACTTGCAAGCCCTCGAGCAACAAGCCAACACCCGTGGGCTGAAGATCAAGTTCACCGATGTGCGTCCTGGTTTCGTGGGCACCGCACTGCTCAACGACGGCAACAAATACCCGATGCTTCTCAAGGCCGAGGATGTGGCCTATGAGATCGTGGAAGCGGTGCGCAAAGGGGAGCATATCCGGGTCATCGACTGGCGCTGGCGCCTGATCACCGCCTGTTGGCGGAGGATTCCGAGGTGGCTGTGGAGAAGGCTGCCCCTGAAAATGACGAAGAAGAAAACCAACTAACCGCTGACAAGATATGGAAAACAAGAAGCACTACCATGTCGTGGCCGCCGTGATCACCGACGGCGACAAGTATCTCTGCATGCAGCGCTGCCGCTCCACCCATGACTACATCTCGGAGCACTGGGAGTTTCCCGGAGGCAAGAACGAGGAGGGAGAGAGCGACCATCACACCCTCGTGCGGGAGATCCGCGAGGAGATGGACTGGGATGTCTATGTGGGTCGCAAGCTCTGCACTGTGGTGCAGGAATATCCCGACTTCACCATCACGCTGACAGCCTACCTCTGCAAGGGAGGCGACGGGGACTTCAAGCTCCTCGACCACCTCGACTACCGATGGCTCACCCGTGAGCAACTCGACACGCTCAACTGGACTGAAGGCGACCGCAAGCTGCTGCCTTACCTGTAGACCGTGTATTGTCCGCCGTCGCTGTCGCAGTATTTGCGCAGCAGGTCTTGTATGAACTCCGCATTCTCCCTGACATGCTGCTCATTGCCGTCATAGCCGTTGATGAGCACCATCAGGTGTGTGGTGTTGATGTCGATCTTGGTCCGCTCATTGTCGCTGGTGGGAGTCCCCACCCCGCCGTCGGCATCCCGGTATACGGGTAATCCCTCGATATTGATCAATCCCCTGCCGATGCCCTCATAAGGTTCACCGGCACGCCCCACGCCAAGGGTCAGCGTGTCGCCATGAAACTTATCGGCGTCGAAGCCCCCGATGCTATAGCCATAGGCGATACTGGCGAGGTTGATGAGATCCACCAGCGTATCGATCTGATAGAGCGACTTTCCCTGCAGCACCCTCCGGATCAGCGCCTCGGAGGCCGGCCGGTAGCGCGAAGGGTCTTTGCCGCATTTCTTATACACCCGCCGGGTGGCCTCGATGCCCGGCAACTGTTTCAGCGTCTCTGTGGTCAGTTCGGCCTTGTAACGCTCGGCGAGGCTGTTGATCTCTCCCCACAGCGCCTCGCTGTAGGGTGTGTTCTTGCAATAAGCCTCCACGGCGGCCCCCACGAAGTCGGGGCACACCTGTTCGATCTCTTTTGAAACGATGATATTCATGTTGTACGGTTGATCAGTCTGTTGATGTTTGGCCGGCCGTGGCGTTCTCGCCGATCATTGTCAGGAACTCCTCTTCATTGACGATCGGGATGCCGAGTTTCTCAGCCTTCTGGAGTTTGGACGGTCCCATATTGTCACCAGCCAGGATGAAAGAGGTCTTGCCGCTGATGCTGCCGACATTTTTCCCGCCATGTTGTTCGATGAGCGTCTTGTACTCATCACGGCTGTGATGGGCGAAGACGCCGCTGATGACGATGCTCTTGCCCGAGAGCGTGTCGCCGACGGTCTGCATCTGTTGCTCGCTGAGACTCATCTGCACCCCATACCCCCTCAGCCGCTCGATGATCTCCTGGTTGGCCGGCTGCCGGAAATAGGAGATGACGCTCTGCGCGATCACGTCGCCGACGCCTTCCACCTGCGTCAGTTCCTCCAAACTGGCAGAAGCCAGGCGGTCGATGTTCTTGAAATGCCGTGCGAGCAGTTTGGCTGAGGTCTCACCCACGAAACGGATGCCCAGGGCGAAGACCACCCTCTCGAAAGGCACCTGACAGGAGTCGGCGATGCCTTTCACGATCTTCATGGCTGATTTCTGGCGCGAACCATCGCCGTTGATGTCCTGCACCTGGATGCGGTAAAGGTCTGCCACGTTGCGGATCAGGCCATGGCGGTAGTAGTCATCCACCGTCTCAGGACCGAGAGAGTCGATATTCATGGCCTTGCGGGCGATGAAATGCTCGATGCGCCCCTTGATCTGCGGCGGACAGCCCCCGTCGTTCGGACAATAGTGCGCCGCCTCGCCCTCAACCCTCACGAGAGGCGTGCCGCACTCCGGACAGTGGGTGATGAACGTGACAGGCTGGGCGCCCGGCTCGCGCCTCGAGGTATCAACCCCCACGATCTTGGGGATGATTTCACCGCCTTTCTCCACATAGACGTAATCGCCGAGATGGAGATCGAAAGCCCGGATGAAGTCTTCATTGTTGAGTGTAGCCCTCCGCACCGTGGTGCCAGCCAGGGCCACCGGTTCCATATTGGCCACGGGCGTGACGGCACCCGTGCGCCCCACCTGGTAGGTCACCTCACGCAGGCGGGTGCACGCCCGCTCCGCTTTGTATTTATAGGCGATGGCCCATCGCGGGCTCTTGGCCGTATATCCTAACGCCCGCTGCTGGCGCAGCGAATTGACTTTAAGCACGATGCCATCCGTAGCCACGGGCAAGTTGCGCCGCTCTGTGTCCCAGTAGGCGATGAAGTCGAGGATCTCCTGCAGTGTTTTGACTTTCCGCATTCCCTCGCTCACCTTGAAGCCCCATTTCCGGGCAGCCTCCAAGTTCTCGAAGTGCCCGTCGCAAGGCAGCGACTCCCCCAGCATCGAGTAGAGGTAAGAATCGAGCTGACGGCTGGCCACGAGGTCGGATTTCTGGCTTTTGAGCGTTCCGCTGGCCGCATTGCGCGGATTGGCGAAGAGCGGTTCCCCCGCGTCTTCCCGTTCGGCATTGAGCCGGGCGAACACTTTCCACGGCATGAGGATCTCGCCTCGCATCTCAAACCGCCGTGGGATAGGTGGTGTCTCGGAGAAGAGGTCGAGTCCCCCCTGCTGTTCCTCCCATCCGGGCAGGACCAGCGGGATGGCCCGGATCGTCTTCACATTTCCCGTCACGTCGTCGCCCCGCACGCCATCGCCTCGGGTCACGCCCCTCACGAGCCGTCCGTTCTCATACGTCAACGAGATGGAGAGTCCGTCGTACTTGAGTTCGCAGCACACCTCGAAGGGTTCGCCGTTGAGTCCGCGCGCCACGCTGCCATACCAGTCGGCCACATCCTGTTCGTTATAGGTATTGGCCAGCGAGAGCATGGGATATTGGTGCTCCACTTGCGTGAACTCCTGGTTGAGGTCACTCCCCACCCTTTGCGTGGGTGAGTTGAGGTCGCTCAGTTCGGGATGCCTGGCCTCCAGGTCTTGCAGTTCATGCATCATGAAATCAAAGTCCTGGTCGCTCACGACAGGTTGGTTGAGCACATAGTATCTGTAGTTGTGCTCATGGAGTTCTTTCCGCAACTGGATGATTCTGTCTTTTTCAGTCATTGTGTGATGTTTTTAGATGCCATTGCCGGTATAGAGTTGGTAGTATTTCCCCTGCAGGGCGATCAGTTGGTCGTGCGTGCCCCGCTCGATGATGTGTCCTTTCTCCAGCACGATGATGCAGTCGGAGTTGCGCACGGTGGAGAGCCGGTGTGCGATCACGAAGGTGGTACGGCCTTTCATCAGCGAGTCCATGCCCCGTTGCACCATCCGTTCGGTGCGCGTGTCGATGGATGAAGTCGCCTCGTCGAGGATCAAGACCGGAGGATTGGCAACGGCGGTGCGGGCGATGGAGAGGAGCTGCCGCTCACCCTGGCTGAGGTTGGACGCGCTGCCGCTGATGATGGTATGGTAGCCGTTCGACAGGCGCCGGATAAAGTCATCCGCCCCGACCAGTTTGGCCGCCTCGATACACTCTTGGTCGGTGGCGTCGAGCCGTCCGTAACGGATATTGTCGAGCACCGTCCCGGTGAAGAGCTGGGTCTCCTGCAGCACCATGCCAAGACTTCGCCTCAGGTCGCCCTTGGAGATGTCGTTGATGTTGATGCCATCGTACTTGATTTTCCCGTCCTGGATATCATAGAAACGGTTGATGAGGTTGGTGATGGTCGTCTTGCCGGCTCCCGTCCCGCCCACGAAAGCGATCTTCTGGCCGGGCATGGCATCGAGCACGATGTCGTAGAGCACTTGCTTCTCGGGCACATAGCCGAAGTCCACCATATCGAAGCTCACGCCGCCCCTCACTCGGGTGAGACGGTCACCCTCCTGCCAGGCCCAGGTGTCGGAGCGGTAGTCGGAAGGAGTGGCGGGCCTGACGCTGCCATCTTCCTCCTGCACCGCATTGATGAGGGTGACATGTCCGCCATCGGTCTCAGGTTTCTCATCCAGGAGTTCAAACACCCGTTCCGCGCCTGCGGAGGCCGTGATGATGCTGTTGATTTGCTGGCTGATATGCGCGATGGGTTGCGAGAAGTTCTTGTTGAGAGTGAGGAATGCCACCAAGGTACCCAGACTGAGCCCCACGTCGGTGGTCAGGGCGAGCGTCGCCCCCACCACGGCGATGAGCACATAGCCGAGGTTGCCCAGGTTGCCGTTGACCGGCATCACGATATTGGCGATCTTGTTGGCTTGGAAGGCACTTTTTCGCAAGGCCTCATTGATCTGCTCAAACTGCCGGATGGCCCTGTCCTCATAGCAGAACACCTTGACCACCTTCTGCCCCGTCATCATTTCCTCGATGAAGCCATTGACAGCCGCCAGATTGGACTGCTGCGCCACGAAGTGCTTCCTCGACATCTTGCTCAGCCGGGAAGTGGCCACCGCCATGACTGCGGCCATGACGACCGACACGATGGTGAGGGGGATGCTGAGCACCACCATGCTGGAGAAAGTGATCACCAGGGTGATGATGGAACTGAAGGCCGAGGGCAAGCTTGAGCTGATCACCTGCCGCAGTGTGTCGACGTCGTTGGTATAGTTGGACATCACCTGCCCGTGGGAGTGCGTGTCGAAATACTTGATCGGCAAGGTCTGCATGTGGCGGAACATGTCGTTGCGCAACCTGAGCATCGTGCCCTGACTCACCTGGATCATGATGCGGTTGTAAGCATAGGAGCAGGCCACGCCCACCACGAGCACCACCGCCAGCCGGACCAAAGCCCTGGCCAGTGGTGAATAGTCGGGAGCGGCCACCTGCGTCAGGGGCACGATATAATCGTCGATCAGGGTCTGCGTGAACAGCGTGGACATCAGGGTGGCCACGGAAGACACGATGATACAGGCGAACACCACCACAAAAGAGAAACGGTAGTGCTGCATCACATACCTGAAGAGCCGGAGCAAGGTGGCTTTCTTGTTCTTGGCTGTCTTTCCCGGAGCGAGCCGCTCGCCGGGAGTTCTCATTCCCATACCCATTCTCATGACTTCTTCGGTTTTTGGTGACTGTTCTTCTCCTTGCGTCGGTTTTTCCGAGGTTCGTCGAAATCACCTCCGTCCTCATTCTGGATCGTGTAGATCTCATGATAGATGGCATTGCTGCGCAACAGGTTGTCGTGGGTGTCGAAGCCGCTCACCTTGCCGTTGTCGAGCACCAGGATGCGGTCGCAGTCCTTCACGCTTGAGATGCGCTGGGCGATGATGATCTTGGTCAGATGGGGCAGGTCCTCCCGGAAAGCCCTCTGTATGGCAGCATCGGTGGCGGTGTCGCAAGCACTCGTGCTGTCGTCGAGCACCAGCACCTTGGGTTTCTTGAGCAGTGCCCTGGCGATGCAGAGCCGCTGCTTCTGTCCGCCCGACACATTGGTGCCGCCTTGCTCGATCTTCGTGTCATAGCCATCCGGCATCTGCTGGATAAACTCATCGGCGCAAGCCATACGGCAAGCCTCCTGGCATTCCTCCAGGGTGGCGTCCGCATTCCCCCACCTGAGGTTATCGAGAATGGAGCCCGAGAAGAGCACATTGCTCTGGAGCACCACCGATACGGCATTGCGCAGGGTGTCGAGGTCATACTGGCGCACATCCTTCCCACCCACCAGCACGCTGCCTTTCGACACGTCGTACAACCGGCTGACGAGATTGACCAAGGACGACTTTCCGCTGCCCGTACCGCCGATCACGCCGACGGTCTCCCCAGGTTTCACACGGAACGACACATTGTTGATGGCGTATTCCCCGCTTCCGGCCTTGTAAGCGAAATAGACATGGCGGAAGTCGACGCTTCCATCGGCCACCTCTTTCACCGCGTTATGGGGATTGCTGATATCGGCCTCCTCATTGATCACCTCAGCGACGCGCTGGCCGCTGGCCGCACTCTGGGTGAGCATGACGAAGATCATGCTGAGCATCATGAGCGACATGAGGATGCTCATCACGTAGGTGAAGAGCGAAGTGATCTCGCCCGTGGTGAGCGTGCCGCCGACCACGAACTGAGCGCCAAACCACGAGATAGAGATGATACATCCGTAGACCACGAGGTTCATGACGGGATGGTTGAGGGCCATGAGACTCTCGGTGCGCACATACAAGCGATAGAGCGCTTCGGCGGCACGGCCGAACTTGGTGCCCTCATACTCCTCTCTGACGAAGGCCTTCACCACCCGGATGCCAGCCACATTCTCCTGCACGCTGCTGTTGAGGTCGTCGTAGCGTTCAAACACCTGCTTGAAGAGTTTCGACACACGGCTGATGAGGAAATAGAGGAAAACCGACAGCACCACCATGGCCACGATGAAGATGATGCTCATGCGGGCATCGATGACGAAACACATGAAGATGCTGAAAACCATGCGGAAGGGAGCCCTCACCGACACTCTCAGCAATTGCTGGAAAGCATTCTGGAGGTTTGACACATCGGTGGTCATGCGTGTGACCAGTCCGGAGGTGCTGAACTTGTCGATGTCGGAGAAGGAGAAGGTCTGGATGTTGCGGTACATGGCCTCGCGCAGGTTACAAGCGAAGCCCGATGAGGCATAGGCAGAATACTGTCCTGCCTTGATGCCGAAAAGCAGACTGAGACAGGCCATCCCCAGCATGATCCCCCCGTAGAGGTATACATTCCCCACATTGCCGGCATTGATACCCAGGTCGATGAGTTTTGCCGTGACGTACGGTATGAGCACATCCATCACCACCTCGAGCGAGGTGAAGACAGGGGTCAGCATGGCCGCCCGCTTATACTGTCTGATTTGTGCGTAGAGTGTTTTGAGCATTCTTGGTAAAAGAAAATGTATGAAAAGGATGATTGTGACTACTGTGCTTTGAATGATGGTGCTTACCACATCAAATTCAGTGCAAACTTACTGAAAAATGAGCACAGGACAAAGGATTTTGTTATTTATTTCCGATTTTGAGCGGATTTGAAAGATTTCTGCGCACAACGCACTCCTTTTCAAAAAAATTGCCTATCTTCGCATCATCAACCCAAAACGAGTGATTCATGGCATCGATCAAAAGGCTGATCGATGAAAGAGGATAAGAGATGAAAGGATTACGCTACTTGTTGCTCCTACCGGTTTTGCTGCTCCTCGCCTCCATTACGGCGGGTATCAGCAGCTATCAAGACACCAAAGAGGAGATGCGCCGGGACCTGACCCGTGCCCTGCGCCAGTTTGTGATGGACCAGCCACAACAGCAATTGTTGCTCGACACCCTGTCGTCGCTGCAATCGG
This sequence comes from uncultured Prevotellaceae bacterium, assembly GCA_946540735.1. Classification (GTDB taxonomy): domain Bacteria; phylum Bacteroidota; class Bacteroidia; order Bacteroidales; family Bacteroidaceae; genus Prevotella. Next base: position 13,990 of record CAMNIN010000001.1, on the reverse strand, counting down.
CCAGGGTGCTGACGCTCCGCGATGTGGAGGAGCGCTTTCGCAACCAACTGACCATCCTGCCACTCAGAGACACCTCACACGTCGCCTTGTGCCTCATGCAAGAGGACGGCAAAGACCTTTTCAGCGAGAGCGCACAAGTGTGCAGCGATACGTTGCTATGGGCTTCCCCTGCGGAACATGACAAAGCCGTCATCGCCCTGAAAGCTTTCGCCAACCCGTCTGTATGCTCCATCATCACCCATTCCGACCAACGGCTTTCTCTCACAGGCTTTCTCCTTTGCCTCCTTATGCTTTGGGGCATGGCCCGGAAAGCGAGAATGATGAATCGCGCCATGGAAACCGCCGTCATCTTGCCTTCCCCACAAACATCCAAGGAGATACACCTTACACCGATGCAACAGCAACTGATGGACTTGTTTGCCAATGCCCCGGGGCACGTTCTCAGCAAGGAAGCCATCTGCGCGGTCCTGTGGCCCAAGAAAGACCGGCCTGAGAATACGCTTTACACATTTATCAGCCGTCTGAAAACGACCCTCAAAGACCAAACCGACCTGGATATCATCAATAGGAGGGGCAAAGAATACCAACTCGTGGATCAATCGGAAGCATCTGAGAATCAGCACATTCAATAGAATGTAAGACAATTGTAAGACAGATGTAAGGCTATTTTTCACACGGCTGCCTCAGAAACCGCTACCTTTGCCGAAAAAACAGGAAGCGGTATGATACGACAGAAGACCTTTTCGAAAATCGACACAGTCACTGGCTGGGCTGTTTTCACCATCGCAGCCATCACTTATTGTCTGACGATAGAACCAACGGCCAGTCTATGGGACTGTCCTGAATTTGTGGCCAGTGGCTACAAGCTGGAGATAGGCCATCCGCCTGGGGCACCATTCTTCATGCTCACCGCCAACTTCTTCTCGCAGTTGGCCGGCGATCCCTCTGAGGTGGCACGGATGATCAACCTCATGTCGGCCCTGCTCAGTGCGGGATGCATCCTTTTCTTATTCTGGACCATCACCCATTTCGCCCGTCGGCTCTGCACGACAGCGAGCATGTTGTCGCCCGCCCAAGTCATACTCATCGAGACGAGCGGCATGACGGGCGCATTGGCCTATACCTTCAGCGACACGTTCTGGTTCTCTGCTGTCGAGAGCGAGGTGTATGCCTTCTCAAGTTTCCTTACCGCCCTGGTTTTCTGGCTTATCCTGCGATGGGAAGACGAAGCCGATGATCCCCGCAGCGACCGTTGGATCATCCTCATCGCCTATGTCATCGGATTGTCTATCGGCGTGCATCTGCTCAATCTGCTGTGCATTCCGGCCATGGCGTTGGTGGTCTATTTCAGGAAGTCGAGGCAAACGACCTGGTGGGGAGTGACAAAAGCCTTTACCCTGGGCGCAGTGATACTTCTCGGCATCCTGTATGGCATCGTGCCCGGTGTCATCCGATTAGGAGGATGGGCCGAACTGTTGTTTGTGAATGTGCTCGGCCTACCTTTCCATACAGGTCTTGCCTGCTCATTTATCATGTTGCTCATGATCATCCTCATCGCTGTATACCTGACACACAAGAGAGCTATGAGGTGTGTACTGCTGTGCCTTCTGATGCTGCTGATAGGGGTCAGCAGCTATGCGGTCATCCTGATCCGTTCGAGCGCCCATCCACCCATGGACGAGAACTCACCCGACAACGTATTTGCCCTGGGTGGATACCTGAGCCGCGAACAGTATGGCGACACGCCGTTGTTATATGGTCCTGCCTATAGCAGCGAACTGGACTATGAACCTCGCGGCGACTACTATGTGGCCAAACAGGAAGAAGGGAGGACCATCTACCATCCGGCAACCGACAGAGACGGTCATCGGTACGTCACTATCGGGCACCGCACGAAATACGTGTACAAAGACAAGATGTGGTTTCCAAGGATGGTGTCGCCGATGCACGCCCAAGCTTATGAGCAGTGGATGGGCGGTGTGGAGAAGAAGGGGAATCTGCCCACCCTCCGAGAGAATCTGCGTTTTTTCCTCACCTACCAGGTGAATTTCATGTACTGGCGTTATTTCCTTTGGAATTTCGTGGGACGTGAGAACAACATCAAGAGCCAAGGAGAGGTGGAGCACGGCCAATGGATTACCGGCATTGATTGGATCGATGGTTTGCTGTTGGACTGCGACATGTCAAAACTGCCCTCCGACCTATCAGACAACAAAGGAAGGAATGTGTACTATGGTCTCCCGCTGTTGCTTGGCCTTATCGGAATAGGGTGGCAGTACCGACAGAAGAGACAAGGCCGCAACCAGTGCCTTGTGGTCGGACTACTCTTTCTCATGACCGGACTGGCCATCGTGATCTACCTCAACCAACCACCCCAACCGCCACGTGAGCGCGACTATGTGTATGCCGGATCATTCTATGCTTTCTCGATATGGATCGGGATGGGGGTATGTGGCATCGGCACGATGGTGCGGCGGATGATGTTGAAATCTGTCACCGCTGCCATCACAGCGGCACTGCTGGGCTTGTCGGTCCCCTTGCAGATGGTGAGCCAAACCTGGGACGACCACGACCGTTCAGACCGTTATGCGTGCAGGGATTTCGGACTCAACTACCTGGAGTCCATGCCTCGGAAGGGTTATCCCATTATCCTCACCAACGGCGACAACGACACATTCCCTCTGTGGTATAACCATGAGGTGGAGGGGAAACGCACTGACACCCGTGACTGCAACCTCTCATATGTGAACACCGACTGGTATATCGACCAGATGAAACGACCCGCCTATGACTCACCCGCCCTACCCTTTTATTGGGACAGAGCAGATTATCAGGAAGGTACAAACGAGAGTGTGGAAGTGAGGCCCGACGTGAAAGAGAGCGTACTCGAATACTACCGGGAGCATCCGGAGGAAGCAAGGAAAGCACTGGGTGAAAATCCATTTGAGTTACACAACATCATCCGCTATTGGGTGCTTGGAAATGCGCCTGAGCGTCACTGCATCCCCACCGACACCGTGACAGTGACCACCAAGGAGGGGCCGATGGAGATCTCGCTGAAAGGAGTACGCTTCCTGCAGAAAAACGACCTCTTCGTGCTGGAGATGCTCTCGCACGGCGATTGCGACCGTCCGATCTATGCCTCCATCAGTCTGGGAACAAGTGAGATTCCTTATCTTCGCGACCATTACGTGCTTGAAGGACTGGCCTACCGCATCGCACCCGGATCGGGAGGTCCGAAAGTAGACGTGGAACGGATGTACGAGAATGTGATGCACCGATTCAAATACGGCGGACTGAGCAGACCCGGACTATACGTGGACGAGGACGTGATGCACATGGCCCGCACCCACCAATACGTCATGAGCATTCTCATCGACAGTCTTCTGTCACAGGGCGACAAGCAGCGGGCCCTGGCTGTGGCTGAGAAATGGGAGAAAGAGCTGCCCTCCTACAACATCCCCTACACCGAGACGGCCCTGTCGCTGGCCAGATGCTTTTATGAGCATAACATGGTGTCACGGGCCGACGCCATCCTGTCGGATCTGCTTGACAGGAGCGACGAATGGCTCATGTGGGCCTGCACGATCGGTGCAAGCCGGCAGCAGGGCAGTGCCCTCACGATCCTTGAATGGTTCAGAACCATGCAGCAAGCATTGGGTATGGCCTACGAAAAACATAGAAATCCATTTATCGAAAAATATGGCTCAAAATTAGAAAGATATGTCCGACATTTCCAAAACAAGCAACAACAGTAACCTGTTTTCCCGGAGCAATCACATGATTATCCTCGGAGCCTGCGTGACCATTGTCATCGGACTTGTGCTGATGGCTGGCAATGGCACCACAGTGAGTTCATTTGAACCTGAGATTTTCTCCATTCGCAGAATCGTTGTCGCACCGATGATCTGCCTCACAGGGTATCTCTCCGTCATCGTGGGCATCCTATGGCACAGATGAGATGAAAGCATAGCCCAACTGAAATGCCACTCCGATCAGGAAACTGGCGACATTGCACCACAAACTGTAGCGGAAGGCCTGTCGCCATGTCCTCAGGAAAGCGAGATACCAGACGGTCTCGACCACCACGACAACCGCCTCACCGACGAGGACATCCGTCATCGTGCCGCTGCACAACCTCAGATAAAGGTTGAGCGGCACATTGGTCATCACGTTGGCTCCTACCGACGAGAGCAGCACACGCCGCCTCCGCTCACCGAGGAGGAGCAGCACCCCCATCTCAATAAGGATGGTGGGGAGAAGTGCGAGCAACAATTGGAATACTAACATCGGCCATACCTCCTATCCGAATACGGCCAACAGATAGCCCGGAACGAGCACAGCCGCCAAAATGCCGAAAGCCAGTCCCTCACGGCCTTTGAGCAAGCCATTGGCCCAATAGAGGGTGACCGGCATGGTGCAGTTGACCAAAAACAAGCCCGACAGGAGTACCACGGCATGGGTCTGACGGAAGAGGAAACAACCCACGAAACCCAGCAGCATCACAGCCATCGACCTGGCCGCACCGAAACGGAAGGCAATCCAGCCACCAGCCATCTTCCCGGCCATCGAGACCAACCCCATCAGCAACACGAGGGTCTGGGTCTTCGTCGCCGACGAGGAAAACACCTCGCCGATGTAGGAACGGAACATGACGAAAGCCGCGACCAAGATGACAGCTGTCCATACCACGACAGGACCAGGATGCCGTTCTGCACCGTCGGGAGGACATGCCCTTGTGATGGTTTCATGGGAAGGACCGTTGGGAAGGACATCGCCCGACAAGCGGACTGACACTCCCGCCAGAAAGGTCATGGCAGAGAGCAAAACCGCCAGCAACCACCAGGAACTGAACACGAAACCGACGGCCAAGCCCAGTGCGCCGGAAGACACGAAACAGCCAAGCGCCCGCATGTCATTGCCCATGAGCATGACCGTCTGCTTGCCACCCCACACATGAAACAGCGAATTTCCCATGCCCAGCAGCAGGGCGACGATCATACATCCCACAGGACCGCGGAAATCCTCGGCCAAGGAGAAGGAGAAGACACCCAACGCTGCCAACGCCAAGAGACACACGGCACCCGTCAGCAACTGATGGGGCCGCAGCGCGCGATCGGCGCAGGCACCGGTGAGGGGCTGCGTCATAAACGCCAAGACATTGTAAGTCAGGAAGATCGTAAAAAGCCAAGAGGCATCCAACCATGGTGACATCAGATAAAGGCAGCACACGCACAGCCCATCCACAAGGAAATGCAAGGCCGTGCTGACACCCATCCATCCGATCCGCAAACAGGAGGTTCTCTGCATCTTCTTCATTTTTCGTCAGGCGAAGTTACAAAAAAAACTCCACGCACAGCATGTTTTGACAATCTTTTTCGTAATTTTGCATCACCGAACCAACTTTCTTGGTTCAGATCAAAAAAACTCCGACAAGCAAGAATGAGCAACCATAACTCCTGGATGCCAGCGATCACCAAGGCATTCCCCTACCTCACGGTTCTCCTGGCGTGCATCATCCTGGTGGTTTGCGAGCACGACTACCTGGCGCGGGTGGAGGAACAGAACCTCTTCCTCCACACCCCTTTGTTTTTCAAGCAGTGCATGGTGGCCTCTGGCGGCATGCTCTGCTGGATATCGGCCTTCCTCACCCAAATGCTCTACCACCCCTGGTTGGGCGCAGCGGTACTCGGACTCCTGTGGGCCTTGCTCATCTTCCTCACGGAGCACGCTTTCCGCATCCCATCCCAATGGAGAGCTGTCACGCTCATCCCCGTCGCCATGCTCCTGGTCTCCGACGTCGACCTGGGCTATTGGATCTATTACCTGAAACTCAGGGGCTTCTTCTTCACGGCCACGGTGGGTGTCCTGGCCGTCGTGACCCTGATCTGGATCTACCGGGCACTGCCCCGATGGTGGCGGATGCTCCTCATCCCCCTCACAGTGGCGGCAGGTTATCCCATGCTCGGCTTTTACGCCTTGTCGGCTGTCCTGCTGATGGCCCTGATGAGTTGGCGCGTGGAGAAAAGCAAGGTGATGGCAGCCTTCAGCAGTCTGCTTGCCGTGCTCTCCATCATCGCCGTGCCCTTGCTGTATTACCGCTATGGCTACCACCAAACCAACTTGGTCAACATCTACTGGACAGCCCTGCCCATCTTCCGCATCAGGCAGGAAAGCTACCTGGCCTATTACTGGCCCTACGTCGTGCTATTCCTGTCGCTGGCCATCATGGCTGCATGCTACAGCGACTCCCGTCAGCAGCCCAAGAAGACCAGGGCATGGGTGCAGCCGGCCATCCTGTTGGTCATTGTCTCCTGCGTGGCCACAGCATGGTACAAGGACGGCAATTTCCACCGTGAGATCGCCATGCGGCGGATGGTCGACCAGTTGGACTGGGAGGGTGTGCTCCGCCTGGCACGGTCGACCGACGCCGAGCCCACGCGCGATATCTGGATGATGAAGAACCTGGCCCTGGCACGGATCGGCAAACAAGGCGACGAGATGTATGACTACCGCAATGGAGCGCGGCCAGCCGCCGCACCCTTCCCCACCCGGATGGTGCAGTGGGACGGCAAAATGCTCTATCTGCAGTATGGCCTGCCCAACTACTGTTACCGCTGGTGCATGGAAGACGGCGTGGAGTATGGCTGGCGTGTCGACCACCTGAAACTAATGGCGAAATGCTCCATCGTCAACGAAGAGTTCGTGGCTGCACAGAAATACCTCAACATGCTCAAGCGCACCCTTTTCCACCGGAAATGGGCGCTCCAGCAGGAGGAACTCCTGCACAATCCGCAACTCATCCCCCGCGACCCGGAACTGTTTCCCATCCTCGGCATGCTTAACCACGACAATTACCTCAGCGGCGACAATGCCCAGGTGGAGCGCTTCCTCATCACCCACCTGGCCAGCACGCAGAGCAAAGACCCGCTGCAACAAGAACAGGGACTCATCGCGGCCATGATGACCCGGAACCCCGAACTATTCTGGTTGCAGTTCTTCCATTACACCGAACTGCATAAAGACGGGCTGGTGCCCAAACTCTACCAGCAGGCGGCATGCCTCTTCGGCGGACTTTTTGACACCGTGGATGCCAGCAAGATGCCATTCGACCGCCAAGTGGTGGAGAGTTGCCGCACCTTCATGGATGCCTTCAAGCAATACCGCGACCAGGGAATGAGCATGGAGCAGATCGGCAAACTCATGTACGACCGTTTCCATACGACCTATTATTATGACTATTTCTTCAACCGCTATCAAGAGGAGGTCTATTGAATGAGAAGACTTTTCATCACCGCCATCGCCTGCCTGTCGCTGCTGGCCTGCCGGCAAGTGCAGGTGCCCGGGCAATACCAGCAAGTCAACATGCTGCCGAAGATCTATCCGGAGTATGACGACGTGACCATTCCCGTCAATATCGCCCCCCTCACCTTCGAACTCCTCCCGAAGGTCGACGATGCGGTCATCCGCTATTCCTCAGGTCAGGAAGAAATAGTCTGCGGAGGGGTGAAAGCCTGTCCCGGACTGGAAGAATGGAGGGCACTCACCGCCGCAGCCCAAGGCAAGGACATCACCGTGGAAGTGTTTGCCCAGAAGGACGGACAGTGGCATCGCTTCAAGCCCTTCAGCATCCATGTCTCGCCCGACAGCATCGACCCATACCTGAGCTACCGCCTCATCTCGCCCTCTTATGTCTCCTACGAGGAACTGACCCTCAACCAGCGCTGTCTGGAGAACTACGACGAGCAGGTGATGGTCGACAACATGCTGTGCAGCACCGAATCAGGCGGGCAGTGCGTCAACTGCCACAACTTCCAGCAGTACAACCCCGACAGGATGCAGTTTCACGCCCGCCAGGCCCATGGCGGCACGGTCATCGTCTACGACGGCAAGGTAGAGAAAGTCAACTTCCAAGGCGACTCGCTGGTTTCCTCCGGCGTCTATCCCTCCTGGCACCCCACACTGCCCCTCATCGCATACTCCACCAACAAGACCATGCAGAGCTTCCACACCAGCGACATCAACAAGATCGAGGTACTCGACGCCGAGAGCGACCTGATCCTCTATGACGTAGAGCGCCATGAGGTGAGGAAAATCTCGCATGAGCCCAACGAACTGGAGGTATTCCCCTTCTGGGCGCCCGACGGCAAGACACTCTATTTCTGCAGCGCCCACTTCGAGTATGAGAACGACACGGTGGACCTGAGCGAGATCACCATGCGCGCCAAGGAAGTGAAATACAACCTCTACCGCATGACTTTCGACCCCGGAAGTAAGACATTTGGAGCGCGTGAGCTCGTCTTCGACGCTGTGGCCGAAGGCAAGAGCGCCACCCTCCCCCGCATCTCGCCCGACGGTCGATGGCTCCTCTTCACGCTCGGAGAATGGGGCTGTTTCCACATCTGGCACCGTGACGCCGACCTCTGGATGATGGACCTCCAGAGCGGAGAAGCGAAAGCGATGGACGCCCTCAACTCCGACAACACCGAGAGTTACCACTCCTGGTCGAGCAATGGCCGGTGGGTGGTGTTCTCCTCACGCCGCAACGACGGGGTCTTCACCCGTCCGTTCATCGCCCATGTCGATGCCCAGGGGCGCGGCAGCAAACCTTTTGAGTTGCCCTCGGAGAACCCCGACTACCACCACCAGCTGATCAAGAGCTACAATGTGCCCGAACTGATGCGGGGTCCTGTCAAGTTCACGCCCCAGCAGATGGCCGACGTGCTGAAAGGGAAAATGACTGAGACACACATGTTACATTTCTGATAACTTCTGTTACAAATCGCTTGTCCTGTTATACAGTTATTTCGTAATTTTGCACCGAAATAACTGCTAACATGTTTTTATCTACTTTAGTCAAGACCATGCTGGTCATCAACGAACTGATGGCCTCCAACGTAGGCACGGTGATGAGTCCGGCCACCAATTTCGACAGTTGGATTGAGATCTACAATCCCTCCGACGAGAGCGTCAACCTCGCCGGGATGTATCTGAGTGACGATGCCGAGAACCTGATGCGCTGGCATCTGCCGAAAGACATCGGCAGCGTGCCCGCCAAAGGCTACAAGGTCATCTGGCTGGGATCCAACGATATCAAGACCACACAGGCACCGTTCAAGCTCAACTGCGAGGGCGGCACCATCTACCTCAGCGACAGCGACGGACAGCTCCTGCTCAGCCAGGACTACCCCGAGGGCATGAGCCGCACCTCCTACGCCCGGAAGACCGACGGCACGGGAGACTGGGGCTGGACAGCCGACGCCACCCCCGGCGCCAGCAACGCCACAGCTGCTTTCGCCGACCGCCGCCTCGACCCTCCAGTGGTGAGCCAGGACAGCAAAGTCTTCACCGGCACATTGACACTCGACGTGACCATCCCCGAGGGTGCCACACTTGTCTATACCACCGACGGCTCTGTGCCAGTGCTGCCCTCGGGCAGTCAGCAACAACAGGAATGGACCGACTACATCGTCAACGGCGACTGTGAGGGAACCGACGTGACCTGCCTCGTCGGCAAAGACGGCGAAAGCGGAGGAGCCTACGACACCCATATCATCGATGGCAAAGGCTACAACGGATCGCGGGGCATCAAAGTACACTCCGTAGCCAATCCCTCTCAGGATTGGGACGCCCAGTTCTTCGTCTACACCCCCAACCACACCTGGAATGCCGGCGACCGCTACCGCTTCCGGATGAAAGTGCGGGCCGACCGGGCCGCCCACATCTCCGCGCAGTCGCATACGCAGCCCGGCAGCTACATCCACTGGTCGATGCTCGACGGCGGCTACAACGTCACCACGCAATGGCAGGAGATCACCTACGAGGGCACGGTGACCAACGAACAGGCCGGACAGACGGGACTGCAGACCATCGCCTTCAACCTCAACGAACTGAGAGGCGTAGAGAACAACTATTATTTCGACGACATCTCCTGGGAAGCCTACAACGCAGCCACCTCCGGGACGGTGGGAACCATCAGCCAAACCGGACATTTCAGCGTCACGGCCACCAGGAACTATTGCTTCCGGCTGTTCAGAGACGGATGGCTGCCCAGCGTGCCCGTCACCCGCTCCTATATCCGCACCAACGACAAATACACCATCCCCGTGGTCTCCATCGTGGGTAACCCCAAATACTTCACCGACAACCAGTGGGGCATCGACACCAAGGGCACCAACGGGCGCACCGGCAACGGACAGAACACCAAGTGCAACTGGAACATGGACTGGGAGCGGCCGGTCAACTTCTCCTTCATCACACCGGAGGGCGTGATGGCCTACAACCAGGACGTGGAGATCTCGGTCTCGGGCGGATGGACCCGCTCGGCCAACCCCCGCTCGTTCAAACTGAAATCGGGCAAGGAATTTGACGGCCAGAACCGCCTCGACTACGCCTTCTTCCCACAAAAGCCCTATCTGAGAAACAAGACACTGCTGCTGCGCAACGGCGGCAACGACATCTGGGAGAACAACGGCGGCCGGTTCCTCGACCCTGCCCTGCAGACCATCATCCAGCGGGCGGGCATCAACCTTGACCTGCAGTCGTATGTCCCCGTAATCGAGTATGTCAACGGTGAGTGCCGGGGCGTGATCAATATGCGCGAGCCCAACAACAAGAAATTCGTGGAGGCCAACTTCGGCTATGACGACGAGAAGATCGACATGTTTGAGATGAGCGCCGACTCCAACGTGGTGTTCATGGTAGGCACCAGCGAGGTGCTGGAGCGCATCTACCAGCTGGGGGCCGTGTCGACCGACGCACAAGCCTATGAGGAACTGAAACAGTTGCTCGACATCGACGAGTTCATCAACTACATGGCCGTCGAACTCTTCCTGGGTTCCACCGACTGGCCCCACAACAACATCAAGGGATTCCGCAACCAGGCTGACGGACGCTACCGTTTCGTCACCTTCGACCTGGACTTCGCCTTCAAGAGCAGCAATCCCTTCGCGGATTTCGCCAACGACCAGTGGCACACGTTCAACCTCATCTACGACACCAACGAACAGCGGTATGAGGAGATCAAACTCGTGACGTTCTTCCTCAACATGCTCAAGAACGACGACTTCCGCAAACGGTTCATCGACACCTACTGCCTGGTGGGAGGCAGCGTTTTCGACAAGACCCGCGCCACGGCCATCGTCAACGAACTCGCCGACAGGGTGCGCCCGATGATGCAGCTCACCGGATGGAGCAACCCCGACACCTCGGCCAACCTCATCATCTCGAAACTGGCCACCCTCAACGAGTCGATGATGACCTGCATGCAGCAGTTCAAGCCCATGCAGCTCGACGGTGTCAGGAAACAGAGCGTGAAACTCAAGACCGACACCGAGGGAGCCCACCTCTACGTCAACGGGCACGACGTGCCCTACGCCGCCTTTGACGGCCGGTTGTTCGCCCCCGTCAAACTCGAGGCCAAAGCCCCTGCCGGCCATACCTTCGCAGGATGGCGCCAGACCAGTGCGGGCAACGAACTCCTCGGTACCAGCAGCAATTGGAAATACTACGACCGGGGAGCCCTGTATGGCAGCAGTTGGACCAGTGCCAACTACAACGACGCCTCCTGGTCGTCGGGCGAGAGTCCACTGGGCTACGGGATGACGGGCGTGAAGACCACCGTCAGCTACGGTTCGAACGCCAACCAGAAAAACCCGACCACCTATTTCCGCACGGCAGTCTCACTGACCGGCACTCCCACCAGCAACGACATCTTCACCCTCGACTACCAGGTCGACGACGGTTTCATCATCTACGTCAACGGCAGTGAGGCAGGACGCGTCAACATGCCTTCGGGCAGCGTCAATTACAACACCTATTCGAGCACTTACGCCGCCGACACGCCCCTCACCGGCACGCTCAGTCTGCCTGCCACGCTTTTCCGGAGCGGGCGCAACGTGATCGCCGTGGAAGTACACAACAACGGTGCCAGTTCGTCGGACCTCTTCTGGGCCTGCAAGCTCAACACGTCAGTGGATGCCTACAGCGATGGGTTCTACTCCACAGAAGCCGAGATCGACCTGCCCGAGGACGGGGCCGTGTCTCTCACAGCCTGTTTCACGCCGCTCTCCGAGGAAGAGCGCCACGACCAGCACATCACCCCAGTGCGCATCAATGAAGTGAGCGCCGCCAACAACATCCACGTGAATGAATACTGGAAGAAGAACGACTGGGTGGAACTCTATAATACCACCGTAGAACCCATCGACGTGGAGGGCATGTACCTCACCGACAACGTGAGCAAGCCCAAGAAATACCAGATCACCAAAGGCTCCACCGAGGCCGGAACCATCATCCCGCCTCACGGCCACCTGATCATCTGGTGCGACAAACTGGATCCCATCAACCAGTTGCATGCCTCCTTCAAACTCGGCAACGAGGACGGCGACGTGATGCTGACAGCCGCCGACGAGTCGTGGAGCGACCGGCTGACCTACACCACCATGAAAGAAGACGAGACCGTGGGCCGCTATCCCGACGGCAGCAATGATGTGTTTGTCATGACATTGCCCACCATCGAGCAGCCGAACATCCGGACAAGTTACCAAGTGGCCGTGGCTCAGGCAGACGAGAATGGCATCGGCGAGATCTTCGCCCAGTCGCAAAGCGACCTCAGCGTGCGCTACGTGCTTGGTTCGCTGGTCATCCGCAGCGACAAGGCAACGAACGTGAAAGTGGAGTTCTATAACCTCGCCGGACAGCGCATCGGACAGACCCGCACCCCGCTGGTCAACGGCTATGGAGAATGCTCCGTGGGTCAGTTGCCCTCAGGCTGCTATGTCGCCCGCATCAGCGATGCCAATGGGCACACCACCGCCTGCAAGTTTGTGAGGGAATAGACAAGCTAAAGTATCTCTCCTGGCTATATCTATTTGAGTCCACCCCCGCTGGGGCGATGCCGCGCAATGCGCTGATCGGATTTTTGTTCCTTTGTTCGGGCGGATTTGTAACTTTGTTCCTTTGTTCGGGCGGATTTGTAACTTTGTTCGGGCGGATTTGTAATCCGACCGCATTGAGTGTAAGCATTTTTAATGCGCTTTTATCGGATTACAAATCCTAATACTCATTGCATCGGGATTCTTGGACAAGCCAAGCGTCACCCTTTGGGTGCCGAGCGGCAAATCCCGATGAACCGAAACGTCAAATCACGATGAACGAGATCACGACGAACGATGGCAAATCACAAAGACAAACTACTCTGACGGGCCGTGACCTTTGTTCGGGCGGATTTGTAATCCGACCGCATTGAGTGTAAGCATTTTTAATGCGCTTTTATCGGATTACAAATCCTAATACTCATTGCATCGGGATTCTTGGACAAGCCAAGCGTCACCCTTTGGGTGCCGAGCGGCAAATCCCGATGAACCGAAACGTCAAATCACGATGAACGAGATCACGACGAACGATGGCAAATCACAAAGACAAACTACTCTGACGGGCCGTGACCTTTGTTCGGGCGGATTTGTAATCCGACCGCATTGAGTGTAAGCATTTGCAATGCGCTTTTATCGGATTACAAATCCTAATACTCATTGCATCGGGATTACAAATCCCGATGAACGAGATCCCGATGAACCGAAACGTCAGATCCCGATGAACGAGAGGAGCCGGAAAAGAATTGGCTGGCCATACTTGAAAAAGAAGAATCTATACCACCGGAACGCTCGTTTTTTGACTAAGGGGCTTACTTTTTGAAAAACGAATCCGCAATGCCTGTTTATCGGCACTGCGGACACGTGTTCTGGCAGTTATTCATTTTTAGCGGACACCAATAAAAAATATAGAAAAAACAAGCGCAAAAAAGATTGTCATATGAAAAAAAAACATTATATTTGCAAACAGTAATCTATTAACAACAAAAAATTAACCTTTATGAAATGTAAATCTCTACTATTGACAATCATGTTGATTGCAGGCGCATTAGGTAGTCACCTGTATGCCCAGAAGGATGTCACCGCACAATACATCAAGAATGCCACACTGAGCAGCC